>JABRVZ010000048.1:0-81771 GCA_039961775.1 Chloroflexota bacterium
GCCACTCGCTGGTGTAAAAAATCGGAGAATTGGCTGGCTTTTGTTCACATGGCTTGTTCGCAAATCCTACTCAACATAATTTTCGGATAGAGACTTAATGATCTGATTATGAAGCTCTTTATACTTAGGCTTTCGACTGTGAAAAAGCAGGAAGGGATCTATGAACAGGGGTAAATCATTAATAAGCGATATGTTGAAAGCACCATATTTTTCCAGCACTTTAGGCGAAATTTCGAAATAATCAGAAAAATAGATTTTCATTTCATTCCCTGCTGCAATTTCCTGTGTTTCATGAAGTATATGATAGACCTGTTCTCTGCATCTAGTATTCTCTGAGGTATGCGTGCCTTACCAATAGATTGCCACGAACTCAGAATCGATGAAACGATCCAGGGAAGTTGTATCAGCCGCGGCACTTTGGGTAGACGGAAACGGCGTACTATTGCCAGTTATATCGATCCCGGCATCTGCTAGTGCAGCCTGTCGAAATTTCGCAAATAGAAGTGAATCCTGGTTAAAGTGAAAATTGCTGGCTAGATACGCAGAGATGGCTTTGAATGCTTGAAGTCTTACTTCCTGATTGCCGAATGAACTAGAATGCTGATCTGCCAGCAGCCTGATTTCATCCTTGTGCTTTGTCGTGAGTTTAATTTGAAAGTGTTCGGCTATTAAGTCAGCATATTTGACCAATGCATTATGCATCAGTTGCTGTTTTGATCTAGCCGCCGGTTCTGTCTGATTCGAAGCATTGGTAGTAGCAAGCGCAAATATTCCTGCTATATCGACCTGCTTCGAAAACCCGGGAATGACAGACTCAAGGATATGTGCCAACTTAACTGGAGTCCAAGTAGTCTGTAGCCCAGTCTGACCCATCCTGCAAAGAATACGGTAACGTGCATTAGAAAATAGAATCCGCCTAATATCTTTCCAGAAAAGGGCTTGCTCTGCGACTCCCACCACGAAAACCGGGTGGGTAAGAGGCTGATCTTGAGAGGGTAAATCCCGTAGGAGGAGGCGGTTTATGATCCACTCCTTATCATCAAGTTCTATTACACAATAATCAACAACCTTGCCGCGAATTGGGACAAGTCCAGCCAGAAGTTTCTCCAGAATACGACCGACAGATTTCATTTGAACGAGCTCGCCAGCCACATCTAATCCGAACAGGTCAGCATTTTCTTCCAGGATTTCCAAAATGGTAGAAGTAAAAGTACTTGCACGGAATATAGGATCTGCATCCAACTCGACTTCCAACTCAAACAATTTTCCCCGTGAAAGGTTTAATGGATCAATCACCCAATAGCCGTCGGCAGATGTTTGGACAGTCGCAAGTAACTCATCCATATTATGGATCTTCGGATGCTCAAGATCTCCTGGTATAGGTCGGATACTAAGCGACTCTAGTTCACTTTCATACAGTTGCTTAAATGTCGCTTGGACAATGGATTTCCGAACTACTTGAGTTCCACTGGTCTGATTATTCATGATCCGCGAATTCAATTCAGCCTTTGCAACTCCAACCCCTGCGCCCACCGAACTCCCAACCTCGCTTTGCCATGAAGAAGTATCAGTATCTGTAAATTGTTCTGCAATAGGACCGAGTGTGGAAGCAACTAGACTATAAACACTTACCTCATCGAGGTAGACAAATTCCCTCAGGCTGCCCTTTTCAATATTGAGCTTATCCTTCTTTCTCCATTGACGAATCCGAGCCGGAATGCGCTTAAGGAAGTTCATTTTGAATTGCCTTTCGTTGAAAGTTTAGCGGTTCGGCGCCTTTGTGCTGCTACTAACTCGAAGCCTCCAATGTAGTCCTCAGGCAGAATGATAGACCTGTCGTCCGCTGCAGCCAACAAGCCCGCCTCGGTCCATATCGCGGCTAAATCTGCTGCCGACCACCCTTCGGTTTTCTGTGCTACCCATGCGTGTGGAAGATTATCTGAAATATTGAATCGTTTGGTCGCAACCTGAAGAATCAACTCGCGATCAAGACGATTTGGAAGCGGAAAATTGATCTCCCAATCAAACCTGCCTGGACGACGTAAAGCGACATCAATATCTTGCGGTCTGTTGGATGTTGCAATCACAACAATGTTGTTTTTTGTAAATCCATCCATAAGGGTTAGAAGCTGGGCGACCACGCGACGTGAAGCCTCATGCGATTCGTCAGCACGCTGACCAGCAACACTGTCAATTTCATCGAAAAAGATAATTGCCTGTTCCTGTTGTTCTGCATCTTCAAATATCTTGCGGAGTAGCTCCTCGCTTTGTCCATACCACTTGCTGAATATCTCAGGACCACTAATTTCATAAAATGCTGACTGCGTGCTGTTCGCAATAATTCTTGCTAACATCGTTTTCCCAGTGCCGGGTTGCCCAGTAAACAGAACGCCTTTAATTGGGCGCGTTCCAATAGTTGTCAGGGCAGCCTTATGCTTAAGTGGTACTTCTATAAGCTTCCGTGCCCGTTCAACTACATCATGGAGTCCACCAAAATCATCGAACGTGACTTTGATTGCTTCCTTTTCCAGCCTGAATTTTGAAACAACCGCGTCGTCGATAGCAGGTAACTCAATATACTTAATGGGCTCTTTTGACAGAACACGCATGACGCCAGTTGAGATCATCGCCTCAACAGTGTTCCCTTCACTACAAACTGTTTGGCTTGTGGGAATCTTAATCCACCGACCGCCGGCATCAACAATAGTGATGTCTGGTAATCTCAAACGAACAACGCCAACAAATGACTGATCTGGCCAAAGACTATCTGGAGCAGAGTCAATAAAGTTCGTGTTGATGCCGACAAAAACAATGGACCCAACTGCATACTCAAATGGTTCTTCATTAACCACAGTAGTAAAAGTTCCGTTTGGAAATTCCAGATACAGGCGACATCCACTGTCATCTATTGCACGAATCTTCGCTATATTGCTTACTGGGTTGGCTTGCTCGAAATTACTCATATAAAGTACCTGTAGTTGTCCAGCCCTATGGAAATAATAGGATCAGAGACGTACTTTGGGTTGGAGTGCTTCCTGTTAGGAAATGGAAATACGTTGTTGGTTCAGATTTCTAAACTTACTTGACCTTGTCCTCAATCTGTCTGTATACATCCCTGCCTTTTTCATCATGTTTGATTGCCATGATAAACAGGGCTTTGTTATTGCTTGTTTCTTCCCATTTCTCGCCGATATTTTTCTTTTCCTGGGAGGCTTCTATAAGATGTTCGCCTTTATATTCGACGACCAATACTCGCCCATCATTTAGCAAGGCAACAAAATCGGGGTAGAAAAACTTCCCACTGGAGAGGGGGAAGCGGAAAGCCCAAGTGTCATGGACCAGGTTTCGTACCCAATATTTAACTTCATTGCTTTGGTCAATTGCTTTGGCACATTCTAATTCCTCATCAGTGTCGAAGGAGCCAATAACGTTACCGTAATAGTGTTTATTGAATTGATAGCGCCCGTGGTAGAAATCGCTGGCAGGATAGCTATTCGGATCAAACTTGAAGGAATAATCATAGGTTGTTTCTGCGGTGGTGTTATCGCCAAACAGGAGCGCCTGATAGTTGGATTTGCTGTCTTTGACTTGGTATTCCTTGATCTTGGCAGCCATAGCTTTGATCAGTTGGAAACGGGCACGCACCAACGTGACAAGCGGGATACTTCGCTCATCAAGCAATTGTTTTAGGGTTTTGCGGGTAAATTCCAGAAGGTTTTCGGGGCGGATGTTTGGCTGTCTCAAACGTGGTTCAAGCCAACGGGTGAGTTGCAAATCAGTTAGCCCGCTTTCGGTATCGCTGAAATCAAGCGGAAGTTGTTTGCCTAAAAACTTATAGGTGAGTCTTTCACCTTTGATGTCAAATTCATAGGTAGAAGCTTTTTCTTCGATCTTGAAATCGTCTTCGGTGAGTTCGGCGGGATAGTCGAGAATATTCCAGAGATGATCGTCCAAAACGTATTCAGCTAGTTCTGGTTCGCCATCCTGAAACAGAGTCAATTGGGGAACAAGGAATGGTTCACCCCGTTCCGCTGGGGAGAGAGGGCGTTTTGGAAGCTGGCGATATTGCGCTATGGTTTGAGCGACTTTGGGACGATCTTCTTCCTGGACAGATGCAATAATCTTCTTTTCCAGTTCGGGAGTGACATTTCCTGAAACGCGAAGAAGAAGGCGGTTGTCGCTGCCTGTTTCGATCTTGAGTTGTGATTGTTCCACCAAATCAAACTTCGAGAGATCAGGTTCTTCGGTGAGGATGAATACAACGGGTTCCTGCGGTTTGAATGTGACAGGCTCGGTACTGACCGGGAGTTGTACCTGTGTGTACTGTTCAGCTTCCAGTTTGTCGAAGCCCATATCCACAAGACAGTCTTCCATCTGTTCAGCGGCTTTTGTCCAACTGGTGGAGGAAACATGTGCATAGGCGCGGTTCAATTCGGTGTGGACTCTTTCACGGGCGTAGGGCATACGCAGCACTCGTCCTAATAATTGTTCCACATCCTTTTTGGAATGGACCGTTGCAACCGAACAAAATACATAGGCGAAGGAACAATCCCAGCCTTCTTTTAGAGCTTCAATGGTGATAACGGCTTCGATCTTGTTGTTGGGATCGAAGAGATTGACACCATCCAACTCGCGCTGTGTACCTGTAGCAATGGCAATACGTTCACGTGGAATATGGCAGGTTTCCATCAGGAATTTTTCCACCACATCCACGGTGACTTCACGACCTTTTTCCTCTGCCTGGATCAGGACAATCGGGCGGACAAAATCGGGTTCTTTGGCGGCGATTTCTGCAAGTTTGTTGCGGGTGAGGATTGCATCCTGAATGGCTTCACCCCAGGTTTGATGTTCGGTCAACACGATTGGCAGTTTGATCATTTGCTCGTGTTTGAGTTGAGAGGCAGATACGTTATATAGAATATTACTGTTTGGTGTTGGTGTGGCGGTGAACTCAAAAACACAGGCAGGCTGGATGCGCTCAAACACTTCGTGCATGAGTTTTGACGCAGCGTTCTGCGACTCATCGATGATGACCAGTGGACGGTGAACCGTCAGAAGATTGCGGAAGGAATATTTTGGTTTTCCTTTTTCTGCGCCTTCCTCAATGGTATCCAATCCTTCAATCCCTGCTGGCAGGTTAACGAAGTGCGGTTCAAGGTGTTCGTTATGGGCATAGACCTTGCGACCGTCTGTGTCTTTGACGCGAAGGCTGGCAAATGTGCCGACAACAACACAGGCGCGGTCACGTAAATCCTGCGGGCGGATCTGGGTGAACTCGCTTATATCCAACACCTTAACCTGCCCTTTGAAAGCATCCATCAAGGCTTCACGGTTGGGATGGTTGGGTTTCTTGAGGGTTTCAAGCGTCTGTTGGCGGATGACGTTGGTTGGAACCAGCCACAGGATTACAGGATATTCATCTTCAAGGTAGACATTCGAGGCGATGGAAGCGCTACGGGCTGCCATGTAGGTTTTGCCACCACCTGTTGGGATGCGAAGACAGAGATAGGGAGTCTCTGGCAGAGGAGGCAAAGGCTTGTAGGTGCGAGTCAACCCCAAGTCGCGAATGATGCGGGCGAAGCCATCCGCTGCTCCATGAACGCGGGCTACTTCGAGGTAGTCCTTCAAAATTCCTAAAGCGGTTTCCTGATATTCTTTGCGTTGGAAGGTCATATTAGCGCGCCTTTATATCGTATGGGACTTGCTTGAAGATGATGTTTTCGCGTGCCAGTCGTTGTGAACTGAAGGTGGTCAGTTCGCCATAGATCACCTTTTGTCCTTGATACGGCGGAAGACTGGCGAGGATCTTGCCCGTGAGGACATTTCCACCGTCTTTGGATTTATCGCCAAGGATACCGTTATAGAGCAGGTAATAGGCAATGCCATTGTGAACGCCAAGCAGGGGAGATGCCTTTTTGCTTCGGATTTCCAGCGGTGTATGGGTCTCTGTAAACCAGACATGTGCCGCCAAAGTGCGGAACCTGACAGAGGGGTTGATCTTGCCCTCTTCGTCAAAGATGGATTCACCAAGTTTGTAGAAATGGAACCCGCCTCCGCCTTGCCAGTTGACATCTTCGGTGATGCCGCCTTGTTCGCCGTCCACTACTTTTTTCAAGCGGGGTACACAATGGGTTATGGCATGATCTCCCATTTCAATTCCGATATATCGTCTTCCCATTTTGTGGGCGACAGCGGCAGTTGTACCTGAACCAAGAAAAGAGTCTAGAACTAAATCGCCTGGATTGGTTGCAATCGCGATAACACGTTGCAACAATCTTTCCGGTTTAGGAGTTTCAAATGCGCTTTCTTTACCAAACAAAGAGTGCATTTCTTTTTTTGATTCATCGGTATGTCCCACTTCATCACTTGTCCACCAAGTCCAAGGAACAAAACCTTCTATTTCATTAGCATACCGAATAACGTTTGGTTGTGAATTTCCGTCTTTTCCAAAATAAATACGTCCAGCACTTAGTAATTTTTGGTATTCGGACTCAATCATGCTCCAACAACGCCCCTCAGGTGGATAATGTACGACTCCGGTTGGTGTGGTAATTGGATACATCTGATTAGGTCTATACCCTTGTGCTGTCATTGGAATACCGCGCCAAGGACCATTAGGGTCGTTATTTGGATTTTTATAGACTTTCAATTGTTCTGATGTAGGTGGAATCTTATTTCTGGTAATTTTGAAAACATCCGGGTCTTTTGCGTAAACCACGACATATTCATGAACATCGCCAATAGCACCACGATTTTCTCTTGAATAGCGTTTTTGCCACACGTTACTGGCAATAAAATTCTCTCTTCCAAAAACTTCGTCCAATAATATTCTGTAGTTTCGCCTTTTTATGGTTTATGCGAAATTTTTGAGAAAACGACCGCCATATATGGTGTTTTGATTTTCTAAAAACCACCAAATATGGTACTTAAACAAAATTGGCGAAACTACAGTAATATTTTCAAATAATGAGCTTCAGAGTCGTCGATTGAAATCCAAATCGAACCATCATTTGCCAATAAGTCACGCAACATTTCCAATCGCGGGTACATTGTACTTAGCCAAATTGAATGTTCTAAGTTGTCATCGTAATGTTCAAAAGCACTTCGGGTATTGTAGGGAGGATCAATATAAATACACTTTATCCGTCCTGCAAAGTAAGGTAGCAAGGCTTTCAAGGCTTCAAGGTTGTCACCTCGAATGAGCATATTTTCAGCATTTGGGTCGCCGTAGGAAAGCGTTTCGTCCGCTTCAAGGAGACGATAGGGTACTCGGCTTGATGTTTTGCGTGCTTCTTCGTCATTGAGCCAGTGCAGAATGGGCATTCCGTTATCTATCCTTTTGAGTTGCGGATTGTTCGCCGTTATCTACGACTACATCCAGATATTTTAATTTCATTTTTTGGGCGGCGGCCAGCCTGTGTTGACCGTCAAGTAAAAAGAAGTCGGGGTTCACCATAATGGGGAACCAGGCACCGATTTCAAAATTCTCAATGATGAAAATGACGTCAGCCCAGTTGATTTCGTTTTGATGGGAAAACAAGGCTTTATCAACCTTGATTTTATCAATTGGGACTTTGGGCATGATAACCCATCTGCCATTGAATTCAGGCTTGGCGTACATGGATGTCAGGTATTCAGGAGAAGGAATATAGGTCTTTTTCATTTCCCTGCCGACAGGGTTTATTCTTCCAGCATGTCCGCTATGAATTGGATGACATCGGGCTTGTCTTTGTTGTCTCTTAGAAGTTGAACCAGGGCGTTTCCGATGTAGTATCCCTCTTCAATTCCATACTCGTTTTCAGGGATAAAGCACTGGAAGCGAAGCACCAAGGGTTCCTGTTCAGAGTCGTCAAAATCATTCTTGGGTTCGTCCATTTGTTCCTCGTTTGGTCTCCAGAAAGCAAGTATAAAGGTAAATTGGCAACTGGAATAATGGTTTTTGAGGAAAATATTTTAAAGTATCCCGCTACTTGAAAAGAATGTAATCTTATACAAATACCCCCTTGAAAATAAGGGATATCAATCTTTGTTTATATCCACAAAACAATACCCCTCCATAAAATATCCCTCCAGGATTTCCCCGTTATCTGTTGGAAGGGGTGTTGATTCAATAATCTCCTCGCGATCATCAAAGTAGATCAACAAAACAGGATAATCCCTTTTGTTCATTTTTGTATTTGCTTCAAGGAACCTATAGTCATATGGCGAGGCATCCAGCCATGCTGAAACCTGCTCACGCGTGAAGCAGACATTAGCCCACCCATTCCAAAGAGTACCATCCGTATATCCTTCAACGATATTTTCCGGGTCTTCGTCGCCATCGATGCTGAATTTTGATTTATACATTGTGCAATCTCCTTTCCCCAGGATACCAGGGTGATTACTGTTTGTCCAGGGAAATTCGGAAAATCATAAATCCCTTGGGGATGTGTTGGATAACAATTAAGTTTGTAAAGACTTTACTAACTTCTTCACAACCTGCTCCGGGCTGGCAAGCTCGTGTTCCCAAATACGAAGAACTTTCCAATGCTCCCGTCTAAGCGTTTTTACGACAACACCATCACGCACCTTGTTGCCCAAAAGTTTCTTCTCCCAAAACGCCTTATTATTTTGTGGCATATTGAAATGTTTTGGACACATATGCCAAAAGCAACCATCCACAAACAGGGCAACCTTTTGTTTTGGGAACACAAAGTCCGGCTTTCCAAATAAATCATAGTTTCTGCGCCAGCCCGAAATATGATGTTTTTTCATGATGCGAATCAAAGCAAGTTCCGTGTCCTTGTTTCCCCTGCCCCTGATACGGGACATTACCTCTGAGCGTTTTTGCTTTGTGAAAACATCAGGCATGATTTTTCTTGCGCATTTTCTGCAGAGCATCGTAAACAATCCCTGCAATTTGCTTTGCCAGAAGTGGAGGAACGGCGTTACCAACCTGGTGGTATTGTTGGGTTCTGGTTCCCTCGAAAAAATAGTTGTCTGGGAATGTTTGCAGGCGTGCAGCTTCTCTAACTGTCAGGGAACGACATTGAAGAGGGTCATAATGAATGTAGTAGTGTCCATCTTTACTGATGTGAGAAACTACAGTTGTGGAAGGCTTCCCTTTGACCTGAACTCTAAAGCGGTCATTGAAAATGGTTTCACCAACTTTGGTCTTGATGTTCTTATGCTTTGGGAGCAAGGCTTTCGGAAAATCGTCCAGAGTCGGAGAACGTTTATTGATTTTTGCAAAAACTGCGGCAAAAAAATATCGTTGTAAATCTTTTTTGATGTGAGTCCTTGATTCGTGATTGCATACTCCATCAAGAGATTTATCGATATACCAATCAAATTGATACAGTTTGGTTGATGTCATGTTTGCTGGTAGAAATTGACCGCCAGTTGTCAGGGTGAGATTAATTTTCGAGGCGTTTTCGTTGAGAGCCTTCTTCAGTTCTGGGGAAAGCTTTGTAAACCATTGTCCAGCTTGCACGATGGATTGTATTGCTGTCCTCCACTTTTCCGGGGTGTCGATTTCCTTTGAGAGTCCGCTTCTCAGTTTTGGAAGATCACTTATTACCTGATTAATTGAAACTTTCCCAGCTTTATCAAGAATATCCGGGTCTGAAGAATATAAATCTGATCTAATCCCTAAAATAATGACCCTATGTCTGGCTTGAGGAATGCCATATTCCTCAGATCGAACAACAAAATCATTGGCTTCCAGCTTATTATCTGTTTTCTTTGTAGAGCATGAAAACAGATGGTAAGACAAAGGTTCCTCTGTCCCTTTCCTTTTTGCCCTGAGTGGTCGCTTTAAATCCTTGATTATTAAATCAAATGTGTTCTGCTTGTTGGTTTTTGTTCTTGTTGCAGATAGCAAGCCTTTTACATTTTCCATCACAAATACCGGGGGCTGATGATCCGCCAGAATTCGCAAGTATTGTTTATAAAGGTGATGACGGTGATCTTGCGCATATTTCCAGGGATTTTCTCCACGCATTCGAGAACGTCCAACCAATGAATATGCCTGGCATGGCGGTCCACCGATTAAGACCCAATTGGTTGCCCCATCAAGGGCTTCTGAAATTCGAGTTCTAACCTTCTTTACTGGTTCTTCTCCTAAAGTTGCCTTCCACGCCTCTTTTTTTGCTGCTAGGGATTGGCGTTTGTATTTTCCAAATAATTCTTCCCTGCTAATTTTATTCTTTAAATAATCATAATACTCTGGCGGGATGGTATCACTTGAAAATTGGCGGAAAAATGCCCTTAATTCCAGCGTCTTATGTGCGAACTCATCCATTTCGACGGAAAGTTTGATTTTAAAAATTGGCTTTCCTTCCTTATTTTTAAAAGATGAAAAGCCCTCCCCCAAACCTCCGGGACCGGCAAATATGTCAATTACAGGAATAGGTGTTGTCATGTTATTTGCAGTATTACAATGTCATTCTGTTTATCAGTCAAACGCTAGGATGATTTATCAATCCTGATCAGATATTCTCCGGTAAACAGTTTATCTAATGTGTTTGCAATTACTTCAGCAGTTTGACCACTGACTACGAGGGCCAATTCATGATTGGTCAAAAGCCCTCGTCGCGATAGATTGGATGAACCTACTATTGCTGATTGACGATCCGCCACTATTACCTTTGCATGTAAATCCTCGACATCATTACCTTGAAAATCATACAAATGAAAATGAGGGTAAATGGAATTTAGATTACTCAATCGAGCCACCACTTCCCCTGGCTGTTGACCAAGCTTGTTGACAGCAATGCGAATTAGAATACCCTTTGAAAGAGATGTTTCAAGCCAATCCAGAAAGTGGTCTGCTGCTCCACTAATTGCATAGGATGTGATCAAGATTTCATTCTTGGCTTCCCGGAAAAGTTTCTCCATTGATGTTTCAATAGAACCAACACCTGAACCCATCCAGGCAAGACCACTTACTACAACTGATGTTTGATTTTTCATGGCAGGTTTTGTAGTAATAGATTCCGATCGAGACGCATATTTCGATGTTCGCATGATGTTTCGGAAATTAGGCTGCAAGCGTAACAGGCGGCACCATTATATTTTCCATATCCAAACTGCTCCTCTCCGCAGAGTGGGTCATTTGAACAGGCATCAATATTCCTTAATGCGCCACGTATCACTCTTTCAAACTCGGGCACAAGTGCAATCAACCCGCCCAATGTTCCATCGCCACCAGGCTGGGCAGTGTATAAAAGAATCCCGCCATTTGCTGCTCCATTGGATTCATTTACATCAATAAAAACACGTTCTCTTATAGCAGCCGATGAATAACCAGAATCCACCGACAGCGCGTTGATTATCCTGTGAGCAAAGGTATGCCACCAAACAAAAACAGGGTGAAGCTGGTTGCGATCTTCCCCCACCAGTGTTCGATTGGTGAATCTGGCGGGATTTCTCCAAGCGTCGCTCCAAATCTCAAACGCACCTCCCGAAAGTTGCAGGTTGTTTTGAGGATGGTTCTCAATATCCAAATCGATGAATATGCCCTCGCCAAACAATTCAACCCCAGGATACCAGTTTCGACCATCATTTGTGAAGGATGTATTAACAACGGCAGAATTTAAAGGATCCCCGCCTGGAACGCGGCGATAGCCCGTTTGGACCATCACAACTCTTAAACGATTAACTGGGGTAATTCTGAGTTGCCGCCCACCATCATATTGAACAGACCGGACGTTACTCTGAACAACTTCAAATTGTGGAGGTCTGCCTGGCTGGGATGAGGGTTGAGGTGGGTGACCATTTGTTGCTGCCTCTTTCAAGGCATTGAATTCTTCAAGTCTTAAGGTGTGTACATCGGCTGGCAGGCTCCCTGTAACCGTATCATTAATTGCCGACAAAAGAGTTTGTTGATCGTATAACTGAATCTCATCAAACACTGATTGAGGTAGGCGATTCCTGGAAACCAGATTTCTTAAAACAACCATGAAATCATTTTTTGTTGCGGGAGTGTTAACAACAGCTAGGGCATCTTGAATGGCAGAAATTTCCAGCAGGCGATGCAAGCTTGTTGCGCGTGGCGGTATTGTCAATGCAGTCTGAATTTCAGAAATTTTGAGGTTCGCCGCACCGCGCTGTAAGATTCGCGCGTCGGCATTGCATCCGGATCTTATGGGTTGTGAGCCTGAGACTGGTTCTCTTTCAGGAAATCTTCCTGAGCATCTCCATGTGCGGGAGTATGCAACTCCAAGGTTTGTTGACCGATTGCAATCTGGGCACTGGATGGTAATATTACGAAGCGCACCTCCACCTCCTCTCCAAATTAAAAAAGACGGAGTGCAGCCTGAATTACCTTGATGGACCACTCCAATCCAATCTACATCATCCAAATGTCCTTCCGGGCAAGCCATAACAAAACGGATGGCCTGCCTATTGGCTTGGGACCAGGCATCATTTGCAGATGCCAGCTCATTACATTGTGGACAGGCCCTGCTATTGCCTTGAGTCTTTCGATATAAAATTCTATGTCTTACACACAATGACCAGGAAGGGAACCGTTTGGTATTGTATATATATTTGCTTTCAGTTTCTCCTAATTCAGCATTGGATGGCAGCCTTACAATGCCGGCTCCGCCAAGTAACGATTGCGACAGCCTTTGATCAGTGATTTCGAAGTCTTCGGGTCTCCGCACGCCAAACAGTCCGGAGCGATCAAGTGAAGGAATTATCTTTGGTCCTTCGGGACCTTCGAGGATTGAACCAGGTCCATAGGTGGTTACAAACTGTGAACGACGTAAACTTTGCGCCATATGTTACACCTTAAATCCTGTTGTCTCTTCCACATCACGGAGTGATTGTGGAGCATTTTCAAATGCTTCCTCCAGGCGACCACGATGTTGGGCATCCCCCAACACTACATGGCGTTGAGGTTGCCGCAGCACTGCTGGTTCATTATAGACAAATTGATCTGGATTCGGATAAAGGGCGGCAATTGCCCTCCATCTATCCAATTCTGATGCCGTTTCATTATTGGTAATACCCGGCACTGGTCTGCGCCCAACGGGTTGGATGATTGACCTTTGTTCAAATAATTCTGGAATTATCATCACTTCAGGGTCAAACCTTGCAGATGCCATTCGATTTGCCAGGGAATGAAAAGTACTTCCTATGCGTTGTTGAATCCGCCATTGCTCATGAACACGGATTCCATTCAGAGCCTTCGCTTGACGTAGAAGGACAACAGCTAATGGACCCAAAGACCGCTCCCGCGCTCTTGGAGAAAAGGGAGCAACTGTTACCGGTTCGACATATCGATATAGCGCACGATGATAACCAGTAAAGAATTCATAGTGGTCAAGGTCCCGCGGCCTGCTTGCACGGAAAAAGCTGACCACCAGTGCGCTTGTTTTACGACCTACACGACCAGTGGCTTGAATATAGGATGATGTGGTTTTGGGTTGACCATGCACGACCATAAGGCTGAGACGATCCACATCCACTCCGGTTCCAAACATCGATGTCGCAAAAACGGCATCTTGGGCATTTGGCATCGATATTTCAAGTTTTTGCAACAGAACAGGAAGATTCATTGAACTGGCTCGACTGGAGAGTTCCAGCCTTCGTGACTCATCAAGAACCCGTGCTCCCATGCCGGAACGGCTCTCCATTCTTTCCGGGATGTCCTGCCTGTATAGTGATAGCGCCCCGGCTAATTCACGGGTGGCATTGAAATATCCTACAAGTGTCCAGAAAGGATCTATTTCATTGATGGAAGTGCTTTGTGATAGATCAAATGATCCCTGCAACAGTGATGACCAAATACGGACAATTGGGGTTTGCGCACCTTTACCCGGTGCGCAAACAGCTGCATACAGCCTGCCCGGTTTTCTTGTATCAAGAGGATGGGCTTCGGTTCCAGTGGCAAAGAACCGCTCATCTGAGGAAACTGCAGATGGCGGGAATTGAGTTAGTCTTCGATTGAAAAGCGATTTCACCTGAGCCTCAGCTTGACGAACAGTTGCTGTGGAGGCGATATATTTGGGAAACACAAACCGTTCGTCAATAATTCTTTGACTAAGCATATCCACTGCCGTTTCGAATAACCCAACCATGCTACCTAAGGGACCTTCAATAAGATGTAATTCATCCTGAAGTATTAATTCGGGTGGCGAAAATGGTGGAACTCCTCGATGTAAAGGATTTCCAACGGCACGACCGGCAGGATGATCTCGAAGACCGGTCTGTTGGGAGCCGTCCGATGGAGGACACCATATCCGGTAGTATCCCCATCTGCTGTGATAATGTGTTACATTCCCAAAAAGTGATGCCGCTTTGGGTTCAAATGCTAAACGCGCAAATTTGTCGACGGTTGAGATAACAAGAGATGGGCATCTGTGGTAAATCTGGTCATCCACGGTAAAAGCAGGAATGGGAATCCGAGTTGACCACTTTTTGCCTTGTTCCAATCGGAATGGTTCTGGAATATCCTGCCATAAAAGGCCATCGGTTAAATCAATGACTGGATCTGGTATACGATTGGGATTTGGAGTAGTGGATACCTGTCGTCGGACATTTGTCCGGGAGCCCTCTCGTTCCCGAGGTTCCGGAACCTGTTCCGCCCAAAGCGACTGATTTAGGTCGCAATTCGGATTGGGGCAGAAAATATCAAAGTCATTTTGTTTGTAACTACCTTGGTTTGTGGAATACTTCAAAATAAAATAGCCCGGACGCGATGGGCGCGCGGATTGTATTTGTGCATTACCGCCCAATGCAGGTTTGATGGATTGCTCCCACCAATCATCAACGTTTAGAGACGAAAAAAATGACCCGTCGGGTATTGTAAAGTTAATTGATATGGTGCGATATGTTGGCGATTGGTGCGAAAAAATATTAACTGAATTAATTACCAGAGATGGTATGGGACGACGGGGTGTTAGCATGCTTATTGGCGGAATTGTCGGGTTCCCGCCTTGATAAACAAAATGTAAGGTGAATTCCCCTGCTCCAAGTCCTTCGTCAGAGATGGCTAGCGGTGTCTGGCAACAGGGACAGTTTGTGACCTGTGCTGGTTCACCTTCCACCTGTAAGTTCCTTCTGACTTGTTGCACATACCTGGCAAGCTCTGCATCAGGCCCATCATAATCTGGACGCAATCCGCGCAAAATATCCAATGCACCAGCTATCATCATAAACCCAGTTCCCCCCGGCACAGGCATTGGACCAATGCTCATCATGCTATTTGGCGTTACTCCGCCACCCACCCATAACCCGGCTGAAAAGCGGATTCCACCCCAGATAAGGTTGTCTGTTTTTTGACATCCATGTGGGCGCCAGCCAATAGTGCTGCCTCTCCCTGCTCCCATCATTCTGAGGGTTTCACATGCTGTAACCACCCCTAATGCTCTTCGAAATTGTTGTATTGTGAGTAGCCGTAGAGTGTAACGTGATAATACGCCAACTCCAGCGCCCGTTCGATCTTGTCCTGGACTGTCATGTTTGGCGCGCAAACGTCTAAGTCCCAATACGAATGCGGATAAACCCAAGTATGCCTCTGTCTTACCACCACCTGTAGGAAACCATAGTAAATCACATATGTCTCTATCAGGATGGAATGGATTTGCAAGTGATGGAATATTCAATAAAATAAATGCAAGTTGAAAAGGTCTCCAAGCTAGGGATCTCTGGAGATTTTTCCATCGCGCTTGCATATCAATGGCTTTGTTGGCAAAACAAAACGCCAATCTGGCATCTTCATCTGAACAAAGAATTTCTATTGCTTCCTGGATACGTGATGCCACCTGGTTACATTCTTGAAGATGAGTTCTGGCAACATCCTGATATACAGCCTCAAGTCGATTAAGTTCGCTTTGTTGTACTTGCAGCCATGCCTGATAGCCCTCGACTAAAGGTTGCAGGGCCGCTCTGACTTGATCAGGGTCCCATGTTTCGGCTAATACTTCTGGTCTCAATTCGGGTGGTCGTCCATATTCATTCAGCCAATCCATATCAGGCGTTTGAATTAAATAGATTGGTATTAATTCGGAGCGCACATCAGCAGGTGAATATTTTCCTCTCTCTGATTCAGTAATGGTTTCTGAATCCGTCCATACGAAAGGAGCCTCTTGTGGGCGGTTGGTCAATTCAAAGGGACGTTCAGGATCAATTTCTTTCCACATCGCGCCGCACATATGTCCGCGCGCAAATGCCGTGCGTTGACGGTATAGCAAAGCAAGTGATAATTCTTCTTGTTGATTATCAAATGGTTGCGCATGGGATTGAGTATGATTATCGTCAAGATGTCTGACAGGAACTAATTTTGTGCCGTTAAGTATATGAGTCCGCAATTGCGGTTGAAAAAGATATTCGCTTGTGGTTGGGTGTTCACCAACTATCTGTGTAACATTTATCAGGAAAATGGAGACTTTCCAAACCCCCGGAATTAATTGTCGGGAACGAATATGCAGTCTTGCCCCTGCCCCTGCGGTTAGATCGATGGATGCTTGTGAAACATCGAGACTGCCGCTCAAATAGCCTGATGGATTCCGATGCCAACCATCCTGTTCTAAATAGTATCTTGACCAAGTTGCACAAACTTCAATTTGCGGAATGCCATCTTCCGCCTCCAGAGTAAATGATACGCCAATAGATCGCGGTAGTGCCTTGGGGTCCAAGGCGGGTGCAAATACCCCGGGGGATGCTACATAACCTTGCGAGTCTTGATCCTCTTCACTGCTGGTCTCTTCTATGATTTCATCAATGTTATCTTCAATTCTTTCATCAGTGCTGGATGCAGTGACGGGTTCCAACACACCAGTGATATATTCAGTTCGTGGATCTTGTTCTTCCGGCAGGATTTCGTTTGGACCATTTCTTGGGCCAATGACCTCGCGGTAAAGTGCGATTAACATATCATTTCTAGTAGGCATCTTTTCCTCTCCTGCGACCGAAGTTTTTATTATCCATAGTCAAATGAATTATTTCATCGTGATCGAAATCAACCCCACTTCACCGAATTATATGCCGTGTGGTCTCTCTTACAGCTTGGTTTTTAATTGCATTTTGTGAATTATACAACATCAATAAACTTTCCCCATTCGATGACTGGTAGTTTTCCATACTTTCGCCTATTTCCCATCACCACTGCAATATCGTCGGGTAAATCCTTAAATGCCCAATGAGCTGCCTTCCTGACCCAATTAGGGCTTATCTGTGCATACACAAGCCGAACACCAGTTTCCCGGCAGAATGCCAGAGCCGTTGTCCATCTATTTCGAGTAATAGCCTCAATATCTTCTTTCTTTTTATGTTCATCTCCAAGTTCCAGCCAGAACAAGGTCTCATAACCCTGAACCCGCCCCCAGGCAAGCGCATCAGGACGCACAGACGTTTCAGGAAGTTGCACTTCCGTCCATCCCGTCCATATTTCGGTGAGTGGATAGGCAGACCGCAGCCATGCCGGCCACCTGCGGGAATTCGTCCTGTGAGGTGTCCCGATTAAGTGCTGGTTCATTTCCTTCACGCTGCTAAAATCCACGCCTTTTGACGCTCCCCAACTGCGCAAGGCAGCAGATACTCCTTTGCGTTTCGGGTGCCACATCCAGTATGGATCCATTTTCTTTGGCTTTGACTTATCATCTTGGAATACCTCGCCAAGTTTGAATATCACCTTTTTTTTCTTTTGAAGTCCTTGCAAAACATCATGGGTGATAGTTTCAGTAAGACCCGCCAGAGAAGCGATTTCCTCCAGGCTTCCTTTCAGGTTTCGGGTCAAAACCTGGAGACACTTCAACTCTTCGCGAGAGAAATGAGAGAACTCATCGTCCACCTTAGGAGGAGGGGGGAGTGCAGGAGAAAATAATCTTGGACCAAAGGAGAAACTGTAATAGTCTGGAGTCTTGTCCCATGAGGTGACAACATATGGAACGGAAAACCCTTCTGTCATGGATCGTTTGACCTCCATCAGATACCATTCCCCCGGAGATGTCACCCGGATCCAAAGGGACGCGCCGGGTCTTTTTTTGTCTAACTCGGCAACCAGACGCTGTAAGAGGGGATGATAGACAAATGGCGGCAGTCCATTCAAGGCATCAATATCGAATATAAAGGTGTCAGTGAAACTCCCCTCATATTCCAAGCTGATCCAATCAGAAAAAGTCACATCACCCAGTCGAACGGTCATGTGTTAATCCGAACATCCAATGTTGATGTACTCATCAGTTGTGAAATAGTTTTGAGGATTCAACCAGACCGCGCTTTGTTCCCCTGTCTTCTGGCGGATGCCATAATGTAAATGCGCACCGGTGCTGTTGCCGGTGTTGCCGCTCAATCCAACGACATCGCCGTAATTGAGAATTTGCCCTTCTATAACTTGGACACTGCTCAGATGTGCCAACCAGACCTGATAACCATTGTTCTCGACCACCACCAGATTGCCCCACGGACCGTTCGAGCCAGCCCACACAACCTTGCCTGCAAAGGTTGTGTGAATGGGTGTGCCTTCATTCACTGGAAAGTCCGCGCCGGTATGAGTCTGGTAATGTGGGTCTTGGAACTTACATCCTAATAATGGCTTGTCATACCAATCGCTCCAATGCTGGAGTGGACCGGTCAGCGGCAAACCATAGATCTCTGAACCCGGTCCAACATAGCCATCGAAGGGAACGGCGCTCATGCCGGATGGCAGCGAATTGCCATACGAGCCGTTGTCACTGGTCTCTGCATATTGGGGAATATCGAACAACCACTGTTCAACACCGGGTTGTGCCCATGCCGGGAGTTGCGGAATGGTCAGAACTACCAGCATGACATACCCCACCACCAAAGCCGCCCCGCATAACAACGGGGCGGTCATCAGGGCAATGGAAAAACGGAAGAAACCCTTCACTATAAAACCCGTCCAAGACGATCCAGGCGGATCTCGCCCTGTTGTCCTGCTTGTAAGCCCATTGAGGCTTCAATGGATAAACCGTTGCGGATCATGCGCATCGAGAGCCAGTAGGAAACTCCTGAGCCGAGGATGACAGGCGATAAGAACAATGGATTGCCTGAATACAACTTCCCGACCTCCGGTGTGGTGATAGCGATCAAGACCAGGACAGCCGGTGGAAAGAGTGCCAGAAAACGCGCCTGCCATTCCACACCTTTGGCGGCTGCACGAGCACGGGATAAGACTTCCACCACTGTTCCCAGAGTCTTTCGTAGCGATGCCACCAGCGGACCGATCTCGATACGTCCTTCAATGGAGGCTAGTAGTGATGTGGCAACAATGTCCACGGCAGGGTTATCCCAAGCAGTTGTCCATTCACGAACAGCCAGCGCAGCTTCATCAGCAGGCGCAGTGCGCAAACGCACGACCAGATCACCCAAGACCATCCTACCATCCGGTCCCACGGCTTGTGCGGCATCATCAAGGGCGTCACCTAGAGGCTTACCTTGCGAGAGCAGAGTCTCCACAACTCCAAGACCACGAAGAATATCCTTGGCTTGTTTTAAGCGGAATTCCTGACGTTTATCCGAAAGCGTACCTGCATACAACAAACCACCTGCAATCGCAAACAGGATCGCAGGGAATACTCCCAAGAACATGCCACCTGCCAGTCCGCCACCTACCCATGCGAGGAAGCCATATGCGATTTGATTGAATGCCAGTCCTGTTCCAGTCTGACGCGCAAACTTTTCGGGATCGAATTTTTTCTTCGGCTGGGCAATGCCCATCGCGCGCGCCATGCCCGCTTCATCCACGGTCCGTCGCCAGCCAAAGGCAATCGGGATGGCTGCCAGCGCCAATGCGCCAATGATTGAAATCAATGTGATCATGCTATCTCCATAAAAACCAAAATGCGAGTTCCTGCGCGCCACCGTTCGCAAGCCAGACGGCAAAGTAAATTCCCACAACACCCAGCAGAACGGTCAACAACGGATAGATGCCGACTTCGTTCCATGCCAGATCAATCGGACGGGTGTGAACAGCGTTCGAATCGAAAACCGGTGCCGGCTGCTCATGCCTGGGTGAAGGTCGTTCCACCTTTGGTCTCGGTGATCGATCCGCCTCAGTTTTTTTGCTTACTGTCTGCTGATTGACATACTGCCTTGTTTGCATCGAATATCGAAAACGGCGCATCAACCAGACTTCGGGTGGGACGCGATCGGGTCCAAGGCGCAGGAGCGCGAGCGCCATGAACCCGACCAATACTAGAAAACCGATCACCACCTTTCCGGTGAAGGATAGCGGAAGGAATAAACACAGCACTGCTAGTAATGCGCCAGTGCCGAGGATGCCAAGATCGCGGTTGTTGAACATAATGAATTAGAACGGTGGTTTGGGCTGGAAGCTCTTCAACATCTCACCCAGTTGCGGCAGGAAGAGAAAAGCAAATAGCACAATAATGATCAGACCGACCACCCCGATGATCGCCATCGAGGTCATGCGGCTGCCGCCAAATGCCATGCCTGCCGTGCCTTGCAGGATGTAATACAAACCGCCGAGCAATGCCACGA
The DNA here is from genome assembly GCA_039961775.1 of Chloroflexota bacterium. GTDB lineage: Bacteria > Chloroflexota > Anaerolineae > Anaerolineales > Villigracilaceae > Defluviilinea. The sequence goes on from JABRVZ010000048.1 coordinate 20,452, forward strand.
CGATCAAGAGTCCAGCCATAAATGCCCAGGCGTCACGGGCGATGGACAGGATCTGTTCCATAATGGGATCAAACATAGATAATCTTCTCCTTTGAATTTTCAACAAGTACCGAGAAACCAGGCAGCCAGGGGAATGGCAGCGCTGGCGAGGATCATGCCAAAGAGTGCTTCACCGCTTTCGATCAACGCATTGGCAAAGGAAGACGCCCCGCCGATGGAAGCAGAGAACATCGTGATGAAGGCTGCCTTCATCATGCGCAGGGCTGCCAGTCCGCCAATCAATCCGGAGGCAAGTGTGCCCAACTCGCTGATCGGTCCACATCCACCGGCGCCAGGCAGAGTGGATTGCAGGGCGCTCACAATCTGCGGAATGCCGAGGAAGGCAAATAAACCAAGCACAATGATGGAGATCAGGGCGGAGATGGATTCCCAGACCCACAGATTTGCACCGAGCACAGAAGCGGAACTGACGCGCAACATCTGGGCTATGCCCGCCAGGAGTGCGAAGGCGACAAATGCGCCTGCCAGGGCAACCCAGGCTTCGCGCAGGAAGGTTAGTAACAAAGAGGAAACTTCGCTCATGACAACACCATCGGATCGTGTTTATGGAATTCATTTTCAAGGGCGGGATAGAAACGCTCGCCCCAGAACTGCATCGACCAGCGTCGTGCCGGTCCGGTGCGGTCTTTGAGGGTCAGGACTTCCAGTGGAGCGCAGCCGCAATCACGGACATCGCCGGTACGATTCACCACCAGTACGCGATCTGCTTCATAGGGAACCCGTTCATCGCCTAATAAGGCGGATAGATCATCGCCATCGTTGAAGCGTTCAGATTTCAAAGCGGCGGCTGCAATGATCGCCCAACCATGATGACGTGCCATCTCACGCAGGGCGGCTGCGGCTTCGCCGCTACGACCTTCTTCATTCATCATCCCAGTTAATCCAACCACGGGCACACGGTTGAGATAATCCACTGCGATGAGAGCTGGTCCTTTGACAGGGAAGGCATAATCATGGATCAACATGTCCTCTAGGGCACGCACGGTATCTTCGCGTGAATTGAGTGAGAGCAACACCGCTTCACTGGCGCGCGCCAGAGCAGCTTCCACAACGGGTTGTGAGGGTTGCGTATGAGGACCACCGGTCATCGCCTCTGTTTGCAGAAACATGCGAAAGCGCAATTCCTCCGGGGTGTGTTCATAACAACCAATCGCGGAAGGGATGTGTTGACAGGCAGACTCGAAGATCATCCGCAGCAGCCAGGAAGTCTTTCCGATTCCTGGTGCTGCGGCGAGGAGAGTCAAGCCGCCGCCCCAGAAGGACAGGCCAGCAAAGACACCAAAGGGAGTGTAGGGCTGTGGGTTGCCCAAGGTTCCGGAGCGTGGCATGGAGGTATATTATTCAATTGAGGGTGGGGGATGGCGGCTCGTGTCGCTATGAAGTCGATAGGAATAAACGCAATAAAAGATAGGCGATCAAACCAATCAACAGACCTGGCAGTGCAGGGATCGATCCTGTTTGTCTCCGCACCCAGAACCTTCTCCAAAGTTCCAATCCAAACAACGATAATAAAACTGCAGGTAGGGGAAACAAACAAGCCAGTCCAGAAATTGCAAACAGATCCGCCCTGCCAAGGATGCCTTTGCGATACCCATATCCTGTAAGCAATACCGGCCAGACAGGCGGGTAAAACAACAAAGGCAGCATGTACCAACCGGATAGATTGCGAAAGATACTCCAACCACATGCCAATAGAATGAACCCGGTTTGAAGGGGCGTAATGGGTAACGTCAATAGGATCGCTCCCAAAAGAAATACTTCAATCCCTGGAACCAGACGATAGCGCAGGTCGGCAAAACTAAATAATGAGAATGAGACCAGCGCAAATGTTTCTGCGAGGGTCATGAATTTTCCTCATCCCCATTTTGTTTATTTGGCGTAAACGTTAGTATCTCTTTCACCCGGGAGGCATTACCAAGTTCAGATGCCCGCATCAAAGGATCGCGTGCAGTCATGATCTCCTCCGAATGATCCAGATAGGCACGTGTCATCTGCGCCGTTTCCTGCGGGTATTGCGCGGCGAAGACATTGGGGTCCATTCCGTGTTGGGTGATATCGGCGGACATGGACTGAAAGCCCTGCTGGAACTCCTGCGGAGACCCGTTGAAATTGTCCCGGATCGAGGCATTCACGGATGGCGAAAAACCAAAGTCATCGGAGGAGGATGTAGGCGGGGCGCCATTGAAACGCTCCATCCGTTCCCCCAGTTCTGCTTGTCGCGCCGCCAATTCATGTCCATGCGCTAGGGATCGATTGTAGGCAGCCGGTGCTCTCAGTCCCATTGCCTCCAGGTTCCCGGCTTGTTGTGTCAATTGCTGCGCCGCGTTCAAATGTCCCATTGCGGCTTCTGCGCCAGTGAGTCCGCCTGTAGCCGCGGCGACTCCACCTGCGCCTGATGTCGCTCCGGCTGCGCCCACTGCCCCAACTCCCGCCGCTCCGACTCCACTGGCAGCCAGCATCCCAATGGAAACGATTTGTTGCGCTGCCTTGATCATTCCGCCAAAAGCGTCTGCTGTAGTGGAAATGGTCATCTTGCCGAGAATACCCGCTAGGGAAAGCAGCAAACCGGTTGCACCCCATAACCAGATCACGCGCAGGATGGCGGACAGGATTCCCTGCTGACCCAGCCAGGTGCTGGCTGCCATACCTGCCTTGAAGACTCCACCTGCCACGATGGGTAGCAGGGCGATCAATACAACTGCCTTCATCCATAAGGAACGCAGCCAGGTCGCCTGAGGCAACACACTCGCAATCGCCAATGGTGGAGCGAGTACTGCGAGGATGAATAGAACGGCATTAGCGGAAGCAAAGGCAAACAACATCCCGCCGATGGCGAGTAATGAACCGATGGATAAACCGATATTGAGCAGACTACCAAGGAAAGTTTGGTTGGCAAGACCCAATAGAATGGAAGTTGCTGTCGTGTTCTCGACGAAGCTGACTGCCAAGGCGCCAGTTTCACCGATGACTTTTCCGACCATCCACCAGCCGAGGCGCACGATGAGATCGAGAAACGGACCGGAGGCAAGGGCAAGTACTCCAGCTGTGACCCAATCTCCGATCACCCGTAATCCACTGTCTTCATCTCCAAGTAATCTGCCCCAATGATATAGAGCCAACCTCAATAAGAATAATGCGGGCGCCAGCGCCGCTGCAACTGGCAGACTGGACTGTGCCACCATGCTGTAATCGCCCTGACTGGGGGCCTGTACGATCTCGCCAATCACGCTGGTCCAACGCGCCACTTCCTCGCTCATGGCGCGCACTTCCTTGTCGGCGGCTTTATCGAAGATGCCTGCCAAGGCTTCGGAGATGGTTTCGGCGGGGAAGACCAGATGATTGAAGATCTGTGAGATGGTGGTTGTGGTGGTGTTGCCGCCTCCCGTGGGTGGAGTCGGCGTAACTGTGACTGTCACCGTGGGTGTGGGAGTTAGAAGTAGATTAGCACTGGAGGCATGAACCGGTGTTACCGTCATCGCCAGATTCCCGAGTGCAAGTAGTGCAATGAAGATTATGCAGAGAATGAGAAATCGGAATTTTTTCATAAACCCTTCAAGACGTGTTGGGAGATATAGTTCCTTGTAAAGCACAATTGCTGATAACCGCATTGTTTACAGATCGACGGTTGCTGCAGGGCGTTCAACGGTGGATGAGGTCCCTTCTTCGCAAGATTGGACAGGGACGCCACCGTTTTTTCCAGATCCCGGTTGGCGAGGAGTTGATCGAAATGCTTTGCTTCACCGGTTTCCCGATTTAAAGAATAGATGGCTGGTGTGTTGGACCAGGGCTGGTTTCCCAGGGTTGTGCAGCGGTTAAGCAGGGAAAAGCGGAGTTGATCCTGTTCGCCATTGGAGAGGAGTGAACCGATCCTGGTTTCTGTGACATGTCCCACCTGTACCTGCCATATCCATGTATCGAACTGGACAGGCATGCGTACATCAGGTGGAAGAGTCAAGCAGACTTTTTCCGCCTTCAAGGTGTAGTCAGAGTCGCGTCCGATCAGCATGGCTTTGCGCCAGTCATGGGAAAGGAACGCCCAGGTGCGAACATAGATGAATAGGTTGCGCCAGTCGCCGCCGAGGTTGTTGATCGCGTTCTGGGAACCATATCGGCGACTCAGGGGGATATCCCCGCCCCGAAAGAGCGGCATGAGTTCCGGGGACCGGAAATCACTATGATGGTTGCGGTATTCCTCGATCTTGCGGATATTGGAGCGAATTTCATCGAGGAGGTTTTCGAAACCATATTGGATTAGGAATTCTGCCAGGGTCTTGCCTGTGGATAGATCTTCAAGAGACTTCCAGACGGGATCGAAGGGCGGGGTTGGGTCGGCACCTGTCAGCCACCAACGTGCAGCCGCAGGGCAGAAGGAATACAACATGGCTGAGAGAATGGGATTCCCGCGTGCATTTTTGGGATTGAGCATGGCAAGGAAGAGATCAGTGTACATGCCAGACCATCAGGAGAAATGGAATTGTTCGCCAAGCGGCGGGGGATTTCATCCCGGTGAGTGATTGTTTCTGAAAGAGTCTCCAGATGAACTGGAGGATGCTGGTGACCAAAAAGGAAAGGAAGACCAGCAGGATCAGGGATGGAATATTGGAATAGGGTAACGCCCAAAGAACTGCCATCCAGAGTTTTACATCTCCGGCGCCCATCCATCCGTTTGCCCAGGCGGAAAGCAGCAGAAAACATGCCAGCCACAAATCCATATGCCCGGGGAAGTGGGCGATCATGCCCGCAAGGATCAATGGGTAGGTAGACCAGTTTGGGATGCGACGGGTACGCAGATCGTACAGGCTTACTGCCAGAAGATAAAAAAGCAACCAGGTCATTGGTTGCTGATGATATATAAATGAATGGGTGGGTATGGTGAACGTGTCGCTTTGATTCAAATCCAGGGTTGGCGACAGAGGTTTTATGCCCGATGAAATATTTGGTAAAATATCTTTGCAACGTCTAGGGTGCCCCCCTCACCCTGGGCGTTGCATTTTTAACTCCTAATGCTTGACGAAAGAACATTTGTTCTGTTATTATCCCAACAGTATGTCTATCTGGGATCGTCTTCTGTACCTGATAGGCTTGCGTCCAACGCCCGGTCCTCGAACCTATCATTTTGATGCGAGTGAAAGCCTGCACGTTACGCTTTCCACCCTATCCTCTGACGAAGGCCGTCCTGAACACGATTTGATCCCCGATATTCTGGCCGCAGGTCTGACACAATACACCGCCAATGAGAGGTTATGGGACAGGTGGGAATCCCTCTCGCCCCGTGAACGGGACGTGACTGCGCTCGTGTGCCTGGGGTATACCAACCGTGAGATCGCCGCCCGTTTGAACATTGCCCCGGATACCGTCAAGGATCGCCTCTCGTCCGTATTCCGCAAATTTAATATTAACAGACGCAATGATCTGCGTGCCCTGTTCTCCCATTGGGATTTCAATGAGTGGGAACGGCAGAGATAGACCCATGCTCCAACCCTCCCCCCAAATCCAGTACCCCCAAAACACCCCCATCTAACACCCAAGTGGGGGCTGTTTTATAAGAAGGGAAGGCTGTATTCTGTCGGCATGGACATTCTTCCCGTTCTCAAAACCGGCAAACTAATTGCGATCTACACACCGGACGCTGCACGCACCGAAAGCATGACTCTAATTGCCGAACTCGGCTTGCACGGGGCAGTCACCATCCTGGATGGTGGCAATCGTTATCGACCCTATCAGGTTGCCACATTCCTGCGCAGGAAAACGGTGGATATTTCCAGTGCCGCCAATCGACTGTTCAGTCGGCGCGCCTTCACCTGCTATGAGATGAACACCTTGTTGTGCTCCACTTCGTCTCGCAATCAACCTTGTGTGATTCTGGATCTATTGAACACTTTCTATGACGACCATGTATCAATTCATGAGGCGGATCGATTATTGAAATCCTGTCTCGGTCAAATCCAGCGTCTTGTACTCGCCGGACCCGTCGTCCTGACTCTTGCACCGCCTTTGGCGGAGGAACGTGCTTTTCTACTTGAGCAGGTCTGCGCACAGGCAGATGAAGTGCTGATCAAGGAAACACCCGCCTGCGAACCCACCCAACCGTCGCTCTTCTGAATGATATGGGTCGTACTCTCGTCACCATCACCCAATTACTAAACGAGACCGAAGCCAACCTGTCGGCATTTCGGCGCACCTTGCGCCGCAGTGATCAGTATGTCTTCGATGGTCTCTTTGCCGCCGCGCGTCGGCATATCGCTGCCATCGGGCAGGCTGAGGCGCTGTTGCCATTTGAATCGGCTTTGCTTGCCATGTTATTGGAACAGTCAAAGGAAATAGCTGTTCTTGAACAAAAGGTCGAAGAGCTGATCAAGAAAAACTCGGGTTGACTAGCGTAGCTGTGTCGAAACATGACCGAGGCAATTGGTTGGCTCTTGGATGTATATGCGGAAGAGGACGGCATTACCCTATGGTTGTTGGCGGAGGATGGAAAGCGTCTTCATTTACGCATGGATTTTGACATCACGCTCTACGTGGCGGGGGATTTCTCCCTGCTGCGGCAGGCGTGGAAGTATTTGAGGAAGAAGAACGTGAGGCTGGAACGAACCCTCCGCCGCGATCTATTCCTTGGTGAACGGGATGTAATGGCTGTCTCTACTTCGGATCCAGCAAACATCCAAAAACTATTCGGGGACTTGCAACGTCAATTTCCTTCCCTGGATTATTACGATGTAGATATTCCCATCACCCTGCGTTTCATTGCACAAACGAATACCCACCTGCTGGGACGCTGCCGTGTAATACTGAATGGAGAATGGGTGCAGACCATTGAACCTTTATCCTCACCGTGGGAGATCGATCCCACGCCCATGCCCCTGCGTATTCTGACTCTTGCCCCGGAATGCAATCCTGCTGTTCGGAAACCCAAACAACTGCATGTGAAATACAACCAACGGGAATACAGCCTCTCGCTGGAATCTCCAAGACCATTCCTGATTGGCTTGAAAGCCGATCTGCAGCGCGTCGACCCCGACCTGATCCTGACGGATTACGGAGATACCTGGTTATTTCCGCTGTTAAGTCAATGGGAGAAGGAAACCGGGATCGAATTGAACCTAAATCGGGATCAGGAGAGAAAGGTATTGACACGAAAGGCAAACAGTTATTTTGCCTATGGTCAGGTCACCTATCGCGGTGCGCAGGCGCATCTATTCGGGCGCTGGCACATCGACCGTAAGAATGCCATGTCTTTCGGCGAGTATGGATTGGAAGGCGCGATGGAACAGGCGCGTGTCACAGGCATTGGTGTACAGGAGATGGCGCGTAAGTCTCCCGGCGCAGGCATCACTGCCATGCAGATGCTGACGGCTTTATGTAATGGCATCATGGTTCCTGTTCAAAAGCAACAAGTTGAAGGGAGGAAGACTCTGTCTGAATTGATCCGCGCTGATCATGGCGGTTTGATCTACCAACCCTTGATCGGACTCCACGGTAATGTGGCACAGATCGATTTCTCTTCCATGTATCCCGCAATCATGGTGAAACATAATATATCGCCGGAGACAGTTGGTCTGGAAGATGCACCCGAAGGTCTGATTCCCAAAACCCTGCGCCCCCTGTTGGAAAAGCGCCTGATGCTTAAGAACATTTTGTCCGATCTTGATCCGCGGGATTGCAGAGTGGAGATCCTCAAGGCGCGAGCCTCAGCGCTCAAGTGGTTGTTGGTGGTGTGCTTTGGATATTTGGGATACAAGAACGCCCGTTTTGGAAAGATCGAATCGCATGAAGCCGTGACTGCCATGAGCCGCGAGTTGATGTTGCAAGCCAAGGGGGTGGCAGAGGACATGGGATTTACAGTCCTTCATATGTATGTGGATTGCTTGTTCGTCCAGCAGGAGGGGTTTCACAAGCCATCAGAATTTACGTCACTTATGAATGCCATCGAAGAGAAAACAGGCATTCCCATTGCATTGGAAGGAGTTTTCAAGTGGGTGGCTTTTCTGGCTTCGAAGCGGGATGCGCGCGTACCCGTGCCCAACCAATACTTTGGTGCCTTCCAGGATGGGACGCTCAAATATCGTGGCATCGAGTTGCGTAAAAGGGATACAACCCTATGGGTGAGAAAGGTTCAATTGAAGGCGCTGGAAGTTCTGGCAGGTGCGAATACCCCGCATGAATTCGCGGACCACGTTCCGGATGTTATGAAGTTGGTGGAAGATGCAAAACGGGAACTCAGAACCGGACGTGTTCCATTGGGAGAATTGCTCATTCGCCAAAGGTTAAGTCGGACAATTGAAGCCTATAAGACTCCCTCTCCAGCCGCACGCGCCGCCCGGCAGTTGCAGGCACACGGCAGGCAGTTCGCCCCCGGTCAATCGCTGGAATTCCTGTTTACCCGAAATGGAACCGGAGTCCATGCCTGGGAATTGGAAGAGACATTGGACTCCGGAAGGTTGGATACAAAGCGCTATTGCAGGCTCCTGGATCGGGCAGTTCAAACGGTGCTTGATCCTGGCAAGCATCTGCTTGTGCCGGAACGATGTGCGGTCTCTTGTAACTTGAGACTGGACTCAAGGAGCTATTAGCTATCTTTGCTCGAAATATTCGAGCTTTTGTCTCACATAACTTGAGACTCATTCCAAAATTCTCACACAACTTGGGATTCGGAATTTTCAATGGACCATATCCGCATATTGCTGAGTTGTAGCAATTTTCCCTATCCCTAAACCCTTCAGATATTGCCGAAACGGTTTTCCACTCACTTCACATCACTTCTGTCGGATTCCGTAAAGTTTCGCTCTGAGCGCGCAAAGTTTGACGCTGTCCGCAACATAAAGTTTGGCATTAGACTTTCTTTAAAGAATCGTTTACCTTTGGAATTCGAAGGGGTCGTAATGGAGGGTTGGCACTGTCTTGCCTAAAGCAATCAACCGCCCTTGTGGTGGTTGATTGCTATTATCGTATCGAAGATTATTCTTTTTTGAATGTAAGAATAAGTTGTGTTCACTCATATCGATCCCTGCTCATTGATGGACTTGACATTTTCTTCTGTCACCCTCTGGAAAATTTAGGATCGACTTATGCAAGGTTCACGAAATAATTCTGCATAGGGATAATGAAATGATCCAAGCACAATAGTTATGAATTACCGGTAGGGAATATGTCTGACAAATATCAGATTTTCATTCTTGACAGAAAATAATTTGCTGCGTATCATGTCGACCGAAATATGACCGTTTTGCTAAATAGTCATATTCTCCCTTCTTTGCTGGGGGAAAGTCCAAGCAAGACTCAGCATAGAAACAATCCAAATCCGATCAGGGGCAAGTTCCTGGTTGCAGACCAACCTTCGGAGGAAGTATGTTTGCCATTAAACCAAGGAAAGAAACCGCGTTCAGCGTTTTGTTGATCGCGGTTATTTTGTTCAACGCGCTGGCCCCCATGCCCGCGTCAGCCAATGCATTGGATGACGCCGATACCAATTCAACGGATAACAACGACATTTCATCGAGCCTGACAATGGGAATGCGGAAATTCCTTGTGAATGATGAAGTTCCGATCCTTTCAGAGCAGATCGCCGAACAGGGTAAACAGAACCAGGAAGATAAAACTGTAAAGTTCAAAGCTTGGGCGGAGCCTGCCATCTACACCCCCGGTAAACCCATTAATCTACATTGGAAAGTACAGAACCTGAAACCCGAAGATTTGGAAAACGCCCAAGTAGTGATTCATGCACCTGAAGGATTAACTTCTGCGGTTGCCAGCCCAGCCTTGACCTCAGATGGATTAGTCGCAGTTCCTCTGCGAGATAAGAAGGACGTTTCTTCGTGGAACGTCGAAGAGGGCGCGGAACTGCCCATTTATTTTGGCATTGACCTGTTAGTGAATGACGGCCTGGTTGCATCCGAGACCGTCATGGTGGATCAGGCTCACTTCTCTGTGGAAAAAAGCAAGGGTGGCAATTTCAAGAGCTCGAACGGTAAGGTGGAAGTGGAAGTACCCTCTACCGCCATCAACGAATCCCTGGATTTCGACATTCGCGAACCTGCCCCGCAGTCACAGCCGGGTGTTTCCCTGACCTGGAACCCCGTGGAAATCATCGCAGTGGGGAAAGACTCGCAGAAGAACGTGGATAAATTCAAGTCCCCGATCAAGATCAAAGTCAATTACGAGGAAGATGAAATCTTCGAATGGGATGAAAACGCATTAACGATTTTCTACTATGATCCGGACTTATTGGACTGGTTCCCCATCGAAACCACGGTGGACACGAAAGATAATACGCTTACAGCCTACAGCGATCACCTGACAGTCTTCGACTACAAAGCCAACAACTGGCAGAGCCAGAGCCTGCCCACCGTGGATTCCTTCAAGGTCTCAGATTTCACTGGGGCAGGGTCTTATTCGATCAACTTATGGACACCACCCGGTCCTAACGGATTACAGCCGTCGCTCGCCTTGACCTATAACAGCCAGGTGATAGACGAATCATCAGCATTCTCTCAACCGTCCTGGGTGGGTATGGGTTGGGATATAGATACCGGCGCGATCAATCGCAATATGCACGGCACGGATGGGGACGCGTCAGATGATACCTTCTCGATCTCGGCAGGTGGTGTGAGCGGTTTGTTACTGCCAATCAGCGTCAACGGAAATATCACAACCTATAACACGGCCGACCAGTCCTTCATGAAGGTGCAGTTCGACAGCGGCACAAACAAGTGGATCGCCTGGGGTACGGACGGCATAAAGTACGAATTTGCCAACATCGCCCGCACCAGCACCACGGATACCGATGGTTGCGCAACTTCCGGTCAATTGAACATGGTCTGGCGCTGGTCCCTGACGACCATCACAGACACGTATGGCAATCAGCTTTCGTTTGCTTATGATGTCGAGAAGAAGTCTGCCAGCTGTTACAACGAAATCGCGGTCTATCCGCTCTCGGTTTCCTATCCCAATGGAAAATATTCGGTCAGTTTTGTTACGGAAACTCGCAACGACTATCAAACCTCCTGGACCACGAATTCCTCCAAGACCCTTTATGGCACAAAACGGTTGAAGGAAATCAAGATTCAGCATTTGGGCGCGACGGTTCGTCGTTACAAGTTCTCCTATGCACTGGATACGGAAACCACGAATATCATCTATCCCAACTTCAAGTGGAGTAATAATAATGCCAAGACCCTGACGTTCGTAGGGGTGCAGGAATTTGCGAACGACACGACCAGCCCTGCCCTGCCAGCGGTCACCTTCACCTATGGTGACAATATGCACATCACCAAGGTGGATAACGGGCAGGGTGGGCAGGTGCAGATGACCTATGAACGCTGGACCTATTTCGACGATATCAACAAGGATCTGCGTTCCCTGAAAACCACGTTTGGCGCTGTGAATGATGAATGTTATGGAGGGGGAGCCATCCCCACCTCCTGGACCCTGGTAGGCACAGGGAGAGTCCGTTGTGATGGGGGGAGTTCGCTGCTTCAAGTAGGGCAGGGATACGGTTATCCCATATCCGTGGGAGAACGCCCGTTACCCGAGCATATGGTCAAACCAGGCGGACGATATCTTTTCCACATCAACGTGCGGGCGATTTCAAATACCACAGATACCAACTGGGGTATGCGCGATACCAGCACCGGCCAGGTGCAAATGTTGTTTTCGGACAATTACGTCGCTTCGATTGGAACCGGTGGGAATGAACTGGAAGATTCGCTGGAGATGCCTGCCACCTACAATCCGTCCACTACAAAACTTCGTTTGGAATGCAGCAACTGTTTTTACAGGTCGTTCGAATTCATTCAATACCCGCTGATGTACCGGGTCTCCCAGCGGACGGTTACTGTCCAACCCACCGGCGCTGTATCCACATATACCTACAGTTACGATAACGCCTCCCCCAACAGCACCGACAATTCCGCCGCCGCCAACATTTCAGGGGCAACACTCTATACAAAGGTCCTGCGCGAATTCCGCGGTCATGCCATGACGCAGGTCAAAAACCCGGAGGGCTTGACGACCGTCAACTGGTTTTACCAAACTGATACTTTAAAGGGTCGCGCATATGATACCCTGATCCTCAAACGCGATTTCTATGATGGGCTCGAAGGGGCGTCTGGGACCAATTTATCCACCACCTATTGGACGCCAGCGGGCGGAACGCATACTTACCAGGGAGTCTATCAAAGAGACTTCGATGCCAGCGCGGCCTCATATAACTCTGCCGCTAATTGGAATGTCAGTCTGAGCCGCAATACTGCTACATTGACTTCAGGCGAAATAGCCGTCGCTCATGTGCGCCTGAGCGGCGCAAATGCTCAGGGTGAAGTGGGCCTGGTCAATGGCGGTCAGTTCTTTGGGATCACCATGCAGGGCAATTCCGCGACGGCAAGCAACGGCACAACCCTGCTCTCCTCCGGCAATTTTATCAAGGATGAATGGTATGCCGTGATGTTCATCGTGGATGCTGCCAATGGCTCGCGCGTCCGCATCTGGCAGTTGGATAATCCGGCCAATTTTGGCGAAACGGTAGTCAGTGGGGTGGGAGGCGGAAATTGGACCTTCCGCGACCGAGTCTACAACGGGACCATCTACTTGGATTCCTACTTTGAGGGTACGCCCTACTCCGAGACGATCACGCGTTACGAAACCACCGTACAGTACGATACGATCACCAACAACGGGATTCCCGACCTGCCCAGCTTGACGACTTTCAAAGACTTGCAGATTACCTGGAACCGTGTGGTGTCCGTGGAACAGCGCAACTACAATGGGGATGCGAAGTTCGTTGGCACGAAACAGGAATTCACCTATGATACACCTGCCAATTACGGGCATCTGCTCACTCAGAAGGAGTATGCCGGCGATAATGGCACCTGGACACTCTATCGCGGTTCCAAAACGGAGTACACCGCCCCCAACACCACCGCGTATATTGTGGATCTGCCTGGTCGACAGGTGACTTTGGACTGCACGAGCGGCGTGTGCGATTTTACCAACCTGACCGGTAAAGTAGCCGAAACGTATTCCTTCTACGATAGTAACACATCCTATACCGTCTCCCCGGTCAAAGGCGATCTCACCAAACAGCGCACGTGGGTAAAAGCTGGCGATTACAGTCAGACAGACTTTACATACTGGTCCAACGGGAACTTGAAAGATCAAATCGCGCATACCGGTTTTGCTACTGCAACCGGGGATCCGACCACAGGTACAACACAGACTACGACCACTGCATACGACACGGGCGGCTACAACACCTATCCAGTGTCTGTGACGAACGCACTTGGGCAGGTGACGCAAACAGGTTATGACTACGCACTTGGTTTGCCGAACAGTGTGACCGATGCCAATGGAGTAACCACCGAAGCGGACTACGATGATTTTGGGCGGATGATAAAGATTGCCGCGCCGGGTGACAGTCTCGCCGCGCCGACACTGCAAATTGCATACATCAACTACAACTCCTCCACCAACAAACCCTTCCAGATCAACCTCACCCAACGCGTGGACGGCACAGCCGCGATCCAACTCAGCCGTTTCTACGATGGCGCAGGCAGGCAGATCCAAACACAGACTGTAAATGCTGTCGTGAACGGTAACCAGAGGAATGTGGTTGTGGATTACCTTTACGATTCGGTCGGACGCCTGTGGAAACAGAGCATTCCATGGCCCCGAACGAATGGGATGCCCATCTTTGAGGCGCAAGACTTCTCACAGTCCACTGTCACTGTGTATGACGTCCTGGGGCGGACTCTGTCTGTGACCCAGCCAAACACCAATCAAGTGCAGTATGCCTATACCGATCTGACCACCACCGTTACCGACCCCAAACAATATTCGACCACCACTACCTCCGATGTATGGGGACGCACGACCCGTGTTGACCCGCCCACCGGACCGGCTGTGGGGTATGTCTACGACGTGAAGGGGCAATTGCTCAAAGCCATTCGCGGCACGAGTGCGGAGGTGGGCAATTGCCTTGCGAATCCAACAACCAACTGCCCTGCCAGCAAGACCGTCAGCATCCAATACGATTCGGCGGGGCGTAAGTTGAATATGACCGACCCGGATATGGGTTTCTGGGAATACGAGTATAACGCATTAGGCAATCTCGAATTCCAAACCGATAATCGCCTGTGCGTATTGTCCCTTGACTATGATGCCTTAAACCGCCTCACTTCGAAGACTTCCGGCGGGACAGGGTGTGTGAATCAGGTAAGCACATCTTATTTCTACGACAATGACGACCCGGCGACGCCTTCAGTGTATGATCCCCCCGCGTCAGGAAACTCCCAGATCGGCCGCCGCACACACATGAGCGATGATTCGGGTTCGACAGCTTGGGTCTACGATGCGCGCGGACGCGTCGAAAGCGAGATCAAGACTGTTACAGGGACAGCATCGCCCTTCACGACCGCATGGACCTATAACAGCGCGGACCTGCCTGTCACGATGACCTACCCTGACAATGAAGTCCTGACTTACGGTTATAACAGCGACGGTTCGCTGAACTCCGTGACCAGCAACCTGGGTGGTTCTACCCCGTATCTGGCAGGCACAAAGTACGATGAAGCAGGCCGCATCAAAAGCATGGACTATGGCGCGAGTGTCATTCGGAAGGTGTTTACCTACTTCCCGTACAATACTGCGATCCAGGGCGGCCTGCTCGATACCGCCGTGACCACCCGCCTGTCGGACGGCGCCCCTCTGCAAAGCTTTGCATACACCTACGACAAGAACGCCAACGTTTCGACGATCCTGGATAATCTGGCTGGACCGCAGATCCAGACCTTTGGGTACGATTCCCTCAACCGCCTGACCAGCGCCGTTGTCACAGGTGGAACCGAGGGGTTGTATGACGAGTCATATAGTTACGATTCCAACACTGGCAATCTCTCCGTCAAGGCTGGCGTGACGTACACCTATGACACCAATCATCCGCACGCGGTTGCATCGCTCACGAATGGCAATTCGTATGATTACGATGAGAACGGCAATATGATCACGCGCAACGTGGACGCGCTCACCTTCGATCTTGCCTACGACGCGGAGAACCGCCTCGTATCGGTGGCTTCCAACGCGACCCCTCCGCCGCCAACCGCGACCGCTACGGCTACGCCTTCGCAGACATCAACCGCAACGTCCACCCCGACCAGCACCCAGGTGCCATCCGCTACACCGACTGCATCTTCCACGCCCACCTCCACAGCGGCGCCCACCAATACATTCACGCCGACCCCCACTGCTACTCAGTCCGGTTCCTTCCCCGCTACCGGGATTTTGGACGATTTCAATCGGACCAACGGAAGTATCGGGAGTAATTGGTCAGGGTTCACGTCTGCGTTCAGTATCTCGTCCAACCAATTGCTGGCAAACACTGGCGGATGGGATAATCATATCTATTGGGGCAACACGACCTTTGGTGCAAATCAGGAGGCGTATGTCACGATCTCCCAGTTGAACACTGATTCGTGGGAACTCAGCCTCATGCTCAAATCGCAAAGTAACACTTCCTACGGCAATGGCGTCATCGAAGTGTTTTATGCTGCGAACAACGATACGATTCAAGTCGTCACCTATGACACCACCAACGACTGGGTACAGTATGGTGCTGATATTTCTTCCGTCATCCTCACAGCCGGGGATCAATTGGGCGTCCGTTCCTTTTCGAATGGTACTTTGGAAGTATACAAAAACGGCTCTCTGCTTGCTACAAGGGACTTGAGTTCCTGGCTGTATGCAGATGACCCAGGCTATGTTGGCGTGTGGTTTGCCAATGCGTCAGGACACCGGCTCGATAACTTCGGCGGCGGCACACTCCCCCAATCTTACGCGCCCTCTTTTGCCCGGGTAGATCAAGGTAATAGCAATTTGGGAAGCTTTAGGTTCACAAGCTACGCCGTTCCGAACAAGAACGAACCCGCATCGTCCCTGAAACCGCTCCAACAGAGTGGATTCCCGTCCAGTTCTGTGTTGGATAACTTTAACCGCGCCAATGGAAGTATCGGGAGTAATTGGTCGGGCTTCACTTCTGCGTTCAGTATCTCGTCCAACCAATTGCTGGCAACTACCGGCGGCTATGACAACCACATTTACTGGGGCAATACCACTTTCAGCGCGGACCAGGAGGCGTTTGTAAATGTCTCCCAGGTAAGCACAGATTCGTGGGAACTCAGCCTCATGCTCAAGTCCCAAAGTAACACTTCCTACGGCAATGGCGCCATTGAAGTGATTTACCTGGCGAACAACGATACCATTCAGGTCTGGACATATGACCTGTCGAACGGCTGGGTGCAATACGGCGCAGACATTACTTCCGTCACGCTCGCGGCTGGGGATCAGTTTGGCGTCCGTTCCCTTGCGGATGGCACCTTGGAAGTATACAAAAACGGCGCTCTGCTTGCCACACGGGACTTGAGTTCCTGGCTATATGCGGATGACCCTGGTTATATTGGCATGTGGTTTGCCATTGCTTCGGGACATCGGCTGGACGACTTCGGCGGAGGGAATGTGTCCTCCGGTCCTACTCCGACTCCAACACAGACCTATACTCCAACGGCGACTTCCACCCCGACCAATACGCCGGTCGCGACGAATACCTCCACATCGACGCCCACCCCCAGCAACACGCCTACTGCTATATTCACACCGACAGCCACCTACACCGCGACGAACACAGCCATACCTTCCTCGACGCCAACGATTACAAATACACCGACCAATACATCTTCACCTACGATTACAGCCTCTCCCACTCCAACCCTGCCTCCCGTGCCGGTCTTCTACAACGGCTCGTTCACGTACGACGGTGATGGCAAGCGCGTGAAGTCTGTGATCACTACAGACATTGCCACAACAACTACCTACTTCGTGGGCAACCACTATGAAATCGCCAATGGTGTGGTGACCAAGTATTACTATGCAGGGTCACAGCGCATTGCGATGCGGCAGAATGGTGGCTTGAAGTTTCTGTTGGGCGATCACCTGGAAAGCACTTCGCTTGTGACCGATGCGAATGGGCAGAATCCCATTGATACCCGTTACACTGCCTGGGGTGAAGTGCGCTATGCTTCTAGTGGTATACCAACAAAGTATTCCTTTACGGGTCAATATTCCCACACCTCAGATTTTGGCTTGCTTTTCTACAATGCAAGATGGGTTGATCCTTCGTTAGGTCGATTCACACAGGCGGATACGATAATTCCGGATCAAACACAAGGCATACAGGCATACGATAGGTATGCTTATGCAAATAACAACCCGTTGCTTTATACAGATCCGAGCGGGCACTTTATCAACCTAGCATTTGCTGCAGTCGGTGCAATAACTGGCGCGGCTATCGGGGCTGCATCTGTGGCCCTGCCTCAGATGATTAAGAATGTTCAATCTGGGCAACCGTTAACAACAAATATAAACCCATCAGAAGTTGGCAAAGCAGCCGCAATCGGAGCAGTTGCTGGTGCTGTCGGAGGATTGACATTTGGGGTTGGTCTAGCCGCAGGTTCAGCCATCGCAGGGGCCGTAGGTATTACAGCTTCAAGTGGTGCTGCGGCTACAGTTGCGGGCGCGGTAACCATTGCTGGATCGGGCGTATTGGCAGGGCAGGCATCAAGAGCGGCAACAAATGTAATGACAGATAAAGACCTAGGAACTGGGTTGTTTCAGCCAGAGGACATGGCGATAGACGCTGTCTTTAGTCTTGTTACTTTCAAGGCGATTGGAGGAAATTTCAATCAAGTTATGCCAAGCAGTACTACCGGTGTTGGCGCTTATGCACAAGAATCCATCCCATCCCAAGGCGTTACAAATACAAACAGCGTAAGGAGCGGCATCCAAACGATAGGCAATCAATATGGCTGCCATACATGCGGAACGATGAACCCTAAAGGAGGTGTTTACTATGGAGATCATCAACCACCAACTGCTTTGGGAACCAATCAGCCCCGAGTGATATACCCCCAATGTCCAAGTTGCTCAAGTACACAGGGAAGTCATTTACGGTGGGGAATATCTGGTTCATTAAATCACATCTGGAACGGCGCGTGGCGTCCATACTATTCTTGGGGTCCGGCTTGGAAACTGTGGGATCAATAACATGGAATGATGCGGATGATTTTGTATAATATGCAACAGAGGAATCTATGAGGTTACCTGCTGATTCTAAAATTACCGAAAAGAAAATCTTACATGCATTTCAAAATGCATTGAACAGAGGAGTCTTTCCGCCTCCTCTGTTCAATGATGAAAATTTTGCATATGGCAGAGGTCGCCTAACCGTATTTCGCTCGGAGACAGAATGGCTTATTGCTTTTGAACATCTCGTGTATATTGGAGAAGCCAATAGTTACGAAAATATTATTTATAGCTTTGGAAACAAGGTTCGAGGAGGCATTTGGAACAGAAAACTGTTTGATATGATAAATACAAATGAAGATATTAATCCTTTCGATTTCGAAATCAGTATTAATTCCACTCGAAAACAATTTCACTTTGAGGTTGAAGACTATCAGAAAGCCGGGATTGATCTGAAAGAAGACATTAGTAACGATCCCATCTTTGACAGGCATTTGCAAATACTCCGGGTATTGGTCGCCAATCTCCCAACCCACGATATCTTCCTTTCCACCAATGATTTATTTGAAACAATTGGTAGATCAACCACTCTACCATTGTTTCTTCAGCTTTATGAATGGTGTCACCCGGATCCAAGGATATCAAAGAATGATTTTTTGAATCCCTGCTTGCGGAGTTTGATTAGAGCGATTGCCAATGATAACCCTAATGAGTATGAGTGTCCGTCACACTTGATCAACACACATTGGTCAAATTGGCCGCCTTATGGATTGACTGATATATAATGCCTATCCAATAGCCCCCATACCGACTGCTTCATCCGCACCTTCATGAGTCCACACTGCAACCTCAATGGATAGAACCTGATATTGCATATGAGGAATTCTACAAAACGGGGCTTTGATTGGATCCCTGATTGTAAGTAGCCCTTCAGCGGAGGCTTTGCGCCCCCGCTGAACTTTCTAATTATGAATGAGCTTCCTGCATGTCTGGTCGGCAAGTCGAATACCTCACGATCATGTTGGAAAAAATGAAAACACCGGCTCGTTGGAGAGCTCCGATCCCTTTCTTGCTGTGCACAATTATCCTGACCGTGAGTGGTGGATGCAATTATTTTCACCAGGATTCAGCAGTTGATAACCAAAACCTTCTTGACTTGTTATTCGAACCAAGTGATATGCCACCGCATTGGTCAGCAGCAAATTATGGTGTCGGTAAGGCAATTGATCCATACCGAAGTTCAGATGGCGCAGGAATAGTCTTCTTATCGGATCTGTACCCAGAATCTCTCGGTGTAGGTGAAGAGGTATATCGATTCCGCACAGTTGCCAGGGCAAGGGATGATTATGACGATGAACTCAAGATAATACAACCGGCTTCATATGCGCCGCAAGAATGGAGTTTTATAAGTCAGATGGCAGATGAAAGTTACTTTGCGTGTTCTGATGCGCCAAACTTTACAAGTTGTACCTGGCTGGCGCGCTACGATAGAATAGTTATTGAACTCCGTAGTGTACTGATCCCCGATTGGTTTAGCTTGGAAGATATGGAAAAGATAGCGAAAACCATTGATGAAAAAGCAAGCAAACTAATTGAAGCAAATCAATAACCTTTGGACTAGAGCTACCGGTCCCGCGACAGGCTTTGGAAAGAGTTGGTCTTTCGAAGCCTGTCTTTGGGTGACGCTTTCTCAAATACCGGGCAACACACCGACTGCTACACCAGAGAGAGGAAGTCATGAAAAATCTTACCATTCTTATTCTGTCAACAATACTATTCATATCTTGTTCCCCACAAACTGCGCCTGTGGAAAATACGCCTACACTTGTACCATTCACTCCAACAGTTGTTTTACCAACTTCAACATTGTCTCCTACATCAGCCCCCACGGAGACACAGTTGCCCACCAAAACAGCGACGCTAGTATCTGTCTCTTGTGCCGTTCCAGTAAACCCGACTGACAATGCCATCGTGCCGGCGAATGGTCCCTTTGATTTTACATGGGAGCCATTTGGGGAAGCCGCCAGTTACGTGGTTGCCATTGGTCCATCCGATTGGTATCCCACAAACTTCCCCGTTTCCGGGACTATCCTAACCCGTTATATGGAGACCTTCCCTGCCAGTTCATCGTATCAATGGAGCATTACTGCTTTGAACGCTGCTGGTCAGGAAATCTGCAAAACTGAAACTTTCAAGTTCGTCACATCGGCAGAGCTTTATGCCACTCCATCCTATGCATATTCTGATCCCGGCATTGTTCAGTCCGCCGCAGGTGATCAACCAGATTCCCAGGAGCCCAACCCCTCATCCGAAATACCCCATCAGGATTTCAAGTTTGGTTCGATAGCTGTGAATGACAATGATTGTTCCGTGGGAGCTACGGTTTCTGTTATTACAACATATCCGGTGAACTCCGCCATTATGCGTTACACCTTCGATCCCAGTGAAGCAAACTCAATTGATTTTTGTAACTGGGGCAGTGCCTTTGGGCTGGGCACAACTGATTCCAGTTCGTATGGGAGATACAATAATTTCTCCGGAACTGGCATTAAGAATGGGGATGTCATCTATCTTATGGCGAAGTTTGTCTACAATCAGGGCGTGGTCGGATGCTCGCCGCTTGTCCAACATACCATAACGTCGTGTTCAACTGAATAGATTTTTGCAAACACTCTCGTTATTTATAGAACGAAACCATAGATCTATTGACCAACAGCCATGCCGACTAAACGCCATCCTTGCCAATGAAGGTAAAAGGTTCATGAAACACTTTCGAATGTATCTGCTAATGATACTGCCATTGACAATATCCGGTTGCAGTATCTTTGCCCAAAAGCATGAAGATCCATTCTATGATGATATAGGAACGTACGATTCCTCAAGATTGCCTTTGCAAAATCCATATTACCTTGTGTATATAGACGAGCAATATGGTTGGCAAATGCCAGTAAAAGGGAATTTCCCAGATGACCAATATGCTTACAATGGTGGTGATCTGCTGGAAATTACAAAAGTAGCTGTCGAAAATGGCGTAGTTATGGTTTATACACCCCGTATACGCAAGGTTGATGAAAACGCCGAGCAGAAGGTTTTACGTTGGTTTGTCATGATTCCGAACGAGAAAAACTTTGAGATTGGATTCGCCAACGAGGCGGAGTTTCTGGAGTATGTCCAAAAATTCGGCATAAATCAACCTCAATGGGTAGAACCCAATATCGCATACAAAGAATTCTGCAATACCGGATGCCTTGGATGGACCCCAAATTGTAATTAGCCTTTCAGCGGAGGCTTTCCGCCTCCGCTGATTTCTTTTGTGTTTATGAGCCGTCTTTCTCGAAAAGTGTTCAACACAACTTTGCTCAGTCTCAATTTACGAGAGACTCGAATCCTTCACCTTTGGAAAGAATCTCAAGTTATGTGAGAATTCGAGTCTAGTCTCAAGTTACAAGAGACCGCACAAACGATTGCTATGAACAGTTATTGCCCCGGCCAGCCGATCTGTCCCTGTCCTTCACGCACTGCCCAATAAATGATCCCGCCCCAATTCCAGGAACGCTGATATTGAGGATTGCTGATACTGCCGGCATCATCCATGCGTCGCAGGGTCAAGTTGGTATCCCAGTAGGCGTCCGGCGTACCATCATTGTTGATATCCGCCATCCTTGCGGCAGGTAGATTTGCCACGGCGGAAGGGGGAATCTCGCCACCGCTTGAATAACTCTTCCATTCATAGCCTGTGATGCCACGATGTCCGGTTCCACCACCACAGTTGTAATTACCGTTGCCATTTGGACCGGCAAGGCAGCCTGCGATGGCTTCATACTCCTGATACCGCAATTCCCAGAACAATTTGTAGGGGGCGCGTCCATTACCGACGAACAGGGGCATGTCTCCGGGGAGTTCATCCAATCCACTGACACTGCCTGCGAGAGTGGAAGCTCCCACAGCCGGATGGGATGGTACTTCCCATTGAATGGTTTGGCTTGCGCCATTGGATAACATCAGGTCTCCAATCAGAGGCAGAGTCACAAACATGGGACCAGCCGGTCGCAAGGTCAGGATCAGGCGTAGATTTTGCCAGTCGCCCACCTGTGGATGACTGGGCGATCCGCCGCCATTGGGAATATAGTTCACGCCACCTGATCCGGAGGATTCAGGCATACCGCCATTTCGGACGAAGGTAGGCCAGCGAACAAGAGTCGCAGGATAAGGGCGCACGTCCAGATAGATCTCGGGAAACGTGACACGCGCACTTACGTTCCAGCCGTTGTTGGTACAGGTGATACCGCCAGCCGTTACAGAGAACGATGTACAGGGATGTTGAGGCGGTGTGGTATTGGGCAGTTCACAAGGCATGACTGCCGGCTGCTCGATGATATGCAGGACCTGCCCGGTGCAGTTATCCACCCGGATGGGAAACACCTTGCAGGAACTGCTTTCCGAATAATATTCAACGACCTGGAATGCCAGATGATTGCCGGGTGTGCAAGCGCCACCGCCATTGTTGTTATTGTTATTTCCACCGCCTTCCTCGCCGCCTCCTTCATTTCCGCCACTTGTGGTGCAGATGATGCTTCCATCCGGTTGAAAGGAACAGGATGGGGCAGACTGTGCCAGGACGGATAAAGGTTGAACGGAGATCAGGACGATCAGCAGAAGAAATAGACTGGCGCGTTTCATGGCGCGGCTCCCGATAACACGGAGAGGATATACTGCTTCTCGTTTTCATCCGTGAGAGACTGCCAGTTTTCCGGCAGCGTTTGCATGTCAAGATGATAGGTTGTGCTCAGCCACTTGGCATCCCAGGGCTGGGAGTCGTATAAGGTCGCCACGGTTAGACGGTCGCTGGCATTTTCCTTTGCATTGGTGATCTCCAATTTGGGTTCCGTCTGTGTTCCAAGCCAGACCCATTGCCCATCGCCCAGGTACCCAAAGAGCAGAAAGGAACGCATGGGCGTGGCAGGCGATATGTACATGTGATCATTCAACGCATAGAGGATGTGAGTGTTCTCGGCATCCTCCACAACCAGACAGATCACCGGATACTCACCGCCCCATATCTCGACACGATTGCCCTTGACCGAGGATGTCTCGAAACAACCGCGCAGGGCATAGGTTACGGCTGCTTTGCCATTCGCGTTAAGTCGCCATTCCTTGAATTCAGGATTCGGAGGAATGAAACTGACCGGTACATCCACGAGTTCTTTCGCATTTTTCGGGATCGTCACGGTTTCCATCTGTCTCATGGGCATATCTGTGAACCCAAGCAGTTCAGTGGCTTCGGCACGGCTGTAGCCTTCACGGACTGCCAACGCCCAGGCAATGCTTTTCTCCAAACCTTGATAGACACAGGCAGGCTGGATAATCTGATAATTCTCGCTGATCATGGTCGGTGTAAAGGACCACTCCGACGAATCGGTTGGACAGCCAAACGAATCAACGCCACCCGATGGGCTGGTCACAATGGTTTCCGTTGCCACTGGTTCCATTGTCTGTGTCGGGAGGGTGACTGCTTCCGGTGTGGCTTGCACACGACTCATCAACAAGTAGCGATTCAAGCCTGCCATCCCTCCAGCCACGAACAGCAATAACAGGATCAGCCCGGTGACAACGGTGTAAATGCGGGGGTGCCGTTTCCCGGCAAGGTCTTTATAGGTCAATCCATCCAGGATCGTTTTCCAAAGGGATTTCATTCTTCTCCAAAAAAATTATTGATCTTCGCGGGTCACGCCATGCGCCAGATATCCAATGGCGCGCACGGTCACCCAGCGGGCGGGGAACAAGTACCCCGCCGATTGAACTTGAGCAGTGACATAACAGGCAGGGCGCCCTTGATGTCGTCCACAGGAGACCGAGGTAAGGTGCGCGGAACCCGGTCGCTGTGAATTGAAGTAGGTTGCGGCAATTCCATTGCCAGCAGTGGTGGCGGTGATGGTTCCATCGGGCAAGACTGTGATCTCCTGCGCGCCAGCATGAGCGGCAAGGTCGGCGGTAGCCACGGTCTCCATCACGCGCGCGTTGGTCACCATGTAATCGAGGATGCCCAACAGAAAGAGCGACATAATGGGCATCAGGATGGCGAACAAGGCAACAGATTGTCCGCGCTCTTTGAGTTTGATCTTCATCGCCACTTTGCCTTCCAGGTCTCGGAGCGCGAGATGAACCACTCACTGTTCCATCCGCTTTCACTCAAACTCAGTAGACCGTCGAACAAGGTCGGCGCTTGAAACGAGACCAGACACTGACCCGGCTCTCCCGGTCCACTGGGCGGCGAGACCTGCACCCGATATTGCACGCCCGCTGATGCGGACCAATCCGCATTCAGGGTTTGCCAGGCGACATTCACCGCATTATTTCGGGCGCGTGCGGGATCAGGCGATTGCGACAGGAACTGTGAACAGGCATAGGCAGCTGCAGTCGCCGCGGTGCGAGCCCGATGCGTTGGGATCCATGCCAGCAAACCGAATGCCATAATGACTGCCAGCATTGCGAACAAAGCCGTTTCTGCCAAGGCTTGTCCGCGTTCGCCTTTTCGGTACGGGGTTTTCATTCGAACCCTCCAGCAGGGGGCGGGCCGGGATAGAAGCGCCAAAGGCGAAAGTTGGTCTCGGCCCGTTGCGCTTCGATCAGGCGAATGCCAAAGATCCAATCCCGTGAGTCCTCCACACTGATCAACGAACGCACCTGACGCGGACCGGTCTGCCCGGCATTGATCCGGTCCGCGAGATCGGGCCATAAGACATTGTCACGGGCATGTTCGGTCGCCGGTGTGTTGTATGAACCGGAAGCGACACCCGTGATGAACACGCCCCAATCCGTGGAGGCGGAACGGAAGGCATAGAACGCGGCAAAGGTCATGCCGAACATAAGCAGAATTAGAATCGGCATGACCAGGGCGAACTCTGCCATCGTTTGCCCCTTTTCCTTCCAGCGGAACATCTCTATCCGCCTCGCGCCATGCGCAGGGCTTCGATGCCGGCTTCGAAGGCGGCGATCAGTTCGTTGCGATAGCGGGCGATCACGGCAATCGCGACCACACCGATGGCGCCCAGGATCAGGGCGTATTCGGCAAAGTCCTGACCATCCTCTTCGCGGACGAAACGTTTGAACAAAGTGAACATGGAATCTCCTTTTTGAAATAAAAAATCGGCTGACAGAAGTTTCTGCCAGCCGAAATATATTGATTCGCGCCTGGGGGAGGTTGTGGTGTGTCGTTTACGTATGAAAGTTTATGTACTTCTAAATGCCTGGTTTCTATTCCTGCTTCAACAATCTCGCTGAATTTCTATGATGACAATATCGGCGATTGTGTTGCTGCAACGATCACAGAAGTAGACCCGCTTTCTGAAATTTGAGTTCAATCCTTTGGGCTAGATCATTCATGGTAACTTCCACTTGCGGAAACGAGAACCAAACGATACCGATTCCGAATATCACGCCAGTAATTAACCGCATCCACAAGTTGAAAGAACCTGATGCATCGCCTGCATAGAATGTGGCTGGGAAAATGTGATTGGTCAGTGTGGCAAGCCAGGCATTGTTGTCACGGAAACTGTTGCCAAAGTCAATAATGTCACTGATGAAGTGCGTGCCACCATCCAATGCCATAGGCAATGCTGACAAGAGAAGGGCCCGAAAAGTAAGGGTGGGTAACCGTCTACGAATATAGCTATATGTGAGCGCGGTAACCCATATGCTCCCATACCACCACGTAGTTCGCTCACACCAGGCCACTTTCCAGCCCATCTGCTGGTTACCCAAAAACTGGCGCAAGATCAGCGGATTATTGGTTGGCTGCCAGGCTGCTTGAATTTCTGCGAGTGAATAGGTCATCTTTGGCCCGAATAGAAAGTAAGATCGCTCCGGAAGTTGATGACATTCCAGCGCATAAATCAGATAAATTAACTTTGCTGCGCCTGTCCAGCCTAGCTTCATGAACACCGGTGCGAGCCAAGGCAGCCCAATCACAAGACCCCAGACCAGGCTAAAAACTAGTAACCAATTCCGGCTCAACCAATAAACTATGCGATTGGCGATCACTGCGCCAGATTTCTTACGTTTCACGACCTCTAAAGTACTTGTCTCCATTGCTCTAACTCCTCAAGCGCGTAACATCCGCAACCCACTTCCAATGACGATAAATTCGCTGATCTCGTGTCCCAGCACCGCAATCGGCAATGAAAAGACACCTGCAATCGCGCCGATGACTAGCGCGCCGATCACGATGGCCGACAGCGCCAGGTTCTGGTTCACCACCGATTGGTTGCGTTTTGCCAGCTTGAGCGCATACGCCAATTTTTCGAGATCGTCCGCCATCAATGCCACGTCAGCGGTTTCGAGCGCCACATCTGTTCCCGCCGCACCCATTGCAATTCCCACTGTTGCCTCAGCGAGTGCAGGAGCGTCATTCACGCCATCGCCGACCATCGCCACGTGTCCGTAACACTCAGCAAGTTCGCGCACCTTCGTTACTTTGTCTTCCGGTTTCAGATCAGCGTAGATTTCGTCAATACCCAGTTCACGCGCAATCGCCTGGGCAGTACGTTCGTTGTCCCCCGTCAGCATCACCACTTTTTCCACACCTGCCGTGTGGATGGCATCAATCGCCTTCGCCGCATTGGGACGGATGTTATCGCGGATGGCGATCAGGCCCCAGGGAGCTTCTTCATCACCCAGCACCACCACTGTTTTGCCCTGGCTTTGAAGCTGGTTGATATCTTCCCATACGCTGTCAAGTGCAACGTTGAAGCGGGAGTGGAACATATCTGGACTGCCGACATAGATCGTGCGTCCGTCGAGCCTGGCAGAAGCTCCGGCACCGGTCAGTGAGCGGAAGTCTGCCAATTCAGATGGCTGAATACCCTGGTCCTCCGCATACCGGACAATGGCTTGCGCCAGCGGGTGGCCGCTGCGCCGCTCGATGCCCGCCGCCAACGCCAGCAATTCCTGCTGTGAGCTCGCCATTCGATCCGCGTCCTGGCGCAGCAGAACCACATCCGTCACTTCCGGCTCGCCGCGGGTCAGCGTCCCGGTTTTGTCCAGCGCCACTACCTTGACTTTCGCCAGTTCCTCGACATACACGCCGCCTTTGATGAGCACTCCCTGCCGCGCGCCAGTACCCAAGGAAGCCACCAAAGTGATGGGGATGGAAATGACGAGCGCGCATGGAGCGGCTGCCACTATGAATACAGTTGCGCGCGTAATCCAAGTGACCCAATCCGCGCTGAAAAATAGCGGCGGCACAATCGCAATTAGAATTCCAATCGCAAGCACAGCGGGGCTGTAGCGCGCGCCGAATCTTTCAATGAACCTTTGGCTCTTGCCCTTCTTTTCCTGGGCTTCCTCAACCATATGGATGATGCGGCTGATCGTGTTATCGGCAAAGGTCTTGGTGGCGCGTACTTCCAGCGCACCCTCGCCGTTGATGCTACCGGCGAACACAGGATCGCCGGGCTGTTTTTCCACAGGCACGCTTTCACCGGTGACTGGCGCCTGATTAACACTGGAAGCACCAACAAGAATCTCGCCATCCGTTGCCATCGCCTCTCCTGGCTTGACGATGAACACATCACCAACTTCCAGTTCTTGCACAGGGATTTCGCGCTCGACTCCACCGCGGCGCACAAGCGCAACTTTTGGTGCGAGATCCATCAACGCCTTGATGGCAGCGCGCGTTTTCTCTTCGGTATAACCTTCGGCAGCTTCGCTGATCGAATAGAGGAATACCAGCATCGCGCCTTCGCCTGCCAGACCCATGATCGTAGCAACGACAGCCGCTGTGCTCATTAGCAACTCAATGCCAATTTCACGCTCGAAGATCAGTTCTTCAATCGCTTCACGTCCGAAATAGTATCCGCCAATCAGAATCGCCGCGATGTAGACGACGGTTGAGAAAATTGCGGGTACACCTGCCAGCCCAAGTAACCAGCCAATTAACAGAAACACACCTGACGCAACTGATGTTAATACCTTGGGGTTACGCCAGGGCTTTGGTTGTTCTGCCATCTCCATCCCCTTCTGCGGAGGGAAGCCGAGTGATTCCAGTTTTTCTTTCACCGCTTCGGGCTTGGTGGAGGCAGGATCATATGTGATCGCTACCTTGGCGGACTTAGGATAGATTTTCAGTTCGGCAATGCCGGGAAAGCCTTGCAGGCCGCGCTCAATGGCGGCGGCGTCATGTTCGCAATCAAGGTTGGCGACACGAAGTTCGAGTTGTTTGGTGTTCATTGGTTTACTCCTATGCAGGTAAATGTGTAAATCTAACGGAGCAACAAGTGCTCTACTTAACGTAACGAAATTACCTCGCGGTACTTGCCGCCTGGCGTTTGCTCCGGCGGTTCATCGGCGTGCTCGAGTGTAACGTGATTGAGCTTATGGTTGGCGAGCAGGCATGTGATCTCGGTATGCACCGCATCCCACACGCGATTCGGCTCGGAGTCATGTGCCAGGCGCAGGCGCACGCGCAGGCTCAACGGCGCGGTCTGCAAGACCTGGAACTGCTCGATGCCTGGGATGTGATAAATCGAGGTGCCGAACAGCAGCGGCGGAACCGTAATCCGTTCACCATGATCCGTAGGAAAGACAAGCATATCAGCGGCGCGACCTTGCACGCGGATCGCAGGCAGCGGGTTCCCGCACGGGCAAGGATCGGGGCGCTCCAGGACGCTGTCGCCGAGGTCGTAGCGCAGGATCGGTTGCACCCGGTTGGCGAGGTTGCTGACGAGAACCGTGTACGATTGTATACCGGGCGGCACAGGCTGGTAGTCAGCATCAACCGGCTCGAGCACCACCCAGTCGCTATTGACGTGCAGCCATCCGTGTTCGCAGCTATAACTCATGAAAGGGCACTCAGAGGAAGCATACATATTACCAACTTTGGCGTTGAACACACTGGCAATGCGGTCATATTCGTTCAGAGCCAGTCCTTCAGCTGTCACGATAATCAGT
The DNA here is from genome assembly GCA_039961775.1 of Chloroflexota bacterium. Lineage (GTDB taxonomy): Bacteria > Chloroflexota > Anaerolineae > Anaerolineales > Villigracilaceae > Defluviilinea. The sequence goes on from JABRVZ010000048.1 coordinate 49,522, forward strand.
ACCGGCTTGATGTGCAGACGGCCGGATTCTTGTTCGTTGGCAAGCAATTTCATTACAGTCCCATAACTTACGAGAATGAGGGGCTGAAATGTGTTGAGTTCAGCCACAAGATCAGATAGGGGAGCGCGTACCGACAGGGGACATAACATTCTGCCGAGCCGCGCACCGAAGTAACTAATGCCGACGCCGGTGGCGGTTGGAGTGCCCATTGCAAGAACTAATCCGATGCGTCCGCCGGCGGTGATGATCCGGAGGATGTTGCGGACACCGAGCCAGGCGTGCAACATGTTTAAGAAGAGTGGCCCGACCACGGAAAGGGATCGCCTGTCTGCAAGAAAGATACCGTGAGTCCCGGTAGTTCCAGACGTTGTTACTACAAGGTACTTGCCCAAAAATTGCTTTCCGAACAGATTGGGGTTTTCAACGAAGTGACGAGCCTTCTCAAGCGTCACCTCATGGTCGGTGACCCAGTCGTCAAAACGCGCCATCAGCTTCTTCTTGTCGGTGATCGGCAGCAAGGTTGGATCCTCGACCCGCTCAGGCAAGCCTTTGTAAAGCTCGCGATAGTAGGGTGAGTTGGCACGTGCATAGGCCACCATCTCGGCAAGGCGTTTGCGCTGCCGCTGCTTTATCGTAGCCGGCCCTTGCTGTCTGGCTTTGCGCACGTCGAGCAACAACTGTAGAGTATTCTCGCTCAAAGTCATGTCTCCTGACTTGTTTCCAATTTGAGTTTTAACTTTCGACATCATTGGCCGTTGAACATGGCCGCCTTTCAACGTATCACTCGCGGCAAGAAGCGCCCCGTCCTCTTCATATACTCGCGATACGCGTCGCCGAATTTTTCGATCATCGCGCGCTCTTCACGCTGGATGCGGAGGAGAACGATCACACATATGCTTTCACAAAGTTCGCCGTGAAAAAGTACCATGATCCATGTATGGCTTGCAGTTGAAAGCCCACCGACTCTGCCAACCGCTGCACCGTCGTTCGCGATTGATAGTGCGGGTCGGGGAAGATTTCCGTGATCGAAAGCAGACCACCGGGTTTTAGCGCCGCTTGGCATTGATGCAGCGCTGCTGCCCGGTCTGGGATTTCGCCCAACACGGTGCAGAAATAAATCACGTCAAAATAATCTGGCGGAAAATGCGATTGCGTTGCATCGCCCAGGATTGGCGTCAGGTTCGACACGCCAGCCTGTGCTGCACGCGCTTTGAGCCGTTCAATCATTCCAGGCTGGATGTCCAAGCCGATAACTTCGCCGCCGGGCAGCACTCGCCGGGCGGCAGGGATGAGCAGCCGGCCCGGGCCAGGGCCCACTTCCAATACGCGCTGTCCCGGTCGCAGCCCAATGCGATCCAGGGTTGTCTGTGTGCTTATCAGCCAGTTCATTAATGGGCTTTCCAATGCCCCGGCAAAGAAAGTCGGACAGGGCATGGAGTGGCGACGGCTTACCCACCGCCACCACAGGTTCGCCAACACTAAAACCACTAGAAGTAGACTGATGACAATGTAGAATGTCATTGGGCTGATCTCCGTGGCAAGAAACGTCCTGTCCGTTTCATGTAGCAGTCATGAACGAATGAGCGGGCTTTCTGGATTTGTACAGCGACATAGTGCCGAAAATCGTTGCATATCGAGCCGTCTCCGTGACATCCTGAAAATCAGCTTTGTTAAAAAACACCGGCAGCAGCCCATTCACGTTGTCAGAAGTTGTACTGAAACCGTCCAAAAATTGCACCAGAAAGAAAGCCAGCCGCATTTTCACACTATTTGCCTTTCCCCAGTCTGCTACATGTAATTCACCGCCAGGTCGCAGGACTCGATATACTTCTTTTAAAGTGCGCTCCTTATCCTCACGCGTCAGGTGATGGAAGAGCAAACCAGAAAACACACGATCAAACGAGTTGTCGGGATATGGCAGATCAAATGCCATACCTTCGTCGAGAGTAATGTTTAGACCAGATCTGGAAATCTTCTCTTTCGCGATTCCAAGGGCCTTGGGATCACCATCCAAGCCAGTCACTTCCGTATTGGGGAAAGATTGCTTGATGATGAGCGTAAGTGTTGCTGTTCCGCAACCCAAATCCAGAACGCGATGATTTTTAGCAAGCCGAGCCTGACGAACAAGAGCTTGCTTGAACTCAGTTTCATGCATTAACTTGTCCATCACAGTGTCATAGAGACCAGTCAGCCATTCATATCGCAGGGCAGGAATATAGTTGGTGCGATCATCGTTCATGTTCTATTCTCCTTATCAGATAAAATCGTAAAATTGTTTTGATAACCAACAAACAATCGGCGGGACTTGGCCCACTTTCATTCTCGACCCCGTCATGTGAAAGATTCTTCACCCACAAGAGCATCATCGCGGCTTTGTTTGGAAATTGTCAGCATCAAGAGAGAGACGCCGAGCACGATAAAACCATCTGCCAGGTTGAAAGTCGGCCAGCGAGCCGCGCTCCAGCCCATATCCAGAAAGTCTGTGACGCGGCCATCGGGTAGGCGATCTACAAAGTTGGCTACTGCGCCACCGAGAATCATCCCAATGGGAAAGGCTGCAACAGGCGGAATCTCACCCGCACGCAGCGCGCGCACCATCCAAACTGCCAGGACGATAATGATGAGTCCCGTGAGTATCAGTGGTCCAATCCCGCCATTCGCGAACAATCCAAATGCCACACCTGTGTTGTAGCCCAACGTCAAACGAAAGAATTGTCCGATGAGAGGGATGGGGGTATAAAGCGACAGAGTCCTTTCGGCCCAGGTTTTGGTCAGCCCATCAACTGCAAGAGCAATAAGTAGTGCAATGAGAAAACGAAGTTGCAGTTTCATATCTACTTGCGACTTTCTGTCCGCGGGATGTTGTAACGAGTACATTCATAGACCCCGCGCGCGACATCCGCCAGAAGCGATTCAGCCAGAGCCAACAGTTCACCCACTCGATCATCGCTCAAATGATAGGTGACATAGCGGCCCTCCTGCTCAGCGACCACAAGGCCGCAGTCGCGCAAACAGCCCAGATGGTTCGAGACATTAGGCTGCGAGAGGCCGGTCGCCTCGACGATTTCGCTCACCGTGAGTGGGCCATTGCGTAGCGCATCGAGAATTCCCAGACGAGACGGATCGCCGAAGCCGCGGAATAGTTTGGCTTGGAGGTCGGTTTTGGAAGGTGCAGAGATCATAATCATAGTTCCTCATATCATTATATCAGTACTTAATGATATTTTACCCCGAGAGGAGAAACTGTCAAGGATTTATACGGCTTTTTCACTTGTTCTACACAACTTCTATATATCTGGGGATTATCCTGTGCGTAACTTCACAAACAGGAGATGCCCCATGAAATTCGTAAAAATCCTTCTCGGACTGGTCGCGGCTGGAACCGTACTGGTGGGCGGGTTCATGGCAGGAACTTTCATCACACAGATGCGCGCCATCAGCGCCCCAGTGCAACAATTTGCCCAACCGACATTCGTTCCACAACAGATTCAACCGACGATAGTTCCGCAACAATTCCAAGCAACATCCATTCCACAAGCGACACCGCCCGCCATTCCTCCGCAGGGACAGTGGAGACCAGGCTGGTGGATGATGAGTCCAGAGGGAGAATGGGAGCATGGTTGGATGACGAATCCGAACTACTCACAACAGGGACAACAAGGCTGGGGCATGATGCACGATTGGAACGACAATAACTGGAGTGGTATGCATGGCGGCATGATGAACGGAAATGGCAGTGGCTGGCAGGCTAACCCTAACTGGAACCTTACGCCGACTGTGCCAAACAGTTCACCGACTTCTCCCACTCCCTCAATATCCATTTCATTCAGAGATAACGTTCAGCCCATCTTTGTAGCGCGATGTGTCGCCTGTCACGGCGGGACGAACGGCTTGTATCTCGATACATATGAGAACGCACTGAAAGGCGGCGCCAGTGGCGCAGTCATTATCCCTGGCGATGTCTACAACAGCCGCCTTGCTTACTACGTGTACAGCGGCTACATGCCTTTCCGCAGCGCGCCCCTCACTCCAGCAGAAATCCAAACCATTTTGGATTGGATCGCAGCGGGCGCTCAAAACAACTAACCATTTCAAAAATCAACAACAATAAGGAGATGATACAATGAAAAATATTGCACTCTGGATCGTGATCGGCGTAGTCGCCCTGTTTGCTCTTGGCTTGGTTGGCGGCATGTTCATGCCCTTTGGATGGAACAATTCCGCCTATGGTTATGGCTGTGACGGCTGGAACGGCTACGGAAACATGATGGGTTATCGCGGGTACATGCCGATGATGATGGGCGGTTGGGGAATGCCTTTTGGATTTCTCGGCATGGCGTTCATGTGGCTCGTTCCACTTGGCGTGCTTGCGCTCATCGTCGGAGGCATTTTTTGGCTGGTACGCACACTAACGCAAAAGCAGTCTTCCCCTTCCTAGGCATGCTCGAATAGCAGGAGATTGGTTTTGGCAGACAAAATCTTGGTCGTTGAAGACGAAGCGCAAATCACCCGCACCTTGCGGTTGTATCTCGAACAGGCTGGCTACCAGGTTGTCATCATCTCTGATGGCGCACAGGCAATGCCAGCCTTTCGGCATGAAAAGCCCGATCTTGTCATCCTGGATTTGCACCTTCCGCACGTGGACGGCTGGGAGGTCTGCCGCCAGATCCGCCGCGAAACGGATACACCTATCATCATGCTTACTGCCCGCAGTGAGGAGAGCGATAAACTGATCGGGCTGGAATTGGGCGCGGATGATTACGTCACCAAGCCGTTTAGTCCACGTGAGGTAACAGCGCGTGTACGCGTTGTGCTGCGGCGAAGTCGTGGACAGGTGCAGCCGCCGCCCATCCTGCGCGCCGATACACTCGTTCTGGACCTCGAAGCGCATACCGCGACCAAGGATGACCAGCTCCTCGATCTGACTCCAACCGAATTCGAGATTCTTGCCGCGTTCATGCGTCATCCAGGGCAGGCATTCACCCGATTACAGTTGGTCGAAGCCGCACAGGGTGTGGCTTATGAAGGGTATGAGCGTGTGATGGATCAGCACATCAAAAACTTGCGCGCCAAACTGGGTGACGACGCCCGCGCGCCGCGCTTCATTGAAACAGTGTTCGGTGTGGGTTATCGGTTTTCTGCGGAGTTTCGCCATGATGCGTAGTTTGTGGCTCAAGCTAATGGGTGCATTTTTATTGGTGGTTGTGGTCGGCGGCGGCATTGACACCTACCTGGTCAGCCGTTCGACGCAGACACAATTCAGCCAATACATCGATCAAAATGGACGGGTGTTTGCGCAGCAACTTGCCCCCACTCTTGCCCAGTATTACAGTCGTCAGGGGAATTGGCAGGGTGTGGAGAACTTGCTCAATAATCCCTGGGGAACATCCATGATGAATGATGGCATGGGGATGATGGGAGAGGACAACTGGGGCATGTGGCAGGAAGGAAATGGAATGGAAATGGGCGGCGATATGATGGGTTCTGCCTCCAATCCCTGGAACATGATGGGATTGCGTCTCCTGCTTGCCGACGCGCAGGGGACGATTATCGCCGATAGCGCCGCGCAGGATGTTGGAAAGAGTCTTTCATCAGCGGATTTAGCAGCAGGTGTGCCTGTCATTGCAGGAAATCAGCAGGTGGGAACGCTTCTGCCTGTTTATGCGAGTCCAAATGCAACCAGCCCCGCTGGGGAATTTGTCTCATCGGTCAATCGGTCCACATGGTGGGCGGGTATCATCGCCGCGGTTGTTGCGTTGCTGCTTGGCTCATTGCTTTTCTTTCATATCGTTGCGCCTATACAACGACTAACCTCCGCCGCTCAAAAAATCGCGGCGGGAGATTTGCATCAACGTATTCCGACACAAGCGCAGGATGAAATCGGCGTGCTGGCAACTGCATTCAATCAAATGGCGGACTCGCTTGCACAACATGAAGAATTGCGCCGCAATCTGATCGCGGATGTCGCCCATGAACTGCGCACTCCGCTTACGGTGATTCAGGGGAATCTGGAAGCCATGTTGGATGGAGTCCTGCCCGCCAGTCCACAAGAAATTGCTACACTGCGGGATGAAGCAGCATTATTGACTCGTCTCGTTTCGGATTTAAGATTGCTTTCGCTGGCGGAAGCGGGTCAATTGAAGCTGGAACGCGTGAAGATCGATCCCGCTGAACTCATTATGCGGGCAGTCGAGCCGTTCCGTTTGCAGGCACAATCCAGCCAGATTGAACTCGCATTGGAACTTGCGCCCAACTTGCCATCTATTAGTGTGGACGCGGATCGTATCGCCCAGGTAATTCGCAATCTGCTCAGTAATGCTTTGCGTCACACACCTGCAGGGGGACGGGTTACAGTGACATGCAGAAACGATAAAACCCAGAGCCTCCTCATCACGGTATCTGATACAGGTGAGGGCATTCCACCTGATGATCTGCCCTTTGTCTTTGACCGCTTCTATCGCGCTGACAAATCCCGTTCACGCGCCAGCGGCGGATCGGGGATTGGGCTGGCGATTGTAAAACAATTAGTAGAGGCGCACGGCGGGAAAGTACGGGCGGAAAGTCAGTCAGGGCAGGGAACAACGTTTGGGTTCACCCTGCCATCTTGACGAATCTTCAAGCAGGGGGTATGATTGCAAATAGTTGAGCAACTATTCAACTATTTAGAGATGTCTATGGATACCTTCTTGAAAATCTTTCTCCCCGTTTACTTCCTGCTGTTCTTTGGACTCGCCATGTTCTGGCGCTCGTATATTGCCTGGAAACGAACAGGCATCAACCCCTACAAACTTGGCAATGGCGATACCGTTCATGACTTCGTTGGCAAACTATTCCGCCTGACCCTGATCGCCACCGCGCTGATCGTGTTCGTGTTTTCCTTCCTGGAAGGGTACTATCACTGGCTGTCCCCAATCACATGGATGAATTCCTCCGTGCTGATGATCATCGGGATCATATTGCTCATATTGGCTTTGATCTGGGTGTTGGTCGCCCAAATCCAAATGGGCGACTCGTGGCGGATCGGCATTGACGAAGAAAGCAAATCCACTCTGGTTCAGCATGGCTTGTTCGGCGTTTCGCGCAATCCCATCTTCCTGGGGATGCTGATTATGCTGGTGGGGCTGCTATTGTTATTGCCCACTGCAGCCACCCTGACCGTTACCGTACTTGGTTTTGTCCTGATCCATGTTCAAGTGCGGCTGGAGGAAGCATTCCTCACAGAGAAATATGGCGAGGACTACCGCAAGTACCAGATGAGTGTTCGCCGCTGGATCTAATCGTGGCAAAGGATAAGGTCACCCCTGCAGTCGCCTCCGATCTCGCCAACCTGTTCGATGCGTTGAGCGACCCGACGCGCATTCTCATTATCAGCGCTTTGCTGAATGGAGAAGTTGGCGTCAGTGAACTTGTGGAGCGCCTGGGGCTGACCAAGTCCGCGGTCTCGCATCAGTTGCGTGGACTGCGTGACAAGCGGCTTATTCGCACCCGCAAACAGGGACGTAATGTATTCGTTTGTCTCGATGACGATCATGTGATCGAACTGTTCAAGCGCGGACTTGATCACGTCCTGCATGGTTAATTATGAAGAACACCATTCAACGAGTTGTGCTAACCCTCCTGCTCCTCCTGATCCTGATCGGGATGGCAGGGCATTGGGTGAACACTGCCAAAATCACGGCTCACGCTTCCAGTGAGTCGGTCTGTGTCATCCATGCCGGCATTCTCCTGCCAGAACAGCCCAAGTCATCACAAACCAAACCTGATGTTTCCGTAATGCCAACGCCGGATCAGATTATTCCCTGGTGTTTGCACGAAAATATTTCCCACCCACCAACAGTTTAATTTTGACCTTTCAGTCTGTTGCCCTGCCTTTTCAAGGCGAGGGCTATTAACCATTTCCCGTACCTGCTAGTTGAAAAGGACATACCTTATGGAAAAAACAATCGAATTGGAAATACCCCTGCTTTTGCCCAATGTGAAGGATGAGCAGGATGAATGCCTCAACCGTCTCGAAGTCTCTCTGCAGAATCAAAGGGGCATCCTGCGCGCCCATCTCGAGCGCGAGAAAACGCCCGTGGATCTGTGCCTGCATTACGATCCCAACCTGCTGACCCTCGAACAGGTGAAGCGATTGGCACAGCGTGCAGGCGCGGGAATTGCCAACCGTTACCATCACCTTTTCACGCCCATCGAGGGCATGGATTGTTCGGACTGCGTGACGGTCATCGAACATGGTCTTGGTCGCATGGACGGCGTACTGGCAGTAAATGTCAACTATGCCGCCGCAAGTTTGCGCGTGGAATATGACAAGCATAAGGTGGACCGTCCTGCCATTGAAAAGCGCGTTCAATCCCTGGGCTATGAAATTCCCGCAGAAGGATTCCGCAGTTGGTATAAAGAGAATCGTGAAATTGTATTCAGTCTCACAGCAGGATTGCTCCTAATAATCGGCTGGCTTGGGGAAACCTTTTTCGGTCTGCCCGCATGGATCGCAACTACGCTCTATATTGGCGGATATGTCTTCGGCGGTTGGGATATTTCGCAACACGCCTGGCACGCGATCAAAGAGAAACATTTCGACACCGACTTGCTGATGGTCATGGCGGCGCTCGGCGCGGCGTTCCTCGGCGAGTTTGCCGAAGGCGCGCTACTTCTCTTTCTTTTTAGCCTCGGTCACGCGCTGGAGGAACGCGCCCTCGACCGCGCCCGCGCTGCTGTACGCGCGTTGGCAGACCTCGCACCGAAGACCGCTCTTGTCCGCCGTGATGGAAAAGAGCAGGAACTTCCCGTCGAATCCCTGCAATTGGAAGATGTTGTGATTGTCCGCCCTGGTGTGCGTATTCCTGTGGATGGCGTCATCCTGATAGGAAACTCTGGCGTGGATCAAGCCTCGGTCACAGGCGAATCTCTCCCGGTGGATAAAGTTCCGGGCGATCAAGTATTTGCCAGCACGGTCAACGGCGAAGGCGCGTTGGAAGTAAAAGTGACACGGCTTGCCAAAGACTCCACGCTTGCGCGTGTCATGAAAATGGTGGAAGAGGCGCAGGCGCAAAAATCACCCACCCAGCAAACGGTCGAAAAGTTCGAGCGCGTCTTTGTTCCCGCCGTGTTGATCGTTACAGCGTTGGTCATTATCGTGCCTCCGTTGCTTGGCTTCCCTTTCCACGAATCATTTCTTCGCGCCATGACCCTCCTCGTCGCGGCATCCCCCTGCGCCCTCGCGCTTGGCACGCCTGCCACGATCCTTGCAGGTGTGGCGCAAGCTGCGCGTAACGGCGTGCTGGTCAAGGGCGGAGCGCATCTCGAAAATCTCGGTCGCCTCAAAGCCATCGCCTTCGATAAAACAGGCACGGTGACTCATGGTCGGCCTGAGGTGACGGATTTGGTCGTGTTCCCAGACTCGGGGTGGAAAGAAGATGATGTGGTGTCGCTTGTTGCGGGAGCGGAGTCTCGTTCCGCCCATCCGCTTGCACAGGCAGTCGTCCGTTCGGCTCAGAGTCTGCCCGTTTCCGTCATGGACGAAGTCGAGTCGCTGACGGGACGCGGTCTGCGCGCCGTCTCGAACGGCAAAACGATCTGGATCGGCAATCGCAAATTAATGGATGAGGCAATGGTGACGATTCCCGCTGATGCGCTTCAAAAAGCAGATACCTTGCAACAATCAGGCAAGACCCTGATGTGGATCGCAGAGGATAAAACCGTGATTGGTTTGATTGCTCTCGCCGATACATTGCGCCACGAAGCCGCCCCAACGATGAAAGCCCTCAAGCAAACGGGTGTTGCTCATACCATCATGCTGACAGGCGACAATACGCGCTCGGCTTCTGCCATTGCGAAAGAAATCGGCTTGACCGAATATCGCGCCGACCTCATGCCTGCAGATAAACTGACCGTTATCCGTGATTTGGTGAAGGAGTATGGTCAGGTTGCCATGATCGGTGACGGTGTGAACGATGCGCCCGCACTCGCAAATGCCACGGTCGGCATTGCGATGGGCGGCGCGGGCACTGACGTAGCACTGGAGACCGCCGATGTCGCCTTGATGGGCGATGACCTGAGCAAGTTGCCTTTTGCAGTAGGATTGGGTCGCGCCACGCGCAACATCATTGTGCAAAACCTTTTTATCTCGCTGGGTGTAATTGCCTTACTCATCGTCACCTCCCTGACAGGCATCGTCAGCATCGGAATTGCGATTGTCTTTCATGAGGGCAGTACACTGGTTGTCGTTGCGAATGCGTTGAGGTTGTTGGGGTATAAGGAAAAACATCTGGCGGCATAAACGATGATTAACTACTTCCAACTTCTTGGTTATGCTTTGATCCCTGCCGCAACGATGACACTCGCGGGAATATGGGCTACCTTGCGCGTACCTGGCGAGAACACGCGCAGCGCCTTAATGCATTTCGCAGCGGGCGTGGTGTTTGCCGTTGTCGCAGTCGAGTTCCTGCCCGATCTCGTTCACGAACATTCTGTTCTGGCAACGGCGGTTGGATTCACCCTGGGGACAGCCGCCATGCTCGGGGTCCGCTTGTGGAGCGAAACAAGGGCGAAGAAGAATCTCGAAAAAAGCGAAACAGCTTCGGGAAGTTTGATCGTCGCGACTGCTGTGGATATCGTCGTGGATGGTTTGATGCTGGGCATCGGCTTTGCGGCGGGCGCAAAGCAAGGCATTCTATTGACCGTTGCGCTGGCATTCGAATTAATCTCGCTTGGTCTGGCGGTTGCGCTGGAACTCAAACAAGGCAGGATATCGCGCGGTCGGATACTTTCCAGCATCATTGCCTTATCGGGATTGTTTATCTTTGGCGCTGTGGCAGGCAGCGCGGCGCTTTCACTGATAAGCGGGGCTTTGCTTGCGGGTGTGATTGCCTTCGGTGCGGCGGCGTTGCTCTTCCTGGTGACGGAGGAATTACTTACCGAAGCCCATGAGGTGGCGGAAAATCCGCTGTTGACCTCCGCTTTTTTTGTCGGCTTTCTGGCAGTCTTCCTGCTTGAATTGTTGAGTTGATTCAACCATCCGATGGATCTCGAAGCCGTTACGAACTTGATTATTGTCATGGGCGCAACTGCCCTGGGTCTTGCCGTCGTTATGAGTTGGCTGGGCAGTATCCATCACCTGGATGCGCCGCGTTTGATTTCGAGCGGTTGGTTTGCCTTGCCTGCCTGGGCGCAGGTCATCCTCGGATTTGCGGCGATTGCCTTTTTTATCTGGTTTGGATTTCTGCTGTGGATTCCTCTTCCATTGCGAATGCCCGAACCTGTAATATCGCTCGCGCGTCCCTTTGGGCTGATCATCTTTCTCGTCGGGCTGTTTCTCACGCTGTGGGCTCGCCGGGCATTAGGCGCGATGTATGGTGTGAGCACAGGTTCGTCCGCACCGTTGCAGGAGAGGCATCGCCTGGTCCAGCGCGGACCATACGGTTTCATCCGCCATCCCATGTATCTCGGCTACTGGCTGGTGATGTTCGGAATCCTGTTGACATATCTCACATGGACGCCGTTGGTGTTGTTGATAATGACCGTGCCTTCGTTCTCTCGTCGAGCACGGCGCGAAGAGAGTTCGCTGGAAGAGAGATTCGGCGCGGAGTGGCAAGTCTACGCGGCACGGGTACCAAGGTTCCTGCCACATTTGAAATTCAAAGCGAAGGAGAAAAACATTGATAACACGAATGGGTACCAACATTGATTAAGTGGCATTGGATTGTCTTGCTTGTCGGGTTTGGGCTGTATGTGCTCGTTCCGATCCCAGGAATTTTGCCGCACTCCGTGGATGTTGTGGTGATGATATTGTCGGGGATCAGCCTGCTTTCCGTCGCCATATTTGGGTTTGATACAGTTCATGTGGAGGGAGGTCTGGCAATCTCAATGGTCACCCTTAGCCTGCTCATGCTTATCGCAGGCATCGTACTGGCGTGGCAGGGTCATGGATATATCTTGTTCCTGCTTGCCGCGCCAGCTCTTGGGCTTGGGATGTTTGGCGCGAGAAAATTAATGGATAAAAGAGAGAAACATGATTAAGAAGAATCCGTATTTTGTGCTGTTGATCGCGACAGCAGTCATTGGGCTGACGATGCTTGTGGAATTGGTCTTCAGAAAACCTTATTCCTTTCACGGCACGGTGATCAACCCTCCTTTGCCTGTGACAGACTTTTCCCTCCAGACTGCCAACGAAGAAGTGTTTCGTCTGAGCGAACAAAAAGGCAAAATCGTATTGCTATTTTTTGGATACACCAGTTGTCCCGATGTTTGTCCTGTCACCCTGGCAACCTTCAAACAGGTCAATGATAACCTGGGGGAGGATGCGCAAAAGGTTCGTTTCGTGATGATTACCGCCGACCCGGACCGTGATACGCCTGATAAAGTTGCTGAATATGCCGCGCGATTCAATCCTGAATTCATAGGACTGAGTGGCGATATGACAGCGCTTGCTTCAATCTGGAAGGAGTTGGGAGTTTTTGTTGAGAAGCAGGAATCAGATAGCGCAGCTGGTTATCTGGTAAGCCACACGGCAAGTGTGTATGTTCTGAATCAGAGTGGCAGTCTGTTCATGACCTTCCCGTATGGTACGACTGCCACAGAGATTGCAGATGATATTCGACAGATCTTGAAAGATTCAAAATAGCAATCTTCGGTCTGGTAATACAATCTTAAAGTTAAATGATTAAGAGGACCCCGATGCAACCCAAAAACAAGAAATCCATTTCCACAAAAAAGGTAGCACGCCAAGCGGAACGCCGCCTGAAGTTGCGTAATGGCATCATCTCCGGCAGTTTGGCATTCGCGGCGATTATCGCGATTTTTCTCATGTTCAACGCCAGGGAGCAGGGAAAACAACAGATCGAGGGAGTTACGGAATACACCGCTCTTAGCCGGGATCATGTCAGTGAAACCGTAAGTTACGACCAGACTCCGCCTGTTGGGGGAGCCCACAATCCTGTCTGGCAAAATTGTGGTGTGTATACCGAGACCATCGCGAATGAAAATGGAGTTCACTCCCTTGAACATGGCGCGGTCTGGATCACCTATCGACCTGACCTGCCTGACTTGGAAGTTCGGACATTACAGGCACTCACCCGTCAAAGCGGTTTTCGCTTGCTGAGTCCATACCCTGATCTGCCCAGCCCGATTGTAATTTCCGCCTGGGGATACCAACTTCAGGTGGAGCAGGCTGATGATCCCAGGATAAAGGACTTTATTGAACAATACGAACTGAGCCCACAAGGACCTGAGCCTGGAGCACCTTGCACGGGTGGAGTGGGGCAACCAGGCTAGGAGACATGATGATGACCGAAGAATTACAGCCTGAGACGTCCTTGCCCCGCGCGGTGCACAAGTTAGATGTTCTCATGCTCTTATCATTCGCTGTATTGTTGGTGAGTGTGGCAGTGCTTGCCTTCTGGCTGGGCACACGGCAGTCCTCTGCGCCTGGCGAAAACTCTCCTGAGGCAGGCTTTGCCAGGGACATGATGATGCACCACGCACAAGCTGTGGATATGGCTACACTGCTTCGTGACCGGACAGAAGACCCGGAAATGCGACAGCTTGCCCTGGACATTATGCTGACACAACAAGCGCAGATTGGTCAGATGCAGGGGTGGCTGGCCGTATGGCAATATCCAATTGCCAGCACCGACCCGGCTATGATGTGGATGGACATGCCGGTCAATGGTGGAATGCCTGGGATGGCCACCCAGGTGCAGTTGAATGAATTACGCGAATTGCAGGGTGTGAAAGCCGATGGATTATTCCTGCAATTGATGATTGTCCACCACCGTGGTGGAGTGCTCATGGGGGAGGCGGCGCTGGAGAGCGCCAAAAGCCCCGAAGTGTTGGCATTAGCACAATCCATCGTCAATGCACAAACAAGCGAAATTGCCGCCATGCAGGACCTTCTGGCTCGTAAAGGGTTTCCGCCTGTAATGGACGAACCGAAAGAAACGAATCATGAGGGGATGTCGCCTTGATGAGGTTGTCATTGACAAAAAAAACGACTGAACAATACTGGTTTATCCAGGCATCTTGCTGCGAACCAAAGGTTCAAAGCAGACGATGAAAGTCAAATTCTATTTTCAAGAAGGACACATATGAAAAACAAACTTTTGATTTCTACAATCCTGCTGGCAACATTGTTGGTCAGTGGATGTGCAAGGTCGGGTGAATTCAAGGTAATGGATGCCTGGGCTCGCCCTGCCGCTTCGGGCAATAACGGCGCGGTATATTTCATTATCAGTAATGCGACCGACGCGGATGATACATTGCTCAGCGCCAGCACGGACGTCGCATCTGCTGCCGAGGTACACATGAGTATGATGGATGACAATGGCGTGATGTCCATGCAAATGCAGGAGGCTTTGCCTATCCCTGCGCAACAGGAGATCATTTTCAAGCCTGGCGGCTTGCACGTCATGCTCGTTGGTTTGACGCAGGATTTGAAGGTTGGCGACACGATTACCATGACACTTAACTTTGAAAAAGCAGGAGACTGGACAATCGAAGTTCCGATACGCGAACCCTAAACAAACTTTCATCTTTGAGATTGCCGTCCAAAGTATAATGTTCCTTCGGAAGGCAATCTCATTGTAAAGTATGAATGGATCTCATCGTGTTCTCCTGATTGTGACACTGGCTTTTCTTCTGGTGGGGTTGTCTGCACATTTGTTTCCAGCCGCATCCCTGTGCGAATGCTTGTCACAGTCACAGGAAGATGCCAGGGCAACCAACCTGGATCTTTGCCTGATATGTCAGTTGCAAACAGGAATTCATTCTGCGCCGTGCCCAACAGATCCGAACCATGAAATCATACAGCAAGTGAATATACGGATCAATTTGCATTCATTGGAACGCGCCTTTCCCATTTTACGTCCCCCCATCGCTTAAGCTTTCAACCGTATATTTCGCTTGATTACAGCGTCCCCTTCGATGTCCGTAAAGGTCACATCGATGGTTTAACTTTAGCCCGAGTTACTTATGGAGTTTAGATGAAGAAAAGAAAGAATCAAAAGTCCCCTGTTCCGCTCTTTCTCGCACTTGGCGGCGGACTCCTATTGATTGCCGCCGCGATCCTGTGGGCAAATCAAAACGTTCCCGCCACCCCGACGTCTGTTACATCCCATGAAGAGGAGACGTACCCGGATATTCCACGTGTAAGCCTGCCCGACGCCAAGGCTGCGTTGGAGGAAGGCGCCGCTATCGTAGTGGATGTACGTTCCGTGGAAGCGTATCAAGCCGCCCATGTTGCCGGTGCGATCAACATTCCACTTGCCGAACTTGAAACGCGTCTGGCGGAGTTGGATAAAGCACAATGGATCATTACCTACTGTACCTGACCAAGCGAAGAATCGAGCGCCCGTGCGGCGTCCATACTGCTTGAAAATGACTTCAGTAAGGTTACCCCAATGCTCGGCGGTTTTGAAGCCTGGATGACTGCCGGTTATCCCGTCGAGCCATGAAAGAAAGAAACACATTAGGAGACGCAATGTTTGCACGATTAAATGTATGCCTGGTACTGATTGGCATCGGTTTGTTTTCGCTTGTGGCCTGCCAGCCACAGGAACAGATCGGTATCCAGGCTGAAATGAATGGCATTCCTTATCGAGTGGTATCTGTGCAGGAATTACAGACCATGCTGGAAGACAAGGATTTCACCATGATCAATGTTCATACCCCTTGGGAGGGAGACATCCCGGATACGGATGTTCGTCTGGCGTATGATCAGATCGAACAAAACACGGATAAATTACCAGCCGATAAGGATGCTAAGATCCTTGTCTACTGCCTGACATCCGGCATGGCAAAAAAAGCGGTTGCTACACTATTAGTCCAGGGATACACAAATGTCTGGATGCTGGAGGGAGGCACAACCGCCTGGCAAGAGGCTGGTCTCATGTTGGAGAGCCAGCCATAGGCATCAAGGAACATAAAATAAAGACGGGAGAGTTTTGCTCTCCCGTCTTTGTTGAACTTTCAGATATCTCTATTTGACAACTTCGAGCGTTCCAACCATGCCTGCCTGCAAATGCCCTGGCATCCCACAGACAATCTGGTAGGTACCCGGTTGGTCGGGCGCTGTGAAACTTAATTCCACACTCTCGTCTGGTTGGGCATCCACCTCCCAGTACGCATTGGCAATATCCTCTTCATCAAACATATCACCGACATCCACGCCATATTGCATGATATAGAAGTTATGCTCCACGGTGCCATTGTTGACAACCTTGATCTGGATTTCTGCACCGGCTGGCACGGACAGTTGATTGGGGGTAATTGCAAAATCGCTCAACTCCACTGTGAGTTTGGTGGACGGTCCGCCGGACTGACAGGCTGACAGGAAAACCAATATTAAAAGGAAAATACTTTTCTTCAACATACAACTCTCTTAATCAGGATAGTCAACAAATATCTTGCCGGTAATATTTAGTCCAAGAACGCTGACCTTTGCACCGGACTTCACGGTCAGGTTGTGATCGAACGATGAATAATCCATGATCACGATCTGCGCGCCGGGAAGGAGTCCAAGACCTTCAAGATGGCGGAGCAATTCCGCGTCTGCATTCTTTACACATTGGATCTTCGCCTTTTGTTTCGGGCGCAGGGCAGAGAGAGGGGTTGAATCCTCCAATGGCATGACCAGATCGGCGGTGGGAATCAACTCCCCGTGCGGGTCGCGCAGGGGATGTCCCATTGCTGCCGCCATCCGCCGTTCAAAATCCTCCGAAATAACATGCTCAAGGCGTTCTGCCTCCTCATGGACTTCATCCCACGAATAGCCCAGTGTCTGCACCAGCCAGGCTTCCAGGAGACGATGATGCCGGATAACCTCCAAAGCAGCTTTCCTGCCCTCTTTGGTCAGCGTGACCCCCTGATGCTTTTGGTATTCGACCAGGGCGGGTTGCGCGGCGGCAAGTTTTTGCACCATGTTCGTCACGGATGCCGGCTTGACGTTAAGCCGTTCGGAAAGGTGATTCGTACTGGCATTCTCTCCGCCTTCCGTCAACTCGTAAATATGTTTCAGGTAATCCTGAATGGATATGGTCAGAGACGATTCCATTGGAAGGCTCCTATTTGATCAACAACCCGGTGACCCACAACATCATCATACCGGTCAAGACTCCGCTAAAGACGATCATTGGCATGGCTTCACGCTGTGTATCCTTTTGAATCAGTTTGGCGATTTCGTAGATCACCTGGAAGATCGCGCCTGCGCCGATGGCAAGGAATAGCACCGTCAGGAAGGGCGAGGGGGTGTATCCTCCGATCCAGGCTCCCAGAATGGCAGGCGCTCCACCGACCAACCCCATGATCGCGAGCCTGCCGACCCCGGGTCTATCACGCAGGACTGGCGCAATGATGCCCAATCCTTCAGTAATGTTCTGGATGATGAAACCCACCACCAGGAAAGTGCCCAGAGCAATTTCGCCGACGTTATAAGCAGCGCCTATTGCCAGCCCTTCTCCAAGGTTGTGAATGCCGATGCCGACCGCGATCACAAAGGCGATAGCCAGCCGCTTATCCGCTTCGTTGCCGGTGATTTCAGACTGGCGTTTCGAGATCGCCTCCAACAACAGGAAGGTTGCCACTCCACCGATTCCGATCAAGCCGATCCCCTGAAAGGAGGAAGGGATCTTCCCGGCAAACTCCAGCGCTTCTGCGACCGTGTCCAGCCCAAGAAAGACCAGCAGACCCGCCGTTGCCGCCATCAGGAAGGTCATGGTCCGGCGTCCCATTTGTCGCAACGCCGGAAACCAGAAGATTCCCAGAAAGACCGGGATTACGCCGACATACAAACCGATGAGTGTGAATCCCCAGAAGGTGGCGGTGTCCGGTTGAGGCGTTTCGAACGCAACCGGGATGTCCACTGTGAAGGGAATGGCATTTCCGGTAAAGATGATCAAGCCATATGCCTCACCATACGACCACGGATAAGCGATGGTAATGGTGGCACGCTCCAATCGAGGGACGACTGCATCTGGATACACCTCGAATGGCATGACCGCATCATTCACAATGACCTGGGCGATGGTAATTTCCTCCGGACTCGTGTTGCGCACCTGCAATTCGATGCTGCCTTGTTTGAGAACATACCGCTCGATATCCAGATTCTCAACCGGCGCGGCAGAGTCGAGATTCAATCCTCCCCCTGTGGAAAGGAAGAGGACGATCACGCCGACGAGAAGAATGATCGGGATGAGCAGCAGGATAAAGGTCCGGAAGGTGAAGCGATTGGATGGACTTTGAGTCATGACATACCTCTAAACTATTCGGTTACTTCGAACATGCCGTTCCAGCCCAATTCGGCAAATTCGGTTACGTGAGCATGAAACATGTACATGCCGGGATATTTGTATGAGAACTCCAGTATCCCGCGTTGGGCTTGACCTTGAATGATCGTGTCCGTGAACTCGGAGGGGGTCAGGCTGGTACCTGTTGGGTAGTAATGGAAGAAATTGGCATGCAGGTGGAAGGAATTGAGCAGATCAAATTCCAGGATGTTCACAAGATAGATGCGGATCTTCTCGCCGACTTTGATCTGGATCGGATGATTCTGATAGTAAAAGGGAATGGCATTGACGGCATAGAAATCGTTGACATCATCGAAATCCACATCGAAGCCGCTCATGACCATGACCATTTCACGATCCACGGGTGAGCGACCTTCCTTGGGATCCACAATGAACGTGCCATATAAACCCTTGGCAATATGGCGCGCCAGCGGAAAGACATGACAATGATAGAGATGCAGACCGAATGGCTCCGCATCAAACTCGTAGGTAAAACTGTCGCCGGGTTCGACATATCCGCCTGGTCCCGAACCGGGCACGCCATCCATGTTGCCCGGGTGGAAACCGTGAAAGTGCATGCTATGAGGATGGTTGCTTCCGTTGGTCATCGTGATGCGGATCAAGTCGCCTTCCGTACAACGAATGGTCGGTCCCGGAATGCGCCCGTTATACGTCCAGGCGGGGTATTCGATGCCAGGCACAACTTCTATGTTCTTGTTGATGACCGTGATTTCATATTCACGCAGGGTTCTGCCATCGGGAAGAATGGATACTTTTCCATAGTCGAAGTCAGTGAGTATGTCTCCCGGATTAAAGCCGTTTTTTTCATAGTCCACATCCCCCGTACCAGGAATGACACCGCCCCCATGATCCATGTCTTGCATGGGAGGGAGGTTATGGCGTGAGTGGGATTTACCTTTGGACTGCATGATGGCAGTTGCGCCTCCAGCCCCGATCACACCAAAAGCCCCCAGTTTCAGGAAATCCCGCCGACTTAGTTGGTTTTTCATACATGCCTCCAATACAGATAAAGCCGATAAATTTAGTCTAATCTAAATTGTATTTTAGAACAGGAATAATTAAAAGTCAAGCATTTTCTCAAATAAAAATGGGCTTTGAATTTCTCCCTTCGAACGCTCCGACGGATACGGGGCGTTTTTGTTTTTAGAACCAGTGGATGGGCTAATACCCGCTCGGGACTCTGCCTACCCAATCCTCTCCAAGTCGGATCTCCATATCCACTGTGGACGCTGGATTAGGCTGGATGGTGATCTGCTGACTTCCCACCCCAAGGAGTTCCGTCAAATACCGCAGGGCATATAACTTTGAAGAGTAAAGAATTATTTTCGTGGTGTTTGATGCGCCGGTTGGCACGCCATATTCCACCACCTGCATACCTTGCGCGGTCAGGAGGGTGGCTGTGCGTTGCTCCAAACCGGCAGTATAGGTGTTATTGATAATCCTGACCTTCGCCTGATCAGATTGCATCAGCGCCACTGGATCACCTTGCGCCATTGGGCTAAGTGGACCGCCTGGGACAAAGATTTCATCCCTCAGGATGCGAATAAGATCCGGGACTGGACGCAGGACGTTTGCCTGCACACCGTTGATGGTTGTATCCGCCGGGTTCGCCATCGTCGAATCGATCACGCCTCTCTTGATGTCATCCACCCGAATGTCTTTCGCCAACACTGCCAGTTGGATTGCATCCTCCAGTGACAGGTTGGTGTGGATGCCTGATGAAAATTCTGCATACAACTGCGGTGCCTGGGTAATCAAGGTAGCAAAGGTTTCCCCTTCCAGTACCTTGTCACGGATCGCAAGGATGACCTGTTGCTGGCGTTTGGCACGACCCACATCCCCGCCCGAACAGCCCTGTGATTCATGCCGGCAGCGTGCATATGCCAGGGCGCGCGGTCCGGTCAGGTGGCGATAATCTCCCGGCTTCAATACAAAATGATCCTGTCCCGCGCCGAGCGGATCGAGCACCATACGTTCCTCGACATACACATCGATGCCGCCGATCAGATTGATGAACGACACAAACGTCCCAAAATCCACCTGCACATAGTAATGAATTGGCACGCCGATGAATTGCGAGACGGTCTGCATTGCAAGTTGTGGTCCACCGCCTGGAAGTTTGGCATTCTCGCCAATTGCCCAAGCGGTGTTGATGCGGCTGTATCCTGCGCCGGGAATGTTGACCCACATATCACGTGGGATGGACAACATGCCGGCAGTTTTTGTGACGGGGTCCACGGTCAAAACCATGATCGTATCGGTGCAGGTCGGGCAGCCTTCCCCTTGTCCATCGTCGCCACGCAAACCAAAGAAAGCGATGTTGATCCGGCTGGCGCCGTCCCATTTGGGCAATTCCATTTCCGGTGCGGATAATTCGACTGGAAGATTGTTTGCAGTAGCAGGATCGGGCAGCGCCGGCAGATCGGAAGATGACTGGTTTTGGAAGGCGCACTCTGCAGGTGGTACACCAGGCAGGGCAGTCAGGGTCCAACAGAGAGTCAGTTTGCGGACGATGAAAAACGCAGCGAGCATAGCCGCTGTGACGAAGATCCAGTAGGCAAGTGAACGCCAGAAGGGATGATACATATTCGGAGTTCGTGAACCTGGCATTACATCAATCCCGAACCCATAAACGGCGCGATGATCGCCAACACCAAACCCAACACTGCCATCACACCAAACAAGCCGGCGCGCTGGCGCACCAAAGCCGCGCGTTCTTCAGTGGACTCCACCACGGAACGATGTACCGACTCCTGCAAACCCTGCACGCTGGACAAGACCGGACGATTGTTGGCGAAGAAGTCATAGATGTCGCGCAGGAAGAGATTTGCCTCCACATCCTTCGGATCAGGCAGGTGGGCGCGTGTGACATCAATGGCTTTGGTAAAGTCCTCCACTTCCATACGTGCCACCAGTAAACCCAATAGATTACAAAACGGACCACCCACAGTCGAGGCGCGGCGCAAGGCTTCCTGCACACCCACACCAGAGGACAACAACGAACTCAACACAGATAAACCGATCAACATGTTATTGCGCAGCGACTCAGCGCGTTTCTTTGCCAGAGTCTTCAAGCGTACATAGGGTCGGCGCAGTCCAAGCAGAATGAAGATCATGGCGATCACCGGCGCGGCAACAATGATGTTCATGGCAGCTAAAGCGCCCGCCAACATCCCGCCCACGAGCAGGAAGGTCGAGAAATCGCGGATCGCCACGGCATAGAATTCACCGGGGGTGTCGTAGGGATAGCCGGCACGACGAAGCAGGCTGATCACATCCCCCATGTTCTTTGCCTGATCCGGATCGAAGCGTCCAGGCAATACTGCCACCAACAAAGCCTCCCAGGTGGAACGCCGTTTGGCTTGGGGTTGTGAAGTGTATTGGCTCAGGCGATTACCGCCAAAGGTGCTGAAGGCATTCTGGAATACATTCAGTAGTTCAAATGCGAGCACGCTCAAACTCAGCGCGCCGAGGAAAGCTAGTATGGTCATCAGAATTCTCCTTGTGGAATTTCGAGCCGGAAGTCTAATAACTTCTGCAGGGGGGTCTCGCCCGGCTGTCGCCCGCGAAATTTTTTGCTGTACAACCCACGGCGCAAGGCCTGCATGTGCTGCTCATCCCGGATGACCTGATGCGGTGGTCGCGGTTCGGCAAATCTCAAAGCGCCGCTGCCGGTTTCCCAATTCTCTCCGCCAAAGTCTGACGGCCAAAGCGGATGGGCGTACATGTCCCAATTTCTCGGTAAACGGTTGTTTTTCCTTGCGCGATGCCACCCCCAGAAGGCTTCGAAGCGCGGTCCCCAAAGTCCCCAGACCAGATCAAGTTGCAGCGACTCATCCCGCAGGAGATTCATGGTCTCGGTGCAGTGATGACAGATCGGGATGGCGTTTTCCGGTCGCTGGTAACGCCACAGAATTTCCACTGGTGCGTTCGGTGTGGGATTGAGGATCGGTCGCCAGGAAGCGGACTTGCCGCAACGCATACAGTGATTGGGAAACTCGTGCCGCCAGGGGATGCCGGCGACGGAGGCTGCCACGATCTCATCGAGATATGGTTCCTCCGCTTTCAGGACGGAGTAGGATAACTTCACCGCGCCATCCGGCAGATTCCAGACACGCGAAAAATCCAGGAGGAACCCGGCGGAACTCACGATCTGCCCGCGTTCCCAGGCTTCGAACCGGTGTCGTTGGATTTCGGGGCGCACCTCACCGCGATGGGCGTCGCGAATACGGCGGATGTCGGCGACGGCTTCCGCCAGCAATGCAAACAACAAACTGTCCATGCGCAGGCTTGGATCCATTGAGCCCAGCTGCGGCAGGTCCGGCGCAACGGATAAGACCGTCTGGAGATACGGGCGATAGTCCACCTTCGGTCCGGTCTCGATCACGTACCGGCAAATGGGCAACTTCACCCAGCGCCATTGGGTGATGACTTCATCGAACACCACCTGTCCATCCGCGCCGAGCGCAATGATGCGCATGGGCGGGCAGAAGAAGGTATGGAAGGTCCGCCTGCCATCCGTGGGATAGATGAACGCCAGGACGGTGTCGTTCAACGACTCCATGAACATGGCGCCGGAGGCGCGTTGTTCGGAGGTGATCAGAAACTGTAGTTGCATGTTATTCACTGGCTCCTTCGCCAAAGAGGATTTCGCGCACAATGGGGAGCCTTGGATTGTTGGAACCCATCGCCTTTTTCCAGGCGTGCGCGAGGGGATGTTCAATTTTTGTGGGCAGTTCATAGCCCCCCGTGGGGGTGGAGTCGATCAACGCCAGCAACTCCTTCGGTGTCAGGTCGGCGAATTGGCGAAAGACTCCGCGCGCTTCACGCAGGGGATGCTCGCGCAATCGGCTGATGGCATAGCCCAGGGGATCGGAAAGATTCCCACTTTGCGGGCTGGCGACATACAGCACCCACGAGACAAAGGCATGCACGGAGGCTTGAACTTCGAGCAGTTCCTTTTGGACTTTGGGATGCACATCATTCTGTTGCAGAAGAGCTTCGAGTTCCCAAAAATCAGGAGCGACCGCCTCCGCCGGATTTTTTTCGCCGCAGGCGTGCTGGGTGGTGGAAGTGTTTTTCTTGTCGGTGTTTAAGGGGTGTTTAAAAGAGTTTAAATCACTCCCATTTGCGTCCACCATATGACTCCCATTTGCGTCTGCTAATGCTCCCATTTGCGTCCAGCTATTACTCCCATCTGCGTCTGCCATATGACTCCCATTTGCGTCCACCTTATTCCTCCCATCTGCGTCCAGCGGTTCGTCCAGCAATACCCGAAAGGCACGCGACATCGACTCCACGCGCAGGTCGGCGTAGGTCTTTGAATCAGGCAGGTCGATTTCCTGCAGAAAGCGGGAGAGGTTGCCCCCGCGTTGTTGCGAAGTCCAATGCAGATGGAGCCAGGCTTGCACGGTCTTGTAACGGGTGGAGCCGATCAACTCCGCCATCTCCTGATACCCGCGTTTGAACGTCACCACATCCCGGCGTTCGCCGGTGCGGGCATTGATGAATGCCATATCGCGCGCGACCGTGATCAACCAGGCCTGCGCGGGCGTCAGGTTGTAGCGGTGGATGGTTTCCGTGATGAAGTAGTGCGGGATGTGGATGTCACCGAGGCAGTTGATGATCCTGCGATGCAGTTCCTGCGCCAGACGCTCGATTTCAGGTGAAAAGTTTTCACCTGAAAACTTTTCACCTGTTTCCAGCTTCACCATATCCATCACCGTGTTCAATGGGGGATGGGATAACTTCACGTCCAACGGATCGAGGAGTTCCATGACATCTTCGACTGCCAGCATTTCCTGTAAGGCGCTGGTGGTGGAACTGTGTTTTTCGATCAAGGCTTTCAATCGCAGATGCACCGCCGTGGCGTCAGCGCGTGTCAGGCGCGGGGTCATGCAGACCTGGTAACGGATCGGTGCGCGATGCGGGCGTCCGTCCCGTCCACGCCGGAAGCGGCGCGCATCCTGTGAATCGACCCGTTGCACGAGTCCGGTCAGGTGTGCTTGAATGCCGGCGTGTTTCAACAATCGCCAGAAGGCACCGTTGCTCATGGCGCTGAAACGCATCACCTCACGGCTGTATAGCGGCTTTCCAGATGGACCATTCTGATCCTGCACCCGCCATGCCGCTTGATGGAAGCCAACATACAACCAGACCGCCTTCGGTCCGATCTCCATCCCCAGTCTTCGCAGATAGCCTTTCACCACGACCTGCTTGTGCGGCTGGACGATGCGGTCGTAATCCAGCCACTGCACAGGCTCGATGTTTAATTCCGATTCTTCCATCTCATCCGCTTCGGTTTCCATCTCCATCTCTTCCTGTGACTCATCGCCAACAACGAACTTCACAGAGACGGAACGATTCAAAATCCCAACCAGCAATCGTTGGACTGTGCTGGTCAGACGCGACTCCAACCAGTCACGGGCATAGGCATTGCGTGTGGAAACAAGCAGCACATCGTTTTTCAATTCCAGGGCTTGCGTGCCGAGCACCCAGGTTTCATACGAGGCGCGCGGCATGTCCAACTGCAATTGAGCCAGCACGGAACTCCAGGCTTGTTGAAGATCGCTCATGCCGAACATCCCCGTAAAACAAGCCTGGGTCTCCCAGACCGTTCATGGTGGATTTCTTTCGCCTCAGCCCTTCCTGAGCGTTCGACGTAGGCGGCAGTGCAGGCGGATGTGTGGGCGGCGCGTGGACAGGATGCAGGCGGCACGTTGTCCATGCCGCCTGCGTCCCTCATCTCATTCCATTGAAAAAGTTTTTTTTGGTGGAACTTCATCATTTGCCTTTGTGCGCTAAAGTGAATGTGGTGGATTTCGGTTTGGGTTCCAGCCTCAACAATCCTGTTTCATAGGCTTTCAGACCAAAGCGCAGCAGGGCTGTGATCAATTCCCCGATGGGTACATGCAAGCCATCCTCGGAGGCCAGCGCCGCCAGTTCCTGTTTGAGTTCGGGCGGGAAGCCGCGCCAGGTGGTGATGACCTTCCACAAGGCCTCCGGTCGTTTATGTTTGGCAGTACGTTGAGGTCTGTTGAACGAATGTGAGGAGTCGCTTCGTGGGAAGAGAGTCATGCGCATGCGTTCCGGATTGGGTCGGGGATGGAGATCGAAATCCCCGCGTTCATAGGAACGCAGGGCGTAGTCGAGCACCACACACGCCACCTCACCTGAGGGAACCAGCAGGTCGTCGGCTATTGCCTTGACTTTCAATGCCAGTTTGGGATCGATGCCGCGATAGACCACCTTGCGGCTCTGTTGCTGTTTTTCCCACTGACGGTTGCGCTTGCGCGGCGCTGCCACACGCAGCGAGTCATAGAGGCTGGGTGGTTGAACGGGGTTGGGTGTTTCGGTCTTGTCAAAGGGGTCGCGTCTTCCGGTCATATCCACTCCTAGAACTTCATCACATGCTGGGTCAGCGCCTGATACTGCTTCGCGGCGCGACATAGTTCGTCCATTTCAAAGATCGTCTTGCCTTCGGCGGCGCATTCTCTGAGCAGTGTGGAGCGATGGATGGGCGGCAGGACACTCGTATCAAACCGTTCCATTAGGGTTTCCATTGTGGCTTTGCTCTCGCGGGTTTGTTCGTCGAAGAAGGTCGGCAGGATGCCCAATAGATTTCCGCGCCAGTTTTTCTTTTCCTGAAGCACACTCATCATGAGCAGCACCTTCGAGACGCCGTCTGCAGAAAGGAACTCGGTGGCAGTTGGCACGATCACCAGGTCAGAGGCCCAGACCGCACGTTCCTGGATACCGCCCACACTGGGCGCCGTATCGAAGAGGATGTAATGAAGTCCATCCTTGAAGAAGCGTTGGATCGATTGGCGGATGGCGGAGATGGGTTTATCCTGCGCGTTGAGCACGGTCTGGGCTGCCATTGTCTGCTGGTCACCCGGTAATAAATACAATCCCTCCCGTCCGGAAAAACGCACCCACGACTGCACAAAGGTGGTCTCCTGGGGGGTGCTTCCCATTGTGAGCAGATAAAACGCGCCGGGCTCGGGGTTGCGTCCCAGGGCGGTGGCGGATTGTCCCTGTGGGTCCAGATCGATCAGCAGAACGCGCCGGCCCTTTTGGGAAAGACCGTGGGCAAGGGAAACGGCGGTGGTGGTTTTGCCGACCCCGCCCTTTTGATTGGCAATGCAAATAACTTTGGTGGACATAAGATGGATTTCCTCGAATGGGTTATGGATTAGCGGAGAAACGCGATCACCAGCAGAACGATGATCAGCCCCACTGCGATAGGGCCGAAGCAGGTTGCCACACCGGAAAGAATTCCTGCAATCATGATTTACCCTCCTTTCATTTCCAACTGGTTTGGTTCATCCACAGGGTGGATGTCGGATTGGGTTGGAATGGGTGTTTCGACCGGGATCATGCCCAGCTTTTGCAGTTCCCTGCGGATGATCAAGGCTGCCTGAGCCTTGGGAGCGCGGTACTCACGCTGCGCCAGATCGTTCAGCGCGGTCAGTTCGTAATCCCGCAAATGGATGATGACTTTCGCCATGTTCACCTCGTGTGAAAAAAATAAAAGAGCCGTACAGTGACGGCTCTTTTATCAGGCGTGAGTCAAGGAATTACCCAGTTTGATTTATGGGAATTCTACGGAAATTCATAAATGCAAAAATTAAATGGTTGAGTGGCGTGAATCGCCAATGTGACTGGTTGTATTGTTTTGGAAAATTTGAATCCAAAATGATTGGAAACGCTTTTCAGGAAATATCCTGACGTATGGGTTCCAGTTTGCTTCCTCCCTGAATTGAACTTGCAGTTGCCTTGCTTACGCGATTTCTTTTTCGCGCTCCTGTATGCGGGCGGACTTTTTCGCCTTTGCCCGGCGGCGGATTTCATCAATCGCGCGCTGCCGCCAGACACTGTAGTAGGTTTGTTCGGAGACAATCGGGGAGCCGTCTGAATTGGTTCCCAGATGCTCGGCGATCAATTCCCCAAGCGTGAAGGCATCGCGCATCGGGTCGCGATTTTCCCACTTCATGGCAATGGGGAGCCAGCGCTCCAGGGGAAAAGTGGGTTTGCGACCGCGTCGAGCCGGCATGTTGAAGAGGTCAAAGGGTTCGATCATCTGTGGTTCAGGGGGAGTGGTTTGGATTTGCACCACTTCCTTTTCCTTCAATTCATAGCCCCACAGATTCATGAACGCCTCGGTCCAGCTTCCTTTTTGCGGATGATGGAAGATGGATTTCTTCAAACGGATCAACTGGTCGATCCAAAGACCGAGACCAACTCCAACCGTGACCAATATCATCAGCAGGACCACATGATACATGATGGCGACTTGCGCCATTGCGGTGCCCAGCCCGGTTTCGAGGTTGTCATAGGACCAGGTGAGGTGCAGCAAGATACCTATGAGGGCAATCTTGAGCAGGACAATCAGGATCATTTTTTTGGGTGAACCATATTTATTGGCTCGAATCAAGGAATAAAGTTTCATGGGTCGAAGATTCTACCTGAGATAAATTTCACAAAGAAGATAAAAATTGTTTACATTTTTGAAATTCGATAAATAGGACATTATTTATAGGAAATAAATGCTCCGATGGTTAATCGCATTTGATTTGGACAGTGGATCTGAATTTTCATAATCAAATTATCAAACATACTGGACTCAAACTTGACTCTCGCCTTGTAAAACAGTGGGGAAGTACAACATTGAATGAAGAGGAAGTAATGTGATGATGAAAATGAAAATTAATATGCAGGAGGACTGATCTTGGAAAACACTCCTCCACTGGATGCAGATCGCATTGCCCTGCGACTGATGTTCAGGGCAATCGCAGAGTATGGTCGAAAAGTTCGATTGCGCCGGCAGGCTGCGGATGAAAAGACGGAACCGATGGATCCAAAACCGGATCAACAGGTTCGTCAACCACGAAAAAAGAAGAAGGCTGTTTTACACCGCGATGAATAGCGAATGGTAATGATTGGAGACTTTGCATGGCTTTTCTCAATTGAAAATTTAATACACTGGGCGTATCCCTCGCTGTGAACGACAGGTATAATTCCCTGTTGGAGCGCAAATAATGACTGATGACGAATGGCTGACAATCCAACAGGCGGCGAAAGTGAGCGGTTATCATGCCGAATATCTGCGCATCATTGTTCGAGCGGGGAAGGTGGTTGCCCATAAATTTGGTCCGGTCTGGGCAATCAGCAAAAAGTCCCTGCTGTCCTATCTGAAAACTGCGGAAAAATCCGACGATAGGCGGCATGGTCCCAAAGTGATCAAAAAATAAATCCTTTTTACACGATCCGTTGTTTGCTTGTTAAAAATACATTTTATTGGTAAAATGTATTTGCACCGAATAACGGGCGCGTAAAGTGCTGGAACACGATACACGCCCTGACCCAACCCACCGATATCAGCGGTAGGCGGGCTATTCGTATTATAGCCTCTGCAAACGCCCTGGTGGGATTCCATCGGGGCGTTTTGCTTTCCGGCTGGGGGAAGTGAAACGCCCAAACAAGGAGACAACCTATGGATGTTCAATTTTTGACTCGTAAAGCCGCCCGGGTGGTCATGCCGGACCGGGCGTCAACCCTCTCAAATCTCTCCGTGCTGCGCCAGGAATGGGAGCAGGCTGCGGAAGGGGACAGCCTGATCAATGTTCCCGCCTCGGTTGGGCTGCTTCTTTTTGATGTCACTGCCAGATTGGGGTTGACCCGGGAAGAGCAGGCCCAGGTGTTGGGCGACCAGCTTTTCCGGGAGGCATTGGTCAAGTTGCAACTATAGCAGTTCAGGAATGACCTGAAGGGATCCAGCCAGCCATGATCCCTTCAGGTATCGAAACAAAACAAATAACAAAACTTTTTGGAGTTTTCTATGGGTAAAAGAGCAGTGATTTATGTCCGCACATCATCCGAACAACAGGGCGAAAAATGCAGCCCTGCCGAACAGGAATCGGATTGCCGGAGGTTTGCCGCCCAACAGGGGCTGGTGGTTGTCAATGTATATCGCGATATCGAACGGTATCGTGTCAAAAACAAATGGGTGGAACCCTCCGGGACACGCTATGACCGCCCTGCGATGCTGGCAATGCTTCGCGATGCCGCTGACGATCAGTTCGATGTCATTCTCGCATGGCGGGAGGACAGGCTTTATCGCGGCATGCGGGCAATGCTGTTGATCCTTGAAACGATCCAACAGCACAACCTGACCATCATGCTGGCGCTGGAAACCTTTGATCCGGCAACGGCTCCCTTGAAAGCCTGGCTCGCCCAGGTGGAACTGGAGAATATCAAGGAACGCATGACGATGGGGGTGAAGGCGCGTCTCAAGGCTGGCAAGGCGAATTCGGGTCAGGATCGGTATGGCTATCGCCGTGTGGGGGAACAGATCGAAGTGGTTCCGGAGGAGGCGAAATGGGTCCAGCAGATATTTGCCTGGTATATCGCCGGCGTTTCGATGCGCGAGATGCGCAGACGCTTGATCGCGGCAAATGCCCCTCAAAAGGATACGACGGCTATTCGTCGAATCCCGTGGTCGTTCAACAGCCTTAAGGGAATTCTGCACGGCGCCGGCGACTATGCCAGGGGCGTCAAAACCCAGAGTCGGGAAGGGGAACAATTTCAAATGAAGCTTATCCCCATTCTGGATATGGATACCTATCGAAAATTCATGGAGTTGAGGGAGAGTTATATCCATCCGGCGCAACAGGTTCCAAAAATTGATTTTCTGATCCGGGGATTGCTTTACTGTCCGTGCGGTTACAAGATGGGAATTCGCATCTCGAAATCATCCCGCGATCAATGGGATGGCGAATGGGAAGTCGGCAGGATCCGGGGCAATTACACCTGTGTTTGCAAGCACGACGAACTTATATCCCCTGATTGTCCGCGTTACGTAAAAAACGTCGAGGCGGATCGAAATGTCTGGCGGCAGGTTTGCAATGCCATCAATCACCCCGAACTTCTTCTGGAACAGGCGAAGCTTCTGGTCGATGAGTTGAAAACGGATGCGCTGATAAGCGGGAACGACAAGGAACTCATTGAAAAGGAATTGGACAACCTGGTCGTGGGCCGGCAATGGGTGATCACCCAGGCGAGGAAGGGGGTTATCTCCGAGGCTGACATGGATCAACATTTGATGGATATGTCCATAAGAGAGGTGGACCTAAAGAAGCAACTGAATGCCATCCAGGATGCGGTTGATGCTCAATTGCTGGTTGATTGGGAGGGAAAGGTTCAGCAATATCTTGCTGATTTGAAGGAGGGCATTCAGGCATTGCATCGCATGCCTGAAGCTCCCGCTGAACAGCGAAGAGTCGTTGAGTTGAAACGCCAGATTATTGAAACCCTTGTGGAAAAAGTTTCCGTTGACCGGGATCACCAGTTCACCGTGACGATTCGCCTGCATCTGCTGGGCATTTTGGAGAATACAACCGGCAATGGCGGCAGTTCCAGCAATGGTGGACAGTGGCCGACGGGCGGAACTGGAAATCGATCAAATCCTTCCGGCAGAAAAACAGGATTCAAATCGCGGATAGGTCATATCCGGGTGAGCGCCAATTGGATCATGCAGGGCATGTAATCTGGAGATAACAATGAAACCACGTGCAGTGATTTATGTTCGCACATCTTCTGAACATCAAGGGGAGAAATCAAGTCCGGCGGAGCAGGAAGCGGATTGTCGGAAATTGGCTGCTGATCAGGGATTGAAGATAGTCGGAGTGTATCGGGATATTGAAAAATATCGTGTCCGGAATAAATTGGTGGAGCCATCCGGCACGCGATCCGACCGCCCCGGGTTGTTGTCCATGCTTAGAGACGCATCCAAGGGTGAATTTGACATCATTCTTGCATGGCGTGAAGATCGTCTTTACCGGGGTATGCGTTCCATGCTTCTGGTGTTGGAGACCATTCAGGAACACAAGATACAGATCATGCTTGCCAGGGAAACTTTTGATCCCAAGATTGCTCCGCTTCGTGCGTGGGTTGCACAAATGGAGCTGGATGGGATGAAGGAACGCATGACGATGGGTGTAAAAGCCCGTCTTAAATCAGGCAAGGCAAATACCGGGCAGGACCGCTACGGCTATATGCGGGTTGGGGATGCCATCGAAGTGGTTGAGGATGAAGCATTTTGGGTCAGGCAGATATTTGCCTGGTATGTGGAGGGTGTGCCGATTTTGGAAATTCGCAAGCGGTTGATTGCGGCGAACGCGCCTCAAAAGGGCAGCAGCATCCCAAGGAGAATGCAATGGGCAAGGTCAAGTATTCAGGCAGTATTGATTGCCGCCAAGGAATATGCCTATGGCATTAAGATTCAAACTCGCAAGGGTGAATCCTTCCAGATCCCGGTTCAACCCATTATTGATACAGTAACGTATGAAAGGTATCTTCGTGTACGGGAGAGCAAAAAGACACATCCGATTAGAAGCATCAAATATGATTACCTGATCGGCGGTAAGCTTTTTTGTGATTGCAATTACAAGTGGGGTGCAAGAACCAACAAGTCCAAGAGGAATAGAAAGGGTGAGTTGATCAGGCGAAAAACACCCGTTCGAGTCTATTATTGTGGACAATCACATAAGGACCAGGTTTCACCAAATTGCCCGCGGCACATAGGCGCCAAAAAGGCGGAGGATATTGTCTGGCAAAAGGTTTGTGCTGCGATGGACAAACCTGATTACCTGCTCGGTCAGGCGCGACAGATAGTTAATCAAATCAGGGAAAGCCAGGGCACATTGGAGCAGGATCGGATAAGAATTGAGAATCAGTTGGAAGCGGTGCTGACAGAGCGGCAATGGGTTATTACCCAGGCACGCAAAGGTGCTTTTACCACCAATGACATGGAATATCAGCTGAGCCAGCTTACCTTTCAGGAGGTAACTCTTAATACTACTTTGTCAGTTGCGCATCGGCAGTGCTGATTGAAGCATGAGCCAATCCAGGATGGCACGTTCACGCAGCCACTCAACGACCTGGCGATGGA
>JABRVZ010000049.1:0-46975 GCA_039961775.1 Chloroflexota bacterium
CCCACCGACTTTGGCTTGGCGCCACCGTCCAGAGCGTTTCGGCGCGAAAGCCTTCTTCTCCCCACTCCACGCGGCTGTCCGGCGGCACGACTTTCATCCCCTTGTACAACGTCCAATCCGAAATGAAATGCCCGTTGATCAACAGCGAGACCAAGCCCGGCAGGAAGAAATCGTCGGGGGTGTACCCGGCTGAGGCGACCACCACAGGCTCCAGCGTCGAAGCGATGCGTCCGCGCCCGATTTGAGCGTGGAAGACCGGGAGGCTGCCCAGCCAGTCGTTCCACATCGTCCAGCGTTTGCCGTCTGCGCTGACGCGGAGCAGGATGACGCGCCCGTCCCAGGGGAGTTCGAAGCGGTCGGTCAGCAGGGCGTCCTGCACGTCCCGCAGGTTCACTTCGCCGTGCGGCGAGCCGATGAGGGCAAGCAGCGAGCCGTCGGGCAGGGTGTGGAGGCGCGTTTCCATGCCTTTGTGACCCCACACGTCGAGACGGGTCAAACCGAGGGAGAAGGTTTTCCGCTCCAGGTGAGGAAACTGGGAAAGCGCCCGCTCCTGCGCGGCAAGCAGACGCTTGACGGCAGTTTCATCCAACGCGCTGAAGAGTGTGAAGCCAACAATGGAGTGCATGAAATTGTCTATCGGCGGCTATTCAGGAAGCGATACCCCACGATCACGCCAACAAGGATCAATGCCACCGGGACGATGGCGGCAATGATAGGGAGCGCCGGATTTCTGCCCAAATCGGAGGGGGGAGGCTGTTGGAGAAAAGCGGGCAGAGGGGTGGGAACGAAGGCATCCGATTGCGGGGACAGGGTGGGGGTGATTTGCACGGTGGTTTCGAGGACGGCGGTGGCGAGAGGGGTGACCGGCAGTTCCGGCGCGTCCAAAATGTTGTAGGAAAACCAGATGCCGTTTGCGCCCTCGCCGGGATCCTGACGCCAGACCGCCAGCAGGACGTTGCCCTGCACAACTACGGCGTGCACGTCGTGAGGCGAAAGCGTGGTGACGAAGCGGTCGGGGTTGCTCCAGGCGTTGTTTTCAAATGTGCTGTGCCAGATGCCGCCGATGATGGAATAGTTGCCTCTTTCGTCCTGACCTTCGATACGTTGAACGAAGAGGACGTGAGGAATTCCGTTTCCATCCAATACCATGGCATGTTCACCGCTGCGCCCCACATGGAATGGGAAGGGGTCAAGCGGTTCGCTCCAGGTTGCGCCGCCGTCGAGGGAGATGCGGGAGCGCTGGATGGGGCGGCCGGGACCGACGGGTCTGCCGGGCACGGGGTTGCCGCCGTTGTAGAAGACCACAATCTCGCGCCCGTTGTCGGTGATGACGGGGAAGGAGGGTCCGAAGTAGTCTGGAAGGTTGATGCGTTCATCCAATTCCAGGGGAGAAGACCAGGCGGCGGTTTGCGCGTCGAAACTGGCGAAATAGAGCGATTCATCCACGCCGAGGTTGGTCACTACATTCCAAGCCGCTCTGATCTTTTGATTGGGACCGGCGGCAAGGCGCAGGCTGAAGGCGCTCAAGTCTGAGTTGAAGGTCAGGAAGAGGGGTTCCGGCTCGGACCAGTTCTTGCCGGCATCTTTGGAGTGGACGTAATAGACGCCGCTTCCGTCGCGGTTGCCGCTGTAGATGATGACAAGGTTGCCTTGTTCGTCGCCGGCAATCGCGCCGGAGTTCAACCCCAGCGCGCCATCGCCGACAAGGATGGGGGGAGACCAGGCAAGCGCCAGGTCGGCGAGGGAGGCGGGAGCGTGAGAATAGAAGACGAAGGTGCGGCGCGAAATATTCTCGGTGGCGGTGAAGATAACGTGCATGGTGTCGGAGGAGTCTAAAAACGCGCCAAGGAGGTTGGCGCTGCCGCCGATGGGTGAAAGGATGATGTCCACAGGGCGCGTCCAGCCGCCTTTGAGCGTCCACTGGCGATAGACGATGGCTAATTTTCGCCCGTCGCCGGCGTACACCCATTGGCTGGCAAAGGCGTGCACCGTTCGGTTGCGGTCTGCGAGTAGGATGGGGGTGTAGGTGTCGTCCAGGTAGCCCGGCACTTTTTCATCCGGCGCCCAGGTGGCAGAAGGGCTGGCGGCGGCAGGTTGAGCCGCCCCGCCGATGGATAAAACGAAGCAAACCAAGCCCAGGATGAAGAGGAAGCGCGAGAGGACGTTCATTGTTTTGTGGGTCTGCGCCATACCAGCAGGAAGATAGTCGCCGCCACGCCAACGACCAGCAGAATCAAGCCGCTCAGGTTTTTTTGAAGGGGAGAAGCGGAGACGTTGTCGTCGTAGAGGACGGAGAAATCGGGCGTGGGGGTGAATTCGATAGTAAGGGAGGGAGCGTTGGCAGGGTCGGTGGCGGAGACGGGGAGAATGGCGGGCTGGGTCAGCGGGGCGTTTGCGGCGTCCTCCAGGAAGCGGGTGAAGGTGAGGATCTGGCTCTGGAATTTTCCGTCGAGGTCAATGTAATCCACGGGGATGAAAACGCCGAGGTAGCCGCTGGAGGTCAGGTCGGCGGAGAGGCTGAATTGAATTTCAGTCCCTTTGAGGAGCAGGTCTTTGGTTATGTCGAGTTCCCAGGCGGAGCCATCCCACTTCCAATCCTGCAGGACAAGCCCCTTCTGGTTGTAGGCGTCGCTGTTCGGTTTGCCGACAATCTGGATGAAATGGAGCAAGCCGCGCGGGCTGGCGGCAAGGGCAACGGGGGTCGGTTCCTGGTTCACGCCGGTGATGCTGTTCTGTTTTCCCCAGGTCAAGCCGCTGTCTTGCGAGACCTGCGAGACGTTGGCGAAGATTAACCCGTCATATTCCTGCCAGAGGATGTGAACCGTGGCATCGCCATAGGCGACGACATCTGCCCAGTGGATTTCGCCTTCACTGAGGATTTGCGGGTCGCTCCAGGTCGCGCCGCCGTCTGCGGAACGGGAGTAGAACAACCCCACCGGCTGCCCCACACGGACGGTGTTTTTGATAAAGAGCAGATGCAGGACACCGTCTGCGCTGAGGGCAAGGCGGGCGCTGCCAATGCGTTCCCAGCCGGCGGCAACAGCGTCGAAGGCGCGCACGGGCTGGGTCCAGGTTTTGCCGTTGTCAGTGGACTGCACGATGTAGATGCCGCGCTCTTCGTTGACTGGCACAACGTAGGCGGCAACGATCCGCCCGGAGCCATCCACCACCACATCCACATCATCCACGAGAGGAGAGGGGGTCGGCAGACCGATGATGTCCACCCATTCGGAGGCGAGGTTGGCTTTTTCGATGTTCGCCCAACTGAAGACGAGGTCGCCGTTGTAGCCGTCAATCCAGTTGAGCAGGAGGCGTTTGAGCGGGTCGGCGGTAAGCAGGAGGCGCGTCGGCACGCCGCCGGCGGAGGGGATGACCGATTCGGCAGGCGACCACTGTTTGCCATCCCAGCGGGCATATTCGATGGAAGCGCCGTTTCCCTGAATCGGGGATTGAATCCAAACTGCATGGATGTTTCCCTGCGCATCGTGTGTGGTGGTGAAATTCGAGATGCGTTCGGGGTTTTCGGAGCGGATGGAAAATACATCGGGTTCTTCCCAAACTACAGAGGGCGAGAACCAATCTTCCACGGGGGTCAGTTCGCGGGAGAGGAACCATACATCTCCGCCCTTGCCCTGGTCACAACCGGTGACATATAGGCGGCTTTTGTAAATCAGGTCGAAGCGGCAGCCAAGCAGGATGGCGTCGAAGGTCAGCGGGTTGACGATGGCGGGGAGTTGCGTTTGCGCCTGCACATCGCTCCACTGCGAGCCGTTCCACGCCACCATGAACGGACTGACCTGCCCGACAAAGAGCACCGTCATGAAGCGGGTGTTTCTCTCGACGCTTTTTGTGGCAACGGGGCATTCTGTCCGCCCGCCCAAAACCGCTACAGGGTCTTCCCACTTTTGCCCGCCATCTCTGGAAAATTGACTGAAGACAGTGCATTTGGAGGAACCCGGCTCGCCCACCTGCCAGATTAACAGAACGTTTTGCCCGTAGGCGGAAACGGTCAGATTGAAGGGCGTCTCGAAGCCGCCGGTGTCCTCCGGTCCCTTAATTTGCTGTGCTTCCCCCCAGGCAGCGCCATTGTTGCGTGAAACTGCCATGAAGACGCGTTTTTGGGCGCGGTTATCCCAGGTGACATACACGCGCTGGTTGGTTGCGGTGTTCGAGGTACTGAGGCGGATATACAAATCGCTTTGAAGCGCAGAACGGAAGTATTCGGAGGCATACAACAGCCGCGGTTCGACCCAAAAGCCGCCGCCCGATGGCGATTGGGTGTAGTACACCCCTGCCGGTTTGTTATCTACAAGGTTGTTTTGAATAAAAGCAACATGCAGAACGCCCTGAGCGTCCAGCATGGCGTCGAAACTCGCAACGGAATTTTGAATGCGGGTGACCAGCACCCAGTTTTGCGGGTAGGGGAAATCGCCGGCAGTGGCTTGCCCGTAGAAGAGACGCTGATCGCTGCCGGAAACCCAGAAGACATGAATGACGCCGCCTTTGCCGGGCACCAGCACGGGAGGCGGGTCTTTCGGTCCAAACGGGAACTTGACGGTCTGCGCCGGCGAAAAGGTCTTGCCGTCGCGGCTTTGGGCGTATTTGTAGCCGTCCACTGCATCCAGCCAGATGACATGGATGAACCCGCGGTCGTCCACGGTGACGATGGGATTGGTCGCCGCGCCGGAGAAGGAAAGGTTGACCGGCTCGGACCAATCCAGGCTGGTTTGTGCGCGCCCAACAGGCGCCGAAAGCAGAAAGACCGAGAGAATCAGCACAAAGGTCAATAAGGCAGAGAGCGGTCGTCGTGTTCGTTTCATGTTTGTTCGTCCATTCAAGGCTGGGCAGGAGAAGCCTGCAGCGCCGCCAGGGCAAGCCTCGCATTGGCAGATAAGTCTTCGCGGTTTTGCGTCTTCCACCACCAGATGTACACATCCAGTTCTTCCGAGGCTTCGGGAATTTGCGTCAGGTAAATTTGCGCCCGCTCCAAATCGCCCAGCCACACGTAACAATACGCCAGCGGTTTGATGATTCCGCGGTGCGAGGGGGCGAGCGCATGAGCGGTTTCAAGGTAGCGGGCGGCAGAAGCAAAGTCCCGCCGGTGCATGGCAATCAAGCCGAGGCGGTGGTTCGCGGTTCGGTTGGCAGGATCAAGCCGCAGGGCGGTCTGAAGCGAAGCGTCCGCTGCGTTCAGGCGGGGGATGATCGCCTCCCCTGCCCATCCGCTTTCTGGAAAATCCGCCAGTTCCACCTGCGCCAATTGAACCGCGCCGAGGTCTGCCTGCCACATTGCCCGAATGGGGTTGAGGTTGACGAGCGCAATCAGCGCCCACACAAAGGCAATGGCGAGGGCAGTCCGCAGGTCAATGCGATGACCGGCTTGAGGTTCGCGCCGGCGGAGGTTTTCTGCCAAGCCGACAAAAAGGAGCGAAAGCGCGGTTCCGGCATCATTATACAAATAATCGTCCACCATGCCGTGAACGAAAGCGGCAATCAGGGCAAAGAGCAAAAGCGCCTGAAAGGTTTGACCCTCACGCCGCCTGCCCAGCGCCTGCGCCGCCGACCATAAACTCAACAGGTACAACCCCAAAAACGCGGCGCCGCCAAGAACCCCCTGCTCGATGCCCACATCCAGGAAGAGGTTGTGGCTGTTCGGCACGTTGTAAAACGGAATGTCGAGCAGGTACTCCGAGTACAAGCCGGGAAACGCGCCAAGCCCGCCGCCGCTGAGCGCATAATCCTGAAGGAGATACAGGCTTCTGTTGAACAACTCGCTGCGGCTTCCGTCGCCGTAGTAATAATTTCCCGTAAAGAGACTGCCCGAACGGGCGGGACCGGCAAACAGGAAGACCGCCACCGCGCCCAGATAGACCATCAACAGGACGGGAAAGACCGCTTCGCCCTTAATCTGACGGCTGATCCTGCCCGAATGACTCAGCCGCCATACCAGCCATCCCCCTGCCCCGCTGAGAATGGCGAGGAGCACGCCGCGCGAGGTTGCCATGAACAGAACGAGGGCGGCAAGCGCCAGACCTGCGCCCACCGGGAGAATCCACGCCGGCGAAAGGGAAGCGCGCCTTTGGCGAAGTTTTTCGAGAGGGTAAAGGATGAAGGGAACTGTGAGGGCAACCATCCCTGCCGCATAGTTGGGGTGGATGGGCGTCCAGCCGGTTTGCGGGCGGACGCTCATGAGCCAGCGTCCGAGGCGGTTGACCAACTCCAGTCTGCGCGGCAGGGCGAGGAAGTCGTGGGTGAGGAAGAAGTACAGCGCCACGCCCGCGCCGAGGCAAAACAAAAAGACCGAAAGGCGGGGGAGGTTTTCCGCCGGCTGTGTTTTCAGAGAAAAATAGAGCAGGACAGCCGTCATCACCAGCCATGCCTTGCTCCAGGCAGTCGTTTGGTCATACGCCGCCCAGTACCCCGCCCACGCAGTGACGCCGAAGACAAGGACAAGTCCGTCGCGCGCGTCGGGGGTATATCTGCCCGGAATGATGCGCAAAGCAAACGGAAGTAGAGCGGTCAGGATGAACCAGAGTCCCCATTTCGGTTCTAGCACCCAGACCGCTCCACAGAGCGCAATCAGTATCAGTTCCAGGAGGGCAAAGCGAGGGTCTTCGGTCGGTTTGCGCAAAAAGAATTTCTCCTGAGGCGGGGCGGGATTAACTCGCTCCGCCCACCGGCGCGCCGGAGTCGGAGGTTGCCCAGAACAGGTGCTGCAAACCGACGTTGATGGCGGTTTTCGTGGTCGCCCAGTCGTAGGTCAGCATTTTGAGGTAGGTCAACATGGGACCGGGGCGGAACGCCCACTCGCGGAAGGCGCGTTTTTGCCAGTAGAGCAGTTTTTCGGCGGGCAGGTTGGGGTAATCGAGCACGGTGCCTTTGTCCATGTCCACCTGCTCCCAGCGGGTGCCGGGGCGGAACCATTTGTTTTCGACCACTTCAAAGAAGAACGGTGTGCCGGGGTAGGGCGCGGCGACGTGGAAGAGGGCGATGTCGAGCGGCAGTTTCTTGGCAAAGTCAATCGTCTGGCGGATGGTTTCTTCCGTCTCGCCGGGCAAGCCGATGATGAAGTAGCCCCAGTTCATGATGCCGGCTTTCTTCGCCCAGCGCAGGGCGCGCTCGGCTTTGTCGGGATAGGCTCCCTTGCGGGCATGTTTGAGGATTTGTTCGTTGCCGCTTTCGATGCCCCACGAGATGAGGCGGCATCCGGCTTTGCCCATCAGGGTGAGCATTTCCTCATCCACAAAGTCCACGCGGCTGTTGCAGGTCCACTTGATCTTGATGTTCTCTTCGATCATGAGTTTGCACAGCTCGACCACCTGGTCGCGGTTGACGGTGAACAGGTCGGCGTACATGTGGATGTTGTTGATGCCGAGTTTCTTCAACTGCCACAACTCTTCCATGATGAGTTTGGGCGAGCGGATGCGCGTGGAGTACTGGTAACTGACATGCTTGATGCAGTAGGTGCATCCCGCCGGGCAGCCGCGGCTGGTGACGATGAAGGTGAACGGTCCCTTGATGTAGGGCATGCGGTATTTCTGCAAAGGCAGGAGTTCGTGCATGGGGATGGGCATGTCGTCGAGGTCAGCGACGAAAGGACGCGGGAAGTTGAGGATGATTTCGTCGCCTTTGCGCCAGGCGATGCCCTTGATGCCGTGCATGTCCACCGTGCCGTCTTCCTTCAGCGAGGGCTTGTAGGAGGGGTCGGTCTTCTCAAACATCTTTTGGATGTGCGGCGAGCGCTGGTCAATTTTGCCTTCGAGGTGATCGAGCAGGTCGCGGATGGTGAGGTCCGGTTCGCCGACCAGGGCAAAGTCGAGGCTGGGATACGGGCGCATTGTCTCGACGGGGATAGGGGTGATGTGCGTGCCAAAGGCAATGGTCTTTGCGCCGCGCGCATGCGCCAGGAAGCAGCCATACATGTCGTTTTCGAGGGTGGGCGCGGTCAGTTGGGTCAGGTAATATTTGGGCTGGTATTTATCGAGCAGTTTGGTGAATTCGGGCCAGCCCATGCGTTCGGCGTTGCAATCCACCACTTTGACCTTGTACACGGGATGCAAAAGCGCCGCCATTTGCGCCAGCGAAACCTGGGGCCAGACCATGTTTTCGCGGGTGCGGCGTCCGACGCGATGCTGGGTGCGAATCCAGAGTCCGCCGTCGGGGGTGGGAGGGTTGACGAGCATGATGTCCACCGCATCGGGGGAGCGGGGAGCGGCGAGCAGTCCATTGCGGACGATGGCGTCGGCATTGGGGAAATCCACCATGCGTAGTTTGGGGGTCAGGCGGCTTCCCATGTTGACGGATTGGGGGTCGTTCGTTGTCATTGTATTCTCTCCTTCTTACACTAACATACTCTAAATGATTGGTCACCGCTGCGGCAGGCGTTAGAGAACGCCTGGTACGCGTTTTTGGGATTACGGTAAACGATTATGCAAGACCCATATCGTGTTTGGTGCGGGTCTCGCGCTGGCTGAGTTCTTCGAGGATGCGAAGTAACAGCCAGTAAATAAACAACTGGATGCCCGCCAGGAAGAGCATGGCGCTCCCCAGCAGGTAAAACCATAGACGGTCAATGGGCCAGCCGTTCATGCTCAGCAGGAACGATACCACAGCCACGAGAAGACCGAGCAGCATAGAGACGCCGCCCATCCAGCCGAATTGCCGGTCGAGGGGCGTCTTGAAGATGGGCTTGCCGAACAATCCCTGGCGGATGGGGCGTTTGTAGAACAGCGAGACCAGGTAGTTGAAGGTGACGCCCAGCGCAAAGATGTTCAACCCGGCAATGGAGGAGACCATCGCCGTAAACAACGCCAGTACGCCCCAGGGTCCCAGCGTGGTCACGCCGTTGAGGCGGAGCGCTGCCAATCCCAGGAAAATCAGCCCGGCAAGACCGAGCCCGCCCACCCCCACCAGCCCGAGAATACGCACCGGGTTGTAGGACATGGCGGTCCACACCATGCTTTGCAGGAAGATTTGCCCGTCACGGATGACGCTCAATTTGGAGCGCCCGACGCGCTCGCTGTACGGGATGGGCACTTCGACAATTTTGATGCCTTCGTGCAGGGCGCGCGTGCTCATGACCGGGGTCAGGTTCAAGCCATCGGGCAGGGGGTAAATCTGTTCGAGGATTTCGCGTTTGAAGACGCGCATGCCGCTGGCGCTGTCGGTCACCTTCTGCCGTCCCAGGAGCGAGAGCAGGTTGGCAAAGAAGAAGTTGCCGACCCGCCGCGTGAGCGGCATCTTGCTGTCGGCGCCCGCCATGCGCGAGCCAATGACCAGGTCTGAGCCGTTGAGCGCCGCCTGGCACAACTGGGGGAAGTACTCCGGCGGGTAGGTGCCGTCGGCATCGAGAAAGCCGATGAGTTCACCGCTGGCTTTGGAAAAGCCGGTCTTCAGCGCCGCGCCGTAGCCTCTGTTTTTGGGGTGGCGGATCAGATTTACGCCGGGAATTGCCTCTGCCACCTCAGCCGTTCTGTCCCTCGAGCCGTCGTCCACCACGAGCAGTTCCAGGCGTTCCACACCGACCTGTTTGAGCGCCGGTTCGACGGCGAGTACGCGTTCGGCGATTTCCTTGATGCCGTTTTCCTCGTTGTACGCCGGAATAACCACAGATAATATCGTCATAAGCCTCCATCCTTCGTTGCATGAAAAATTTTTCTTCCGGGGTTGCTGATGCTCCCGTCAATCGCTTTGATGGGTTTGGCAGGCACGCCGCCCACCACCGTATGCGGCGGCACGTCTTTTGTCACCACCGCGCCAGCCGCCACCACGGCGCCCTTCCCCACCCGCACGCCGTCGGTGATGACCGCGCCGGCGCCCAGCCACACGTCGTCTTCGATGACGATGCCTTCGGCGGTGATGCCCTGCTCCACGAAGGGACGGTTGGGGTCGTCGAAGACGTGGTTGACGGCGATGATTTGGGTGAAGGGCGAGGTATAGACCCGGTCGCCAATCGTCACGCCGCCCTGCCCGCGAATAACGGAGTATTCGCCCACCAGACTGTCCTTGCCGATTTTGATGCGGGACTGGGGCATATCGCGGAAGTTGTACACGTGCAGGACGGCTCCGTGCATGACGATGGTGTTGTCGCCGATTTCGATTCCCTGCGGACAGGCATGCAGGTAGGCGCCTTCGTCTATGTACACGCCATGTCCCAGTTTGATGTGACTGGCAAAACGGATGCGGACGCCTTTTTCGATGGCGGCGAGTCCGTCCATGTGCAGGATGAGGCGGTAAGCCAGTCCGCGCACGCCAATGCCGAGGAGGGTGGGAATCCAGCCGAAGAGGAACAGAATGGTCTGTTCGTAGAAGTAGCGCAGGGTGGAGGATGCCTGACGGTGAATGTACAGTCGAAGTTTTTCGAGCATGATTTGTTTGTGGCGTGCTCCGCCATTCCGACATGGCGCGGGACGGGTCGGTGCGGGCGGGCGGATTTGTTGCGGGGCGTCCCCAGCCGGTGAGGGAGGAGCAGGTTCCGGGTAGGGCGAGGCGGGGCGTCCCGTGTTGTCATGTGTCGTCCAGGCGCATCAAGCCTTGTGAGAGGCGATGGTCAGGGCTGCCGTGTGGCTGGTAGAAAAAGTCGAATAGTATAATGTCGCCATGTTTCCTGCTGTTTTTCTCGATCGCGATGGCGTGCTTATCGAAAATCGTCCTGATTACGTTCGGGAGTGGTCACAGGTGAGTATTTTTCCTGAGGCAATCCGTTCGTTGACGTATGCGCGGCTGGACGGGTACAAGATTGTGGTTGTCACCAATCAGTCGGCAGTGGGGCGCGGGCTGGTTTCGCTGGAGACTGCCGTGGAAATCAATGAACGGTTGGTTCGTTTGATTCGCGCGGAGGGCGGCAGGGTGGACGGGGTGTATCTCTGTCCGCACGCTCCTGATGACGGGTGCGAGTGCCGCAAGCCGAAGCCGGGGTTGTTGCTGCAGGCGGCGAGGGAGTTGTCGCTGGATTTGAAACGTTCGTGGATGGTCGGCGATGCGTGGAGCGATGTGCAGGCGGGTCAGGCGGCAGGGGTGCGCGGGTCCATTTTGTTGAAGACGGGACGCGGCGCGGAGCAGTTGGCGTTGCCCAAGCCGCCCGGGCTGGCGGGGTATTTTGTTTGTAACGATCTGGCGCAGGCAGTTGCGCTCATCCTGCAGCAGGATGGGGGACGCTAGTCGCCCAGTACTTCTGCGGAGAGTTTTGCGTCTGCCTGGGGGAGAGTGATGCCGATGAAGGGCTGGTCTTTGATGGTGCGGACGATCATGTGTTCGAGCATGAGGTGAATGTCTTCGACGTGTTCGATGATGTCGCTCTCGACATGAATGTGCAGGTCCACGATCTCGCCGAGGCGCCCGCCGCTGAAGCCGGTGAAGCCGATGGTGACCGCGCCATATTTGCGGGCTTCTTCCACGGCGTTGACGACGTTCTT
Source organism: Chloroflexota bacterium (assembly GCA_039961775.1). Lineage (GTDB taxonomy): Bacteria > Chloroflexota > Anaerolineae > Anaerolineales > Villigracilaceae > Defluviilinea. Next base: position 11,415 of record JABRVZ010000049.1, read on the forward strand.
CGAGTTGCCGCTGGCGGAGATGGCAATGACCACGTCTTCGGGTTTGATGAGGTTGATCAATTGCTGGGAGAAGACGTTTTCGTAGCCTTCGTCGTTGGCGTAGGCGGAGAAGATTTCCATGTTGTCTGCCAGACCAATGGCGCGGAAGTGCGGCAGGCTGGGGTTGCGGGTATTTTTGGCAAGGTCGCAGACGAAGTGAGAGGCGGTGGAGGCGGAGCCGCCGTTCCCCATGATGAAGACCTGGTTGCCCTGCATGCGGGCGCGCTGAAGGACATGGATGACTTCCGCGATGAGCGGCTGGGGGAGTTTATCCATGGTTTGTTGTAAAGTAGAAAGATAACGCTGAATGGGTTCCATACTGACCTTCCTTTCATGAACGCCGGTAGTTGAAAATGATTTTGGTGCCGTCCGATTCGAGGCGGAACGGGAGTTCCTGCAAGCCGTTCAAGGCGGCGCGGACTTTGCTCTGTCGCTCGTAGGGGACGTATAACAAAAGAAACCCCCCGCCTCCCGCGCCGGCGATCTTGCCGCCAATGGCGCCGGCGCGGCGCGCCGCTTCGTACATTTCGTTGATTTGCCCGTTACTGATGGTGCCAGCGAGGCGTTTTTTCAATTCCCAGGATTGGTGCATGAGTTCGCCGATGGCGTCGAAGTTTTCGGCTTCGATGTAGGCGCGCGCCTGATGCGCCATGTGCTTGATTTCGCGCAGTTCGGTCAGCCGGTCCTTGATGTTGCTTTTTTGTTCCGACAGGATGGTGGATGCGCTGCGGCTGACGCCCGTGAAAAAGAGCAGGAAGTTGTCGTTCAAGGCGCGCCGCGCATCGGTGGAGATGTTCACTTTCTCCACTTTGACTTCTCCATCCGTCATGAATTCCATGAAGCGCAGACCGCCGTAAGCGGCAATGTATTGATCCTGAATGCCGATGGGCTTTTTCAGGTTCACGATTTCGATGGTGCAAGCCTCGCGCGCCAGCCGTTCGGCGGAGACAATTTCGCCCAGGTAGGCGTACATGGCATGCAGTGCGCCGACGGTCACGGTGCTGGAAGAGCCCAACCCCGAACCTTCGGAAGGGATGTCGCCCATGGTGGTGATTTCCACTCCGCTCCTGATTCCGGTCACGCGCAGCGCCTCGCGGATCAACTCATGCTGAAGTTGGTCAATGTCGTCCACCATTTCCGTGCGGGTATAGCCTACACGCAGTTTGGCGTCGAAGCGTTCCTTGATGGTCAGGAAGATGAATTTATCAATGGCGGAGCTCAGCACACAGCCCCCCTCCTCCATGAAGTAGGAGGGGAAGTCGGTACCGCCGCCAAAGAAACTGATGCGGAGTGGTGTTTGAACGATGATCAAGCGATTCGTTCCTTTTCTCTGAAGTAAGCCACCGTCTTTTCGAGACCTTCCTCCAGCGACAGGGTGGGAGCCCAGCCCAGGTCGCGTTTGGCTTTGGCGGCTTCGAGGTAGATGTGACGCGTCTCGCCGACTTTGGCAGGACCGTAGTTGGGAGGCAGCGGGTAACCCGTCACCTTTGCCAGGGTGTTAAAGATGTCGTTGACGGAGGTGGGGCGTCCCCAGCCGATGTTGTAGATGCCGGGCTGGTGATCCACGGTCACGGCGAGATAGTTGGCGTAGGCGCAATCGCCCACATAGACGAAATCGCGGGTCTGCTCGCCGTCGCCGTTGATGGTGACGGGTTCGCCCGCCAGCATCTTGCCGGTGAAGATTGCCACCACACCCGCCTCGCCGTGCGGATCCTGCCGCGGACCATAGACGTTCGGGTAGCGAAGGACGGTATAGTTCAGACCATAGTTGAAGTGATACATGAACAGATAATGTTCAACCGTATGCTTGCTCGCGCCATACTGGCAGATGGGGTTGATGGGGTGCGCCTCATCACAGGGGACATATTCCGGTTCGCCATAGACGGCGCCGCCGGTGGAGATATAGACGAAATGCTTGACGCCAAATTCTTTAGCACACTCGATCAGGTTGATGGAGCCGAGAATGTTCACGTCTGCATCGAAGAGCGGCTGGGCAACCGAACGGCGCACATCCATTTGTGCGGCGTGGTGGCTGATGTAATCGGGGCGTTCCGCTTCGAAGACGCTGCGGACCTCGGGACTGCGGATGTCCATTTTGTAGAACTTTGCCCGCGGGTTGAGGTTGGATTCGCGGCCCGTCGAAAGGTCGTCGAGGATGACCACTTCGTAGCCCTTCTCGAGGAACAAATCCACTACATGCGAACCAATGAAGCCGGCTCCGCCGGTGACCAGTATTTTTGCCATATGTGTATGAGTTTCCTTTTGTGAATGGATTTTTAGTAAGCCCCACGGCTCTTGAGAACTGCAGGGATGGTCTGAAACAGCAGCTGAAGATCGAGCCAAATGCTCCAGTTGCGGATGTAATACATATCGAGGCGCACACGCTCCTCGTAGGAAATATCGGAGCGCCCGCTCACCTGCCAGACGCCGGTAATGCCCGGCAACACCGTCAACAAATTCATGTCGAATTGTTTGTACATGGCAACTTCTTCCGGCGAAATCATACGCGGACCCACGAGGGACATTTCCCGTTTGAGCACGTTGAACAACTGAGGGAGTTCGTCCAGGCTGTACTTCCTCAGGAAAGCGCCGACGCGGGTCACGCGGGGATCGTTCTTTAGTTTGTGATTTCGCGCCAGTTCCTCCTGCAATTCGGGATGCTTTGCCAGCACCTCGTCGCCGTTGACAACCATCGTGCGGAATTTATAGGCGTAGAACTGTTTGCCATTCAACCCCATCACCCGCCGTTTGTGGATGATGGGTCCTGGCGAGCTGAGTTTTACCAGAATTGCCAGCACCAACAACAGCGGTGAAAGAAGGAGTAGAGCCCCAAGAGTCAGGATGTAGTCAAGCAGGAACTTTAAAATTGTATCAGACCCTGTCAAGCGCACTTTGTTGACGTAGACAAGAGGCACATAGGCAAACTCGCTGACCGTCAACCCGGTGGTGAGGATTTCATACAATCCCGAAGACATGCGAATGTTGACCTTGTCGGACACGCCGTACTTTCGGAAGATTTCCAGCAGGTAATCTCTGGTGGAAATGGCGCTCGATGCCAAAATCACCTCGCCAATGTCATAGCGTTCGATGATTTCGCCCAACTGCTCCACCGTCCCCAGCGAAACCAGGTCGTAGAAAAGAGGGAAGGTTGCAGGGGTTTTCTTATCCACAAAGCCGACAAGGTGCAGCCCGGAGGTCTGCCATTTGAGCAGTTGTTCCGCCAGCCAGCGCCCCTCCTGATTCGCGCCGACGATCACAGCCGGGGTGAGGAAAAATCCCTGCTTGCGGAGTGCATAGATGACGCGTCTCAACCAGAAACGTGCACCGGCAACAAACAGAAAATTCAACCCCCACGCCATGAACAGCCATCCGCGCGCAATGAACAGGGTGGTATCCACAAAGCCCGCGAAAATGATGAGCAGAAAACCCGTCACGATGGAGCGGAAGACGCGCGCATATTCCTGGGTGCCGCCCAGCAGGTTATCTTTGGCATACAAACCATTGAGACCAAAGATCGCCAGCCAAAGAAAAGGCATGGAATAGAGCAGAAGACTGTACGTCTTGAACGAAACCCCTGCGTTTTGATCAAACAGCGGGGCGAGAAATTGCGCTTGGAAGCGCAGATAATAGGCAAGCAGAAACGCCACGAAGGTCATCAAAGCATCCGAAAGAACAAGCGTCGCAACATACAAAAGCCATTGCGTACTTCGGGGGATCAATTTGTTTGCTTTTTTGATCTTCGTTGAAACGTTTACCAAGGGAAATCTTTCCACTTCTGTACGGATACTCATGCATGCATCTCCCTCTGCCGGCGCAGAGAAACGGTCACACCATAAATCTCACGGAGCATCCCCATGACGCCTCGAAAAAACAAAGGTTACACGGCATTCAGAATGCCAGACCTCCCCATGACTTTTTGGCTATCGGATAAATTTCAGGGACGCTTCAGACGTCGAATTTGCCTGCCCGCAATTTCAACCGGCAGTTGCCTGCGCTGAAGCAGACTCAACAGCACGCGCACGCGATCCTGCCCGGAGATGTGCGTATCGAACACTGCTTCGTACCCCGCAAAGGGACCCGTTTCGATCAGCACGATGTCGCCGCGTTGAAAGTTATTCTCTTCATCACGCAGGGAAGCGTTATGGTGTTCAATCTGCTTTTTGAGGGTAGCAATCAACAGGTCAGGCACAGAGGCGGGCTCTCCCCCAAAACTGACCAGCCCTGAGGCGCCTGGCATCCAGTTCAAGTCAGAGATGTTGATCGTTTCCAGATCCACACGCACGAACAGATAATTTGGAAAGTAGGGTCGAAATTTGCGCGCACGCGGGTTGACCGGCTTGACGCGCAGAACCGGAAAGAACACATCCAAGCCATGCGCCTGAAGTTGGCTGGCAAGGAATTCCTCTTTATTGGACTTACTGCGCATTGCGTACCAGGAGGCCGCCATAGCATTCACCTTTTATCGCTCGAAACGGAACAGTAATTTCATTGAAGCCCGTCAATCAGCGCCGGATCGGCAGTCATGGAAACCAGCCGTACTCCCAGGCGGCGCAGTTGATGAAAGCTGGCGCCTTCTTTCAAGCCGCGCAGGACTGCCGTTGGGTTTTCTACCACTGCGCCCGAAAGCACCACGGCTCCCGCTTCAAACAAAACGGTAGAAAGCGGCGTACTGGGTCCCACAATGACCATGGGAGTGCCGGGGCGGCGCAAAGCGATGAGTTCATCGAAAGTGTGATTGAGCAGGGTCATGGCAGTGACCGCCAACACATCCGCTTGAGGGATAACCTGCGGCGCTGCCTCTGCAGGGAGATCCTGGTCATCCTTGGGATTCAATTCCAGCACAAGCAGACGCCCCACCTGTGGGCGCAGTTCGGGAACGTAGGAAAAGTGTCCCACCATCACCACAGTCTTGCCGGCGCCGAGACGGGCAAGGACTTCTTTGGAGTGGAGGTCCACCCAGAGGTCCGGGCGAGGCGGGAGAAGGGCGTTGATTGCCGCCATTCCAACGGAAACTTCGAGCGAATGCGGGGAGTGGATGTAGTCTGCCAGTTGGCGGGCGGAGAGTTCCGTAAGACGCCCGGCGTTGGCAACGGTTCCATTTGTAGTGTGGTGCGCCTCCCTGCCCATCGTGGCAGAGAGACCGCAACGAATCGCGCCGTCTGCTTCAGCAAGAACCGCCGTCCAGTATAGCCCGATATGAACATCGAGAATTTTGCCATCTGGCAAATCAGGCAGGAGGCGGGCAAGCAGGGTTTCTCGGTTCATAGGCGGGTGGGCTGGGGAGGGTAAAACAAAAGGGTCCAACGCCCGATTATAGCGGGCAGGCGCTGGACCCGGAGAGAGTGAGTCCGCTCGGGGTCGAACCGAGAACCTAACGCTTAAGAGGCGCTTGCTCTGCCATTGAGCTACGGACCCATGAAAGCGGGGCGCTGACCGAACCATATAACCGCTCGCTTCAGCCAGCCTTGATGCGGACGGTATTATACCCGATGAGCGAGAGGTGTCAATAATCGCGGGGCTAAAGTTGTGTTATGCAAAGGAAAAGCCCCGCAGGTATTCACCCACGAGGCTCTCCTAATTATCGGTCACTGACTCACTGATTACTGAAGTTCTCCGGCAGCCAGCAGCAGAGCACCAACTCCCTCGCCGCTTTGACCTCGTCCATCCTGCCGAATTTGGTGGTATGCGGGGCGGATTTGACGAGTTCGGGCTGGGTCTTCGCCTCCTCAGCGATCTTAATGAGCGCGTCGGCAAAGGCGTCAAGCGTGTCCTTGTTTTCGGTCTCGGTCGGCTCGATCATCAGCGCTTCGTGGACGATGAGCGGGAAGTAGTTCGTGGGCGGGTGGAAGTTGTAGTCCATGAGGCGCTTGGCGATGTCGAGCGCGCGCACGTCGGAGCCTTCGAAGCGTCCTTCCGCAACGAACTCGTGCATGCAAATGCGGTCATAGGGAACCTTGTAGGTGTTGCGCAATTTTGCTTGCAGGTAGTTGGCGTTCAACACCGCGTACTGCGAGATGTCCTTAAGTCCGTCGGGTCCGTGCATGGCGATGTAGGTGAAGGCGCGCACCATGCCGCCGCCGAAATGTCCGTGGAAGGCTTTCATGCGACCGATGGTCTTTGCGGGTTTGACGAAGCCATAGAGCGGAGGCATATCGTCCTCGCCCTCTTCGATGATACCGACCAGCGGTTCGGGGAGGAAGTCCACGAGATGCGCGGCGACTCCCACTGGACCTGAACCTGGTCCGCCGCCTCCGTGCGGGACGGCAAACGTCTTGTGCAGGTTGAAGTGCATCACGTCGAAACCCAAATCGCCAGGGCGGACGATGCCGAGCAGGGCGTTGAGGTTTGCGCCGTCGCCGTACATCAAGCCGCCGCAGCCGTGAACGAGTTCGATGACCTTCTCGATGTTCTCGTCGAACAGACCGAGCGTGTTCGGGTTGGTGAGCATCATGCCGACGACGGTATCGTCGCAGGCGGCTTCGAGGGCTTTGAGGTCCACGTTGCCGCGCTCATCGGAGGGGATTTGCACAACCTGCAAGCCCATCATGCCAGTGGAGGCGGGGTTGGTGCCGTGCGCGGAATCGGGGATGAGCATCTTCACGCGCTTGTGATCGCCGCGTGATTTGTGGTAGGCGCGCATGATGAGCACGCCCGTGAATTCTCCGTGCGCGCCCGCGGCGGGCTGTAACGTGACGCCTGCGAAGCCAGAGATTTCCTTCAGCCATTCCTGCAACTGGTACATCAACGCCAGGTTGCCCTGCACGGTTTCAATGGGCTGCAACGGGTGGGTGTAAAGGAAGCCTGGCAGGCGGCAGGTGTCTTCGTTGATTTTCGGGTTGTATTTCATCGTGCAGGAGCCGAGCGGATAGAAGCCCGTGTCCACCGAGTAGTTGAAGGAGGAGAGGTGCATGTAGTGGCGGACAACGTCCACTTCGGCGAGTTCGGGCAGGGGAAGGTCGGGGCGGAGTAACTCTTCGGGAGGCAGAGCAGTTTCGGGGACGTCTGAAGCGGGCATCGTCACGCCGACGCGTCCTGGGGAGGATAAGTCGAAGATGGTCGGTTCGACAATCTTGACCTGAGTTTGCTCAGGGGCTTCAATCATGGCTCACCTCCGACAACACTTCGACAAGCGTGTCAATATCTTCTTTGGTGTTCATTTCGGTCACGGCAATCAGCATGTGGTCTTTGAGGGCGGGATAATCCTGACCGAGGTCGTAGCCGCCGAGGATGCCGTGGTCGAGCAGGTGCGCGTTGACTTCCTCGACGGGGCGGTTGACGCACAGCGCAAATTCATGGAAGAACGGCTCGCTGAAGCACAGCCCCATGCCTTCGATTTTGCTGAGTTGCGCGGCGGCGTAGTGCGCCTTTTGATAGCAAAGTTCGGCGACCTGCCGCAGTCCCTTTTTGCCGAGCAGGGAGAGATAGACTGCCGTGCCGAGAGCGATGAGTCCCTGGTTGGTGCAGATGTTGGACGTGGCTCGTTCGCGTTTGATGTGCTGTTCGCGCGCGGTGAGGGTGAGGACGTAAGCGCGCTGCCCCTTGCTGTCCACCGTTTCACCGACGAGGCGCCCCGCCATCTTGTGGACGAATTGCTTGCGCGTCGTGAAAAAGCCGACGCTGGGTCCGCCGTACCACATCGGGATGCCTAGCGGCTGACCGTCGCCGACGACGATGTCGGCGCCCATGGAGCCTGGTGTTTTGAAGAGGGCGAGGGCGGTGGGGTTGGCGACGACGCAAGCCAATGCGCCTTTGGCGTGAATGCCTTCGATGAGTTTGGTGTAGTCGTAGATGCGCCCGAAGAAGTCGGGATACTGCACGATGACGAGGCAGGTGTTATCGTCCACCAGGGGCAGGAGGTCGGAAGGCTGGTAATCGGTGATTGGGAATTGGTCGTCGCCGACGAGCTGCATGTCCATGCCCTGGGTGTAGGTGCGGATGACGGCGCGGTATTGCGGGTGGACGGTGGGCGAGATGACGACCTTCTTGCGTTTGCCGCGGAACTGGGCGTTGGCGAGGTTGACGGCTTCGGCGGTGGCGGTCGCGCCGTCGTAGTGCGAGGCGTTGGACACGTCCATGCCTGTGAGCGCGCACATGAGGGATTGGTACTCGAAGATGGCTTGCAAAGTCCCTTGCGAGATTTCGGGCTGGTAGGGAGTGTAGGCGGTGTAAAACTCGCCACGGCGGAGCATGTGGTCAACCACCGAGGGGATGTAGTGGTTGTACATGCCCGCGCCGAGGAAGGAGATCAGGTCACTGCGGACGTTTTCATTCGCCTGCGCGAGACCCGTGAGTTCGTCCAGCGCTTCCATTTCGGTGAGCGCGGGGGGCAGGTTCAGTTTGGGGAAGCGGTGTTTGGCGGGAATGTCTTCGAACAGGTCATCGAGCGATTTGACGCCGATGGTCGCCAGCATCGCATCCCGTTCTTTGGGGGAGATGGGGATGTAAGTCATATTACCTCTTTGCGTAGCGTGCGCTCTCTCGCGCAGAGCAGCGTTTGAGAACGCCTTCTACGCAATTAATGCGCTCGTTCTTCGCAATACTTCTCGTACGCGGCGGAGTCCATCAGGTCGCCTGGTGCTGCGCCTTCGAGTTGGATCATCCAGGCTTCGCCGTAGGGGTCGGAGTTGATGAGTTCGGGTTTGTCGGAAAGCCCTTTGTTGACGGCGGCGACTTTTCCGCCTGCGGGGGAGTAGATCTCCGCCGAGGCTTTGACCGATTCGACCGAGGCAATGGGCTTGCCCGCTTCAATGGTGTCGCCTTCTTCGACGAGGATTTCGACGAAGACGATATCGGAGAGTTGTCCCTGGGCGTAGTCGGTAATGCCTGCCTTGCCCGTGGCGGGGTCGAACCATTCATCGGATTTGGTGTATTTGAGGTTGGAGGGAGCGTTCATGGTTGGTTGTCTCCTTTTGGGTGGTTGTGTACCGCGATATTTATATCGCAACCCAAAATGGCGAAATAAATTTCGCGGTACGGTGGTTGGCGAATCAAAAAGGCGCACGGGTATCATCGTGCGCCTCTGTAATTGGACCTGAGAGATTCGATTAGTCTGATAGTCGAATAGTCGCTAGTCTTATAGTCGAATTGTGACTATAAGACTATTTGACTATCAGACTATCTGGCTAACCTTTCACCGTCGGTATTCCTTGCGGAATTTTCCAGAGTTTGGTCGGGGCAGGGTCCTTTTGCCTGAGAGTTTCGCCTGGTTTCGCCAAATTCCAGACTTGCACCTTCGGCGTCCTTCGCTTGGTCTCGGTACCTTTCTTTGTACTCGACCAGCGCTTCGGATCTCTTCCCTGTTGCCCGTTGAATTGTGTTTCGATTTTACGGTTGAGGGGAATGAGAGTCAAGAGGATGAACATCCTTGATTCGAAAGGCTTCCGAAGTTTGAGCGACTTCGGAAGCCTTATTTTGTCGGCGCTACGCTACTTTGCGGGGACCGCGTTTGGGTTTGGCGGGAGGTTCTTCGGCGGGAGGGGTGGGAGAATCCGCTTCGGGGGTGGGAGAGGTCTCTTGGGCGGGAGCAGGTTCAAGGTCCGGCAGGGAGGCGGGAGCGGGTTGAGGCTCCGGCTGGGGTGCGAGTGTCCCGTTCAGGCGGGCGAAGTAGTCCTTGACTGCCTGGTCGTTGTAGAAGACGAGGGCAAGGATGCCGACCGCCGTCGCGAAGAGGTTGCCGGTGAGCATGGATGCGATTTCGAAGACGGCGATGTTGGTGGACGGTTTGAGGATTTGCGGCGGTTCGCTGAAGAGTTTGGCGGCGTAGATGAGTTCGAAGACGCCCAGCACGGCAGGCAGGATGGTGAGCGGGATGCAGACGACGCCAATGATGGTGGCAAGCGCGGTGCCGGAGGCGGCAAAGCCCCAAAAGAGGTTGACGACGCCGCTGACGAGGGTCATCCAGGCGGTGACCTGGAGGAGGGTGGGTTTTTGTGGGTGCATGATTATCTCCTGTATGAGTTCACTGGGATATACGCCCGTGCAGGAGATTGGTTGCAGATGTTTTTTACCACGAAGATTGCAAAGGGGTTATCGGTCTTTGTACTTTTTTCTGCGCGCCGCATTTTCTGCCACGAAGTTACCCTTCGGGTACGATGTCACGAATTTTCACGAATATTGAATTTATTCGCGCCAATTCGTGTGAATTCGCGGCAAAGAGATTGTCGGATTAATTTGTAACTCACCTTACGCGGTGGCGCGAGATTTATCTCGTGGTTTCAGGCGACCTGAATGTCGCGGCACGAATGAACTGCGTAACGTCAGTGATTAATCCGGGACGCCGGCGGGTTTGATGTCTTTGAGGTTGAGTTGCAGGGTGGTACGCCCGTTCCATTCGTTGGCTTCGAGGGTGTAGAGGATGTCCACGCGGGGGGGCAGGGATGATAGTAGGTTGCCGAGGCGGAAGCCGATGGCGTCGTAGGCTGCGCCGCGCGAGTCTTCGAGGGTGAGTTTGAGGTGTTTGCTCTCCGCGCCGACGGTGCGGGATGATTTGATCTTTACGTCGCGCGAGACGAAGACCGCTTCGGGGTTGCCGTAGCCGGTGGGTTCGAGGTAGGCGAGGTGTTTCAGCACGTCGAAGTTGAGTTCTTCGAGGGCGACTTCGGCATCTGCTGTGAGGGTGTGACGCAGGTCTTTGCCTTCGAGCTGCTGTTTTGCCAGGCTTTTGAGGCGGGCGACGAGGGCGGGGAGGTTTTCGTTGCGCACGGTGAAGCCTGCCGCGGCGGCGTGACCTCCGTGACGGACGAGCAGGTCTTTGCACTGGTCGAGGGCGTCGGTGATGTGGAATTCGGGGATGGAGCGGCAGGAGCCGCGCGTCTCTTCGGGTCCTTTCGCGGCGACGACTGCCGGGCGGTAATAGACTTCGGTCAATCTGGAGGCGGTCAGCCCGACGACGCCGGGGTTGAAGTCTTCGTGAGCGGCGAAGAAGAGGTAGGCTTCGGGGTCTTCGCCGAGGGCGATGGCTTCTGCCTGCGTCTGCATGGTGCGGGTGATCGCCTGGCGCTGGCGGTTTTGCATGTCGAGTTGCTGGGCGAGTTGACCGGCGCGCATGAAGTCAGTGGTGGTGAGCAGTTCGAAGGAAGCGAGCGCCGATTCGAGTCGTCCTGAGGCGTTGAGTCGCGGTCCGAGCATGAAGCCGATGTCGCCGGCTTTGATTTTGTCGAGTTTGAGTTGCGCCACGCCTGCCAGCGAGAAGAGTCCCTGGCGCTTCGTTTCGCGGATCTGTTTGATGCCGCGGCGGACGAGGGAACGGTTCTCGCCGACGAGGGGGGCAAGGTCGGCGACGGTACCCAAGGCAACTAAATCGAGGAGGTCGTTCAGGTTTAGACCGTTGACCGTGGACGGGGGGCGGTCTTCGGTCAACGGTCTCTCCTTCAGAACGAGGGCTTCGACAATCTTGTAGGCAATGCCGACGCCCGCCAGGTCTTTTTCGGGGTAGGGGTCGCCGGGTTGTTTGGGGTTGATGACGGCGAGGGCGGGAGGCAGGTTGGAGCCGTCGGGGTGGTGGTGGTCTGAGATGATGAGGTCCAAGCCGATGGTCCGTGCGTGAAGCGCTTCTTCGGGGGAGCGGATGCCGCAATCCACGGTGATGACGAGTTTGACGCCCGCTGCTTTGAGGGAGTCGAGCGCGTCTTTGTTGAGACCGTAGCCTTCGTCGAAGCGGTTGGGGATGTAGCCGCGCACGTCTGCGCCGAGCGTCTGAAGCGCCTGGACGAGCAGAGCGGTGGCGGTGACGCCGTCCACGTCGTAGTCGCCATAGATGGCAATGGGCTGGTTGTGTTGGATGGCGTGGCGGATGCGGTCCACGGCGGTGGGCATGCCGAGCATTTGGAAGGGGTCGGTGCCGGCGGGAGGGTCGGCTTTGAGGAAGGCGCGCGCTTCGGAGTCGGTGCTGTAACCGCGGTTGTAGAGGATTTGTTTGAGAATGTAGGGGAATTTGGCGAGGGCTTCGTCGGCTTGCGGGGTGATGGGGGATTGGATGACCCAGCGTTTGTTATGCATTCGGTTGGTGTCCATTCGGGGATGAGTTCGGGGTTAAGAAGCACGGGCAAGTATAAACGCTGTTCGGAAGCGGGGGCAAGTGTATAATGGGTTCGAGGAGGCAGTATGTACGTTCTCAGACCCGACGAGAAGACGACGCCTGTCATGCTGTACACGCATGATACGGTGGTGCGGGGGGAGGCGGTTTCCAAGCAAAATGTGCCGCGCATGAACATCTGGCTCCGCACTGATGGCGCGCCAAAGCACATGCACATCCTCAAGCCGCAGGTGATTGTGTTCGGCGGGACGCCGGTTCGTCCGTTGACCTTTGACGAATTGTTCTTCCCCACTTCGCAATTGATTGCCTACCACACCCTGCCCCCCACCGAGGAGCCTCTGGATTACGACCCCGACGAAGCCAACCGCGTGATGCAGGATGTGGATGTGCTGGTGGGGACGTTTGTGGTGCGGGGGAAAATCCGCATTTCGGCGCAGACGGAACTTGCCACCAGCCTGGAGGTGGCGCGCGTCTCCTGGATGTCGGTGTATGAGGCGGAGATTGCCAACCCATACCTGCCGCAGATGCCGGTGGTGAAGGTTCCGATGATGCTGGTCAACCCGGAGCGGGTGGCGTTTGCGGTAAGTTCGTAGGGAAAATTACTCTGTTTGTAAATATGGGTGGAGCAAATTCAGCCCCAAAGCGGTGATTGAGCCGATTGTCAGGGCAATCAGCGGCACAGTGAGCAGTGAAAAGTTCGAGGCGAAGGCAATGCTCTCGCCGGCAACCCACGCCAGGATGCAGGTCGCCAGCCAGGTCAGCGATTGAATGGGGGAAAATTTTCTAAAAAGGGTAAACGCTGTGAAAAAAGCAATGCTTGTCCCCATAAAAATCCCAAAGATAATGCCTGCCATTGTCCAATCCTGCGTGATGCGGAAGGTGAGCAAGGCGCCAGCGCGCGCTCCCAGCGTAAACCCAAGGCTGTGAGTGAGGATCCAGCCGAAGGTCACCGGCAGGAAGCGCGTGCGGGCAAAAACCAGATATTGTGAAAAACCGATCATCGCCCCAAAAATAAGGTCGCCGAGGAGTAATCCAGCCATCCCGGGAATGACCATAGGGACAAAACCGCTAGATGTCGCGCCATGCAGGCTGCCAAAAATAAAACCGACGGGATTCAACGCCAGCCATTCCAGAAAAAAACGAGAGCGGGGTGTTTTCATGGCAGGATTGGGGGGGTTATATCACAAAATTCTTACTTTTTTTATCAGCATTGGGGACAAAAAAGTTACAGGCGGCAGAGGTTGGTTGGGGCTATAATCCCTCGCATGAAACTCGATCTCACCACCCCTGCCCTGCTCTTCCCAACCATTTCGCTTCTGTTGTTGGCGTACACGAACCGTTTCCTCACCCTCGCCACCATCATCCGCAACCTTTACGACAAGTACAACGAGAACCGCAACGAAAACCTGCTCAAGCAGATCGGCAATTTGCGCTTCCGCACCTATCTCATTCGCAACATGCAGATTGTCGGTGTACTCAGCCTGCTGTTTTGTGTCATCAGCATGTTCGCGCTTTTCGCGGGATGGACGGCAGGCGGTCAGTGGAGTTTTGCCCTCGCGCTCGTCCTGATGATGGTTTCGCTGGGCATCTCCCTGCGCGAACTCTCCATCTCCGTCGGCGCGCTGGACCTGTTGCTCACGGATTTGGAGGAGCAGGAGCGCTCCCTCTAACCCTCCTCTGACGCCGCGTTAATTTTCATCCGATGGGGGCGGTGTACGATTTCTCCGAAACTGTGTAGTGTTACAGCGCAAAGTCCGACGCTAGAGAGCGTCTCTTACGCCGCGGACGCAGGCGGATGTTCGCTACCGCCAGTTCCGCGCTAGAGAGCACATTACGCATTTGTTACGAAACTGTGTATTTGGCGTTCTCTAACGCCAACTGCGCGCTGGAGAGCGCACATTACACTCGGAGGAACGTATGAATTTAAACAACTACACCCAAAAATCGCAGGAAGCGATTCTCAACGCGCAGCATTTGGCGCAGGATTACAACCATCAGGCAATCGAGCCTGCTCATTTACTGTTGTCATTGCTCAATCAGGAGGAGGGCGTCGTCCCCGCCATCGTCAGCAAGGTGGCGGGAAGCGCACAGGCTTTGCGGAACGAACTGACCCGCGACCTGGAGAAGCGCCCAAAAATCCACGGCTCGAACGCGGACGTTGGGCTGGCTCAGCCAACCGTGGACGTTCTCCGCGCCGCCGAACGCTACGCCAAAGGCATGCAGGACGACTACGTCTCGACGGAACACATCCTGCTTGGCTTGACCGAATCCATCGAAGGCAAACGTCTTGCCTCTTTTGGCTTGACGAAGGATGCGATTCTCGCCGCCCTGAAAACTGTGCGCGGCTCCCAGAGAGTGACCTCGCAGAATCCTGAAGACACCTATCAGGCGCTCGAACGCTACGGGCGCGACCTGACCGCCTACGCGCGTCAGGGCAAACTCGACCCTGTGATCGGACGCGATGAGGAGATCCGCCGCGTCGTCCAGATTTTGACGCGCCGCACGAAGAACAATCCCGCGCTGGTCGGCGAGCCTGGCGTCGGCAAGACTGCCATCGTCGAGGGGCTGGCGCAGCGCATCGTCAACGGGGACGTACCCGAAGGTCTGAAAAAGAAGCGGCTGGTTCAACTCGACATGGGCGCGCTCATCGCGGGCGCGAAGTATCGCGGCGAGTTCGAGGAACGTCTCAAAGCCGTCCTCAAGGAAGTGACCGAGGCGCAGGGCGAAATCATCCTGTTCATTGACGAAATGCACACCGTCGTCGGCGCGGGCAAAGCCGAAGGCGCCATGGACGCGGGCAACATGCTCAAGCCCATGCTGGCGCGCGGCGAACTGCACATGATCGGCGCGACCACACTGGACGAGTACCGCAAGAACATCGAGAAAGACCCCGCGCTGGAACGGCGCTTCCAGCCTGTGCTGGTGGAGGAGCCGAGCGTGGAGGACACGATCTCGATTCTGCGCGGACTCAAGGAACGCTACGAGGTCCATCACGGCGTGCGCATCACCGACCCTGCTGTGATTGCCGCGGCGACCCTCAGTCACCGCTACATCGCCGACCGCCACCTGCCCGACAAAGCCATTGACCTGATTGACGAAGCCGCAGCGCGTCTGCGCACGGAGATTGACTCCAAGCCGCAGGAACTGGACGAGGTGGATCGCGCCATCATGCAGTTGGAGATCGAGCGCGAGGCGTTGAAGAAGGAAAAGGACAAGGCGTCGAAGGAACGGCTTGCCAGTCTCGAAAAGGAACTCGCCGATTTGCGCGAGAAATCGAAAGCGCTCTCCGCGCGCTGGCAGACCGAGAAACAGGCGATTGCCGAACTGCGAAGCCTGAAAGAGAAACTCGAACAGACCCGCGTCGAGATCGAACGCGCCGAGCGCGAAGCGAATCTCGAAAAGGCGGCGCGGCTGAAATACGGCGAACTGCGCGAAATCGAGCAGAAGATTCAAGCCGCCGAAGCCAGACTCAAGTCCATGCAAAGCGAAGGCGCGCTGCTCAAAGAGGAAGTGGACGCAGAGGAAATTGCCGCCATCGTGGCGCGCTGGACGGGCATCCCCGTTTCGCGTCTGCTCGAAGGCGAGACGCAGAAGTTGATTCACATGGAGGAGCGTCTGCATCAGCGCGTCGTCGGGCAGGACGAAGCGGTGAGCGTGGTGTCGAAAGCCGTGCGCCGCGCCCGCGCAGGTCTGCAGGACCCGAACCGCCCGATCGGCTCGTTCATCTTTTTGGGACCGACGGGCGTCGGCAAGACCGAACTCGCCCGCGCGCTGGCGGAGTTCCTGTTCGATGACGACCACGCCATGATCCGCATTGACATGAGCGAGTATCAGGAAAAGCACACCGTCAGCCGTCTGATTGGCGCGCCGCCTGGCTACGTCGGCTATGAGGAAGGCGGGCAGTTGACCGAAGCCGTCCGCCGCAGACCGTACAGCGTGGTGCTGTTCGACGAAATCGAGAAGGCGCATCACGAGGTCTTCAACGTGTTGCTGCAACTGCTCGATGACGGCCGACTGACCGACGGGCAGGGCCGCACGGTGGACTTCCGCAATACGGTCGTCATCATGACCAGCAATCTTGGAAATGAGTTGTGGCAGGGAGAACGCAGCAACGTGACACGTGACAACGTGACACGCATTTTGCAGGCGCACTTCCGCCCCGAATTCCTCAACCGCATTGACGAGATGGTCATCTTCCATCCGTTGAGCCGCGAACACCTGACGGGCATCGTGGACATCCAACTGCGCCGCGTCAGCCAACTGCTGGCAGACAAGGGCTATCGGCTCGAAGTCAGCGAAGCCGCGCGCGAATATCTCGCGGAGGTCGGCTACGATCCCGACTTCGGCGCCCGTCCGCTCAAACGCGCCATCCAGCGCGAATTGCAAGACCCGCTGGCGCTGAAGATTCTGGCGGGCGAGTTCCGCGAGGGAGATGTGATTCAAGTGGATCGCGGAAAGGATGGGCTGGAGTTTTCCACGTCAACGCAGGGGGAGGTGGTGGAAGGCGAAGTGGTGGCGTAAAACAAACCGTCCCGAAGGTTTCAGAGCCTTCGGGACGGTGATTCATTCCAGCCGCGCCAGGATTTGGTCAGGGACTTGTTCGCGCAAATGCGGGTAACTCTCCAGAATGCGGGCAATATCCGCCAGGTCCTTCTGATCGAGCGCTGCCCAGATCTTTCCTTGCAACACATCCTCCAGACGGGCAACAGGCAGGCGCATTCCCAGCACTTCGCGCTCGCTGGCACGCGCCACAAAAGCGCGATAGCGTTCGTCGGTTTGAATCTGCACGCGCAAATCCGAATCGGGAAGCGAGATATTCAGGCTGTGCGGGAAACGCTTAACCGTAAACCGTTCCGCCAGTCTCTTTTCCAGATCGTCCAGCGACTCGACCGCCACCGCAATGTCCAAATCCAGGCTGACCAGTGGCTCGACATAGGCATTGACCGCCTGCCCGCCGATGACGCAAAAGCGAATGCCCTGTTCACGCAGAAAGGCAATCAGGGATTCGAGCAGGTTGGCAGTATCCATAGTGACGGTTTTCCAAAAGGTCAAGGCTTGCATGGTCAACTTCCAAAGTTCATTATACGATAAAATTTTCCCAAGCGTGTCAGCGCGGGCTGCATGGCTCATTGGCGTATAATCAGCCCAATGTTCCAATTCACCATCACCGCGAAAAACAACCGCGCCCGCACAGGGATTTTCACCACGCCGCACGGCGATCTCGTCACTCCCGTCTTTGCGCCCGTCGGCACACAGGCAACCGTCAAAACGCTCACGCCCGAACACCTCAAAGAAATCAACGCCACGCTGGTGTTGAGCAACACCTATCACCTCTACCTGCGTCCCGGCGACGAACTCGTCCGCGACATGGGCGGCTTACACAACTTCATGCAATGGCATCGCCCCATGCTTACCGACTCGGGCGGCTTTCAGGTTTTCTCCCTCGCGCAAACGCGCAAGATTGACGATGACGGCGTGACCTTCAAAAGTCACATTGACGGCTCGACGCACCGCTTGACGCCCGAAAAATCCATCGCCATTCAAGAAAACCTCGGCGCCGACATCATCATGGCGTTCGACGAATGCTCCGACCCCAACGACCACGCCTACAGCCGCATCGCCATGGAGCGGACTCACCGCTGGGCAGAGCGCTCCCTTCAGGCGCAGACGCGCCGCGACCAGGCGTTGTTTGGGATTGTGCAAGGCGGCGTCAACCCAGACCTTCGGGCTGAGTCTGCCCAATTCATCGCTTCCCTCGGGACGCCCGGCATCGCCATCGGCGGACTCTCCGTCGGCGAGACCAAAGAGGAGATGCACGCCGCGCTCGATGTGGTAACGCCCCTCCTGCCCGAAGACAAGCCGCGCTACCTGATGGGCGTCGGCACGCCCGAAGACCTGATCAACGGCGTCATCCGCGGCGTGGACATCTTCGACTGCGTCCTGCCGACCCGCCTCGCCCGCCATCACTCCGCCTTTGCCCCCGAAGGACGCCTCAACCTGATGAACGCCGCCTTCGCCCGCGACGCGCGCCCCATTGACGAGACCTGCGACTGCTACACCTGCCAGACCTTTACCCGCGCCTACATCCGTCATCTCATCGTGGCAAAGGAACTGCTGGCAGGGACACTCATCTCCATCCACAATCTGCGCGCCTTGATTCGACTGATGGAGCAAATCCGCGGCTACATCGCCGATGGGACGTTCGAATCGCGCGCGCCAGAACTGTTGAAACAATGGGCGAACAACGCCAAAAGAACCTCCAGCCATAAACATCAAGCATAGACCTGAAAGGAATACCCCATGCCTACCCCTCTTCCCCGCTCGAAAGTCCGCAAGGAACAGACCTGGAACGCCGAAAGCGTGTTCCCCTCCCGCGAAGCCTTCGACGCCGCCGTGCAAAGCATCCTCGAATCTCTGCCTGAAATCAAAAAATTTCAGGGACGCCTCGGCGAAAGCGTGGACACTTTCCTCGAAGCCATGCACGCCCTCGACGCCCTCGAACAGCGCTCGATGAAAGTCCGCGTCTATGCCACCATGTCCAATGCGGTGGATGCCAACGATGAACAGGGTGCGGCGATGAACGGTAAAGCCATGTCTGCGCTGGCTCAGGTGGGGGCGGCAGCCGCTTTTGTAGAACCAGAACTGTTGTCCGTAGGTGAAGCGAAGTTACGTCAGTGGCTGGCAGACGACCCGCGCATGAAACTGTACGAGCGCTTCGTCAATGACCTGTTCCGCAAGCAGGCGCACATCCGCAGCGCCGAAGTGGAGGAAGTGCTGGGGCTGTTGCGCGACCCGTTCGGCGCGGTCCGCACGACGGCGAATCAACTGGCAAATGCCGATTTCAAATTCAAGCCTGCCCGCGACAGCAAAGGCAATAAACTTGAACTCACCCAAAGCACGAAGAACTCGCTCATGCACTCGCCCGACCGTCAGGCACGCAAAACGGCATGGAAGAACTATCACGACAAGTATCTCGAATACAAGCACACGCTGGCGGGCAACCTTGCCGCGTCCATCAAGCAGAACGTGTTCAACATGAAAGTGCGCGGATTCAACTCCTCGCTCGAAGCCACGCTCTTCAACGGCGACGTGCCCGTCGAGATGTTCCATAACCTGCTGAACATCTTCCAGCAAAAACTCCCGCTCTGGCACAAATATTGGCGCATCCGCCGCAAGGCTTTGGGCGTGAAGACCCTGCATCCCTACGACGTGTGGGCGCCGCTCACCAACAAAAAGCACAAGGTACCGTTCGAGCAGGCAGTGGAGTGGATCTGCGAAGGGCTCGCGCCGATGGGCGAGGAATACGTCGGCGTGATGCGCAAGGGCTGTCTCGAAGACCGCTGGGTGGACTGGGCGCCAAACGCCGGCAAACGTGAGGGCGCCTTCTCCACGCGCGTCCCCAGCGATACCCATCCGTTCATCATGATGAGTTACACCGACGACATCGGCTCGATGAGCACCCTCTCGCACGAACTCGGTCACTCGATGCACGCGTATTACGCCAGCCGCGCCCAGCCGATGATTTACTACACCTATCCCTCCATCATCGCCGAGACCGCCTCGAACTTCAATCAAGCCATGACGCGCGCCCACCTGCTCAAGACCAACCCGAGCAAATCCTTCCAAATCGCCCTGCTGGAGGAGGCGATGGGCAACTTCCACCGCTACTTCTTCATCATGCCCACCCTCGCCCGCTTCGAACTGGAAACGCATCAGCGCGCGGAAAAAGGTCAGCCGCTCACCGCCGAAACCATGATCAACCTCATGGCAGACCTGTTCAGCGAGGGCTTCGGCGGCGAAATGGATTTGGATCGCGAGCGCGTTGGCATCACCTGGGCAACCTTCACCACGCATCTCTACATTGACTTTTACTCGTTCCAGTACGCCATCGGCATCTCCGCCGCTCATGCCATCGCCAAACGCATCCTCGACGGAACACCCGGCGCCGCGCAGGATCACATCAACTTCCTCAAGGCTGGCTCCTCCAAGCCGCCGCTCGAAATCTACAAAATCGCCGGCATTGACATGACCTCCACCCAGCCCATCGAAGACGCCTTTGCCGTGCTGGAAGAATACGTGGATCGGCTGGGAGAACTGACCGCCAGGTAACCCCCTCTTTCACATAAACACTGGAACACTAAATATGCCCAAGCCTGTCATCTTTGCCGTTACGCCCGAATTCCTGAAACGTGAAGGGCTGACCGAAACCATCGCCCCATGGGAGGACGGCATTCGCATGGACACCGGACGCGGCAACTTCGAATGGTGGTACTACGACGCGCACTTCGACGACGGCTCTACTGCGGTCATCGTCTTCGGCACCAAGCCGCTCATCGAAAGAAACAGTCCGCTCAAACCGTTCGTCTCGCTGACCATCACCCGTCCCGACGGAACGAAGGCGGTGAGTCTCCTCTCCTTTCCCGCAGACCAGTTCAAGGCGGAGAAAGAAGCGTGCGATGTCCGCATCGGTCCGCATTGGACGCGCGGCGATCTTCACCGTTACGAAGTCCACTTTGCAGGCGATGATTTCGCCGCCGACCTGACCTTCACCGGCCTCGTCCCGCCGTGGCGTCCCGGCGCGGGCAAAGCCTACTTCGGCGACCTCGACCACTTTTTCGGCTGGCTCCCCTCCATCCCTTACGGAACCGTCGCAGGGACACTCACGTACGACGGTCAAACGCGAACCGTCAAAGGCACGGGCTATCACGACCACAACTGGGGCAACGTCGGTTTGAACGACGTGATGGATCATTGGTATTGGGGGCGGGCGCACATCGGCGAATACACCCTCATCTTCGTGGAGCAGATCGCCTCGAACAAATACGGCAACGTGCACATGCCAGTCTTTCTGCTGGCAAAAGGCTCCGAAATCATCACGGGCGACAGCGCACCGTTGACCATGCAAACGCGCGATTTCTTCCCCCACGAAGGCGGCTATCAATACCCGCGCGAAGTGGACTTCAACTGGAAATCAGAACGCGGCTCGATTCAACTGCGGCTGCGCAATCCAAGGATGATCGAAGCGGTCAGCCTCCTGCTTTTGCTCCCCAAATGGCAGCAGAGACTCGCCCGCCTGTTCGCCAACCCCTACTACTTCCGCTTCAACGCCGACCTCGAACTGGACATTGCCCTCGATACCTTATCCGCCTCTGCAAGCGGACCCGCGCTCTATGAAATCATGATCCTGCAGGGAAAGCGGCATCCATAACGACGAAGCGCACTCCTCTTGACAAATAGACAAATATCTATATAATCACATCGAAGGTTATCTATATGAAAAACGATCCTGTCCTGTTTGCCAAAGCCATCGCCGACGAGACCCGCCAAAAAATCATGAGCGCGTGCTGCTGCCGCGAGGTCTCTGTGGGCGAACTGGCGGAAAAACTCAACGTCACCCAGCCAACCGTTTCGCATCACCTTGCCATTTTGCGCGAGGCGGGGCTGGTTCACGCGCGCGAGGAAGGCAAGCAAACCTTCTACACCCTCAACCAGGATCGCCTTGCCTATTGCTGTGGGCAACTGATGGTCAAGTTCGCCCCCGAAGCCGAAACCACTCAAACGCTCCAGCAACTTCTCGAAAGTTGAAATGAAGGGACGTCATCCCGGGCGGCGTCCTTTTATTTTTACCTTAATCCATAGACAAACTTCTATATAAGGAGACACCATGACCACCCCCACCCCCATTCATGACGTTGTCCGCGAGCATTATGCGGAACGAATCAAGAGCAACGCTTCCTGTTGCGGACCTTCGGACTGCTGCTCCTCCGACAGCAACCTCTACCCGGCAGATTTGCTTGCCACCCTCCCCGAAGGCGAAGCCGTCGTCAGTTACGGCTGCGGCGACCCCATCACCATCGCCTCCCTGCAACCTGGGCAGACCGTCCTCGATCTCGGCTCCGGCGCAGGGCTGGACTGCTTCTTCGCCGCGCAGAAAGTCGGCGAGAGCGGACGCGTGATCGGCGTGGATATGACTCCGGAGATGTTGGAACAGGCTCGGCGTAGTGCGAAGCGTCTGGGTTTGTCGAATGTCGAATTCCGCCAGGGATTTATCGAAGACCTGCCCGTCGAATCGAACAGCGTGGATGTCGTCATCTCGAACTGCGTCATCAACCTCTCGCCAGATAAATCCAAAGTGTTCGCCGAAGCCTTCCGTGTGCTCAAGCCCGGCGGCAAACTCGCCGTTTCGGATATCGTCACCGACGGCGAACTGCCCGACGCGGTAAGGCAAAGCATGGCGGCATGGGCGGGATGCGTGGCAGGCGCAGTGAACGCAAAGGACTACATTGCCATGATGGAAGCCGCCGGCTTCACTGATGTATCCATCCAGCCAGTGTTCTTCGACAGGGAAACCGTGGACAGTGCGCTGGATGAAATGAAACTGGATGTGAAGGAGTATCCGCGCGAGGAGGTGTATAAAGCGGTTTACAGCGCAAAGATTACGGCATACAAGGGCAAGGTTTGAAAACAGGATAGAAAACGCAAAGACGGCTCATTATGCGAGCCGTCTTTGTTATCAGGTAAGTTCGGGGAAGGGTTGAAGTGGGAACCCTTTCAGGGCAAAAGTTCAAGCAGGTTCCGCTTTTGCAAGCGTATCATGGTCTGGAAGAATCGTTTCGGCGTGAACGATGGGATGACTGAAGTAACCAGCCACACCCACCAGCGCCGCTGCCAGCCCGCAAAAGACCAGCAGTAACCCCATGCCGGTGCCGGGTCCTGCGCCGACCAGCCACGCGAAGGCGGCGGGAAGCCCGCTGCCCGCCCGTGCGGCAGGTTCGAGCCACAGGTCTGCGAGAACGCCGCCGATGATTGGGGAGATGGGGTTGGTAAACCAGGCAATCAGGCGTCGGGCGGAGAAGACGCGTCCCTGCAGGTCGGGCGCAACCTTCGCTTGCCAGATTGCCTGATTCGAACCGTTCACGAGCGGAATAACAATGGACGACAGCACGATGCCGGCAATCCACACGGGAAGCCCGCCTGCCAGTCCGATGATTGCCATTCCAAGCCCGCTCAGAATCCAGCCGAACAGCACGCCGTGGACGCGCCGCTTGAAGCCCCCCCACGCTGACATCAGTACGCCTCCAGCCACGCTGGCAATGGCGCCTGCCGATTGAACCGAACCAAACATCAGGCTGTCATTGCCCGTGCGCGAGAGAATCATGGGAGCGAGAACTGTAAAGCCGATGCCGGCAAACAGATTGCCGGCGAAAAAGACCAACTGCAAGCCCAATAAACTTGGTCTGCTGAAAATATATTTGAAGCCGTATGCCGCTTCCTTCAACATGCCGCCGCTGGCTTGCATTCCCTCCTGTGTGCGAACCGGCTGGGGAACGTGAACGACCAACAAAGCCCCAACCGCAATGAGAAACGTGGCGACATCCAGAAAAAGGATGCCTGTAAGTTTGATGACAGGAAGCAGTGTCCCAGCCAGGATTGGCGCGATCACGCCGGGTCCCGCCTCCATCAGCGACATCAACCCATTGGCGCGTCCCAACTGCTCCTTGGGAATCATCGTAGAAATGGCGGCGGAATAAGCGGGCCACTGGAAGGCGTTGCCCAGCCCAAAGATGACCGAGGCAACGTACATGTGCCAGAACTGCCAAACATCGAAATACAATACTGCCAGTATCCCGAGCGTCGCCAGCCCCGCCGCGAGGTCGCTGACCATCATCATCAGTTTGCGGTTGTAACGGTCAACCATCACACCTGCAAAGGGAGAAATCAATAAAAACGGCGTAATGTAAAAGACCTGCATCAATCCCAGGGCGGTGGCGCTGTTGGTCTTCTCATACATAAAAATCGTCAGCGCAAACTGACTCATTCCGCTGGCAAGCACAGAGACGATTTGTCCCAGCCAGATAACAACAAAGGCAACCATTCCTGCCGGACGTTTTGGCTGTTGATTCATGATGAGGCGTGATTATTCGATGTAAATTTCGACGTGTTCGCCGTCTTCCTCGTCAGTCACGTCAATGATTTTGCCGGTCATGCCGGAACGCAGGGCTTCCATCACATTGGACATATCCACGCCCTCCACCTCCGGAGCAAAATGCGCGCCGATCTTCAAGCCCGCATCCACCAGCGCCAGCGGAATTTGCACCGACGCCTTCGAGCGCCCCGAGCGCATGTCCGTCACACGGATTCTCAGCCACTTAGCCCCGCCAGGCATGCCCGGCGCACGAGGCGGAGTCGGTTTTTTCGCGCCCAACGCCGCGAGCAGTTTGGCGCCTTCCTCCGCGCTGAGTTTTCCATCTTCGATCATCTTCAGGATTTTCATTCTTTCTTCAGCGGATGCCATATCTACCTCCAGGTCAGAATTTCATGATGAAACAGCGGCGATTGCAGCCTCTTCCGGTTTTTCCTCAGCCTTTGGAAGTTTGAACTTCAACCAAATGGGAATAATCGAAAGCAATATGGCAATTGCCGTAATGGTAAAGGGGAATTGAGGACTGAAGCGCTCCCACAACTGCGCGCCGATCCACGGCGCAGGCAGGGAGATGATCCCCAAACTGGTGCTGAACAGCCCAAACGCCATGCCGCGCAAATGCTGCGGCACCGCCTTGCTGATCAACGACTGATAGGCGGGCGTCGAAACGCCCACTCCCATGCCGGCCAGCGCCCAGCCCGCAAAATAAAGCCACTGGTTTCCCTGCGGAATGTTGATAAGCAGGAACAACGCTCCGCTCATCAGCGCCATACCCAGGGCGATCCCGAAGCGCTCCCCCACTTTATCCGAAAGCCAGCCGCCCGGAATGGTCACCAGCATCATGCTCAAGCCAAACAGCGAAGTCGCCCAGCCAATCTGCTGAATGGACAAACCGCCGATTTCCTGCATGTAAACGGGAAACAGATTCCCCGACAACTGAAACGACACATCGCGGAAACCGTCGGTGAGCAAAATCCACGTAATCAGCCCACCCGAAAACATCATTCCGAACATCGCCCCCAAATTGGATTTCAACCCGGCGAACGAAAGAACTTTTTTTACTGTCTCGGTCTTTGCCGCCTCGCGCGCCATCCCGATTCGCATCACGGCGGCAATCAAGTAAAAGACGCCCGCCACCAACAACATCAACTTGAAGCCGTAATCCTCCGCCAGCCAGCCTCCCAGCGGCGGACCCACCACCGAAACCACCATGAAAATCGTCTGCGTGATGCCAAAGACCTTGCCGCGATTCTCCTCGCTGGAATGTTCCGCAATGAACGCATCAAAACTGGGACCCACCAGCGCGCGCGCCACTGAACCGATTGCCACCGCCAGCACCAGCCATCCCCATGACTCCGCCAGCACCAGCGGCACAAAACCGATCACACCAAACACGCTTCCAATTGCAATTGCGCGCAGCCGTCCCAGCGTATCCGAAATCCAACCGCCGAGAATCTGCAAAAAGAGCGGCACGATCTGTGAAAGCGTAAAGAACAAACCAATCTGCGAAATCGAAGAGCCGAGATCCTTCAGATATAACGGCATCAAGCCGCCATACATATTCCCGCCGATGTTCGCAAAAATCATTGCCGCCAGGAACAAAATCAGCAATCCGCTCAATAAAGGTGTTTTCTTCGCCTCAGCCATTCTCGCTCCATCAACCGATATACACTTGCACGTGAGCCTCGTCGTCGTCCACGTGCACCATCAAAGGCTCGTCCGAATCCCGCGCTGCCCGCATCATTTGAACGATGCCCTCCGCCTTGCCACGGCTCATCCCTTTGAAGCTATGCCCAAACGTATCGAAAAACCATGCCAACAAACCCAAAGGCGCTGGAAAACCAAGCGTAATATGCTTCGGTCCGTCGCCCGGTTTGGCGTCCTTGCGATTCACATCCACATACACCCAGCGCGAAGCGCGCCCCCCGCCGCCCAGCGCAATCAGCAAAATCCCGAACATTAATGGAAAGATCATGCAATAGAACCAGAAATTCGCCCCGGCGTTCTGCTGGATGGCGTAAATTGCCCAGGCGCTCGCCAGCGTGACCAGGACGCCGACCCACAAGGGGATCAATGCAAAGCGGCGCGCCCGCGCCTTGATTCGATCGAACTCCGGCGCCTCGCTTCTTTCATAGCCGAAACCTGATCTGCTTTCAAAGACCTCCACCTCCGCCTCAGCCGCTCCCTCCTCCGCTTCGGCATCGTCATCCAGCGCCGCCATCAAATTGACAGCCTCCTCCGCTGAAATTTTCCCATCCTCCACCATCTGCAAAATCTTCTTGCGCTCCTCCGAAGACATTACTTGCCTCCTTCCAGCGCGGCGAGCAATTGCTCCGCCTGCTCGGCGGTGATTTTCTTCTCCGCCAGCATCTTCAAAATCGCCATGCGCTCCGCATCCGAAACAGGTTCAGAAGGAGGCGCCGGCGGCACCGGCGGTTTGGGACCGCCCTTGAACTCCCAATTCCAGCGACCAATCTCCAGCCCCACCCGTCCGCGGCGGGCGTGACGCTCGGCAGTGCGCTCCGCCCGGCGCATCGCCTCCTCGGCGCGTTTGGTGGCGCGGCGGGTTGCCTCTTCCACGCGCTTCGAAATTCGGTCGCCCAAACCGGAAAAATCGAAATTCATCCCGGCAAAATTCCCAAACTCCTCGGCGTACTCGGCGGCATCCTCACGGCTGCTCACGCGCACATCGCCGCCCGCGCTCAGAGAAATCTTTGCCGAACCGCTGCCCAGCACCACCACGCGTTCGGTTGCATCCTCATCGGGTTCCACACCGGGCAGGTCAATATCAATCTGGTCGCCCTGCACGGTCAGAGTGGCGTCGGCGTCCGGCGGGATGACCAGCAAAATGTCATCGCCCGCCACCACCGAATATTCACCGTCGGCGCGCGGGTCCAGATACACAATCACATCCTCGCCTACATTGACCTTTACGTCGCCGCGTGCGCCGCGCAGAGCAAGGTCGTTGCCCACCGAGTCGAGCATGACCTTCCCCTCTGCATCGCGGATGGACACGTCACCACCGGCGTTCCGTACATGGACATCACCGCGTGCGTTACGCAGACTGAAATCGGCGCCGATATTGCCTATCGTCACCGAACCAGCCTCACGGATGGAAAGATCGCCGCCGACATTTTGCAAAGAGACATTCCCCTGCACACCGCGAATCGAAGCGTCTCCACCGATGTTTCCCAATTCAAAGGAAGCGCCCTTCGGCACGCGTAACGCCAGATCGCCGCCGCAAGAGACGGTCACCTCTTCGCCGCTCTGCTGAACCTGGATATCTTCCTCATCGCCTTTGATGAGAATATCGCCATCCCAACCGACAACGCTCAAATCGCCGCCGGCAGAGGTAACTTTGATTTTCGGTGTCTTCCCGGCTGAAATAATTTTGGACATGGACGACTACTCCTCTCCGCGCAAAATGCGCATGGCTTCATCCGCCGAGATCCTGCCTGCCTCCAATTCTTCGAGCACGGCGTTGCGCCGTTCCACGCTGATCTCAACCGTTTCTTCCTTACCGGGTTCATAACCCAGGGCGCGAATCACCTCGTGCAGGCGGTTGCGAATCGTCGGGTAAGAAAGACCGAGTTCCTGTTCCATGCGGTTGATCTTGCCTTCGCAGCGAACGAACGTCACAATGAAGTCCACATGCTCCGGGCTCAAATGCCCGAAAGGACCGCTGGTAAAACGACCCTCAATGACCGTATCGCATGAGGCGCAATGCAGACGTGCAACAGTCAATTCAGACTGACAGACCGGACAGCGGGATGGTGCAGGATGCATGATACTCCTCCAATCGGAATGCGGGGTATTGGCGGCAGCGCCGCAACTTGTTTCAATGGACAACAAAAAAAATGGCAAAATTGCTGGTAAGATAATGCCGTAAAAGATCAAAACGATTTGGGAAAACACATGGCCGTTCCATACAAACCTGCTTTCCTTGAATGATTATAAGGCAATTATTGAAATTGTCAAGTTAAAATTCTATATTATTGAACATTTTTGAATATATTATAAAATAATTTTTCTCCAAGGTTGATTATTACAAAACTCGGAATAAACATGATACGCTCCCTCTACTACGCCCCCGGCGCTCCCCTCCGGACCAACATACCACCCCGCGAGTTCCCAAAACTCATCCGCAACCGCCGCGGACTCCTCTGGGTGGATTTCTCGGACGAGCCCCCCGAAACCTGCCTCCCCATCCTGGCAAGTTTCGGCTTCCATCCCCTGGCAATCGAAGACGCCCTCCAGCAAACC
The DNA here is from genome assembly GCA_039961775.1 of Chloroflexota bacterium. Taxonomy (GTDB): domain Bacteria; phylum Chloroflexota; class Anaerolineae; order Anaerolineales; family Villigracilaceae; genus Defluviilinea. The sequence goes on from JABRVZ010000049.1 coordinate 39,674, forward strand.
CATTCCCCAAAACTCGATGACTGGGGCGAGTATCTCTACATCGTTTTGAACTACATGTCGGTCGCAAAAAACGGCGACGAATGGGACACCGATATTGACGAACTGGATATCTTCCTCGGCAAAAATTACATCGTCACACATCACGACTTCCCCCTCCCAGCCGTGGACGAAACCTGGAACTCCTGCCAGCGCGACCTGCACACCCTGCAAGACGGCGCCGATCACCTCCTCTACAAAATTGCCGACAAACTGATTACAGCCTACATGCCCGCCGTCGAAAAAATTGATGAGACCATTGACCAAATCGAAGATCAGGTCTTTGACAGACCCTCGCCTCAGACTCTCGAGAGGCTGTTTGCCCTTAAACGCACTTTACTGGCAATGAGGCGGATCCTCCTCCCCCAGCGCGAAGTGATGAACAAACTTGCCCGCGACGACTTCGATGTAATTGACCCGCGAGACCGCATCTTCTTCCGCGACCTTTACGACCACCTCGTCCGCCTGCATGACCTCAACGAGAGCCTGCGCGACCTGGTCAGCGGCGCGCTCGACACCTACCTCTCCGTTATCAACAACCGCATGAACGACATCATGAAAACGCTGACTATCATTACCACCCTTTTCATGCCCATCACCTTCATCACAGGCTTCTTTGGCATGAACTTCTTCGAACCCGTTGCCAACCTGACCGGCTGGACCACCCGTTCGGTCTTCTCGCTGACAGCCATCATCATGCTCTTCTTCCCCTTCAGCATGTACCTCTGGATGCGCCGCCGTACCTGGATATGATGTTTCTGGGCGCATATAAATTCGCTCAGCGAACCAAGCTTGTTCAATTTTTGACATTCCTGCAATCGTAGATCTAGGACTTACGCAAAACCTTGCGTAGAACGTGTCCTCCAACGCGCTGGACAGGTAATTGGTGTTAGAGAACGCCGATTATGCGTAAGTCCTCATATCATTGAAATTCAACGACCATGAGCAAAATGATGAAAACAAGAATATCAATCTTCCATTTGACGTTTGTCTTCAGCCTCCTCCTTTCAATCAGCGGATGCGGAAGTTGGCTGTCGAACGACAAACGCCCTAATTTCTTGATCATTGTCACAGATGATCAACGCTACGACACAATGGCATACATGCCTAACACACAACGTCTGATTTTCGATCAGGGCGTCACATTTACAAACGGATTTATCACCACACCTTTATGTTGTCCCAGCCGCGCCAGCATACTGACCGGCATGTACGCACACAATCACGGTGTGTTGAACAACGACGAAAAACTGCAACACCCCACCTTCATCGAAACCTTGCATTCAGAAGGTTACTATACCGGCTTGATTGGCAAATACCTGAATTCCTGGAAAGGAGAGGCGCGCCCCGAATACGATTACTGGGTCTCGTATTTCAAAGGCGAGACGCCCTATTACGGTCCCGACCTCAATGTAAATGGCAAGTGGAGACGTCATAAGAAAGACGAATATATTACATACCTGCTGGGCGATTATGCCGTGGATTTTCTGGATAAAGCCTCCCGGCAAAACAAGCCCTTTATCCTGCTTTTCACGCCCAATGCCCCGCATGAGCCTGTTACTCCCGCCAACGAGGACCTTGGGCTTCTGACCAATCTCCCGCCGCACCGCCCCCCAAGTTTCAATGAAGCGGACATCACAGACAAACCTTTCTGGCTTGCCGCTAAACCCCCATTGACCGCAGAAGAAATTGCCAGCATAGACGAGTTTCGCCGCAATCAACTTCTCACCCTTATTTCGCTGGATCGTACGATTGGCAGAATTATGACCCATTTGGAAAACAACGGCCTGCTGGATAACACATTCATCATCTTCCTCTCCGACAATGGCAAATTCTGGGGCGAACACCGTATCACATCAAAAAATGGGATTTACGATGAAGCCAGCCGCGTTCCCTTTGCAATCCGCTATCTGCCGCTGATCCCCACTTCTTACGTCGATTCAGAACATATTGTCGCCAATATTGACATTGCGCCCACCATCCTGCAATTAGCAGGCATTGACGTCCCGGAAAACATGGATGGAGTGTCGCTTGTCAGCCTGTTCACAAACGCCGATAATCCATGGCGGGAGGGCATCCTGCTGGAAGGCTGGCCCCCGCGCGGAGTTTACGCCGCAGTTCACACGAAACGATATGTATACGTTGAGACGATGGATGACAAATCCGAATTTTACGATTTAGAAACCGACCCGTATCAAATGGAAAACCTGATCGACGATCCAGCCTACCAGGATTTGATTGAATATCACAAGGAACTTCTACATAAGATGAATGTCCCAAAGCATGATTTGAACTCCAGCACCAAACCATAACCGGAGAGATCCCCCCCACAACATAACAGTGAATGGGTTTGGGCTTATATGGATTCTTTCTCCAACAGGCTTGACACAGAACAGACGTTCGAGTATCATTCATAGCACAAATGAGCGAAAAACGCTCGGGAGGCTGCTATGATGATGGTTCGAAAAAGCAAGGGGTTAACCGACAAACACAAAAAAGTGCTGGAATTCGTCAACGAATACCAGGTTGAGCACGGACGCCCCCCTTCCATCCGTGAAATCGGCGAAAAGGTCAAGATTTCCTCCACTTCGGTAGTTAATTACTACCTCCAACAACTGGAAAACATGGGCTACATCGAGCGCGATGACCGCGTCTCGCGCGGCATGCGGCTGACAGGCAAGGTCAATCAAATCGTGCAAGCCGGCAACATGCTTCAAGTACCCATTTTGGGTCCCATCGCCGCTGGTCTCCCCCTCCCCGAACTACAGCCCGGTCTGAATTACACAGACAACGAAGCGGAAGCCGTGGACATTGCCCGCAGCCTCCTGCCCCCCAGGGAAAAGGGCGAAAATCTTTACGCCCTGCGCGTGCAGGGAGACTCCATGATTGACGCCATGATCAATGACGGCGACATTGTAGTCATGAAGCAGACGAACGAAGCGCGTAACGGCGAAATGGTGGCGGTCTGGCTTCCCAACAATAACGAAGCGACACTCAAATACTTCTTCAAGGAAAAGGATCGCTACCGTCTCCAACCAGCCAACCCAACCATGAAGCCCATCTACATCAAAAAGACCGAACCGCTTGAAATCAAAGGTAAAGTTGTCATGGTTATCCGCAAGATGGACAAACCTCTTGCCGCATAAAGAAAACGAAGCAACAAAAAAGACGGCTTGGATGAGCCGTCTTTTTTGTTGCTTGCAAAAGAACCTGCGCTACTCGAGCACCACGGTCGCGCCGGCTTCTTCCAGTTTCTTCTTCGCGTCGTTGGCGACATCCTTGCCCACAGCGGAAAGAACCTTGCCGCCGGGGGTTTCAGCCAAAGCCTTGGCTTCGCCGAGACCGAGGCTGGTCAGCTGGCGGATGACCTTGATCACGTCAATCTTCTTGGCGCCGGCGTCCTTGATAATCACATCGAACTCGGTCTTCTCTTCGACGGGTTCGGCAGCCGCAGCGGCGCCGCCGGCGGGCATCGCCGCCATCGCCACCGGCGCGGCGGCAGAGACGCCCCACTTCTCTTCCAATTTCTTCACCAGTTCAGCCGCCTCGAGGACGGACAGGGTGGAAAGTTCTTCCACAAGTTTTTCGAGTTTTTCAGACATTGCTTACACTCCATTACAAATGAGATAGATTTTTTTCAATTGCGTAATAACAAGCCGATTACGCTGCGGCGGGGGCTTTCTCTGCGAAAGCCTTGATGACTGCCGCCAAACCACGCGCGGGTTCGGCAATTGTGCGGACCAGTTTTCCAGCCGGCGCCTGAAGCACACCCAACAACTGCGCGCGGACCACCGGCAAAGGCGGCATTTCTGCCAGGGCTTTGACCTGCGCCGCATTCAGCGTCTGACCGCTCATGAATCCGCCCTTGACCTTGACGAACTCACTGCCTTTCGTAGCATCGCTCAAGGCTTTTGCCGTCAAAACAGGGTCGGAAAATGCAAACGAGACAGCCGTGCTTTTCACCAGGAACTCCGCGGGCAAGTTCATGCCATGCTCGGCAAACGCACGACGGGCAAGGGTGTTCTTCAGTACATGGAACTCACCACCCGCCTCGCGAATCTTTGCGCGGATGTTATCCAGGTCCTTCATCTTCAAGCCCGTATATTCCACGAGAATCACAGCCTGACTCTTCTTGAGCCATTCGGAATACATGGCCAGCACCTGCTCTTTACGTTCTCTTGTAACTGCCAAAGGATATCACCTCCTTTCTATAAAAAAGTCTTTGCCACTTGACAGGCAAAGACTCACGCAACTCCCAAAGGAGGAATGGTTGCTTGTGTCTTCACCTGAGCAGGAAATTAAGTGACGCCCGCATCATCGCAAAGGGTGGGCGCCACACCCGCCTTCACTGGCGAAGTGGCGTACAGGTTTATCGGGTCGAATTTTACCCGCTTACCTCCAGTTTGTGGGTCTCCGCAGCGTTGACCTTAATGCCAGGACCCATCGTCGTGGCGAGCGTGATGCGCTTGATATACTCGCCTTTTGCGCCGGCCGGGCGTGCTTTATGAACCGCGTTCATCAACGCGGCAAAATTATCGTACAACTGATCCACGCTGAAAGACGCCTTACCAACCGAAACATGGATATTGGCTGTCTTATCCAGGCGGAATTCGACACGCCCTGCCTTGGCTTCCTTAATTGCACGCGGCAAATCTGCGGCGCTGACCACCGTCCCAGCCTTCGGGTTCGGCATCAGACCGCGCGGACCAAGCACACGACCCAGGCGACCAACCTTGCCCATCGCATCGGGCGTGGCAATTGCCACATCGAAGTCCAACATACCGCCCTCGATCTTCTTCAACGTCTCATCGTCATCGGCGACCATGTCAGCTCCAGCGGCGCGAGCGGCGGCTGCCCCTTCACCCTGAGCAAAGACCAGCACGCGCACCGTCTTGCCCAAGCCGTGCGGCAGGACCACCACATCGCGCACCTGCTGATCCGACTGCCGCGGATCGAGAGCCGTGCGAATGTGAACTTCCACCGTCGAGTCGAATTTGGTGATGCTGGTTTCTTTGGCGAGAGCAATCGCCTCGCGCACCGGATATTCTTTGTCCAGATCCACCTTAGCCAGAGCGGCTTTATATTTTTTTCCGTGTTTAGCCATGGGTTCCTCCGTGGTTCTAGCGGAGCGCAGATGCGCCCCTCCCACAAAATTAATCTACAATCGTGATGCCCATCGAACGGGCTGTGCCTTCAATCTGCTTGATCGCGCCTTCAAGGTTGATCGCATTCAAGTCCTTCATCTTCAACTCTGCGATCTCCCGAATTTGCGCGCGCGTCACCTTACCGACCTTTTCCTTGTTCGGCGCGCCGGAGCCTTTCTGCACTTTTGCCGCCTTGCGCAGCAACACCGAAGCCGGCGAGGTCTTCAAAACAAACGTAAACGAGCCGTCGGTATAAACCGTGATTTCGGCCGGAATAATCTCGCCCGGGCGATTCGACGTGCGGGCGTTATATTCCTTACAAAAAGCCATGATGTTGATACCATGACCTGCCAGCGCCGGACCCACCGGGGGCGCCGGGTTGGCTTTTCCAGCTTCCAGCTGGAGACGAACGATTGCCTTCAGTTTCTTTGCCATTTTTACTCCTTTGTGGTTTTAGCGGGCGATTTTTACGGGACGCCCTCCCACTGTATCAGACTAGGGTGCGGAACGCGCTTCCTTCCGCCCCTCAGCCTGTTACTGTTTTCTCTAAGCCTTTTCTACCTGCAAAAAGTCCAGTTCGACCGGCGTCTCGCGTCCAAAGAACGAAACATTGACGCGCACCTTCGAACGTTCCATGTCAATTTCAGCCACTACGCCGCGGAAGTCATTGAACGGACCGTCAATGATGCGGACGCGCTCGCCAACTTTGTAAGTCACCTTGACAGTCGGCGCTTCGGCTTCCATACGCTTGATGATTTGGGCAACTTCTTCCGGACGAAGAGGGGTCGGCGTGTTTCCCATGCCGACAAAGCCAGTCACGCCAGGGGTGTTGCGCACCACATACCAGGATTCTTCCGTCAGAAGCATGTTGACCAGGACATAGCCAGGAAAAATGTGACGTTCCACAGAACGCCGCTTGCCGTCCTTGACTTCGATTTCTTCCTGGGTGGGAATGACCACGTCGAAGATTTTGTCCTTCATCCCCATCGTCTCGATGCGCTGTTCGAGATTGTGCCGCACCTTGTTTTCGTATCCCGAGTAACAGTGGATGACATACCAGGCCGGTCCTTCCCCTTCGGCGGCGGCGTCGGAGGGTGATGAAGGCTGGGGGGCAGGAGCAGGTTCCGGGGCGGTTTGAGGCGTTTCTTCCTGGGAGGAGGCGGTCTGAAGGTCGGCAGAATCGCTTAAAGTGTCAGGAGCCTCCGATGTTTCTTTCACATCAGAAGCAGTTTCCTGGGGTTCGAGCGCGCCGCCCGGTACTTCAGCCGTTTCGTCGGGCTTGCGTTCGATGGGTTCGGGCGATTCTTGTAAAACCATTCGACCTCAAATTCGTTGTTTGCGGTTCAGCCGAGCAACAATCCCAGTAAACCGCGCGCCGCGGCGTCGGTTATTCCGAGAATGAAGCCGACGACGATCATGACCACGATCACGAGCCCCGTCAGTTGCAGGGCTTCGCGTCTTGTGGGCCAGGAGACTTTACGGAGTTCGCCAATCGTCTCTCGAAAATATGCCTGGACCGGATTCGTTTTCTTGCCTTTTGCCTTTTCAGCCAAGACTGTTTCTCCTTGCTGTTCTTTTTCTTGCTCGCCGTTAAAATGCCGCCTTTGGGAAAGCGGCATTGCTATCAGGCAGGCCAGGCAGGACTTGAACCCACAACCGCTCGTTTTGGAGACGAGTGCTCTACCAATTGAGCTACTGGCCTGGGTAGTCTTTTCGTCTATTGGTCTCATAATCTTTTTGAACTGACTATGAGACCAACGACTATAAGACTATGGACTACTTCGTTTCGCGATGCGTGGTGTGCTTTCTGCAGCGCGGGCAGTACTTGCTAAACTCAAGACGATTCGGGTCGTTGCGACGATTTTTTTCGGTCGTGTAGTTGCGTTCTTTGCATTCGTTGCATTGAAGCGTGATCACGGGCCGAATGTCTTTCTTTTTGGATGCCATACCAACTTACCAACTTTCTCTTATTCAAGGATTTTGGTGACGACGCCGGCGCCGACGGTCAGACCGCCTTCACGAATGGCGAATTTGGAACCCTGCTCCAGCGCAACCGGTACGATCAGTTCCACCGTCAGGTTGACGTTGTCGCCCGGCATCACCATCTCCACGCCTTCCGGCA
>JABRVZ010000050.1:0-10624 GCA_039961775.1 Chloroflexota bacterium
CCTCGACTGGCTGAACAAATTGGGCGCCGCCTCTGCTCCTGTCTCCGAAGAACCTGCCCCCGCCCAGTTTGTCGAGCCAACTCAGGTCTTCTTCGGCGGAGGGCTGGGCGGGGGCAGGTTCTTCGGAGACAGGAGCAGAGGCGGCGCCCAATTTGTTCAGCCAGTCGAGGTCTTCCTCCGAGGCGGAGGGCAGGAAGGTATCTTCGGGCTTGGGCGCGGCAGGCTCCTCGACGCCTTTGGAGGCGGCTTCGAGTTCGCGGAGCCAGCTCAGGTCTTCGGGTTCTTCCTGCGCGGGTTTGGATTCTTCGGCTGTGAATGCCGTCAGGTCTTTCATCCAATCGTCTTGGGCGGGGGTCTCGTCGAGGAAGGGCGGCGCGGGCTGTTCTGCCTCCTGGGAGAACCAGGAGGGCAATTCTTCTGCCGGCGAAGGTTCTGCCGGCGCGGGTGCGGGTGCGGCAGGCGGGGGAGGCGAAGGGGGCTCTTCCTTTTTCAGGGAGGGAGCGATACCTGCCAGCCAATCGGGAAGTTCTTCCTCGTCCGACTCTGCCTGCGACATAAGCCCCGCCAAAAGGTCGGGCGGTTCTTCCGTGACCTTTGACCGGCTCTGCGGACGAAGAGCATCCTCCTGCGCCTCTTCCATGCCCTGCTGCCGGACTTCCTTCAGCCAGTCGGGCAGGATTTGTTCGAGTTCGCCGGTATCTTTTTTGGTGGGTTCTTCGCCAATGTGAAGCAGGGGATCGGTGATCAGCGGCGTCTGACAAAACTGACAGACATCCAGAAAGTCCGGGTTTTCTCTGCCGCAGTTGGGACAGCGAATCTCAGCCATTAGTTCCCCCCATACGGACGGTCAATGCCGAAGAGTACGCGCAGACCGGTGAGGAGCGTGCCGAGCGCCACGCCAATCAACAGTCCGCGCGCGCCGCCGGTGGAGAGGACGCCGCTCAGGTCGAGGAGGAGTTGATCGAGGACGGGGATGGGTCCGAACGGTTTCGGCATGGCGGCGATCAGGAAGAGGAGCATGGCGACGAGGAAGACGACGCTCATCAGGTCGGTGCGGCGGCGCAGGAGGCGGATGCTGGCAAAGACGAGGGTCACGGCGAGGATTGCCAGCAGGGAGGCTTCCACCGGCACGATGACGGCGTCCATGGCGGCGCGCAAAAAGGTATGGTCTGTGCCAAAGACCAGTCCCAGCCCGAAAGTGACGACGAGGGCGAAGACCATGAGCGCGCCATACAGTCCGCCGGGCTGGCGGGTGCGCACTTTTTCCATCTGCACGGAGACGAGGTTGAGGATGCCCACCAGGACCGCCGCGGCGGCGATGACCACCGCCCAGTCGGTGAGCATGAGGCGCAGTGTTTCGAGCAGGGGAAACGCCTGACGGAGGAAATATCCGAGCAGGACGATGATGCCGGAGGCAATGGCAAGGGCGGCGGTGAGAACTCGCATCATCAGAAAGTCACTCCCAAAAATTTCAAGACGACCCCGCCCAGCATGGCAAGGATGACCAGCCAGCGCAGGATGTCCTGGGTTTGCAGGCTGGCTTCGTGCGAGGCGCCCGCGCCGAGGTAGGCGCCGGCGGCGAAGAGTTCCTCGCCGATGAGAGGTTCCTGGGCGGCGGCGTAAAGCACGGATTGCGCGGCGAGGTTGTCGCTGGCGGCGATGAGGTCGGCGTTTGCGCTTTCGGCGGCGTCGGCAAGCAGGGCGGCTTCGGCGCCCAATTCGCCGATGACGACATTGGCGGAAACGCCTTCATCGCGGATGACGGGCATCGTCCCTGCGGCAAAGGCGAATGGGGTGAGGCCGGTCAAACGTCCGGCAGTGAAGCGGAATTGGTCTTCCGCCTGCGCGGCGCGATAGCCGGACTGTAAGGTATCCTGCGATAGGATTGCCAGCGAGGCGTCGCCGGAGGTGACGATGGGAGGCTGGTCGCTGAGGGAGGCGCGTTCGGTGAGGCGTCGCAGCATGGCAAGCCCAGCCAGCGCCGAGCTGCCGCGCGCCGTGAAGAGATTGCCGCGCCCGATGGAGATGTGCAGGCGCGTGCCGCCTTCCACAGAAAGACCGATGGCGCGGTTGAGGCGGTCGTAGGCTTCGATTTTGCGAAATACGGCGGGCGATTTGCGGCGCAGGAGCGTGAGCGTCAGCAGAAGGATGGCGGCAACCAGGAGAACGATGAGCGCGGTCATTTCACCGCCTCTCCGCGCAGGTAGCGCACAAAGGCTTGAGTTTCCTGTTCATCTTCGAGCATGTGAGCAATGGCATGGATGTGTTTTCCGCCCAGAAACGGCTGAGTGAGATGAAGCGCCTGCGCCCCCAACAGTGACAACGGCGCCCCCGCCTCCAACAGCCACGAAGCAAGCCCGTCCAAGTTGAAGCGGCGCAGAGCATCTGCCCAGGCTGACCAGTTTGCACGTGATTGCATATTTGAAGTATAGCATATTTTAGAAACGGCTCGACTCAACCATGAGTCATGGCAATTTCAATGTCATTGCGGTCAAGGCATCGAGGCTGCATAGTATAATCGTGGCAGAATTCACGTTTGGAGGAACCATGACCGAGAAGAAAATTCGCGTCCTCGTCGCCAAACCCGGGCTGGATGGGCACGACCGCGGCGCAAAAGTGGTGGCGCGCGCTTTACGCGACGCCGGCATGGAGGTCATTTACACGGGTCTGCGCCAGACTCCCGAAATGATCGCCGAAGCCGCGCTTCAGGAGGATGTGGATGTGGTGGGGTTGTCCATCCTTTCCGGCGCGCACATGGCTCTTGCTCCGCGCATTCTGGAACTGCTCAAAGCCAACGGGCAGGAAGATGTCAAAGTGTTCATCGGCGGCATCATTCCAGACGACGATATGCCCAAACTCAAAGAGATGGGCATTACCGGCATTTACGGTCCCGGAGCGTCCACCGAGGACATCATCCGGGACATACGTCAAGCAGTGAAATCGTGAAATTACGCAATACGCAAGAGGTGTTGCGTAATTTCATGTAGAGGACAATTTTGCAGACCCAAGCCATCCTTCAGGGCAACCGCCTTGCCCTCTCCCGCCTGCTGACACAGGTGGAAAACGACACCGCCGAGGGGCGCAGCGCGCTTGCCGAACTCTTCCCTCACACCGGCAGAGCGCACCTCATCGGCGTGACGGGCGCACCCGGCACCGGCAAATCGTCGCTTGTCAATCAACTCACCCTTCATTATAGAAAAGAGCGCAAATTCAAGGTCGCCATCATCGCCGTGGACCCCTCCAGCCCGTTTACCGGCGGCGCAGTGCTGGGGGACCGCGTGCGTATGCGCGATCTCTCCGGCGACGACGGCGTCTTCATCCGCTCGATGGCTTCGCGCGGCTCGGTCGGCGGGCTGGCGCAAAAAACGGCGGCGCTCGTGCAGGTCTTCGACGCGGCAGGGTACGAGGTCATCATCATCGAAACCGTCGGCGCGGGGCAAAGCGAGGTGGACATCGCCCGTCTCGCCCACACCACCCTCGTGGTCGAAGCGCCCGGTCTCGGCGACGACATCCAAGCCATCAAAGCGGGGATTTTGGAAATCGCAGACGTGCTCGTCATCAACAAGGCAGACCGTCCCGGCGTGGAGAACACGGAACGCGCGCTTCGCTCCACGCTCGAACTTGCCCATCCGACGAAACGCATCATCCACCACCACGGGCGGATGATGACCCTCGAAGCCCCGCAAGCCAACGCTCCGTTGTGGATACCTCCCATCGTCAAGACCGTCGCAACCGACGGCAGCGGCATCCCCGAACTGGCGGAAGCGATTGCAAAGCACAAGTCGCACCTGCATCAGAGCGGGGATTGGTCTGCGCGCGACAGAGCCAGGCTCAGCTCGGAGTTGGAGGCGGTGCTGCAGGAGGCGTTGATGAACCGCTACTTGAACGGGTCGCACCGCGAGGCGTATGAGCAGGCGTTGGAGAAGGTCATCCGCCGGGAGTGGTCGCCGTATGAAGCGGTTCGGGCTCTGCTGAACGGAAAGTCGAGCCAGTAAATGAGGAGAAGAATGTCACAACACACCCATCATGAAATCAAGATGTATGGGGAAATCAAAATTTATGCCGGCTCCGGCTCGCCGGAACTGGCGCAAAAAATCGCCGATTATCTCGGGCAGAAGTTGAGCCCGCGCGAAGTGATTCAATTCCCCAACGAAAACATCTTCGTCAAACTGAAGAGCAGCGCACGCGGGCAGGATGTGTACGTCATTCAGACCACCTCCTCGCCCGTGCATTACAACCTGATGGAACTGCTGATTATGATTCAAACCCTGCGGCTGGATTCGGCGGCGCGCATCACAGCAGTGATCCCCTACCTCTGTTACGGGCGTTCCGACAAAAAAGACCAGCCGCGCGTCCCCATCACTGCGCGCCTCGTGGCAGACATGATCGAAATCGCCGGCGCCGACCGCTACATGACCTTCGACCCGCACGCCGGGCAAATTCAGGGCTTCTTCTCCATCCCCGGCGACGTGTTGACCGCCTCGCACATGGTCAGCGGCTATATCAAGAAAAATCTGTTCGACAGCATGGTCAACCCTGTGGTCGTCGCCACCGACCTGGGCTTTGCCAAACGCGGACGCAACTACGCCCACGACCTCGACGTGCCTATCGCCTTCATCGAGAAGCGGCGCATCGGCAACGAGGCAAAAGCCGAAGCGCTCACCCTCATCGGCGACGTGAAGGACCGCGACGTGCTCATCGTGGACGACGAAGTGGATACGGGCGGGTCGGTAGCGCAGGCGGTGAACACGGTCAAGCAAAACGGCGCACGGGATGTCTATCTGGCGTTCATTCACCCCATCTTTTCCGGCGACGCCGCCGCCAAACTTGCCGCCCTGCCCATCAAACAAATTATCACCACCGATACCGTGCCAATCCCGCCAGAGAAGATGAAATTGCTCGAGGGACGCATCACCGTCCTGTCCATTGCGCCGATGCTGGGAGAGGTCATCCAGCGCGCGCACGAAGGACGCAGTGTAGGCGAGATGTTCAACGAATGAGAAGCATGTCAAGTTTCAGGTGTCACGTATCACGCCGCACTTGAAATATGACACCGGACGCCGAAAATGCCCGAACTCCCCGAAGTCGAGACCATCGCCCGAAACCTGAGACCAGAACTGGTCGGCAAAACCATCCGCGAAGCCGACTTGCGCTGGAAGCGCACGCTCGCCATGCCCTCGCCGCAAAAATTCCAGGAACAAATCAAAGGACAACGAATTAAGGAAGTCACGCGCCGCGCCAAGTATCTCATCCTTCATCTTTCATCCTTCAGCCTCTTGATCCACCTCCGCATGAGCGGCGACCTGTTGCTTAGAAATAGTACAACCGAACCAGAGCAACACGACCGGCTGATATTAAAATTATCAGGCGGCAAATCCCTGGCGTTCAACGACACGCGCAAGTTTGGGCGCGTCTGGCTGACGGATAAACCGGAAGAAGTGCTAGGCAGCCTGGGACCCGAACCCCTCGACGACGGCTTCACCCCCGAATGGCTTTACGCCGCCCTGCACGCCAAACGCCGCCAACTCAAACCGTTGCTGCTCGACCAGACTTTCCTCGCCGGGCTCGGCAACATCTACACCGACGAGGCGCTCCACCGCGCAAAACTGCATCCGCTGAGACTCTCGGATTCGGTGTCGAAAGAAGAGGCGCGGGCGCTGCGCGAAGCGATCCGCCGCGTATTGCGCGAAGGCATCCGCCGCAACGGCGCATCCATAGACTGGGTCTATCGCGGCGGCGAATTCCAAAACCACTTCCGCGTGTATGACCGCGACGGCAGCCCCTGTCAGGTTTGCGGGACGACCATCGAGCGGATCACCGTCGGTCAGCGCGGCACACATTTCTGTCCGACTTGTCAGGCGTTGAAGTAACAAATGGAAGGCTTGAACCTCGCTCCCATTCTGATTCCCCTGCTCGCCCTGCTCGCGGGGTGGGCAATCGGCTTTTTCGATTCCAACCTGCGCACTTCCAAAAAAATCAAACAGGCGGAAGACTCCGCCCGCGCCGCCATTCAAGCGGCGGAAAAACGGCTCGCAGAGGAACGCGAAAAAATCACCGCCGCGCCCGACGACCCCGGACTCCTGCGCCTCAAAAACGAGAACGGCACCCTCACCCTCGAACTGGACGGCGCGCGTGTGGACGCCTCCGCCTTCACCCCCCAGCAGCGCAAACGCCTCATCGGGCTACTGAACGCCATCCGCCCCTGGCTGGAAGGGAAACCCGCCGAGACTCCCGCGCCTCCTCCCCCGCCTGCGCCTGTTTCTACACCCATAACTTCCACGCCGCCTGTGCCGCCACCCCAGCCGCCCAGCCCGACATCCGCCTCCAAGCCCGCGCCGGCGCCCGCCAAAAAAGCGGCTGAACCAGAACCAGCCCCCACCAGCATTGTGGAGCAGGTCAACGCCATTCTTCAAACGCGCATCGCCGGCACACCGCTCGCCTCGCCGGGCATCATCCTCATGGAATCTGCCACAGGCGGCGTTCTGGTCTATGTCGGCGTCAACAAATACGAAGGGGTGGACGCGATTCCCGATGAAGCAGTCAAAGCCGCCATCCGCGCCGCCATTGTCGAATGGGAACAAAAATACACGCCGGGATTGTAGGGCAAGATTTTGCAAATTAACAACTCACCTTACGCGGTGGCGTGAGATTTATCTCGCGGTTTCAGGCGACATGTTGCACTTTTCCAAATTAGTCGAGCAAGAAAACCGGCTTACGAAAGCCAAAATCAAACCACGGAGTTACAGAGACGCAGAGAAAAGTCCCTAAGAAAACGCGACTCTGTGTCTCAGTGGTTCAATGGGGATTGCTCGGTTTAATTGGTTAATCTGCAACATGTCGCGGCACGAGAAAACTGCGTAACATCAGTTATCTTGTTCGTTCATCTCGGACGAGATCAATCTCGTCCTACAGGCTTATACCTCGCCGTCAATACAGGGCAGGGCGCCACTTCCGCCACATCGGCAGTGACATTAGGGGCATACAACTGCCGCAGAGAGTGGGCGCTATAGGGCGACCCCATGCACACCATATCGTAATCCCCCTCCTTGATTTCCGCCAAAATCTCTTCCACCACATCGCCTTTGCGCGTCACAGCGTGAGCGGTCAGCCCCGCCTGCCGCGCCAGTTCCAACCCTTTGCGAAGACTGCGTCCCGGCAGGGTATCCGTCTCAATCAAATCATCGGCATGCTTCCACACCTCACGCGCGCTGGGATAATCCAAATCCGCCGGCGGAACGACATGCAAAATCGCCACTTCCGCCCGGCAGGCGGCGGCAATCTGAAAAGCAAGGCTCTCCGCCGATTCGATATATTCCAAACCGCCAATGCTCACCAGCATCCTCTTCAGCGGCAGACGTGTCTGCGGCACATATAGGATGGGCGTCTTGATTTTCTCCATCAACGGGCGGATGGAACGCCCCGTCAGCCAGCGGCGGATGGGCGGACGTCCCAGCGGGCTGACCACCGTGATGTAATCGCCGCGGTTCGCCTTCTGCGGGATGACCTCCTCCGCCTCGCCGTTCTGGACCTCGAGGCTGTATTCCACACCCTGTTCCCGAAACAACCCGACGGCTTCCTCGAAGATGTCTTCCAAAGGGTGGTGGTCGTCTATCGCGGCAGGACTCAGCCTCTCGGTCACGCCCAGAAGCGTGATTTTCATCCGCATGTTTTTCGCAAGCCAGACGCCGTATTCGATGGCGCGGCGCGTTTCCTTGTAACCGTTGGTTGCAATCAAGATTTCGGACATTACGATTTTCTCCGTCCAAACAGGATGATTCCCAAAATCCCCGCGCCGATCAACACCGCAGGCGAGGGAACCTCGAGCCAGAACGCCGCCGCGCTCAAGACGGCAATCAACAAGACGCGCCGATCCACCTTCTTCCTCGAACTCGCCCGAAACAATTGAAAGGCAACCACCACAATCAACGCCGCCACTGCCGGGCTCATCCCCCCCACAAAGCCCTCCAGCCAGTTTTCATGCTGAAGCCTTTGCAGAATGACAGAGACAATCAACATCAGCAGGGTTGGCGGAATGATTGCTCCCAGCAGGGCGGTGAAGACGCCCGGCACCCCGCCCGCCGCAAAGCCGACAAACATGGCGAGTTTGAGCGCCTCGCTGCCCGGCAGAAAGTTCGAAAAGCCGACGGCTTCCACGAAGCGTTCCTCGGTCATGATTTTGCCGACCGCTTCCTTGTATAGCAAGCCGATGGAAGCGGGTCCCGAGGGCGAGAGGACGTTCACCTTGAGGAACATCCACAGAAGCCTCAGCCAGACGGAAAACTTCGGAGGGTTCATGAAAGGAAGAGCGCCCCAATCACCCCTGCAATGAGGATGACAATCCGCTCGGGAATTTTTTCGGTAGCCATGGCAATCAGGCTGGCGATGCCGATTGCCCATGCCTCCCAGCCGCTGGAGCCGCCTTTTTCGAAGATTTTCCATGCGGTGAAGAGCATAAGCACGGAAATGGCAGGAGCAAGCCCATCCACAAAATTGCTGATCCATGCCTGGCGGCGCAGCCGATAGAGAATCATCGTCACGCCGAGGATGATGATGGTCGGCGGCAGGATCGAGGCGAGCAGCGCGACAAAGCCGCCCGGAATGCCCGCCACGGCATACCCGATGTACATGGCAAGTTGCAGCGCGTCACTGCCAGGCAGGACGGAGGAAAGTCCCACCGCCTGCACGAACTGCGCTTCCGTGACCAGTTTCCCCACTGTTTCGTGATAGAGCAAACCAACCGAGGCGGGACCCGAGGTACTGAGCAGGTTGACCTTGAGAAAAATCCAGAAGAGTTGAAGAAGTTGGTCCATGGGATGGGCATAATTGTAACGGCAATTCGGGGTAAAAAAACAGGAGCGGTGCGCACGCACCGCTCCTGTTTACCAGCCTTCTGGCTAATACGGCTTTGCCAGCAGTTCGTCCAGCACCTTCCGTGAACGCTCGTCCAAAGTGGAATGCTGGCTTACGCCGTGTGCGTCCATGGTGACCACGACGGGAAATTTCTCCACTTCGATCACCCACATCGCTTCGGGAACGCCGAACTCCTCCAGTTTATAAACTCCAAGCACCTTTTTGACCGTCTGCGCCAGAAAAGCCGCCGCGCCGCCGACGGCATGGAAGTACACGCCGGGCGTATCCACACAGCCCTGCAGGGTCTTGGCGCCCATACCGCCCTTGCCGATCACGCCTTTGATGTTGAAATGCCGCATCACATCCGCCTGATACGGCTCTTCACGCGCAGACGTGGTGGGACCGGCGGCGACGAATTTATACTCCTTTGTATCCAGCCCGGAGACGACCGGACCACAATGATACAAGACGCCTTGATTCAAAAGTTTTTTGATTTCTTCATACACCTGCAGATCGTCCCCCTGCGGTTCGCGGGTCTTCTTGATGAACGTTTCGACCATCCACTTGTGGACGGCATCGCGCCCTGTGAGCATGACGCCGCTCAATTCCACCGGGTCGCCGGCGTGCAAACTGCGGATGACCTCATCGCTGATGGGAATGGTGATTTCGCGCATTTGAAACTCCTGACCATGGACCATGGACAATAGACCATATCGTCAATTGTCCGTGACCCATGGTCTTATAATCAATCGTATTCCACTTCCTCGCCCTTCACCGTCATCTTGCGGCGGCGATACGCCCAGCACATGTAAGAAACCGACACAAAATACGAAGCCGGCAGGCGGTGCATACCGGTAATCTTCGTATCCAGCACGGTGGTCTGACCGCCAAAACCCATCGGGCCGATGCCCAATTGATTGGCTTCCTCCGTCAGGCGTTCCTCCAGTTCCGCAATCTTCGGGTCGGGGTTGCGCGTGCCAATCTCGCTGAACAACACTTCCTTCGACTTGATATACGACGAGCCTCTGTCGCCGCCGATGGACACGCCCAAAATGCCCGGCGCACAGCCCTTCCCCTGCGCCTTTTGCACCGCATCCAGCACCACCTTGCGGACGCCCGCCAGGTCGCGCCCGGCGCCGAGTTTGTTATCGGGCAGGGAATATTGCGCGCCGACATTCTCACACCCGCCGCCCTTGAGCATCAACTCGATGACCAGCGGCTGGTCTGCATCCACCTCTTCGAAGTGGATGTAGGGGAAGTCGTCGCCGCCGAGGTTGTTGCCGGAGTTTTTATCGTAGATGGCGTCCACGGCGTTCGGTCGCATATACGACCGTTTGGTTGCCTCCGCCATCGCAGCGCGAATCTGCTCTTTGAGTTTTCGCGTGCTCATCCCTTCGGGATAGTGGACGTAGAAAATCGGCGTGCCTGTGTCCTGGCAAATCGGCGTCGAATTGGCGCGCGCCAGTTCGATGTTTTTCATGATGGTTTCCAGCGCCTTGCGCGCCGCCGAACCCGGCGCTTCCTTTTCAATAGATGCCCGCAAGCGGTCTTCCACATCCTTTGGCAGGCTGGATGACGTGCGGCGGATCAACTCCAGAATTTCATTGGTGTAGTCTCTTTGCATAGCGCCTCCGATGCTCGAATGATACTCCGAATCTGTAAGAATGCCATTAATACTACTTTGTCAGATCGATGAGGTAAACTTGTGGCATGGCCCAAAGAAAGCGTATTCCCCAGGCGCCGCGAGAGCCGCTCCCGGAGTTGGCGGAGTTTC
>JABRVZ010000051.1:0-125014 GCA_039961775.1 Chloroflexota bacterium
GCAAGGATGTGTTTTGAAGCGTACTGGGCGTTCTCTAACGCCCGAAGTTGCGCTAGAGAGCGCAAAATATGCAAGATTTT
The DNA here is from genome assembly GCA_039961775.1 of Chloroflexota bacterium. GTDB lineage: Bacteria > Chloroflexota > Anaerolineae > Anaerolineales > Villigracilaceae > Defluviilinea. The sequence goes on from JABRVZ010000051.1 coordinate 81, forward strand.
TGAATGATTGCAACAGAGCATATCACGAAATCAAAACGGTTGTGTTGTAATATCATGCCAGGCATTTCTTAGACAATGCCGCCTCATCACGGACCTCAGCCTGCCGGTCGCCAATGAGCCTTTTCTCCCTTTGGGCGTTTGCGCGGTCTCTGTGTGCGATACAATTTCTCCGTTGAGGAAACCTGGAGCATTTCGAGAAAGGGTCACTATGGCAGAGTTCGTTTCGATGGATTTTCTTCGTTTGATTGACCAGATTGGGCAGGCGGGCAGAAGGCTTTCCGAATTGGGGGCAGCGGAGGGGGCGGCTGGGAACATTTCCGTTTGTCTGCGCGAGACACTGGACGTGATGGGCGTTTTTCCGTTCGAGCAGGCGGTGGATTTGCCTTTGCCCGTCCCGGAACTGGCTGGCGCAACGCTGATTGTGACCGGTTCCGGCAGGCGGCTGCGGGAGATTGCCGATGCGCCGGGGGACAATCTCGCCTGCATTGTTGTGGAACATGACGGGAAAACGGGGAAAATGTTAACAGTCGCCGACCCTCCCTTTCGGCGCGTGACGAGCGAGTTCAATTCCCATCTTGCCATTCACCATGACCGTATGAAGGGCGGGGGCATGGATTTTCATGCCGTGCTTCACGCCCAGCCGCTGAATCTGACTTACCTCAGCCACATCCCGGCATATCAGGATGAGCGGTATTTCAACGTGCATTTGTTCCGCTGGCAGCCGGAAACGATTTTGAGCATGCCGCAGGGGATTGGGGTGTTGCCGTTCATTGTCAACGGCTCTTCCGAGCAGATGACCGCCACCGTTCAGGCGATGCGGGAGCATTCGCTGGTGGTGTGGGCGCGGCATGGAGTGGTGGCGCGTTCAGACGAGTCGGTGATGCACGCCCTGGATTTGATCGAGTACGCTGAGGCGGCGGCTCGTTACGAGACCTTGAACCTATCCAGCGGGGAGCGGGCGGATGGTCTCAGCCCGGAGGAGATTCGGCGCATTTGCGCTGCGTGGGGGGTGGCGCAGGCGGTGTACTGAAGTCTGGGCGGAGGGGCAGGCATGTGCGGTGCAATCAGGCTCGAGCGGAGAGGGAAGCGGGCTTTTCCTCGTTTGCTTGTCAGAGTGCGGATTTGAGTCTATACTTTGGGACATTCCAAGACAACCAAAGGAGGCTGGTATGACGACGCTGCGGGACATCATCCGAAAGAAGGGTGAGGAGGTGTATTCCATTTCGCCGGAAGCGACGGTCTTCGAGGCGCTCAAGATGATGGCGGACTATAATACCGGGGCGCTGCTGGTCATATCGGAGGGGAGGGTGGAGGGCATCCTTTCGGAGCGGGATTGCGTGCGGCGGGTGGATTTGCACGGGCGCAATTCGCGGGAGACGCGGGTTGCCGAGATTATGACTTCGAAAGTTCTGTATGCGCAGGCGAATCAATCCATTGAGGAGTGCATTGCCATCATGATTGACAAGAACATCCGCCACCTGCCGGTGTTCGACGGCGATCAGTTGGTGGGGTTGATTTCAGCCCGCGATGCGCTCAAGGAGATGGTGGACGAGCAGAAGTTTGTCATCTCGCAGTTGGAGCATTACATCACCGGCGGCGGGCGGTAGCCATGCCTTCGCTGATTTGGTTTTGGTGAGGGAGTGGGCGGAATGATTCTCCCGGAATGGACAATTGCCGAACTGCAGGCGAAGATGGAAACGGGGGAGTTGACGGCGCGTCAGGTTGCTGAGTTGTATCTGCGGCGGATCGAGGCGGTGGATAAGGGCGGTCCGTTCTTGAACTCGGTCATCGAGCTGAACCCCGATGCGCTCGATATTGCTTCAAAGTTAGACGCCGAGCGGAGAGCCGGGAAGGTGCGCGGAGCGCTGCATGGCGTCCCCATTTTGTTGAAGGATAACATTGATGCCGCCGACCGCATGCAAACCACCGCCGGTTCGCTGGCGCTGGAGGGGCATTATGCGGCAAAGGATGCTTTTATTGTTCGGCAGTTGCGTAAGGCGGGGGCGGTCATTTTGGGGAAGACAAATTTGAGTGAGTGGGCAAATTTTCGCGGAAAGCGTTCGGTGAGCGGATGGTCTTCGCGCGGCGGGCTGACTCGTAACCCGTATGCTCTGGATCGTTCGGCGTGCGGTTCGTCTTCGGGTTCGGCGGCGGCGGTGGCGGCGAATCTCGCCGCGGCGGCGGTAGGGACGGAAACCGATGGTTCGATCATTTGTCCGTCGAGCACCAATGGAATTGTGGGCATCAAGCCTACGCTCGGTTTGTTGAGCCGCAGCGGGATTATCCCGATTGCTCACAGTCAGGATACGCCCGGTCCCATGGCGCGGACGGTGATGGATGCGGCGATTCTGCTTGGGGTGATGACGGGAGTCGATTCGGCGGATCCAGCCTCCAGTTTGAGTCGGAAGCGGTCTTTGTCCAATTATGTCAGGGCGCTCGACTACGAAGGTCTGAAGGGGGTGCGGATCGGTGTGGCGCGGAATTTGGCGGGGTCGAATCCGAAGGTGCTCAAGGTGTTCGAGACTTGTCTCGAGGTGATGCGCCGCCTGGGGGCGGTCATCATTGACCCGGCAGATGTGCCGAACTTCGATAAGTTTGGTGCGAGCGAGTTGGAGGTGTTGTACTACGAGTTCAAAGCAGATTTGAACCGCTACCTCCGGCTATTGCCTGCGGAGGCGCGCGTCCATTCCCTGGAGGATGTGATTCGCTTTAATGAGGAAAATGCCGACCGGGTGATGCCGTATTTTGGACAGGAGCGCATGATTGCGGCGCAGGCGAAGGGGTCGCTGCGCGAGAAGAAGTATAAGGATGCGCTTGCAAAAAATCTGCGTTTGTCGCGCCGGGAGGGCATTGACCGGGTGATGCGCCAGCACAAGCTGGATGCGCTGGTGACTCCTTCTGGCGGTCCGGCGTGGGTGGTGGACCTGGTCAATGGCGACCCGCATACGGACGATATCGAGAGCACGTCGCCGGCGGCGGTGGCGGGGTATCCGCATATTACCGTGCCGGCAGGGTATGTGTTTGGCTTGCCGGTGGGAATTTCCTTTTTGGGCAAAGCCTGGCAGGAAGCGGATTTGATTCGCTATGCCTATGCCTTCGAGCAGGCGACGCAATATCGCCGCGCGCCGGGGTTCCTTCCTGCGGCGCGGCTGAATCCGTGAGCGGTTTGACAAACCTTGCGGACGCCCCCGGCTTTGAGAAACCCATGTGTGTTCTGTCGCTTGCTTGACACCTCCTGATGCCTATGGTAATATCGGCGGGCTTCGATGCGGGGTGGAGCAGTGGCAGCTCGTCGGGCTCATAACCCGAAGGTCGCAGGTTCAAATCCTGCCCCCGCTACTCAGTCAGGGATCGCCGGTATTGCACGGCGATTTTTGATTCAGAGGGGAGTTTACTCATGGTACACTTTTCTCAACCTTTCCGCACCGGAGACCCCATGAAAATCAACTCCATCACTCTCCATCATCTTTCCATGCCGCTCGTTGCGCCGTTCGAGACTTCGTTCGGGCGCGAGACGCAGCGCGAATGTATCCTCGTTACCATCCGCGCCGACGGTTTGACCGGCTACGGCGAATGCGTCGCTTCGCGCGAGCCGGGCTACAACTACGAGACGACCGGCACCGCCTGGCACATCCTCAAGGATTTCATTGCGCCGCTCATCCTTGGGCAGGACCTGAGCGACGCCCTCGATTTTCAGCGCCGCGTCGAACGCATCCGCGGGCATCACCTCGCCAAGGCGGGTGTGGAGATGGCGCTTTGGGATTTGCTCGGCAAACGGGAAGGCAAGCCGCTGAAGGAATTGTTTGGCGGCGTGCGCGATAAGGTTGAGGTGGGGGTCTCGATTGGGATTCAGGAATCGGCTTCAGCGTTGGTGCGAACCGTGGAGTCCTATCTCGCGCAGGGCTACCGCCGGGTCAAAATCAAAATCAAGCCGGGGCGCGAAGTGGAGGAGACCACTGCCGTCCGCAAGACGTATCCCGACCTGCGCCTGCAGGTGGACGCCAACTCGGCATACACGCTGGAGACCGCCTCCGCGCTCGACCCGCTCGACGACCTGAACTTGCTGTTGATCGAACAGCCGCTCTTCGAAGATGATATTTGGGATCACCGCAAACTACAGGCGCGCTTCAAAACCGCCATCTGTTTGGATGAAAGCATTGTCACGCCGCGCCATGCCCGCTATGCCCTCGAAATGGAAGCCTGCCGCAACATCAACATCAAGCCGGCGCGTGTGGGCGGGTTGAGTCAGGCAATCCTCATCCATGACTATTGCCGCGAGCGCGGCGTTCCGGTCTGGTGCGGCGGGATGCTCGAAACGGGCGTCGGACGCGCCTCCAATCTGGCGATTGCCTCCTTGCCGGGCTACGTCCTGCCTGGCGACATCTCCGCCTCCGACCGTTACTACCGCCGCGACATCACCAACGAACGCTTCACGCTGAACGACGACAGCACCATCACCGTTCCCGCACAGCCCGGGCTTGGTGTGACGATTGACGAAGAAGCGCTCAGGCAGTTTACGCTTTCTGAACTGACTCTTAAGGCGGGAGAGTAAAATCCAGCGCCATGCCCAACAAACTTTCACGCTGTTTCATCACGTTGTTCTGCGCCCTTGCTTTGATTGCCGCCTGTGCGCCGCAGACGCCGACCTCTACGCCTCTGCCCACAGCCGTTCCGCCTTCCCCCTCTCCCGTGCCGACCGCCCAACCGGCGCCGCCCACGCCCGCCTTCCTCGGCGTTCTCTATTCGGATGCCGTCCCGAAGGCGCTGCGTGAGCAGGTGGCAGCGGCGGATATTCCCTTTCATGCCAGCATGCGGCTGGATGTCGCCCAGCCCGGTGAGGCAGGGACGCGCTTCCGCTGGGTGTATGCCCTCGCCGCGCCCTTCCCAACCGTCAGAGATGACGTGACCTCCGACGAACTGCGGTCACTCTGGACCTCGGGCGGGACTCCGCTCCTCATGGCAGAATCCACACGGAGGGCGTTTGAGGCAATTTGGGGCGAACCAGCCTCCGGGTCCGTGCGAAGCGTGGACGAGGGACAACTGCTCGACCTCGCATGGAAAGAGTCCGCGTGGGCGATTCTCCCGTTCGAGTCCCTCGATCCCAAATGGAAGGTGCTGACGGTGGATGGTCAGTCGCCCATCCGCAAAGGCTTCGACCCGGCAACGTACCCGCTGGTGGTGGAGTTCGCCCTCCAGCCTGCCGATGCTGTGGATACTTCTGCGTGGACGCTCACCAATTACGACCCCGCCAAACTGACCACCATCATCATGACCGGCGTCACCGCTCTGGTGCGCGCCACTGCCGTGACGATGGAACTCAAAGGCGCGGCGTACCCCGGCGAAAAAGTGCGCGGCCTGTTCCGCGAAGCCGACATCATGCACGTCAGCAATGAGATTCCCTTTTTCAGCCAGTGCCCGCCCCCAAAACCCGACGCGACGGGCCCGCTCGTCTTTTGCAGTTCGCCGAAGTACATGGAACTGCTCACCGACATCGGCACAGACGTGATCGAATTGACCGGCAACCACTTTGCCGATTATGGTCCGAACGCCATGTATGAAACGCTCGACATCTATCGCGCCAACGGCATTCCCTATTTTGGCGGCGGGCAGGACTTGCAGGATTCGCTCAAGCCTGCGCTTTTCGAAGTCAACGGCAACAAGATTGCCTTCATCGGCTGTAACAAGCCCGACGTGAACCGCTTCCCAACCGCCACCGATTATCAGCCCGGCGCCGCGCCGTGCAACTTCCCCTACCTTCAGCAGAAGATTGCAGAGTTGAAATCGCAGGGCTACGTCGTCGTCTCCACGTTTCAGTGGAACGAAAGTTACGACTACAACCCCAGCCCCAGCCAGCGCAGCGACTTTCGCCTGATGGCAGAAGCGGGCGCGTCCATTGTCAGCGGAAGTCAGGCGCACTACGCCCAAACGATGGAGTTCTATAACGGCGCGTTCATTCACTACGGCTTGGGCAACCTGTTCTTCGACCAAATGGGCGACCAGGACTGGATGCCGTCCGGCATCCGCCGCCTTTTCTTCGACCGTTATGTCATTTACGACGGGAAACTTGTCAGTATTGAATTGATTACAGCCATGCTTGAGGATTATTCCCGTCCGCGTATAATGAACGCCGAGGAACGCGCCGCATTTTTACAGGAATATTTTTATTACAGCGGATGGATGCCTTTCGTCCCGACACCGACTCCCACCATTACGCCCACGCTGACGCCCATGTCCATCCCGCCTCTTTCCGGGACCTCGAACCTGTTCCCGACTCAAACACCTGCGCCATAACCGACTGCATAGCGCCCCAACCCATCGGAGCAATTCGCGAAATCCCTTTCATCTGTGTTTATCTGCGGCTAAAAAGGAGCACCCCATGACCATCCACGATATTTCCCTGACGATCACTCCCGACCTCCCAACCTGGCCCGGCGACCCGCGCATCGAACTCGAGCAAATCGCCTCGATGGACCGGGGCGCCAGCGCCAACGTGACCCGCATCAGCGCCGCCGTTCACATTGGCACTCACGTGGATGCGCCGCATCACTTCCTCAATGACGGGCGCACGGTTGAGTCGCTGCCGCTCGACGTGCTGACCGGTCCCTGCTATGTCCTGCAATTGCCCGACGGCGTGGACGCGATCACATCCGAAGTGTTGGAGCGCTCCGAAATCACGCCTGAGATGAAGCGCATCCTGTTTGGGACGAGCAATTCCCGCCTCTGGGCGAAGGGTGTGAAGGAGTTTACGACCGATTTCGTTGCCATCACGGAGGATGGCGCGCAATGGCTGGTGGATCACGGCGTGCAGTTGGTGGGCGTGGACTATCTCTCCGTTGCCCCCTATGGTGACGCCGAACCGACGCATAAAATTTTGCTGGGCGCCGGCGTTGTCATCGTGGAAGGATTGAATCTCTCGAACGTAATGCGCGGTTTCTACGACCTGTACTGCCTGCCGCTCAAAATCGCCGGCTCCGACGGCGCGCCCGCCCGTGCCATCCTGATTCAGTCATGAGATTAATACGGGCGTCATGCCGAAGGGAGGGGTAAGATTATCCAACTTCGAGCGAAAGCGGAGGAAAACATGGATGAAGAGAAAAAATACTTTGGCATGACCCGTATGCAAGTCGGCATTCTTGCCGCCCTGGCGACGGTGTTCGTTCTGGTCGTTTGTGTGGGGGCATTTCTTGTGTTTCGGAATCTAGCGCCATCCGTTTCCGCCCTGCCGCAGCCGACCGCCACGCCCCTCCCAACCGTGACTCTGATGGCGGCTCCCTCGCCGACAGTCACCCCCGCCCTCGCGCCGACAGCAATCCCATACGAACAACTCATTCCGGCAGGCTGGAAGCAGTACAAAACCTCCCTGGTCGAAATCTGGCTGCCGGCAAACTTCAAACTTGGCGACAAGAAAGCGCTCAATCAAACGGCGCAGTTGGCTTTCAACGAACTTTTCATCACGGAAATTCCCAGCAAAACCTCCACCTACAACATGCTGGTCAGCGTATCCTATAACCTGCTGACCGGCGATTCGCTGGATGCGTTCCTCGATACCCAGATAAAGCAAAATCTTCCGCCCGAAATCCGCGTGACAGACCGCCGCACGGTTTATGTGAACACCGTCGAGGCGCGGCGAATCATGCTCGAATATCGCGTCAACAACATAGACATCAATGACATGGTATATGTGTTTTTGGACGGCAACACGGTCTGGTATGTGGAGTATGTGGCGCAGATTGGCGAATTCTTCGAAAATCTCCCCATCTTCGAGCAGAGCATCAAGACGTTTCGAACGGTGAAATATTAGAAACTCACCTTACGCAGTAGTGCGAGAGTTATCTTGCATGTTCGAGCGACATAAATGTCGCGCTACGGGAAAACTGCGTAACATACGGCGGCGCTAATCGAAATAGATATTCAAATCCGAGCAGTCGAAGCGGTTGCCGCAGTTGGGACAAATGACCTTGCAGTTCTTTTCATACATCTTGCTCCCGCAGCGGTCGCAGATATAGATGGATTTCCCCTCCTCCCATTTCACCGGTTTTAGCAGGGCTGGATCGAATTCCCCGCTTCGTTCGGGACCGAGACTCTGAAGCGCCTCAAAGGCTTTTTCCGCATCCCTGCGCAGTTGTCCCACCTCCACTCCCTTGCAGACGGCCGGCAATCCCTCCAGCCATTTTTTACTCCGTTCATACACCTTCACCGCGCCGATGTAATTTCCGCGCGTGATGTGCAGATACGCAACGGCAATCTGCAGAATGCCGCGATAGAGATTCTTTGCATCGCCCTCTTCGGCTTTCCATGCCTCTTCGAGCGCTTCGTGCGCCTCGAAGTATTCCCCCGCGTTGAAGTGATGCAGTCCCTCGCGGGCTTGGGGGTGTAGTACGCTGTTGCAGTTGCTCATGAAGAAAAGTATATCATCGGGGCGGGCAAAGGATACTTCCAGAGAGGGAAGCGAAGGAAAATGCGCCGATGGTACAATTTCATCACATCGTATGTCATCCTTGTTTGAGAAGAAACCCTGGATTGTCTTGCTCTCGCTCATGGCGCTGGCGGCGTTGATGGCGCTCTCTGTCAGCGTGGAAAAGGTCTCGTTTGGCGACGCCCAGCCCATCCGTCGGGAAGAGGCGGAGCAGTTGACAAGACCTCCCCTCGTGCCGTTGAAGTCTGCCGACGAAGAGTCGCTCAGTTCGCAAGTCATCCTGGGGCTGGCGTTGTTGTTTCTGGTTGCTTTGATCGCAGTTTTGCTTTCGCCGGAGGGGCGCAAGCGTCTGTTTCGTTTTCTCTTCCGCTTTGTTTTCACCGTTTGGGGATTGTATTTTTTGTTCAGCCGTTACCCGGGGGTGTTCGACTTTTTGGCGCCCGGCGCGGGCGGAGATGCTCCCCGCGCTCAATCGCCCGCCACAGTTGCGGGCGGCGCACCGCCGGTCTTTACGCCGCCCGAAGAGACACCCCTGCTTACCTATGCCGTCAGCCTGCTGATTGTGTTGGGAGCGATTGTCGCCGGGTGGCGGCTGTTCCGCGTTTGGCAGGCAACGACCCGCCGCCCGTCCAGGTCTTTGGAAGACCTGGCGCGGATTGCGCGCACTTCTCTGCGTGAGTTGTCGGATGGGCGCGAGACGACGGATGTCATTTTGAATTGTTATTTTCGCATGAGCGATGTGGTGGCAGACCAGCGCAATCTCCAGCGTGGACTCGGCATGACGCCGGCGGAATTTGCCTCCCGTCTGGAGGAGGCGGGATTGCCCGGCGAGGCGGTGCGGCGGCTGACGCGGCTCTTCGAGTCGGTTCGCTACGGTGACCGTAGGGCTGGACCGAAGGAAGTCAACGAGGCGGTTGCCTGTCTGACGACCATCCTGCAGTATTGCGGCGAGGCGGTATGAATTGGCGGCGCATCCTTGCTCTGACCGGCATTGCGATGATTGCCATCCTGTTGGCTTTCCCTCTGCGCGAGACGGTGTACCGCACGGTGATTGTCCCGCTTGCGTATGTGTTCTGGGTGCTGGGGCTGTGGTATCACGCGGTCAATCAGTCCGTTTGGTGGGGGGCGGCGCTTTTCTTTGTGCTGGTCATTCTGGCGCGGAGTCTTCGACCGGCGGGCAAGGTGGTGGAGCGGATTCGCCTCAAGCCGCGCCCGGCGCTCGGTCAGGTGGAAGACCTTGCCCTCTGGATGAAACGCACCGAACGCGGAATTTATTTCAAATGGCTGATTGCCAACCGCCTCGGGCGGATTGCCCACGAGATTTTGTTACAGCGTCAGGGTGGAAAACCCCGTTCGTTTTTCGACCCGCTGACAGGTCCAGATTGGGAGCCGGACGACTCCGTCCGACAATATCTCGAGGCGGGCTTGGGCGGTTCGTTTGCCGAATATCCGCAAAAACGGCGTTTTTTTTCGAAGCCTGTCCCTACGCCGCTGGATTATGACGTACATGCTGTCGTTGAATTCCTGGAAAAGCAAATCAACAGCCGCCCGGCGGCTCATGACCTTTGAGAAGGTCGAAGACACCCTACGGAGACCCATGTGACCGAACTATCAACCGTATCCAAAATAACCCGGCAGGTCATCGCCGAGGTGGAGCGCGCCGTCGTCGGCAAACGAGACCTGCTGGAGATGATGATGGCGTCTGTGCTGGCAGGCGGACATATCCTGCTGGAGGATTTCCCCGGGCTGGGCAAAACCCTCGTGGCGCGCAGTTTTGCCGCCGCGCTCGGGCTTCAGTTCAAGCGCATCCAGTTCACGCCCGACCTTCTGCCCGGCGACATCACCGGCGGCTACATCTTCAACCGCGTCAAAAACAAGTTCGAACTCCGCAAGGGACCGATTTTTGCCAACATCGTCCTCGCCGACGAAATCAACCGCGCATCGCCCAAGACCCAGTCTGCGCTGCTCGAAGCCATGCAGGAGGGGCAGGTGACCATCGAAGGCGAAACGCTGCCTTTGCCCGAGCCCTTCCTTGTGCTTGCCACGCAAAACCCCATCGAGTACGAAGGCACCTTCCCGCTCCCCGAAGCGCAACTCGACCGTTTCATGCTGAAACTCAAGGTAGGGTATCCGAGCATCGAGGAGGAAAAACTCATCCTCAAGCGTCGCCGCGAACGCAGACAGGATGAAGTGACGCTGAGCGAGGTCACCAAAGCCCGGCAACTGCTCGACATGCGCGCCGCCGTCGAGACTGTGCATGTTCATCCCGACCTCGAAGGTTATATTGCGGCGCTCGTCCATGCCACCCGCACCGACCGCCGCGTGGCTGTGGGCGCAAGCCCGCGCGGGTCGCTGGCGTTTCTCAAAATGGCGCGCGCCAATGCCGCCCTCGAAGGGCGTGACTATGTCATCCCCGACGACATCAAACGATATGCCACGCCCATCCTGGGACACCGTATCATCCTCCAGCCGGAATATTGGATGGCGAAATCGGTTGCCGATGACGTGATCCGCGATGCGCTGAATCGAACGCCGGTGCCGGTGGTCAAGTAGCCTCATTAATCAGGTGTGGATTGTCCCGCTCTTTATTTCTCGGCGTATTGATGTATGCCCTTTTGCTGGCTGGCATGGCAACCGTGCAGGGGGGAATGTTCGCCTTGATTCTGCCGCTGGCAGTATATGCGCTGGCGGGCTATCTTTCTGTTCCCGAGAAGATTCAACTGGAGGCAGTTCGTCACCTCAGCGCAGAACGCGCCGCGCCCAATAGCGAAATTCATGTGACGGTGACCGTGACGAATCGCGGCTCACATCTGGAGGAAGTCTTGCTCGAAGATATTTTGCCTGCCGGCTTGCAGACCGCCTCCGGATATACCCGACACCTGATTCGGCTTCCGAAAGGCGGCGCCTACACCTTTACTTATTCGGTGAAGGGTCCGCGCGGCGGATATGGCTTCGAGAAGGTACGGGCGGAGTTAAAAGGTCATTTGGCAGTGACCAGCCGCGAGGTCCAGATGGAGGCGAAGAGTCAGTTGTTCATCTTTCCAGCGGTGATGCGCCTGCGTCATGTGGCGATTCATCCGCGTCGGACAAGGGTCTATGCGGGGTTGATACCGGCGAAAGCGGGCGGTTCGGGGACGGATTTCTTCGGCGTGCGCGAATATCAGCCCGGCGATTCGCCGCGCACAATCAACTGGCGGGCAAGCGCGCGCAGTTTGGAAGCGCTGTATTCAAACGAGTTCCAACAGGAACGTGTGGCGGATGTGGGCATTGTGCTGGATGGGCGCTTGCGGACGAATCAGTTTGCGCGCGGGCATTCGCTCTTCGAACATTCGGTGCAAGCCGCCGCCGCGTTGGCTGATGCACTGCTGACTCAGGGTAATCGAGTCGGCTTGCTGGTGTATGCCGCCTTCCTGCAATGGACGGTGCCGGGGTATGGCAGGATTCAGCGCGAACGCATCCTGCATGCTCTGGCGCATGCCCAGCCCGGCGGGAGTGAGGTGTTCTCGGATCTGACGAACATCCCCGCCCGCTTGTTTCCGCCGGAGTCGCAGATTATTCTGGTCTCACCTTTGCTTGAAGATGACCTTTTGCCGCTGCTTCATCTGCGGGCGCAGGGTTATCAGGTGCTGGCAGTCTGCCCGGACCCGGTGAAGTTCGAGCTTTCGTATCTGCTGCCAAGCCGCAACGTGGACCTGGCTTCGCGTGTGGTGAGGCTGGAACGGGCTTTGTTGTTGCAGAAGATTCAGCGTGCAGGGATTCAAGTGTTGGAATGGGATGTGAGCGAGCCGTTCGACCTGGTTGTGAAGCGCAAGTTGAGCCGTCCGCCCGGGTGGCTGCGGGCGGTTGGGAGATGAGGGGGTACCCCCAAAGTGTACGAAGAACACCAGGTTTAAGCCTGTATTCTTTTTGAGAAGAAGCTGGAGTTGTATGACACTCGTTGCAATGGTCTTTAGCATCATCGCAGGAGCGCTCTCTCTTGCCTATGGGTACTCGCAGGAGGGATTTTCGCGCCCTGCCTTGTGGCTTGTGTTGCTGGGCATTGTCTGGCTGCTGGCAGAATGGAGGCGGCTTTACTGGTTTGCGTCAGTTGCCCTGCTCCTTGTCGTTGTCGCGGCGGGATTTGGCGTCTGGCAGGAATTTCCGCTGGTGTGGATGTTTCTTGGGGCGCTGGGGGGCTTGCTGGGCTGGGACCTTTCTGATTTTGCGCGCAGGCTTCGCTACGCCGCACCGACGGATAATGTTTCAGACATGGAGCGCAGGCATTTAGCCCGCGTGGGAATGGTCGCTTTGCTTGGAGGCGCGCTTGCTTATTTGAGCACGGTTCTTCAAGTCAGGCGGCTGGCGTTCGAGGTCGCGGTGGCGTTGAGTCTGCTCACCGCCTTCGGGCTGGCGCGGCTGGTGATGAGATTGAGAAGGTATTGAAGCGTTCGCTACGTTGATTGGTCATGCTTTGCAAGTAAGGTATAATTGTTTCGCTTCATTCGCCGAAACGAAAAAATTCACATCAAGGCTTTGGAATGGCAAGCGAAACAATCCTTTCATCCGACTACTGGAAAAACCTGCAAATCACTTCACAGGACGTTGAGTTCCTGCACAATCATCTTTTTGAAACCGAAACACCTCTGACCACGCGCGAGCTGGTGACCGTTCTCATCCACGAGCGCAACCGCGTGGAACGGCAGGCTTTACAGCAGCGCAGGCAGGCGGGGGGAAAAGTCTATTTCCCAAGAGAAAGTTTTCAAACTGGCGATGGCGTTGTCTTTCCCTTCCTCAATTGGAAGCACGGAAAGGTGGTTCATGTCCGCCCGGGCAACAACCCGGAATTGGGCGAATTTGACGTGTTGACCGTGGAGATGGAAGACGGCGCGGAACGTCTCTTTGCCGCGAAACTGGCGGCTCATGCCCTGAACGATCAGCCTGTTGCCGAAGAAGGAGACGACTTCGATCCCGACGCTGTTTTGCGTTCCTACGGCGCGCTGCTGGAGAAAAAGCTTGAGGCGGCGCTGAGCGGGCATGAAGATATCGTTCGCATCGCCGGGCGCTGGTTCCCGCGCGCTCTGCTGGTGGATGTCAACGTGGGTCATCTCAATCTGGCGGAAGCCGTGCTGGACATGGCTGGCGGCGAACCGCTTCCCACTTCCGCTTTGCTGAAGGACGTCTCGCTTCCGGAAGGGGTCAACCCCAAACTTGCCGAATTCTCCCTCAACCTTGCCCTGCAGGAGGATGGACGCTTCGACGAAGTGGGACCGGCGGGCGAGGTGCTGTGGTGTCTGTACCGCCTCGAACCGCAGGAAGTGCGTGAAGTTCCCCTTCATCTGCGCTATTCGCCCATCGAGTATGACCGCTCCGTCCTCAGCGAGGAGATGATTGCGCTTGAAAAACAGTTGGACGATGAATTGAGCGAAGTGGAAGCGGAGGAGGAGAGCGAACGGCGAGAAGTCACCATTTCGCTCATCTATCCCCACCTGCGGGCTGGCACTCTGCCGCTTTCGAATCGTATCCGCCCGTTGTTCCCCACCGCTTACGAATCGCCGCGCGTCCGCTTTACGCTGGTGGACGGCAAAACCGGTCAAAAGATGCCCGGCTGGGTGGTGCGCGAAAATAAATATGTATATGGCTTGCAAAACTGGTACAAGGCGCATGGTCTCATGCCCGGCAGTCTGATCAACATCCGCAAGGGCGAGAAGCCCGGCGAAGTCGTCATCGAGGCGAAGACCCAGCGTTCCACCAAGGATTGGCTGCGGACGGTCATCGTCGGCGCAGATGGAGGCGTGGTCTTTGCCATGCTGAAACAACCCATTTCCGCTGAGTTCAACGACCGCATGGCGTACGCCATCCCTTCGTTCGACGCCGTGGATCAGTTATGGAAGCAGGAAGCGCGCCGTCCGTTTGAGCAACTGGTCATGGGCATGGCGCGGGAGATTTCCAAACTCACCCCGCAGGGTCATGTCCACGCGCAGGAGTTGTATGCGGCGGTCAATATCGTTCGGCGCGTGCCGCCGGCTCCGCTTTTCGCTCTGCTGGCAACCCGCCCGGAAATCACGCATGTCGGCGATTTGCATTTTAGAATCATCGAGTAGGAGAAAGCAAACATGCCCGAAGGCAAACGCACCAGCCTGGTAAAACCGACCTCCAAAACGCCCTTTCATATTGATTTCGACTGGTGGCAGAAAAACGAACGCGACTGGCATGTCTATTTGCGTTCCCTGCTTTGCACGGAACACCAACAGGTCTTTGCCAACCTGGAGGAAGGTCAAACCATTGACTGGGTGGACCCGGTCACGGCTGAAGTCAAACCGGTGGACGGCGTGCAAAACACCCTCATGTCTCACTGCGCCAAACAGCCCGATTTCCTGACCGAGCAAACCGCCCTGGTGGAAGCGGTCTTCCGCCTCTTCCTGACGAACGGCAATATTCCCATGACCTCGGAAGAACTGGGCGTCCGCCTGAACCGTCCTGCCATGACCATTCTTCGCACTCTCACCGCCGGACGGGTCTATAAAGGCATCAGACCCGTCTCCTGACGCGGCGCGCAATTTGCCTGCTTTGCGGGGACGGACTAAAATTGAATATATTGCCCTCGTAGCTCAATGGACAGAGCGCCAGCCTTCTAAGCTGTTGGTTGTGGGTTCGAATCCCGCCGAGGGCGCCTGGCAAATTACAGTTTCCCTTTTAGCAGGAAGGTAGTTGGATATGCCCACCATTGTTCGCAAATTACATCCGGTAATGGTCGAAACCCGCCGCGAGATACTTGGCGCGATTACCTGGCGCGTCCGCGCTAACGTTTGGCATCCGCCCACCGACGTGTACGAAACAGAGGAATTTTTCGTTGTCAAAATGGAAATTGCCGGCATGCGCGAAGAAGACCTCGAAGTGGCGGTGCAAGGCAATCTTCTAATCGTTAGCGGCTCACGTTCTGACTCGCTGGAGCGCAAAGCCTATCATCAAATGGAAATCCCCTTTGGAAGGTTTTCTGTGGGCATCGAACTGCCTGCCCGGCTGAACATGGAGAACGCCAACGCCGAATACAAGGATGGTTTTCTGACCATTCAATTCCCAAAGGAAAAATAACCGATGCCTGCATCGAGGTGGCAAACCAGTTACATTGACCTGTTCCGCTGGATGGAGGACTCCGGTACGGACCTGATGTTAAACGCCGCACCGCCGCTCTTTTCTCACACCCCAAAACCCAAACCCCCCGAAGACGAAACTCCCGCCGAGCAAAGCGGACCGAAGTACCCCGAAGTGCTTCCCATCCTTCCTCTGCGCGGCGTGGTGGTTTATCCCTTCACCGCCGTCCCGTTGACGGTGGGACAGCCGCGCTCTATCCGCCTGGTGGATGACGTGGTCAGCGGGGATAAACTCGTGGGGTTGGTGACCGCTGTAAATCCTGAAATCGAAACGCCCGGTCCCGCGGATCTTTACCAGACGGGGACAATTGCCATTGTCCATCGGCTCTTGCGCGCCCCCGACGGCACCGTCCGCCTGCTCGTGCAAGGCTTGGCGCGCTTCCGCCTCGGCGAGTTCGTGGCAGAAGAACCCTACCTGAAGGCGCGCATCGAACTTGCCCCCGAAATCGTCGAGCAGGGCTTGGAAATTGACGCCCTCGCGCGCAACGCCCGCGACCAGTTCCGCCAGATCACGCAGATGATCCCCTCCTTCCCGGAGGAGTTGGAGATGTCCATCACCTCCGTCGAAGACCCGCTTCAGACGGCGTACAACATCGCCAACTTCCAGCGCATGGACTTGAAGGATGCCCAGGAAATCCTCGAACTCGATTCGGTTTCCGCCAAACTCAAAAAACTGATTGGCTTGCTCGTGCGCGAAGCGGAAGTGTTGCAGTTGGGGCAAAAGATCCAGAACGAAGCGCGCGGCGAAATCGAAAAAGTCCAGCGCGATTTCTTCCTCCGCGAGCAGATGAAAGCCATCCAGCGCGAACTGGGCGAAAAAGACGAGCAGGCTGTTGAAGTGGAGGAATTCCGCAAAAAGATCGAAGAAGCCAAAATGCCCGAAGAGGCAGAAAAACTCGCAAAGCGCGAACTCGACCGCCTCTCCCGCCTGCCCACTGCCGCTGCAGAATACGGCGTCATTCGCACCTATCTGGACTGGCTGGTCTCTCTGCCCTGGTCAATTTCCACCACCGACAACCTCGACATCAAGCACGCCCGCGAAGTTCTGGATAAAGACCACTACGGTCTGGAGGATGTGAAAGAGCGCATCCTGGAATTCCTTGCCATTCGCAAACTCCGCCTCGAGCGCCAGAATGAGGAGAAAGCCCCCAGCGACGATTTGATTCGCCGCGAGCGCGAGGGCGTCATCCTGTGCTTTGTCGGTCCGCCTGGCGTGGGCAAGACTTCGCTGGGACAGTCCATTGCACGGGCGATGGAAAGGAAATTCGTCCGCGCCTCCCTCGGCGGGGTCCGTGATGAAGCGGAAATTCGAGGTCACCGCCGCACCTACATCGGCGCAATGCCGGGACGCATCCTGCAGGCGCTTCGCCGCGTCGAGTCCAAAAATCCCGTCTTCATGCTCGACGAAATTGACAAACTGACCTTCGACTTCCACGGCGACCCGGCTTCGGCGCTTCTCGAAGTGCTCGACCCGGAACAAAACAGCGAATTCCGCGACAACTACCTCGAAGTCGCCTTTGACCTTTCGCAGGTGTTTTTCATCACCACCGCCAACACGCTGGAGACCATTCCCGGTCCTCTGCGCGACCGCATGGAAATCATCTACATCTCCGGTTATACGGAGAACGAAAAGATTGCCATCGCGAAAGGCTACCTCGTTCCGCGGCAGATTCGCGAGAACAGCCTGCATCCGAACGAAATCAAGTTCAAGGATGAAGCCCTGCGCAAGATTATCCGGGAATACACCCGCGAATCGGGAGTGCGCAACCTCGAGCGAAAAATCGGCGCCATCTGCCGCAAGGTTGGCACGCGGATTGCCGAAAAGAAGATCAAGCGGGCAACGATTACGCCCGACCGCGTGGAGGAATACCTCGACCACCCAATTTACCGCCCCACCGAGGAACTCAACAAACGCATCTCCATCCCCGGCGTGGTGCCGGGCTTGGCGTGGACTTCCTACGGCGGCGACATCCTCTTCGTTGAAGCCACCGCCATGCCCGGTTCCAAGGGCTTTCAGGTGACCGGCTCGATTGGCAACGTCATGAACGAATCGGCGCGCGCCGCCCTCTCCTACGTCCGGTCGCGCGCCAAACAACTCGGCTTGGACGACGAATTCTTCAACAAGTCCGACATCCACCTGCACATTCCCTCCGGCGCCCAGCCCAAAGATGGACCCTCGGCGGGCGTCACCATGGCAACCGCCATCGTTTCGCTTGCCTCCGGGCGCAAGGTCAAGCCGAATTTGGGCATGACCGGCGAAATCACCCTGCGCGGTCAGGTGCTTCCCATTGGCGGCGTCAAGGAAAAAGTCCTTGCCGCACACCGCGCCGGCTTGCGCACCGTCATCCTGCCGAAAAGCAACGAGCAGGACCTCGACGACGTGCCGCAGGACATCAAGCAGGAGATGAAATTCATCTTCGTGGATACGGTGGACGAGGTCATAGAAGCCGCGCTCGAGCCGCCCCGCAAAACGAGCGCCGCAAAGCCCCGCTCCAAGACAAAGCAAAAGCCCAGAACCAAAACATCGGCGCGGGAGAAAAAACGCAATGTCAAAAATACTGCTCGCTGAAGACGACCGCACCATGGTCTCCCTCCTGACCACCCTGCTCAAAATGGAAGGCTATGAGGTGGTGGCGCTGGATGTTCATCAGGATGTCGCCTCGGCAGTGACGCAGGAAAAACCCGATGTTCTGCTGATGGACGTTCACCTTGGCGGGCAAAACGGCATGGATATTGTCGAAGCCATCCGCAAAGACCCCGCCAACGGCGGCGTCAACATCGTCATGACCTCGGGGCTGGACATGCGCGACGAATGTCTTCAGCGCGGCGCAAACCACTTCCTCCTCAAGCCCTTCATGCCCGACGACCTGCTCTCTGTGCTCAAAAACTGACGCTTGCTCATGACCTCCATCCGCGAATTTCAATTCCCGCAGGATTACCTCGCTGTACGGGCGCTGTGGGAAAGCATGGAAAAAGGCGTCCAACTGGGGCGCTCCGACACACCCGAAGAAATCCAAAAGAAACTTTCCCGCGACCCCGACCTCTTCCTCGTCGCCGAAGAGAACGGGCGCATCATTGGCGCGGTCATTGGCGGCTACGACGGGCGGCGCGGCTTGCTCTACCATCTCGCCGTTCACAAAGACTTCCGTCAACACGGGCTGGGCAGCCGCCTGCTCACCGAAGTCGAAAACCGCCTGCGCGCCAAAGGCTGCCTCAAATGCTACCTCATGGTCACTCCCGATAACCCCGAAGCCGAACGCTTCTACGAAAAACGCGGCTGGCACTTCATGGATTACGTCCGCCCCTTTGGAAAAGAACTGGCATGACCATTCGATTTGGGATCCTGACCCTCTCCGACCGCTCCTCACGCGGCGAACGTCCGGACGCTTCCGGCCCCGCCCTGACGCATCTCATCGAGACCCAGGGCTGGTCTGTCGCCCGACAATCCCTCCTCCCCGACGACGAACCTGCCATCCGCGCCCTGCTGGCTGAATGGGCAGACAGCGGCGAAATGGACGTCATCCTCACCACCGGCGGCACCGGCTTTGCCCCGCGCGATGTCACCCCCGAAGCGACGCGCGCCGTCATCGAGCGCGAAGCGCCCGGTCTCGCCGAAGCCATGCGCGCTGCCAGCCTAAAAATCACCCCCCATGCCATGCTCTCGCGGGTGGTCGCCGGCATCCGCAAACGGACGCTCATTCTCAACCTGCCCGGCAGTCCCAAAGGCGCAGTCGAAAACCTGCAAGTCGTCCTGCCGGTGCTCCCGCATGCCGTCCAACTCCTGCGCGAAGACCCCCGCTCCGAATCGTCTCACTGATTGTTCGTCTCGTAGTATAATCCCGCCGCTAACCGCGCAGGCGCGTCCTTTCACGCCTCTGCGCCAGCCATCTTCTAACCAAATCATTCAAGGAAAATTGCAGGCATGATTGACGTAAACGAACTTCGCAAAGGCGTCACCTTTGAACTGGACGGCGCCCTCTACAAAGTGCTGGACTACAGCCACAACAAATCCGGGCGCGGCAACGCCACCATTCGCATCAAGGCGCGCAACCTGCTCACCGGCGCCAACATCGAACGCACCTTCACCTCCGGGCAGTCCGTGCAGGACGTCCGCCTCGACTTCCACAACGTCTCCTACCTCTACACCGACGGCGAGTTCTACCACTTCATGGACAACGAAACCTTCGAGCAGCCCGCCATCAAAGCCGATATGCTCGGCGACGACGCCCTCTACCTCAAAGAAGGCATGGAAGTCAAACTCACCTTCTACAACGGCAACCCCATAGACGTGGAACTGCCCGGCTCTGTGGACCTCAAAGTGGTCGAAGCCGAAACCGCCATTCGCGGCGACACCGCCACCGGCGTGACCAAAAAGGTCAAAACCGAAACCGGGCTCGAAGTGCAATGCCCCCAGTTCGTCAAAGTCGGCGACGTCATCCGCGTCAACACCGAGACGGGCGAATACGTCACCCGTGTGTAACCAGGGACTTTTTCTGCCCGCAGCGGGCGGTTTGGTAATTAAACCAGCCGCCCGCTCATCATTCCCCTGAGAGACCACGCTACTATTCACCATGAAAACCCCTGCCGGCAAAGAATGCCCTCACTTCTACAGCGACTACTTCCGCGGACGCAGCGTGGAGGAATGCCGCCTGCTCAAAGCCGCCGGGCAAGCATGGACGCGCGACCTGTGCGCCACCTGCCCCGTTCCCGAAATCAGCATGGCAAACGCCTGCGAATTCATGAGGCTTCGCGCAAAAGTGGGGCGTCCGCTTTCCGCCGCCTTCCTGAGGCGCGTTCAAGTCCAGGCGTTTTGCGAAAAGACCCAAAGGTCTGTGAAAGAACCGCACATCGGCTGCGGAGAATGTCACGCTTTGCCGTTCGAATTCCAAATCAAATCCTGATGCACTCTCCCGTCTGGCGGGGCAAGCCGAAAACAAAATGATCGCTCGTAATTTTGTTGGAAATTCTGGTGCGTATTCGGGTATTCTCTGCCTTGTGCGTACTCGGCGTTTTCTTACGCCGATGGACACGGTAGAGAACGTGCCCTGCGCCCCTGATGATCTCCAACCACGAACGGACTGCACACAATGACGCTCACACTCCTCTTCGACCTCGATGACACCCTGCTCGACACCAACACAGAGGCGTTTATCCCAGCCTATTTTCAGGCGCTTTCCGAACACCTCGCCCCCTACGTTCCTCCCACAACCCTGATTTCCTCCCTGCTTGCCTCCACCCGCTTGATGCTCGACAGCGAAGACCCCTCCCGCACCCTCCAGGAAGTCTTTGAAGAAGACTTCTACCGCAGGCTCGGCATTCCCAAAGCCGACCTTGCCGAAACCCTCGAAGACTTTTACGACAACATCTTCCCGCGCCTGCAAACCAAAACAACCCCGCGCGCCGAAGCCGTTCCCCTCATCGAATGGGCGTTTTCACAAGGACACCGCATCGCCATCGCCACCGACCCGCTCTTCCCGCGCAAAGCCACTTATCACCGCCTGCGCTGGGCGGGCTTCGACCCGGCGCAGTTCGAACTCGTCTCCTCCTTCGAGACCTTCCACTTCACCAAGACCCACACCGCCTACTACGCCGAATTCCTCGGTCAACTCGGCTGGCACGACGGACCGATTCTGATGGTGGGCAACGACGCCGAACGGGACTTGATTCCCGCGGGCAGGCTTGGGCTGAAGACCTATTTCATAGACGGCGAACCCGCCTCAAGTCCCGGACTGGAAGCGGGGCGCGGCAAATTAGCCGACCTTCGTCCCTGGCTCGAATCCACCGACCTCTCCACGCTGGAGCCTTCCTTCAAATCCCGTGAAGCCGTGCTGGCGATTTTGCAATCCACGCCGGCAGTCCTGCGCACCCTCACCTGTTCCCTCTCGGCGGAGCAATGGCGCACCGAACTTTCCCGCGACGATTGGGCGCTGAACGAGATCATTTGTCACCTGCGCGATACCGAGCGCGAAATCCATCAACTTCAATTGAAACTCCTGCTCGAACGCGAAGACGCCTTCATTCCCCGTCCCGATACCGCCGTGTGGGCAAGCGAACGGGATTATTTGCACGTGGACGGAGCGGCGGCTTTGCGTGAGTTTGTATCGGCGCGCATCCAAACGATTGAAATGCTCAAAAATGCCGGCGATGAAATCTGGGCGCGCCGCGCTCGTCATGCCATTTTTGGTCCAACCAATTTCCTGGAAGTCTGCGGCTTCATGGCTGACCATGACCGTATGCACATCCAGCAAGCCTGGAAGACTCTGAAAAGCCTGCGCAGCGGGCGTGTCTAACCGGGGAGAGGCGTGTTATAACACCTGACCCGGCAGGAAACCGGTCGCGGGCTTTACCGGGTCATTGGTGCGCTGAAAATCTCACAATGCGCCCTTGCGCAGGAGACGTTTTCTAACGTCGTGAACCGCGCGGAATTTTGTACACGAGAAGAAAAAGGAGAAATCGCTTTATGCGCAGACGAGTTGTAGTGACGGGCATGGGGTGCATCAGCCCCGTCGGCAATACGGTGGAAGAAACCTGGAATTCCCTGCTGGCGGGCAAATCCGGCGCGGGTCCCATCACCCTGTTCGACGCCAGCCGCCACAAGACCCGTTTTGCCGCCGAAGTGAAAGGTTTCGACCCGGTGGCGGTCTTTGGCAATCGCGAAGCGCGCAAAATGGATCGCTTCACCCAGTTTGCCACGGTTGCCGCGCTCGAAGCGCTGGCGCAAGCCCGCCTCACCATTGACGATTCCAACCGCCACCGCGTGGGCATCGTCATTGGCACTGGCATCGGCGGTATCGGCACGATTATGGAACAGGTGGAGGTCCTGCGCGAGCGCGGACCGGAGCGTATCAGCCCGTTCCTCGTCCCGATGATGATTTCGGACAGCGCGGCAGGAATGCTTGCCATCCGCTTTGGCGCGCGCGGACCGAACATGGCGCTGGCGACCGCCTGCGCCTCCGGCAACAACGCCATCGGCGAAGCGCTGGAAATGATTCGCCGCGGCTCGGCAGATGTGATGATTGCCGGCGCATCCGAAGGCGCGCTCGTGTCGCTCGCCATGGCGGGCATGAACGTCATGGGGGCGCTTTCCACCCGCAACGACGATCCCCTCACCGCCTCCCGCCCGTTCGACAAGAACCGCGACGGCTTTCTGATGGGGGAGGGCGCTGGCATCCTCGTCCTCGAATCGCTGGAGCACGCGCAGGCGCGCGGCGCATCCATCCTGGCTGAAATCAGCGGCTACGGCACCACCGACGACGCCTATCACATCTCTGCCCCGGCTGAGAATGGCGCCGGCGCGGCAATGTCCATGCGGCTGGCGCTGGAAGATGCGGGTCTGCAAGTGACCGACATTGACTATATCAACGCGCACGGCACTTCCACGCCGCTCAATGACAAAAGCGAAACCGCCGCCATCAAAACCGTCTTCGGCGGGCAGGCGTATAAGATTCCCGTCTCCTCCACCAAATCCATGACCGGGCATTTGCTGGGGGCATCTGGCGCGGTGGAGGCAGTGTTCAGCATCCTTGCGATGCGCGAAGGCGTCATCCCGCCCACCATCAATTACCAGACGCCCGATCCCGAATGCGACCTGGACTACGTCCCGAATCAGCCGCGCAAGGCGGTCATCCGGCATGCCATGTCCAACTCTTTCGGGTTCGGCGGTCATAACGCCACACTGGTGTTCAGCCAATTCGAGGGATAGCACGTCAGCCGCACAACGACCTAAGGAGCAAGTATGCCATACGCACACATCACAGGCTGGGGGATGTCGGTGCCTGAAAAAGTTCTGACCAACGACGACCTTTCCAAAATCGTCGAGACCAGCGACCAGTGGATTCGCGAACGTACCGGCATCCGCGAACGACGCATCGCCAAAGAAGGGCAGACCACCTCCTCACTGGGCGTGGAGGCGGCTCTCAAAGCCTTGACCGTTGCCAACCTGCGTCCCACCGACCTCGACCTGATCATCTGCTCCACCTCCACTCCCGACTACATCTTCCCCGCCACCGCCTGCATGATTCAGGATCAAATCGGCGCGACCAAAGCCGGCGCCTTCGACCTGCTGGCGGCTTGCTCCGGCTTCATCTACGCCACCAACATGGCGGCGCAGGCGATTCGCAGCGGCTCCATCAAGAATGCCCTGGTTGTGGGCGCAGAGACTCTCTCCCGCTTCGTCAACTGGAAGGACCGCAACACCTGCATCCTCTTCGGCGACGGCGCCGGTGCATTCGTCCTGCAGGCGAGCGAGAAACCCGGCGGCGTCTATTCCGCTGTCATGCACTCCGACGGCTCCGGCGGCGACCTGTTGGCTCTGCCCGGCGGCGGGAGCGCGCATCCTGCCAGCGAAGCGACCGTCCATGAAGGCAAGCACTTCATCGAAATGGATGGCAAGGAAGTCTTCCGCTTTGCCACCCGCGTCATGGCGCAGGCAACTCTCGAAGCGCTGGAAGCCGCCGGCATGCGCATCGAAGACGTCAGCTGGATTGTGCCGCATCAAGCCAACATCCGCATCATCGAAGCGGCGGCGCGCGGGCTCAAACAGCCGATGGACAAATTTATCGTCAACCTCGACCGCTACGGCAACACTTCCACTGCTTCCATCCCCATCGCTGCCGTCGAAGCCGTCGAAAAGGGACAACTCAAGAGCGGCGACAAATTCGTCATGGTTGGTTTTGGCGCCGGGCTGACGTGGGGCGCCCTCGCCGCCGAGTGGACGGGTCCCCTTCCCAGCAAGGGGCAGGTACGCCCCTCGCAATACCGTGCGCTTGGTCGTATCCGCTCGCTTGTACGCCGCGTCATTCGTTTCATCGAGGGCATCATCTTCCGCCGCGAACTATAATGGCGCATTAATCTCGATTGTGGTACGATACACAAAACACTGAATAAGGAGCAACCATGTTTGCACGTCTTGGCCCTACAGAATTGATCATCCTTCTGGTGATCGTCCTTCTACTGTTTGGACCGGGCCGCATCGGCAAAATTGCCGGCGAACTCGGCAAGGGAATCAAATCCTTCCGCGAAGGCTTGAGCGGCGACGACAAGAAAGACAGCCAGACCGATTCTCAGGGAAACATCGAACCGAAATAAAAATCAAAAGGCTCCCATGCGGGAGCCTTTTGATTACAACAACTTCGTCAATTCCTCGATGGTCGTCACGGGGGTCTTACAGACGAAACCCTCGCACACATACACAGTGGGCTTGTTTTCCTTGAGTGGGCGGTCTCTCAAGAGCGCCGGCGCATCCTCTGTGGGGGGATGGGCAGACGCGGCAAGGATGACATTGGGTAAAAAGCGGGATTGGACTGCCCGAACCAACGCAGACGCCTCTTCTTCGTTCGCCTCATACACGACTGCAACCTGTTTCACGTTCCCCAAAGCCATATCCGCCGCTGACAGCCACCTCGCGAACGCAGAGGGGTAGCGGGTTGCCATCCCCACGACGAGCCTCAAGGCTATTTCTGCCAGGTCGCGGTAACGTCCTTCGCCGGTGAACTCGGCAAGTTTCAGCAGGGCTTCACACGCCAGCGCATTTCCCGATGGAGTGGCGTTGTCCTGCACATCCTTGGGGCGGAGGAGCAGGGGGGCGCCGTCCTTCGGCGTATCAAAAAAGCCGCCTGCCGGGTCGCTGAACAGTTCGATCATTTCATCCGTCAATTCTCTGGCAGCGGAAAACCACCGATTGTTGAAGTCAGTTTGATACAGTTCCAGCAGACCGAGAATGAGGGCGGCGTAATCTTCGAGGAAAACTTCGCTGGAAGTTTTGCCGTTTCTCCAGGCATGTTTGAGTTTTCCGTTGGGGCGCAGGGCGGAGAGCAAGAATTCCGCGTTGCGCGTAGCCAGAAAGTGGAGTTTGGCGTTCTGAGGGGAGAGCGCGGAAGGGGAAGGAGTGGACTCTTTTTCTGGCGGGAGGAGGCGCGCCGCTTCTGCCAGGGTTGCCAGCATAAGCCCGTTCCAGGAGGTGAGCGTTTTGTCGTCGGTGCCGGGGCGGACGCGGGTGTTGCGGAAGGCGAGGAGCCGGGCGTGGCACTCGCTTAATTTGGCGGGAACAGTTTGGGGGTCCAGTTTGAAGCGGGCGGCAAGGGAGGCGTCATCCAGGGCGCGCTGTAAGACTGTCTTGCCTTCCCAGTTGCCTTTGATGGTGATGCCGTACGCCGCTTCGAAAAATTCCGAATCGTCTTTCAGGGTTTGGCGAATCTCTTCGAGCGTCCAGGCGTAGAATTTTCCTTCTTCTCCCTCCGAATCGGCGTCCAGGCTGGAGTAGAAGCCGCCGTCGGGGTGGGTCATTTCGCGCGCGACAAATTCGAGCGTTTCGCTGACGACGCGCTGGAAGAAGGGGTCGCCGGTGATTTGCCAGGCATGAAGGTAGGCGCGGGCGAGTTGGGCGTTGTCGTAGAGCATTTTTTCGTAATAGTGTACCCAATCGTACAAACGGAGTTGTGTTTTCAGCACGGTTATCAGTCGGTAGTTATGGTCTGATGGCTCATTAAAGATTTGAGTTACCCGCCAGTTGGGTCTCCATCTCATTTGACGAATTGACTGGCTGTAAACAAACAAATCCTTGACACACGTATGCTGTTGGAAGATCATTCAATAATGGTCTATCCTTCAGCAAGGCTGGCGTATCCGGCTCCGGCGGGTAATTGGAAATCGCAGTTACCTGTCGGGGTCGGAACGTTTTCCAGAGGGTACTCAACAATTCTTTGGTTTCGGTGCGCTGTGAGTCGCCGATAATTGCCACCTCACGTGTCGGACCGACAGCAAAGTCAGCCGCGCACAACCACTGTGCAAAGGCAGTCGGATAGCGTAGCATCGCTCCATATACTGAGGAAAGCATCTCCTCGGCAAGGTCTCGCCATTCTATCCGATCCCCATACGCTGCCAATTCAAGCAGAGAAGTAACGGCGAGAGCATTCCCGGATGGGGTGGCATTGTCCTGAATATCTTTCGGACGTACAAGGAGGGTTTCATGATCATCGCGTGTGTCGAAAAAACCTCCATTAGGGTCGGCAAAGTGTTCAACCATTTCATCGGCAAGTTTCAATGCCGAAAGATACCATTCCTTATTCGGATCGGATTGGTATAACGCCAAAAGCGCCAAGATCAGACCGGCATAATCTTCCAGGTAGGCATTGTGCTTTGCCTGTCCCTCCCGCCAGGATCGGTGCAGTCGATTATTTGCATATAGATTATTCAACAAGAATCGTGCGTTACGACTGGCTACCTGTAGATAATCCTGCCTATTAAGATAACGTCCTGCCTCTGCAAAGGCTTTGAGCATCAGGGAGTTCCACATCACCAGCACTTTGTCATCGGTGGTGGGGCGAATGCGTGAACTTCTTGCTTCTAAAAGTCTTGCATGACATTTGGATAATTTCTGCCAAAGTTCTTCTTGCTCCATTTTGAAACGGGCTGCGAGTGTGGAATCATCCAAAGCACGTTGCAAGATGGTTTTGCCTTCCCAGTTCCCTGATGGGTTAATTCCATAGGCGGTTTTGAAAAAGTCGAAATCCGAACCGAGTACTCCCTCAAGTTCATCTTGTGTCCAGACATAGAATTTTCCTTCTTCGCCTTCCGAGTCGGCATCCAAGCTGCTGAAAAACCCACCCTCTGAATGGGTCAATTCGCGCAGGACAAATTCCAACGTCTCCTCGCAAATCCTGCGATAGTCGGTGTTGCCAGTGAGCAAATACCCATGTAAATATGCCAGGGCTAATTGGGCATTATCATATGTCATTTTTTCAAAGTGAGGCGTTCTCCAAAAATTATCGACGCTATAACGGGAAAAACCGCCACCAACAACATCATACATCCCGCCGCGTGACATGGCACTTAATGCATGAGTGACAGCCTTTATTATTTGTTCGCGTTGAGTTGTATCGGTGGTTGCTCGGCGTAAAAGAAATTCGATGGTCATGGGTTGCGGAAACTTCGGCGCCTGGCCCCAACCTCCATATCCCCAATCGTAAGAATCAAGCAGGTTCTTTATAGCTACTTCAAGAGCTTCTGTGGTTATTTCATTCCTGTTCTCGGGCTTGTTTATGGGTGGGCGAATATGTTCGAGGACCTGATTGCCAACTCGATCCACTTCCTGAGCATTTTCACGCCATACTTTGGCAATGTTTGACAACACTTCCTTGAAGGAAGGCATGTTATAGCGCCGAACAGGTGGGAAATATGTGCCGGTAAAAAAAGGACGCAAGTCCGGTGTAAGGAAGACCGACATAGGCCAGCCACCAGTGCCAGTCATCGCGACAGTTGCTTGCATGTAGATCCCATCTATATCAGGTCGTTCTTCCCTATCCACTTTGATACTTATAAATTCCTGATTCATCAGTGAAGCGGTTTCAGGATCTTCGAAACTTTCCTCCCTCATACGGTGACACCAATGACAAGCGGCGTAACCGATGCTAAGGAAGATGGGCTTGTTCTCGGCCCGGGCTTTGGCGAGCGCTTCTTCGCCCCAAGGGTACCAGTCAACCGGATTATTCGCATGTTGGAGTAGATAGGGGGAATTCTCGTTAATTAATTGGTTGGGCATACGTTACCTCTAAACGAAACCTGAAAGATTTGCTTTTTGGTTTAGATTATAGCCCAAGTAAGTGAATGTGAATGACATTCCGATAGCGCGATATTATTCTCAATTCAGATAACGCGGGAAACTTGTACTCCGTTATTCCTCGCTTTGGCGGTTAGATTCCGAAGTTTTATGTTGAAGGCGTTTCAGATATTCCTGGTCGCGTCTTGCATTAACGTGACCGATTTCCAGCTCGAAATTCACGGTAATTGAAATGTACTCCGTGGCCTTTTGTAGATTTCCTGCCAGTTCATGGATCAGACCTATGTTCCAGGCCCAAGTTGCCTGAGCATTTCGGTCGCCGACTTCTTTCGCGATCGCAAAAGCTTTCTCATAGTAATACAATGCCTTATCCAGATTTCGCGCATCGAAATAAAGATTACCAATACCACCATACCCTACTGCCTGCCTACGTACATCGCCAACTTTTTCGGCAATTTCCAGCCGCTTCATATAGTAATCTAGGGCTTTTTGAGTATCTCCCAAATTCCTATAGACTCCGCCAAGATTTCCATACGTAGTTCCTTCTCCCGCTAAATCTCCGATTTCAAGTGCAATCTCAAGACTGCGTTCATAGTAGTCAATGGCTTTTTGGGATTCGCTCATCCCTGCATATGCTAGCCCAATATTTCGCAGGGCATTTGCTTCGCCTCTTCGGTCTCCGGTTCTGCGCTCCAACTCCAGTTGCCTGGAGTAATACTTGATTGCTTCTTCCATGTGACCTAAACGATACTCGCACAGCCCCATATTGCCGATGGCGCTAGCCTCAAATTGACGGTATCCCGACTGTCGGGTCAATGACACAACTTCTTCGAAATTGCTCAAAGCTTTCTTAATATTGCCTAAATTTTGATGGGCAACACCAAGGTTATTTAGGATGATAATTTTCTGTCTGGGATTTCTTGCGGACCGTACCAATTCGAGTGCCTGCTCGAACAATTCCACTGACCGATGTATCTGTCCCATATAGGAAAAGGCCAGAGCAATGTTTGAGATGGCATTTGCTTTTCGTTCATTTTCTCCCAACTTTGTGGCAATCTCCAGCGCACGATTGTAATAATTGACAGCTTCTTCTGTGCGTCCCAGACGATGAAGTGAACTTCCGATATTGGTCAGGGAATCGAACAAGAGCGAATCATTTTGGATTTCTTCTCCGATCTTCGCCGCTTCCTCGAGAACCTCAATGCTTTGATGAACCTGGCCGATATTTGCATAGGTAATGCCCAGGTAATTGAGAAATATGGATTTTTGTCGCTGATCGCCTGTTTGTTCGGCAAGTCCAACGCCTTCTTTAGCCCAGGCTATCTCATCCTGCCATAAGCTTCGGCGATCAAGGAATGATTCGAATATTCGAATAAAGGTTACTGTTAACGACGCGTCCTGATGTTTGACCCATTCCCAGGCCCGTTGAATTTGCCCCCACTCATCATCAAACCAATCCCAATCGTCCCTATGCTCATATGCATAAGCCATGTAATGGCGCGCATGCCGTTCTGCAATTTTCATAAAGCCTTGTCAAGGAGACTTTTTTGCTCCTCTAATGCAGCGATATCCCGTTCCAACGACGGGTAGTTGTATTTTCGATCTATCTCAACCGCTTCTTCTAAGAGACGAAACGATTGTTCGTGATCGCCAAGATCACTCAGGATAAGAGCGAGATTGTACAGCGTGTCTTTCAATCCTCCATAATCTTGAATTTCACGACGAATGGATAATGCTGTTCTGTAGCAAAGTGCTGCCTGTTCCAGCTCATTCATCTTGCTTGAGATCGCGCCCAGATTATGCCAATAAGTTGCTTGCCCATCTCGATCCTGGATCTGCTCACTGATTTCCAATGCATTCCGCATATATTCTTTTGCGCGAGCAGGTTCCTTTTCGTACAATAAGATCGCCATGTTATTCAAGAAATGAGCCTGACCCTCCAAGTTGTTTTGTGAACGATGAATTTCGAGAGCTATGCTGAGGTATTCTTCAACTTTATTCCTTTCACCCATTTCATAAGAAATAGCGGCTAAATTGTTATACAACGTCGCCAGGAGATACTGGGCATCTATTCTTTCTAGAATCTCTTTGGCCTCAGCATACTCATCTAAGGCTTTTTGCCAATTCTCCAATTTCTGGTATACACCTGCACGATTGATCAGGGTTATGGCAACATCGCGTTCGCGCGTATAAGAACGGTAAATTTCAATTGCTGAGGAAAAATAGCTCAATGCATTGTCAAAGAGCCCCATCCCTTCATAGGTGGTTCCCAGGTTATTTAGGGTTGTTGCGGTTTCCAACTCCTGGCCCAGTTGTCTCTGCATATCGAGTGCCTGATTCATCAGCTCAACGGCGGTATTAACTTGCCCTAGCTGTTTCTTCACGAGTGCTAGGTTGTTCATTGCGGTGGGAATATGAGCCCTGTCACCTATTCGTTCAAAGATTTCGAGAGCACTTCTGAAGTATTTCTCAGCTTCTTCTGGCCTACCTTGCGCCAATGCTGCTTCTCCTAGATTGTTCAAGGTTCCAGCGTTGTCATCCTCTTTGCCCAGCTCCTGATTGAGACGTATAGATAGATTGTATAGCTCCTCCGCTTTTGCCCATTCTCCCTGATTTGAATAGGAAGACGCCAGATTATTTCTTGTAATGGACTCCCTTTCCTCGTTCTGTACTTCTATCCATAGTCCTAACGCTTTTTCGAAATATTCAATTGCCTTCGGAAAATTTCCTTGATCATCATATACCACTCCAATCATGGATAACGTGTTGGCCTCTCCTTCTTTCGGTCCATAGCGTTGACGGACGGCAAGAGCAAGTTCCAGGTATTCCATCGCTTTTTCAAGGTTGCCCAGTTCACGATGACACCAACCCAAATCCTGCCCTAGCCGGCCTACAAATTGAAATTGCTGCAGAGCATGAGCCGCCTGCATCGCTCGCCCGATCCACAGGATATTCTCCTGTAAAAGGCCATAACGTTCCATAAAACGATCCATAGAAAACGTCAAATTTAGAATTAGGGAATTGCGATCTGTATCGGACAGGGACAGCGCACTTTCTGTGGTAAGCATTTCCCATGCTCGTCTTATCTGTTCAAACTCTGCTTCGATTTTGCGTAGGTCAAGCTCGTTGGACTTGGCGAAATCGGCCCAATGCTTAAGATAACGAAGTTGGGCGGAACTCATTGTTCGCCTTTCGCTCGCCGCCTCACCCAGGCCAGAGCACGGGAGTCCTCGTCCAAAGTGGGAAGTTCATATTGCGTGTCTATCTTGAGCGCCTCGAGTAGCACATGTTCTGCCTCATCCCATCTCTCTGCTTCGATATGGAGCATGGCTATATTTGATAGGACGGCCGCCTCATTCACCTTATCTCCAACTTGTTTCAGCAAATCGTGAGACTGTTTGTAATAGTCCATAGCAAGATCAGTTTGATTCGTTAATCGAAAAACCCTTCCCATGTTGTTGAGCGTGGTGGCTTCACCGCTGACATCTTTCAGTGCTCGTCTGATTTCGAGAACCTTTTTGTAGATTTCTAGAGCCTGGTCGTATTCACCTTTTATCCGATTGACGATACCGATGTTATTCAATGCGGATGCTTCTCCATTTTTGTCGCCCACGCTACGATGAAGTGTAAGGGACTGCTGGTAATATTGAAGCGCTGTTTCATTTTGTTCTTTGGCTCGGTAGATCAATCCAAGGTTATTCAACGCCTCGGCTTCACCCGCTTTATTACCTGCTTGCCGATGAATGTGGATAGACTCGTTCAGATACTTCTCGCCGATATCAAATTGGTTAAGCTGACGATATATATTTCCCAACGACTGCAAAGAATCAGCTGCGGAAGGAAGATCGCCGATTTCCTGTTGTATGAATAAAGCCTTCTCCAGATATTCAATGGCTTCCCTGAATTTTCCGAGACGCGTATTGACACGTCCCAAGCTGGCGAGGGTTACGGCCTCTCGTGAACGATCGCCAATCTTTCTTCGCAATGCCAATGCCTGCTCCAGATACATACATGCTTTATGCCAATCCCCGGTTTCCGCAAGCAAAATTCCATAGTTGTTCAAGCTCGCGGAGACGCCCGAATCATCCTGATTGCTCTGGTGAATTTGCAGGGCTTTGTCATAGCATTCCAAGGCTTTATCCAGAATTCCGAGGCTCTGAAATGTCATTCCCAAATTATTCAAAATGTGCGCCGCTTTGGTGGTGTTTTGATCCATCGCTCCAGAATACGCTGCCTCAATTTGCTGCAACGCTTCACGCCGGCGCCCGTTTTGGAAGTAAAGAGCGCCAAGATTATTTGCAACGCTCATCTGACTGTCTATGTCCCCTGAATCCTGGGAGATCTTCAATGCTTCTTGAAGATAAGTTTCCGCTTTTTCGAAATTTCCTAAGTCTGTATAACCAGCGCCGAGATTATTTATCAAAGAGAATTGAGACTTTAAGGAACCTGTTCTGCGCGCCGCGTCCAAGGCTATTTCTAACCAGGGAATATATCCTTCGCTCCACCTTCCTCTGTACTCCAAGTAGTCTTGTAAAAGATTGACATAACGGAGAATTAGATAATCACGTGTCTTCGAATCAATGGATAGATCTGTATTGCCTGCGAGCAACGTCCAGGCACGGGTAATCTGCTCAAATTCCTCTTGAATAGTCCGCCAATCCGCCCTGTGTGCCTCGAGATACTGAAGCCAGAATTTCACGTAACGAGAGAATGCATCGCTCATACCGCTCGAGGTTTGTGTTGATTTCAGGAATTACATCTTCAAGACTACAGTTCCATCTTTTTCATTAACTCGGCTCCATAGTCTGCAAGTAGCGCATGCATCCAGTACCTACCATCGCGCGGTTCCACAAGGCCTCTTTGAATAAACCTAGAGATGGTCGCTTCTGTCTCTTCCATCGAGGTTTCCCAGACGGCTGAAACAGCTTTCAATTCCCAGGTCAGCGGCTCGCCACCAAAAATCGACAGCATGGCAAATCTTTCCTGGTCGGCCTTGTCGAGACGATCTACGCTCATGCCAAGGATTGCCTGTAGTGAAACCGGGTTCTCATCATCTAAGCCTTGCCTGCCCTCAGCCTGTACCAGCTGTAGCCGACTATCTCGCCGCTCGATTAACTCGCCTACTAGGCGTTGCATCCGCTGTGGCACATCGGCTTCGTTTGCCAGCATGCGTCCTGCCAGAGTAATTGCCAGGGGTAGAAATTCTAGGCGTTCACAAAGCTTTATGCAGAGCGCCTTGTCAACCTGGGTAGTTTCCGGAGCCAGTTTTTGTAGCAGGGCAAGTGCATCCATTGGTTTTAAAACATCTACTCGGAGAACACGCTCACGAGTGGCAAGGTCATTTGCAACCGGGAGCTCGCGGGTCGTGATGAGCGTTCTGCAATGTGGCCCTCCAACCAGGAAATAGCCCCCTTGAATGGTATCCCATACATCATCGATGATGACCAAGACCTGTTTGTCATGCAAGAATTGTCTGAGACGATTCTGGCAGGCAACTTCGTCACGCTCAGGTAATAGATCCAGACCGAGAGATCGTCCCCACGCATCAAGCACGAGCCTGGCTGTGGGCTTGGGTCCCAAGCTCGTCCAGAGTACACCATCAGGAAATTTAGCCTTGTATTCATGAGCAAATGCAATTGCCAGGGTAGTTTTCCCAATGCCGCCCATCCCACGCAAAGCCAGCGGAGGGAGATCTACAATACTGTGGTCATCAGACACTAAGAACTCCGCCACTTTACTGATTGCATCATCACGCCCAAAAACACCTTGCGGGGGCAGGGGAGGGATTTGATAAGAGCCCTTGGTCTCCTTTTTTCGCTTTGAGGAAGGGCGAGGTTTAGTTGTCTTTTCTGCTTGGCGGAAATCCTTAAGGAAGCTTACTTTTTCCCTGAATTCGGTATCCAGCATAGCCAATTCTTCTGTAAGAATGGCGACGTAAGTCGATATTGCTTGCTCTATACGTTCCCTGGAAAGTGATTTGAATTCTCCGAGCAATATGTCGCACAATACACCATTAAAATTGGATCGGCTGGGATGCTGATAGAATTCGATCACTGCATTTTGCAGCTCAGGCCGGTCTTTTTGGCTGAGATCCACAAACATCGCGCGCGAAAGATCTTTATCCTCAAATTCCTTTAAGAACCTTGTTTCTGCATTTTCCAAGGCACTGGCGATAGTAGCGGTTATATCATAATCTTGGCGCAATTCCTTGATAAATTTTTCACCAAGTTTGCCTTGAATGAAATTTTCCAAAATGGCGAGGCTCAGTTTGCCCAATTTTTTGGCAGGACTAGGTCTCATGAATGATTTCCTCTACAGTGCAGTGTGTCACTGAAAATCGATAGAGTCGTGTCTTAAGTAATTTTACTCTACTCTGGGACGGCAAACACAACGAAACCGGCGCGGACAGGCATAAGAATGCCGGCAGCTTTGCTCATCATACAAAATCATACCACCCAATAGTTTTGCTCCGCACTCAGCCGGCATGGATGTAATGTCGCAAGGAAAAACAGTATTTGGTTACTGCAAGGCTGGTTTCACCTAAAATATTGTGATCGCTGAGAATCAAAAAGTGGGAAAAATCACGCCCTGCTGTACTGGATGTATGAACCGGCATTAGTATGCCGCGAATCCCGCGTGAATAAACAATCAAGATATTTCGTTTGACTTATTTCGAATCGCCGCCGGAATACAATTTAATGATAGAAGTGATAGTTTCTTTTATCGTTGTCAATCCAGAAAGAAATACTTCCTGTCTGTGTTCCAATTTCTGCTGAGATGCCAGTGTTATCTTATCCATCTCGGACAGGATTCTGTCCAATTGTTCGTAAATCTTGAATGCGCGCGGGTCGCTATTTTTCTGTAGTGATTGTGCCATTGTCTCCACATTTTGAATAGCCGGCGCAAGGTCAAGCAACGTTTCCAAAACGCGCAGGTCGTTACTCCATTCAAATTCATGATTGACTTCGAGCGGTAGAGGCGAAAAATTGCTTCCTTTCGTTACGCTTTTGAGCAATTCCAAGTGCAATAAGCCAAGAGATGCGTCCAATTTCCCTAACCGGTAGGAGAGCTCATTAGACAGTGAAATGGTACGATGAAATAAAGTGGCAGCCACATTGAGCCTGCCCCATTCCAAGTAGATGCTGGCAAGCTTATTGAGAACCACAATCTCCATAAAAGGATTTCTGGTGAGCACAGCAAATAATTGCCTGAAGTGAAGTACGGGCAGGTGGATTAAAGTAAGTATTTTAGCAGGCTGTTGCTGATGTCCTTTTAGTTGCATATGGGCCAAGCGAATGTGATTCATAATATCTCCAATCAATACCCTATCGGAGGCTTCTAAGGCGAGTACGCGCGCTATTTCAAAAAGCTCTATCGCCTGCTGGAGATAGCCAAGATAAGCATACTTGACTCCTAAATCATCGCACGCATCAGCTTCCATATCTTTCAAGCCCAGGCGTTGGGCTGCAGAAATTCTCTGCTCCAACAAGGGAATCAACTTATCCCGAATACTATACCTCAACATCCCTATAGAAGATACGGCATCAATAAAGGAAGCCAGTACAAGATCTCTTTCGGGGGTTTCCTCCTGCTGCTGAATCCACTCCAAGGCTGCCTCAATTTGCTCTCGATTGTGATCAAAAATGGCAACGCCTTCTGCCTGAGTTGGTTCCCTGACGAACAATTCTGCCGCTTTTTCAGCAATTAACAAATAGCAATTGGCATGTTGAGCATAGGCGTCAAATAAGGTCGGCATGGGACCTCGCGGTTATTGTGTGTTACAGATTTCTTCCATGTGTTGCGCTGTTTTCCAATCCTCCTCCCACGCTGGATCTCCCACACTCTTTTCGTACTCAACGCATTTGAAGAGTAACTCGATTCCCTCTTTACACTTCTCTTTCTTGATAAGAACCTCGCCCAGATTCCAACAACCAATTGCTTCGCCGCGTGAGTCCTTCATTTTTTGGGCAAGTTCAATGCGTCTCTGATAGGCTACCACAGCACCATCCAAATCGCCCAACTCGTTTCGTAGAGAACCGATATAACTCCAATTCTTGGCTTCGCCCTCCAAATCCGTCAGCTTCTTATTGATAACAAGCGATTCCTGGAAGTACCCACCTGCCTGATCGTACTGACGGAGTTTCATACATGCAATACCCAGATTAGTCAAGGCATTACTTTCGCTCCAGAGGTCGCCATGTCGGCGAGCCAATCGCAAGTGATGTTCGAAACAATTAACGGCATCACT
The DNA here is from genome assembly GCA_039961775.1 of Chloroflexota bacterium. Taxonomy (GTDB): domain Bacteria; phylum Chloroflexota; class Anaerolineae; order Anaerolineales; family Villigracilaceae; genus Defluviilinea. The sequence goes on from JABRVZ010000051.1 coordinate 36,431, forward strand.
GAACTTCCCCTGTTTAATGTATACCAAACCAAGGTTGCCATATGCACGTTCTTTGATTTTGGGATTGGAGGTTTTATCAGAAATCTTCAAAACGGCGGTATACCATTCCTGTGCAGTTTCCAGCATATTAAGATCGTCATATACGATTCCCAGATTACAAGCCGCCTCCGCCCAAACTTCCTGATCTTTCAGGCTCTCAGCCAATTTCAGTTGTGCAACATGGTATTCTATTGCATTCGGGAACTGGCGCATTTCTTGAAAGGCCAAGCCCAACTTTCCCAGAATGGAGGCTTCAGCCCGACCAAATCCACGGTCATGGGCAATCTGCAAAGCCTTCTGAAGCCAGCGGATTCGGTCAGCGGGCTTCTGGCGAAGATAGAGGCAATTTGCTCCTCGCTCCGGGAATTCCAAAGCGAGTGTCGCCGCGTCCTCATCCATCTCCGCGTGATCGGCGGACCATTGTTGTCCGATTTCAATGTTCCTTCTGTTCTCATCGAAGAAGTGTAGTCCCTTCTCAATCCCGATACCACCCTTTTCGTACAATTGATCTGCATGAAGGAGAACTTCCGCATAATGCTGAGAATGTTTCAAACTCGCGTCACGCTTGGTTGGCATATTTAGAATTCCCTCGGTTAAGTCTTTCTCGGACAAACGAATCAGAGTCACCAGTAACAACCGTAATCCTCGCAATAGAATTATTCCTATGTTGCCTCGGCTACCCATTTTTGAAGTAATGACTGCACATCAGCTTGTTTGGGACTACCAATTTCTTGGTAAATCTGAAGTGCTTGTTTCGCCATAGCAACTGCATCGGCTCGCCGGCCCAGCTCTTCAAGCACCTGTCCGATATTCCATAATGCATTGGCTTCACCACTGCGATCACCGGTGTGACGCGTAAATTCAAGCTGGGCTTTGCTAACTTGAATCGATTTTTCAAACTGTCCAGTATCATAATAGACAGCACCCAAGTTTCCAAGTGCCAACCCGGCAGCGTAAGCATCACCCATCTTTTCGGCAATTTCATATTGCTTTTTGAAACACTTCACTGCTTCCCTATACTCACGACGCTTGTAATAAATCAAGCCTAGATTACCAATAGCCATACCCTGAGCCTCCAAATCCTGGATCTGGTGTGCAATTTCAAGATATTTTTCAAAATGCCCGGCGGCATTTTGAAGATTGCCGAAATGCATCTCAATAACTCCCAATCCACATAAGGTGGCTCCCAGTCCCGACAAATAACCGGTAGATTCAAAAATCGGCAGGGCCTCTTGCAACAACGGTAAAGCTTCGGAGTGTTTATCCTGCCCTAGATGGGCTTTGGCAATGTTGACCAACGCTCCGGCTTCGCTAACTCGATCGTTGACTTGGCGAGCGAGTCGTAAACTTTCGTAAAAACATTCTAAGGCCTGTTGTGTGCTCTCAACCACTAGATAAGCAAGCCCCAAGCTAGTAAGCGCCTCAATCTCATCTGTCAGGTCATTGGCTTTGCGAGCCAGTTCGAGTTTTTGCTGGTAAAGCGCGATTGCTTCATTCGTATGACCAAGGATTTTGGCAATTCCTGCTAAACTTCCGATTGCGGTACGCTCCAATTCATTATTTTCAATCCGGCGAGCTAAGCGAAGTTGTTCTACAAAGGCAGTTTGTGCTTGAGAAACATCGCCTGATTTTCTTAGGAGTGCACCGCGATTCCCAATGGTGCGGGCTTGCATCTCAATATCGCCAAGCTTCTGCGCGATGGAGAGCTGTTGCTCAAATAAATCGAGCGCCGTCGCTCGTTCACCGATTGCTTCATAAACAGCGCCAAGGTTGCCCAGCGCGGCAGCCTTTGTGTTTAATTCTCCTAATTCTTCACTCAGCGCCAGCCTTTTTGTGTGGTATTCCAGCGCTTTTTGGTAATCGCCAGTGTGATAATATATGTTTGCTAGACCTGAGTAAGCAATGCCGATGCTCTGCTTGTCATCCAATTCTTCCGCGGTTTTTAATTGCATCTCATAATATCTGGTTGCCTCAGGATATTGTCCCATCCCTGCGTATACATTGCCCATTTGCCCCAAGAGTATGCCTTCATAAGAGCGGTTTTGCATTTCACGCGCTGAGTCTAATGCAATGCGAGTATGTTCCAAGGCCGCATGACTTTCTCCAAGATCCCTCAGACAACTACCCAAGGCGGTGTGGTAGGCTAATTCATAATTAGACATCTCTAATTTTTGAGCTGCTTGCAGCGCATTTTCAAACCAGAAGTGCTTTTCCTTGGCAGATAATCGTAAGCTAATGATGCGAGTCCCCGCGTTGGCAAATCGGGCGCGTAACTTCAGTCCGGTTCCTTCACGTTGTGACGATACCCAGAGTTGTGCTGAACGGATATTTGCCTCGTTTTGGTCAAATCGAGCCAGGGCCTCGAGCAATTTTTCCGAACCTACCAAAAACAATTCACTGCACTGCTCCAGAAATGAAGCATAGTATTGCGCATGCCGTAAAAATGCTTCGCTGGCTCGAATGCCCATAACGTCTCAAGAAGACTAATCGGTCAGGAGTGATTTCGCCAGCATGACCAACAAGGGATGCATCTGATAACGATCTAATTCAGGCACATACTCTAATAAGCCGCGGTCAACAAGTGTTCTAATTACTGGTTTGGGATCCTCAATCTGCCACATGTATTTGACAGCGTCCGTATCAAATGTAGCGGGTTTAGGCGCAAAGATGCCTAGATAAGCATAGCATTCCTTTGTCTTCTCGTCCAAGTGGTCAAGACTTCTTTTAAGTAAAGCTGCGATAGTTGAAGTGGTTTCCAGTGTGAGATCGGTTCGATCTGCAGGAGCAGCAGACGCAAGAAGCCTGGCACCCTCTCGTAATTCGTTAATCAATTGTGAAACTCCAAATCCGTAACTTGCCTCGGTACTCAACAATCGTCCGGCGACTTGCAAAGCGAGAGGTAATCCTTCAAGTTCCTGTACTAGAACCAGGCACTCGCTGGGGTGTTGATTGACAACACTGGGCGCCAACTGCCTCAAGAGTTCAAGAGCATCTTCATCCCTCAAAACCTTTAAGCGATAAATATTTTCTGCCATTGGCGCAAGCGCATTGGCAATGGCGTCCAATCGGGTGGTGATTAATGTCGCACAGCCAGGGCCGCCGACTTTGAAGGGAATCGCATCTTCTGCCTTCCACACATCATCAACAATTAACAGCATGCGTTTGTTACGAAGAAGTCCTGCCAGCAGATTTTGGGCTTCTTCAATTGATTTGGCTTTGAGAATTTCTTCGGTTCCGAGCGCGCGTCCCCAAGTAGCTATTTCAGACAGGAGATTTGGCTCTTGTCCTAGGGATGTCCACAATACACCATCAGGAAACATCCGTGCGATTTCCGGGTCGTAAGCAAGGGCAGATGCAATAGTTGTCTTACCAACGCCCGGCCATCCCTTGATAACCGTAAGGACTTGCAACGAAAATTTGCTATCAGTCAGAACTTGCACTGACGAGTTACTTTCCAATGAAGCGCGAAGACGTTCTTTCAGCGCCTGGATAACATCGTCGCGACCAATCACCAGCGAAGGAGGGGGTGGAGCGCTGCCGGGTCTGCCCAAAGTATAAGCCTTCATGTGTTTTCTCATATTTCCTCGAAATTGTTCTTTCAGGCTTTAATCTCGATATGTGAACAAAACCTACTTCAACGCTCTAAAGAGTTCCGCTTTGCCAGACTTATAGCTTTTTCGAAAGTCTGCCCAGTAAATGCCGGTAAGTATTATCGGGACATCACAATCTTTTAAGAGCACTGGGAGTATTGTTATATCCCTTTTTTGGGCTAATTGTTTCATCTTTGCTGAATTAACTTCCAGTTGAACCCACGGGGAATTCACCGAAGAGGGGGATAACACAACTAAGAGATAAGCGCTTGTAGCGATTCCTTCACTGACCTTCTCAATTATGGAATCGCCGACTTTTATTTCCCACTTATCCCACCAAACGGACAGACCCGCTTTTTGCAAATCCCGAGCCAGCTTTTTCACAAACACTTGATCAGCATGGTTGTAACTTATAAACACCTTCTTGGGGAGCAATTTGAGCTGTTTCTCGATTTCACGCACACGCGACATGTCATCAATACCACGCGCCAAGTCAATAGCTAACATAAACTGTTGTTCCGCCTCATTGAATCGCTTTTGTGCTAAATAAAGCGATGCTAGAGCCCGAACATTATCAATAATCCCAACCTTATATCCGATCTGGTAGGCTAAAGCCAATCCATGATTAATATGCTCGGTTAATTTAGAATGGTCTTTTTTGACATCGGGCAATGTTATTAGCTGAAGCAATATGTCCACTTGTTGTTTTAGATCCCGGCTGTCAATAGCTCGTTGAAGGACTTGCAGTAAAACTTGTTCCAAACCTTCATAATCATTCAGAGAAACAGCTAGTCCCATCATGCGTCTTACAACTTGCGCTAGATCGCGGTGGTCGTGAATATTGCTTGACCCGATCATAGATTTGAGCATATCTTTTAGGTATTCTGTTGCAACACTGTAATGGCCGTCCGATTCTTCAATCGTTGCCAGATTAGACAGAATTTCATTTCTGTCAACTAGACTAAGATCGGGATTTTTTAACGCTGATGTTGCAAAACGCTTGTAGTAAATCTTACTACTCGTACTTGTACCTACCCAATAATTTCCAACAGATTTCACATACAGACTTAATAATTGATAGTCATGCAGCTCTTCCGCAATTTCAGCACCACGAATAACGTTCACTTCATCTAGGTCAAAAGTCGTAAGATCGCCGCTTACCATGCATTCGCTAGCGCGATCAAAATAACGTTTTGCGAATCTCGATTTGACTTCACGTAGGGACGGCATTTGTTACTCCTCCGTGAGTAGTGTCTTTGCCAGCATCACAAGGAGGGCATGCATCTGGTAACGATCCAATTCAGGCACAAACTCCAACAGGCCGCGATCCACAAGAGTCTTAATGACAGGCTTGGGATCTTCCATTTGCCAAACGAATTTCATCGCTTCCATGTCAAAGGTCGCTGGTTTAGGAGCAAAGACGCCAAGATAGGCGTAACATTCTTTTGTTTTATCGTCGAGGTGATCGAGGCTTTTTTGAAGCAGAGCAGCGACAGTAGGAGTTGTCTCAGTTACAAGATCGGTTCGATCCGCGGGGGCAGCAGACTCAAGAAGTTTGGCGCCTTCGCGCAATTCATCAATCAATTGTGAAACTCCAAATCCGTAACTAGCCTCAGTATGCAACAATCGTCCAGCGACTTGCAAAGCGAGAGGTAATCCTTCAAGTTCCTGTACCAGAACCAGGCACTCGCTGGGGTGTTGATTGACAACACTGGGTGCCAACTGCCTCAAGAGTTCAAGAGCATCTTCATCTTTTAGAACCCTTAAGCGATAAATATTTTCTGCCACCGGTGCGAGTGCGTTTGCAATTGCATCCAGACGAGTGGTGATTAATGTCGCGCACCCAGGGCCGCCGACCTTGAAAGGCACCGCATCTTCAACCTTCCATACATCGTCGATGATCAACAACATGCGTTTATTGCGAAGCAAACCCGCCAGCAGATTTTGTGCCTCTTCGATGGATTTGGCTTTTAAAATCTCGTCCGTTCCCAATGCACGCCCCCATGTTGCCATTTCCGATAAAATGTTTGGTTCCTGTCCCAAGGAAGTCCACAACACACCATCGGGGAAGAATTTTTCAATATCGGGATCATACGCCAGCGCCGACGCGATTGTGGTTTTACCCACGCCCGGCCACCCTTTGATTGCTGTGAGTACTTGCAGTGAAGTTCTGCCTTCAGTTGAAAGGCTCAATCTTGCTTTCAGTGCGCTGATATCATCATCGCGACCAATCATCAACGAAGGGCGAGGTGGGGCGCTTCCGGGCCGAAACAGGGCCGGCTGGTTTATGTTGATGACTGGATTGTTAATTTGAGCTCCGATCTTACTGACATCGCCGCCTGTTGAAGCCAAGATGTCCCCGCCAGCACTTGATCCTTCAATATGAACACCACCAGAATGAGATTCGGACGGAGTCTGTGGCTCCGAAGGATTAGTCATGGAAGCACCCTCTTTCTTTTCAAAAGCCTGGCGGAAATTTGCAATGAAACCAACCACCCCTATGATGACCGCCACAATCAACAATCCCCAAGCGCCGCTCCACTCGGGATACAAATACAGGCTGATCCCAAAGGTGGCAAAAGCCAGAATAGCAGCCAGAAATAAATATCGTTTGTCCAAGCCCATCGCATTCTCTCCTTTGTGGGACGCGTCAAATATATCATTTGATTTCAAACGTGTAAACGATCCGTGTTCGGTGAGCTAAGAAATCGTTCCAGTTTGTCAGCCTCAGGCGAACCAATTTGACGGTACAGCCGAATTGCTTCTTGCAGTCGTTTCAATGCCTGTTCGATTCGATCCGCCCGTAAGTCTATGGATGCTTGATTTTGCAGTGCATCAGCCTGTCCTTTGATATCGCCGATTTCTGTGGCTATCTCGAGATGTCTCTCAAAATACTTTTGCGCCAATTCAAGGTCCCCAAGACCCCTGTAATCACTACCGATATTGGCAAATGCATTCCCCTCCCCGTATCTGTCGCCAATTCTTTGCGCAATTTCTAGAGCATGCTGATGAGATTTCAGTGCATTCTCCAATTTTCCTAAAAATCGCAAGGCAGTGCCGGCATTCAGGGTATCCACCTCCTCTCCATATTGATCGTCTAATTCCTGATCCAGAGCCAAAGCCTTTTGAAAATGCTCGAGTGCCTTATGATATTCGCTTCGAGCCAAGTAATAGTTTCCGAAGTTGGTGAATGAATCCCGCTGAATGACTTTGCTGTTCAGTTCCCGCCCAATGAGGTTTTGGCTTTCGTACGCAGCGAGCGCATCGTCAAACATTCCCAGGCGCACCAGCAAGTTTCCCAGGTTTCCCAGCCCGTTGGCTTCGCTTTTTCGAAAACCCAGCTCATGATCCCTGGCTATACTTGTTTCAAAATACTCCTGTGCCCTGGTCAAATCACCAAGCCGAATATTCACGATGGCAAGGTTGTCCAAAGCCATGCTTTGCCCGAACTGGTCACCCAATTGATTTGAGATCAGTAACTGTCTCTCAATATAGCTGCGCGCATCCTGATAAGCCCCCTTTTTGATTAGAATACTGCCTATCTCCCCCAGCACATTTTCCTGTCCATAGAGATTTCCCGTTTCAGTGAATATCTTCAATGCCTCGTGTAAGGCGCTAAGCGCGCGATCGAAGTTGCCGACAGCATCATACGCCAATCCCAAATTTCCAAGCGCATTCGCCTGCCCTTGCCGATCACCGAGCGAGATCATCATAGCCTGACACTTTTCCAAATGCTCTATCGCCTGTTCAAACCGACCTGTCTGGGCAAAAAGCATGCCCAAATTTCCAAGTTGAGAAGCCTCGTGTTTGTGGTTCCCACTTTCCTTTGCAAGCAATAACGCCTCACGAAAACAACCTTCCGCCAGATCAAACCTTCCAATTTCGTTATATATAATGCCAAGATTACCCAAATGATTCGACTTTGAAGATCTATCACCGAGAAGTTCAGCTGAATCGATTGCTGCTTTCAGCCATTCAATTCTTTGGGCTGGCGGTTGGCGCATGGCCAAAATTGTGGCTCCTGCATCCGGGTAAAAGGAACTCAGTATCGCCGCGGTCCGATTTGATCCTGCATTGGTGGCTGCCCATTTCTGTCCTATCTGGATATTTTGCCAGTCAAGGTCAAAGCTTTGTAGCGCAATAATGGCGTTATCCGTACCAGACCGGTAAAGGCGGTGGCATTCCCTCAATGCCTGTTGAAAATAACGGGCATGTATTAATTCGGCGGCGTAGAGGTTAGGCACGACAGAATCCCTGAATCCAGTCAACCGCCTTCAACGGCTTGTTTCCACTTCTCAAGGTTTTCACGAACCATGTTGTGAGTGGGATCATCCACCTGCTCCAGCATCTGCAATGATTCGTTCCCGAGCGAGATGGCGCGTTCCAGGTCACCATCAAGACCATGACACATGGCAATGTGGAACAACGCCATTCCGGCGGAACGAGAGTCTCCGATGGATTGAGCCATATTCAATTGGATCTGGTATTGGCCGATTGCCTCACGATGCCGGCCTTGTTTCCGAAATACATTCCCTAGTCCTCCGATTGCATTGATTTGGCGGCGGGCATCCTTAATTTCCTTTGCTAAATCCAGTTGACGAGAATAGTACTCAGATGCTTTCGCAAGATCGACCATCTCCTCGTAAGATACGCCCATGTTCCCAAGTGCTGTGGCCTGACCACGCTTATCCCCGATTTCCTCGGCAATGGCAAAGTACATTTGATGATGTTCAAGGGCCAGGGGGTGATTGCCTATGGCGTCATAAATTGCTCCCATGCTGCCAAGCGCCTCTCCTTCCCCCTGACGGTCTCCGATTTCGCGGGCGATGCTCACATGTTGTTGATTGTACTGAATCGCCTTTTCGTAATCACCCAGATAATAATAGGCATTGCCAAGATTCCCTAGATCCGTACCCTCGCCTCTGCGATCCCCGACATTTCGATCAATGTTCAATGACCTCTCATAAAACTGGACGGCCTGTTTAACATTGCCTTTTGCGGCATACGCCATCCCGAGATTGCCCAGTTGATTTGCAATGCCAAGCTGATCTGAAATTTCGCCATAGAGATCGAGAGCCCGCATATAGTATGTAATGGCCGTATCCAACTGCCCCAATTTTGCGTAGGCCACGCCCAGCTTTGCAGTCGTATCCGCTTTCCCCTGCATGTCCTTCAAAAGTTCGGATGCCGCATAACCAGATTGCAGCCAGTCTATACGCTGGTCAAACGGTTGACGTAAATCCAGGATTTCGAGGACGGCGATACGACGATTCACTTGAGCCGCCAGCTCATGCCTGGCAATATTTGCAGCGGACCATGCCTGGCCATTCTGAATGTTTTCCCAGTTCATGTCAAAAAGGGCAAGTGCTCGCGCGAGCGATGGACCACCCTTCAAATAAGAGCGATTTATCTCCAGCGCAATATTATAAAAACAGACCGAGTGATGAAGACAAGCGGTAAATGCGCTGACCATGCTGAAATTTTCTTAATTCTTTTTGGAAGCTGTGAAGACTGCACGGTTGAATCTGGCCTTATTATTAATAATGATCTAACTAACCTGGGGCAACCTCGGGCAGTAACCGCTCTATGGCCATCTTATGTGCTGCGCTTTGCTCCGAGATGCCATCGCGACGAGCGATGATATACATACGCATGATGGTATCATAGATTTTTGCCACATCGGCTAAGGCTTTTTCTCTATCATATCCATTCATCTCATGACTTACGTTGATGAGTCCACCAGCGTTAATAACATAATCGACCGCATAAACTATGCCCATTTCATGCAGAATTTCTCCGTGTTTTACCTCTTTCAACTGATTATTGGCGCTGCCCGCTACAATTCTGCACCTCAGTGAAACCAAAGTATCATCATTTATTACTCCTCCGAGTGCACAAGGGGCAAAGATTTCGCATTCTTCATTGTAGATATCGTCTGATTTCACAATCCTAATGCCCAGTTTTTCGCTAGTCATATGACACACCTCTGGATTGATGTCTGTGGCGATAACATAGGCGCCTTCCGCAACCAAACGCGATGCCAAACTGAAGCCGACTTTGCCTAATCCCTGAATGCTCACACGTACTCCTTTGAATCTGTCAGTATGTAATACCTCCTTGATTAAGGCTCTCTGTCCTTCCAAGACTCCAATGGCTGTCATTGGTGAGGGATCCCCACTGCCCCCGACCTCGGACGGCAGCCCTACCACATGATATGTCTCTTCCCTGACTATAATGATATCGTCGGTCGTCGTTCCCACATCCTCGGCCGCAATGTAGCGACCTTTTAGATCGTCCACAATCCTACCAAGGACCCGAAATCGATCCCGTCGAACCCGAGGGTCCTCCTCTTTTCCGTCTCCGAGGATGACTGCTTTGGCGCCTCCAAGCTTGAGGCCTGCAACCGCGGCCTTGTAGGTCATCCCCTCGGAGAGCCTCAAAACATCCAACAGGGCGTCATCGGCCGATTCATAATTCCACAAGCGGATGCCACCTAACCCTGGCCCAAGCTTGGTGTTATGAATGGCAATCCAGGCCCGTAGTCCAGTCTGCGGGTCGTTACAATCGATCAACTGCTCATGTCCATGTTCATTCACGTACTTTTCGATGTCAAACATCGGGTTCTCCTTTGCACCTGGTTGGTCCATGACCATCCACGTTCGTTTGAACAATAAGAGACCATAGAAATTCAGACAGAACGGTCGAGTACAAAATTATCTAAACCACCATGTACACACTATCGCCAAACTGGATCGTTCCTGGCCGTTCAACGCCACCATAAACGCCAAGAAAATTCTTGTGATTCTTTACTACTTCCCGAAGAACAATGGGATCTTGAACTGCGGTCTTCGGATCAAGATTGACGACCATACAACGAGGGTCCTTTCGAAAAAGCCTTATCCTCGCAGAGTTGTCTCTATTTCCAAAGACCAACGACTCTCCGATAATCTTGTCTTCCGGATAAGCCTTGGCTTCAAAAAAGTCCGTTACGATATTGGGCCGAAATCTGTCCATTTCGAGGCTTCGACCCGTATGGCTTGCAATAAGGTTAACCGAATTTGTACTAATTAAGGAGATTGGCATACTGTCGAAGGTGCCTCTCCAAAGCCGGACTAATGACAATTTAAAATTGCATAGCTCTTGAAGTTCGGATATTAGTTCGTTGCTGTCCAGGGGTAGTTCCATGCCCTGAGGAGTCTTAACCACGACGGCTGATTCCTCAAGATCATCTGGGGACTCAAACCGCGGCGAGTATAAAATCAATTTAGGCAACTGCCTAACCGACAGCCATGGAAGTCCAGTTTTATTGGTGAGCCTTAAGAAGGCAAAACGCCGATCGCCTTGTAACCCATGCCAGCCTATTTTAGTGCTTTCCACCGCTTCGCCCCGCATTGACTTGACTGGATAACGATACAAGCCGGTAACTTTTCCTATTTCTCGATATTCTTTGGCCATGTCGACTCTTTCAATAAAAGAGCTCAGGGGCAAGGCTGTGAAGCCTGCCCCTGATTCAAAGGCATACTTACACTGCTAATGGGAGACGATCATAATCCGACATCGCTTCCATGAGTTTCGCGACCAAGGGGTGCTGCAACCGCATTCGCATGATCGCTTCGGTTTCTTTGTGCGTCTTGCCGCCGGTGCCCTTTTCTGGATCGACCGACAACCTAGCACGCTCCTCGGCACTCAAAGTGGTTGAGGCCTTTACCAGATAATTTTGGATGAGCGCCCAGTGCATTGAGGAAAGGCGGCCACATGCGGTTACGAGGTTGATATAGGCCGCAAGGTTGCGTCGGAAATCATCTGACTGCATCGCGATGAGAGTCTCAAGGGTGTCATTGGTAAGCCCATCCATGTCAGCGCGGGTTAGGCTCATCTGTTGCAGGAAGAGATCCAGCAGAGAGGGCAGATGCATGTCATATTCCAGGCTCCTGCGATCGTCACTGGTCATATATCGGAGACGGCCTCGAACGGTGTTTTCATAACTATCCAGGGTGGTCCCAACCAGATAATCGAGTTGCATTTGGGCCGCGAGGTTTGCCGCATTCACGCCGGTCCATTCCGTGCTGTTAATCTGGTATGTGGGGAGGTAGGTACGCATGCGAGTCATGAAGAAATGGGGCTCCACTGCACGTTGGCCAGACACAGGATCCCGGCTCATGAACGAGCGAAAATGATCATGGAGAACCATATTGTTGTTAGCAGCGTTTTGGATGATCGTTCTCGCCTCCGGAGATACAATATTGATCTGACCTTCACATATCACTCGAAGCCAATCACAGGAAAGTGTATGCAGTTCGTGTGTATGGTTCACGGCTCGGTTGAAGAAAATCTCTTGCGGGTCGCCAGTGAAGGACAGGGGCTCCTCGCCGTTATTCCAAAGCCAGTACGTATAGTGGGTATCGCGGGGAGGGTGCTGAGCAGAAATTGCCAGCTTGGTCAGATAATCCTCCATGCCAGGGAACAGCGCTAAACCTTGACCAGCTTGGAGATGAGCAGATTGAAGGTGACGTTCCACCGAGCCTATAACGAATCCGATGAGTTGAATCACCGTGCGGGCTTCAGCTCTTGGTAGTCTTTCAGGAGCAAACGTCTCCTTCATCATGCTAAACCAAGGTAGGAACGTTCTCACAACAGTGCCTACCTCATCTTCCCCTTTTTCAATAGCATCGTTGAGTCGGGGAATCTCGTTGTGCACCACAGTGCGCAATTCTGAAAGGAAGGTGCCATTAGTGTCCATACGCGAGTCCTCCTTATGACTCTGACCGTATCATGACATAAAGAGGGCTCTCTTCCTACTAGCAAGATTCCGATAGACGTCTCTTTGTTAATAGCCATTAATTTGGCTATCTTCAATACATCAAGATTGAGGGGCGAACCTAAAACGGTATTCCTTTTGAGATCTGTTCTTTATACCAATCGATAATCTGACTGCGCCTCTCAACTGCGAGTTTTTTCAGGATATTTCCTACCAGTTCGTTTACTCTGGCGGGGGCGATGCGTAATTTTGCGGCAATCTCGCGGTTAGTAAGGTGATCAGCCACTAGCGCCATTACCTCGATTTCTCGATCTGTAAACCTCCGTGGCGCTTTAGCCGTAGCAATAGTTTCTAAATAATCAACCACATGCCTGTCAAATACAACCCCACCCCTCAATGCATAGCGGATGGCTCGATCCAATTGCTCTCCAGATTCGATGTCTTCCTTGACCAAATAAGATATCCCCGCAGCAACTATCATCCTGATGACGTCAACACGTAATTTGCTCTCCCCAGAATGAATTAGAATTGTCAGCTTCGGATATTGTTTTCTTATTTGTCCGGCAATCTCAGCTGTTTTTCCAATGTCATTGCCCTCATCGGGTAACTTAAGATCAATCAACAGTACATCCGGCGATTTCTCAGCGATTGCCTTCCTGGCCTCGCTGAAGCTCTTTACCGCCGGTAATAGTTCATAGTCAGGTGAATCCAAATACTTTCTAACAGCCTCATAGTTTTGCGCGGCATCCTCGATATACAAGACTTTGATCCGGCGTTTTTCTTCTTTCATGCTATCGTCTCCATCGGAATGACAGGAATCTCCAACACTACCCTGGTTCCGCGAGGGTTGTTCGAATGAAAATCTACGGTTGCATCCAATTCTTGTTTAAGTTGTCGTGAATAATAGAAAATTCCAAAGGGTTTGGTCTGATCTGGGTTTTTGGGCAATCCACTACCATTATCCTTGATTTCAATCCGAACCTGATCAGCCATGCGTACAGCACTAACCTCAACAAGTGAAGCCTTGCCATGTTCTACACTGTTCGCGATGGCTTCGACGATGAAATTGTAGGAAATCTGACGAAGAACTAATGGATCATCTTCAAGCGCCTCAATACCCGTGAAGACGATCCGCAAATCCTCGGGCCGCAATTCTTCGAACTCATGGGCTGTCGAGGCTAGCGCTTGCGCAAGCTCCATCTCGTTCAGGATGTATCGTTCGCCTACTGTTTCCCGTTTCAATTGTTCCCTTAATTCGCGAATACCTTGCTGAAGTTCTCGCAAATCATCAGCCAAGTCATTTTCTGAGTACTTTCGCTGGATGGCATCAATTTGAGCAAAAAGCTTTTGGGTAGAGGATGCAAGAATTCTATGAATGACGAGTCCGGTCTTCTTTATCTGAGTAGGTGGCATTTGTAGCGCCTGAAAAGATTTCTCGATTGCCGCAGCAAATGCCAGAAAAGCCAGCCTTTGTACGTCCCCCAATACTTGTTCAGTATTGAACGTGCAAAACACAACCATGAGCGGATTTTCTGCTGAACCAATTGGTATGAACACAAGTGCCCGAACGCCATTTTTGGCAAGTGCCTGAAAATTCATTCTGTCTTGTGGGTCTGCAAAATTCTCCCATTTATCCAAGTTTGTCCAGACTCTAGTCTCCCACAGTCGTATGCATTCCCAGAGAATGCTTTGCGCCGATAGTGATTTAACCGAAAGCTTGAGGGATTTTGCGAGTGGCTTTGGCCATATTGAAATCGGAGATATTGGATATCTCGTACCTCTTGCTAGGCGTATCATGGCAATTCCGCTTGCATTGAGGTTCGAGCAAGATGCCTCAGCAATGTCTCTAAACCAACCCTCAAAATCCGTATGTTCATCGCCAGCGTCAATAATCTCCGGAGCCAACTTATAGGCGTCGCGGGTACTGGTATCAAGTGAAACAAAATGGCCAAACGAGATTGCCAAATTGTCAGCGTATCTTTGAATCGTCAGTATATCCTCGGTGTCAAATTCATTTTTCCTAGGACTCTCAACATCCAGGACCCCTACAACCTTGCCTTGGTAGCGTATCGGAACGGCCACCTCCGATGCGACGTCCTCAAACCCCTCTGGAAGAAATACAATGTCTCTCCATCTGATTTCATGTACATCTCTCGCGCAAATCGGTTCACCAGTCTTGAAAACTTGGGACGTGATGCCCTTACCATCCAACTCAAGATGATGCCAATACCGACGATCTTTGCCCGTTGCGCCTACCACCCGCAGACGATCCGAATTTGGTTCGCAAAGCAGGATAAAAACATAAACAATATCCGGTCGATAAACACTTTGTATGATCTGTGCCACCTTCTCATAAGCGCTCTTAAATGTGTCCTGTTCCGCTAGCAACAATGACGTTCCACGATTTGTCTCCAATAAGACCATATCCTCCCGTGAACGGCGCACCATAATATGATAAGAGATTGAAAAAATTTCCAAAAAGCCAATTTGCATTAGACTTATGATTAGGATATCGAGATTTTTGCCATAATGGAATAGTATCGACCCAGCCACCCGTGGGACTACAATCAACGCACAGGCGAGCAAGTTGATGAACACCAGTTGCGAGGTGGAACCATGCCTGCTTATGATAAATAGGGGGACTAGGTACAATCCCCAAAAAGCCAGATTTTCAAAGTCAGGTACGTCGGGTTTATACAACCATATTATGCAAATTTGTATTAAGGCTATAGCAAAAAGGCCAATGACTGAATGAAGCATCAGGGATTCTTGCTTTACCAACCAATTATCAAGTCGGCGAATATATTTGAGATAGAGTGTCCAACTTGTGTATATGGTGACAAGAAGAAACCATGCACCGATGAAATAAAACGCTCTTGGATAAAAATAGATTACTGATATGACCAAAAGAAGGGCGGGGAATATCAGTAATGGACTACTTAAGCTCTCAAACAGGCGAACGTGGCGCCTGTTCGGGATTGTCACACTCGAAGATAGATAGTCCTTAAATACATCCATAGTTTGGATTGGCCATAATTAGTATTATATTATACGATTAGTAGCAACAAATGAAACTGGTTATATCCCGCCGTTAACTATACGGGGGCGCCCCCCTCAATATTGGGGGGCAATTGCCGGGCCTGTCGAAGGGGAAATTGTGGGAATCGATTCGAACTACTCATCAATAACGTGCATCCACAAACGCTCCATAGGCATTGTTTGTTGGCCACTGAAGCTTGCCCAAACCAGAGGAAGTTCCAAGTCAAACAGGATACCGCAGCTCAAAACAGAGAGCTCATGACAAGTTGTATTTCGAGGTAGAGAGAACAACGGATTTCGTTCGGCATATTTCGATAACCGACCTCTCCTGTCACGACGAATCTGGCGAATATCGTTTGGTGAGAGTGGGCTGAAAATTATCCTACGGTTTCCTTCCACTGATGCGCAGATTAACGCCTGTGGTGCGTCGAACACCTCCACAATCTGCAGATTTAGGTTATAGCCGAAAACCTTTGTTGTTACCCTATTAAGCCAACCAAGCGGGTCATCCACGCGCACATCACGTGCCAGTTTTTCACGCTTGATCCGCAAATCCTGCATCGCCCACAATACAATCTGTTCCCGCACGCCGTCAATCGCCTTTCTCTGACGCTCATTCCCGGCGCTGATCAACGCACCGAAGAAAATCACGGCAACGGCTACTACAAGAGCAAGAATTATTTCCATTTTTTACATTCCTTTCGGTTGGATTTGTTCATCATCTCTGGATGAGTCAATATCGTTTTGTTTGGATATGAGTCGGATACTCTCCTTCAACCGGTCCAGTGCCGCAGGACGGGGATCCACCACACTAGTAGACGAAATCGCAAGGAACAAGCCTAGCAAGCCAAGCAACTGCCAGAATGGGATTGACTTCCTCGGCTGAGCCGGCGCAGAGGGAGTTTCCGGCAATGGCGTTACCAACACCATCGTAGGGGTGGCAGGCTTCTGCGTGGGTATAAGTGTGACACGCGGTGTTATAGTGAGTGTTGGTGTTTGCGAGGGCGGCACTGTAACGGTCGAGGTCGGCGCAAACGGGATGGCAATCACGCCTGTATCGCTACTACACAGATCGTGAATATCACATGCGACAACCTCGACGGGATACTCGCCAGATGGAGCCAGCGTCTCGTCTGCGAACCGCCTGTCCCAAGTTATGGAGCCTGGAACTTTCTCCGGATCAAAATCCATTACCACTGCCGGCCAGCGATTCTGCGGGTCACTGATCGTCGCCTTCACGCTGGCAATTGGGAAGTGATTGGGCGAAACCTTCAATTGTCCAGATTCCCATATCCACCAACGCTCAGTAATGGAAACACTGGGCGGACCATTATCAACGACCAGTGCGATAGAAACTGGATCGCCGACATTACTGGCCTGATCCCACCCGCGCATTAGCAACGTATATTGCCCGTTAGGCTCTTCATTGGATTGCCAGACAAAAGACCAGGCATCGCTGCCGCCCATTGAAACTGTTTGCCATGTAGTTCCACCATCCAGAGATAATTCACCGCCAATGGCACCGGACGTTATATCTTGAAGCGTTCCTCCCAACAGCACGTCTCCTTGCACTACCTCTCCATTCACGTGAGAGGTAAATTGTGCAACAGGTGGAACCGTATCCACGCGAATTGTTTCAGAAACCGTTACTTCATTTCCAGCCACATCGCGGGGATAGGCGGATATTGGATGAACTCCGTCCGTGAAGTGAATCGGGAATGAGATCCAGGTTGCGCCTCCATCCACGCTTCCAGACAGTGAATAGAGACCAGAAATTGCATCCGTTGCAGTCGCGGACACATCCACCTCAGAGACATACCATCCATTCCTGCCATCCACTGGTGGAAAGATTAGGTTGAGAACAGGTGGCGTGATGTCACGCTGCCATGTAGACGATCCACTGGCTGACCTGCCGCTCGTGGAAAGCGCAGTGAAGTTCGCCGTTCCAATTCCTTCAGGCAACGGGACGTTACAAGAACTTCCGCACGTGAAGGGAACGCCATTTAAGTCACCACTGATATAAAGGTCAAATCCCTGAGGATCACTGGCGGTCAATTCCAGAATCTCGTTGCCTCTGCACCAGCCGGCATCGCCCCACAGATCACAGATCACCTGCCCGGTGATTGTGGGAGGCAAGGGCGTTGGAGTCGGTGAGGGTGTATTGGTCGGCGTGAAGGTCGGTGTAAACGTCGGTGTGGGCGTAAAGGTGAACGTCGCCGTGGCTGTGTTCGTTGGCGTGAGAGTCGGAGTAAAGGTCGAAGTCGGTGTGTTCGTAATGGTAGGAGTGAAGGTGGCTGTAGCGGTCACAGTTGGGGTGCGTGTCACGGTCGGTGTAAATGTGGGCGTTCGCGAAGGTGTAGGTGTAGCTGTGGAAGACGGACCGATATATTCCACATCAATGGAACGAAAATCTACGTACCCGCCAGAGGCGGTCAAGGACCACGTTCGACAACCCGAAGGTACAGTGAGGTCCATACTGACGAAGCCTGGCAGCCCTGAGCCGGTCTGTAAATACCAGGTTTTGACCGCAGAACAAGCGCGAAGCGTGGCGCTTCCCGTCCCTGGGTCCGGGGTAAAGCCCACCATGACCTCAAAGTAAGAGACATTACGGTCAAAGGAACCGCTTGCCACACCGCCATTGCCCAACCGGGTGACCCACTCGGAACAACTTGAACCGCAATACGTTCCACCTTCCTCCGGTGGTAGGGAAGAACCATCCCGATGGGTGATGTACACGTACTGAGCAGGACCACTCCAATCGATGTAGCCAGTATTATGCGCCTGGTCGTAGGTGCGACCTTCCTGCAAGGCAATGGCAGCCAGTGGAGCCGCGCCCGTAGAAACTGTCGTCCATAGCAAGAGGACTGGAAGAAACAATGTAATCAAACCAATTCGCACATATCGCATATCAAACTCCCGCAGGATCAATATTCCTGGAAATCCCGAATACCGAGATGAAACAAGAAGAACAGCAAAGCCGCCAGTGTCATCAGCACCAGACATGCGATCAGGAAGAACTTGACCGGAACTACGAGCCCCAGCAAGTAACCTGCAAACAAACCAACGACAACTCCAGCGGCGAATTTGAACATCTCACTTCCCAGCCTCCGACCTCAGGATCATGGTCAGCCGGCGGGAATCGAGATCGCGCCACCAGGCGATTTCGTCCAGGATGAGATGGTATTCCCCAAGCATTCCTTTCATGGGCAGAGACTCAAACCACGTCCTCAGACCTGCTGTGAGTTCCTCCTCCATCTTCCCCTCTCGAATGAAGGCAATATCCATTTGAAATGGTTGCAGCGACTGCGCCTCAGGCTCGTTAGCTGCCTTCACTTTGCTACTATGAGCGTTCAACCATTCCAGAAACAGTCTCAGGCGAACGTTGTCCAGACGCAGGGCTTGGCTGGATATATCCGCTGCCATCTGCTCGATCAGAATATTCAAAGCATTCATCGGTCCCATCCATTGTGTGGGCGAGACATGACCCAAGCGAGGTAAACGACTCCGAAGGCTACAACTGCACAGGCAAGCGGGCCGCCGCAAAATACCAACACGAAACGGAGAATGATCGTGTCCATCAGAAACCCAGCCTCCGTTCATCCTCCTGCGCCGCAGGTTGGGTGACCTTTGCTTTTTCCTTCTCCAACCTGACCGCCAGAAACTCTTCCAGCAGATGGGACAAGGCCGCGGGGAGCATGCCCTGCAGGACCCTGGAGGCTTTTTCCTGCCAGCCGTCGGCAGGCAGGTAATCCGCACGGTGGGCGGCCATGACTTCTTCAATCAGCGATTTGACTCGGACGCCATCGGCGCGCGGCAGGGGCTTGATCTGGGTCAGCGTGGGCGGCTGCCAGCGGCCGGCGATGCGGGCGCGGAGCCAGCACTGCAAAGAGGGCAGGTCAAGCGTCATGTTCCCATAGCGCACCGTCGAACTCAATGTTGCGCGGATCAGGTCGGCGTCTTCCGGGTCGGGCGAGAAGAACATCTGCGTGGAGGTGTTGGCGAGCAAAGCCTGCACGACCGGCTCCATGCCCTCCACCTTGCGCATCAATGACAGCGATTGAGCGAGCACGAACATGCGCGCGCCGAACTTGGCGCCCTCCGCCAGCATGGACTCCAGCCTCATCCCCGAACCGATCTCCTGCGCTTCATCCACGATAAAGTAAAAGGGAATGGACTTATCCATCGTGGCGCGGCGATACGCCGCATCGAAGACGTTGTACAAGACACTGGCGGTGAGTCGCGACCCTTCGCGTCCCATCTCGCCCGATGGCAGGCGTAGAACAACCCAAGCCTTTTCCTCCACCCAGCGGCTCATATCCACAAAGCGGTCCTGGTGCATGGCGGCAAATAACCAGGGCGAGAGTTCCAGCGCCATCACCTTCGAGAGCACCGGGCTGATCACTTCCGTCACCCAGCCCTGACTCCACTTATCCACCTCCCCGGTTTGACCGAGCAGGGCATCCAACGCCAGCGCACCCATGCGTTCGCCGGGCGGCAACAGCGCCATCGCCTTGTGCCGCCACTCCTTGTTGAAAGCCATGAAAACCACGTGCAGGAGTCCGAGACCGTCTTCGGGATGTTTCTGATTCCAGGCATGAGCCAGGCGGAATAATCCAAGCAAAGCCGCCTGCATGCGCGGTCCCCAATAGTCATCCCAGATGCGACGACCGATTTGTACAATGGCGTTGCCGGACCAGGTAAAGTCAGGGACGGCGAGAAGATTCAACGGAATGACCTGCGGCTGGTCGGGAGTAATGATCCTCAGCCTCTGGATCGCCTTCTGTCGCGGCTCATCAGGCAATTGGGCAATCGCATCCAGAAAGGCATCCGCCAGTGAAACGTGCGGGTCGGTGAGGAAGATACCGGGCGCGTCATCCCCGCGGGCAAGCAATTGCTCCAACATCGCAAAGACAAAGGAGGATTTACCCGAACGGCTGCCGCCAGTCGCGAGTCCATGCCCATCCGGGTCTACACCGATTCGCTCCCCTGTGGCAACGCTCCACCCGATTTTGAATTCCGCTTCCAGTAATGGTTGGGAGGGAGGCGGGGCCGGTACCTCCTGCCAGACAGCGCGATCCAGGAGCCCCGAACCTTCACCGAGTTGAAGCGGAGCGATCAGACCTGCCAGTTCACCGGCAGGCAGCGGAAAGCCATATTTGCGGATTTCGGGCCATTCGTTGGCAAGCGGCTTCCAGGACTGTCTCCCTGCCAGGAGCGGCAAATCCATCCGGCAAGATAGCGTCATCGCGGCTTTGAGCAAAGGCTCCTGAACGCGCTTTTCCAACACCTCCTTGGGGATCGAGCGCCAATCCAGCCAATTGCGAATCCCCCAAGCGGAGGCGAGGCTGATCGCGACACCCGCGATCACGAACAAGAGAACCGGCAACGGGTTGAACCAGCCGGCGAACAGGATGCCCCCGCTGATGCCTGACATCAACATGCCAAGAAACAACCCGGCGCGCAGGAAATCGAGTTGTAAACCCCATGAATTCGGGGTATTGTTTTCCACCCCGCCTTCCGTGCCATACGAATAGGCGGAAAGACTTCGCAGTTGTTCCTGCAGTTGATCTTCATTCCCCAGCAGCCACAATCTCAAGCTCACTTCCTCTCCACCCTGCGCCGCGCTGATCAACTGGCTTCCGATGGCGAGCAGCGGATCGCTGTCCTTTGCGGAGGCAATAAGCGATGGCAAGCGGTTGGAGGAATGCAAAACGTATCCGCTTTCCTGGATGTTCACCGTTTCCAACCTTCGCCAGCGGGAATGCTGTCCGGTCATGGCCGCCCAGGACTGCACGACACCCTCTGCGACATTCGGAGGCAAGAACAGGCGAACGCGCAATCCTTTCGGCGAGGCGAGCCATTCGACCACGGATGGAAACGGTAACTGCCCGATCCAGCTCATCACCTGCGCGCGCAGATCATCCAGGGCATGAGGGGCAAACAGCAATTCCCAAGCCTGCCATTGACCATTACACAGGGGACAGTTTTCAGGGTTAGAGGCAAACTCATAACCGCACTTGATACATACATACCCGTTCTTTGGGTAGATCATCGCGTGACTCCTGTTGCCCCCAACTGCTTCCAGAATTGAATCCACGTTGAGGGAATGGCTACCAGTACGGGGAACAGCGCCCCGCGTCCTGCAGAGGGAGCCGCGAGAAACACACGCGGCGGCAAGCGTGATGTAGTCTCTGCGTTCCTGCGGGCTTCACTTTCGGGAACGCCCAGAGAGCGATAGAAGGCAAAGGCTTCGTCCGGACCGAGCCGGCCAATGAAGGCGGTGGACGCCAGACTCAATGATGTGGGATTCTTCATCAGGTCGGCAGGTAAGTGAGTGATCAGTGTTACGCCTACGCCGCGCTTGCGCGCCCGTCTTCCGAGCTCGTCCAATAAGTCTGTAAACGGACCACTTCGCAACAGACGCCAGCCTTCGTCAATGAAGATGTCCATCGGCTGTTTGCCGACCGTGACCGCGTGATACAGAAACCATGCCAGCACGGAATGCACGATGGCGCGGTTTTCTTCTCGCAGGGAAGAGAGATCGAAGTTCCACCATTGGCCGGTTGGAAAGTGAGGTGAAAGGAGGGATTTAGGTCTGTCGAAGAAGCCCTCGAACAACCCGCCGCGCATGAAGGGTCGCAACAATGCCAGAGGCATCGCCGCTTCGGGCGCATTGATCGTTCCCAGTGTCTCCACGAATTCCGCAATGGACATTGCGCCGGGTCTGCGTTCCCATCTGCGCTTTACGGCTTCATGTAAAGCAGCCTGAACGCCAGGCGATAAGACCGACTCACCGGCAAGGGCGGCGATTAGGAAACGAACAGCAAGTAAAAGTTCAGCCGGGTTTTCACCCTGTAACGGGTGAATGAGGCATGTTTCTTTATCTTCCGGAATGCCAGCCGGCACGACCTTGCCGCCGACCGCTTCACACAGTTTGTTGTTCTCTCCCTCCGGATCAATGGAGATAACGGTGCGTCCCTGCAATAACCGCTGCAGCATGATCCAGCGCAATAGACTGGTCTTGCCCGCGCCGGGTTCACCGAGGATCAACGTGGTCGCATGAGGCGGAGGCGGGACGGCAGGGTCCAAGCCTTTCGTGAACGAGAAATGCACATCCCGCCCATCGCGCGCATGTGTTCCGATCCAGACTGAATCTTCAACAGGCAATACTTGCCTTGAAGGTGCAGGTAATAATGGAAGTGTTTCTTCGAGGAAAAGAGTCGGTTCGTCCAGCCCAGGGAACAGTTTTCCTCCGGGCTGAAAATGATGCAGGGCGCGCTCGGCGATATAGAAGAGCCGCTGAGCGGTAAGTCCCCGCGCCCGTAAAATCGATTCGATGACTCTGCGTGCAGCCTCAGCTTCCTCGAAGCGATTGCGCTCTACAAAGAGCGCCGACATCAAGGCAATTTGGAAAGCTGGCTTGCCAAAGGTCAATTCCGATTCGGCGGCGTCCATCGCATGATCGGCGGAACGTTCCGCCATCGAAGGGCGGCGACCGGTCTTTTCCGCCAGCGCCATCATGAAACCTTCGAAGAGAGTCCGGCGCGCACGCAGGGAACCGCGCAGGACATCCGGCGGTTCGCGGCGCAGAGCCAGTGAGTAGATCACCGGCAGGTTGGGATAGAAGACATCGGCTGTGAGGCGCGACCAGGGGCGGTCTGTCATGCCAGGCACGCCAGCGCCGCGCGCAGACAAGGGAAGCAGATACCCGCCCGGAAAGAGCAGGTGGTCTTCCAGGATTTCCACGGCTTCGGAGGCGATGGAGGCGGCAAACTGGTCTTGGGGTTCAGGCATGAGCGGCATGATACAAAAAGATACGGACGGGTCTTTCGTCCGTGTCGCTAAATCCATTGAGTATTCGTAGGTACTGTTCACTTGGGGGTTTGAGGAACTTCCCTATCTAGTTCGTGTCCAAGAAATAATCCAGGGGCGTACTTTACGAGTGCAAAACCTTGAAATTAGCCGAAAAAAACGAGCCGTACTGCTCCGCCAAGGGGATTTCTTGGACGCGAACTATCTAACAATCCAGCATCCCAGACTGTATAATCAGTGATACTGCATGGACCTATGGCCAATTCAAACTACGTAAGCCACGACCATATTTTGCCTCCTGTGTCAGAGGAACCCTTTGCGCTTTCTTCGCAACAGCAACTGCTCTATGAGGTATTGGGAGAATTTGATAACCCAATGGCGCGAATCTATTTGGGCGCAATATTTGTCTTGGGCGATTCCAAGAATCCGGATCGGCTTGCTCTTGCTGCTCATAATTTTCGAGAATTGCTTTCGAGGCTTCCAAAGCGATTAGGTCTTGATACAAAATCCTTCCAGGAAAAATTGGATAGCGAGTTGTTCTCGCTTAGGGAACAATGGGATAGGGCACAACGTAATTCCAAGTGCCGGCGCTCAGATTCCTGGGATGGTGAGATTGATCCTCCATTACTCAAATTCCTTTCTCTAATCCCTACATTTTTTGATTGGTATGATTCAATTAGGCCCCGTAGAAAACAAGTGGTGACGCGTGCCCTGCGAAAGCTTGATCCAGCACCTGTAAATTTACCTTCGCACATTGAACAGGAACATTGGCAAGAATGGCAAGCGCTGTATTCCTATTTTGCTGCCGTTGCTCATCATGAGAAACACGTCAACATGGAGGAATTTCAATCGCAAGTAAACAGATTGGAGATATATTTAGTTACACGACTCCGACCTAGGACATTCGAAGACATTAAGGATATCGAAAATCTCATAAGACGGGCCGAGGGAAATGATTGATCCGAAGTATATCGAGCAGATCGTAGAAAAAATTAAGCAGCGTGGGGCTAGCTATGAGTATTTTTTTGACCATATCCAATCCCCAGACTGGATTAAACCGCTGAAGGATAAAGGGTTCTTGATACAAGCGCCAGAACCAATAGAAGAAGGTAATCATAATCAGTTTCCTCGGTGGCCAGAATCGCGATATTTGATGAGGGTCGCACCTCTTGCGCCAGAACTTGTCATGGAAGTCGCACTAGGCTTTGCCAACACCAACAATACTCAGGTACAGATAGATCTTATAGATTTGACGATGGCTATGCCACCCAATCTTGGCGCAAAGCTGGCACCCTTTGTGGAAGAATGGATCAACAAACCTTATTTACTGCTCCCAAGGAGAGTTGCAGACTATATTGGATACCTTATACGCGGCAAGGATATCGCGGCAGCACTTAAGGTAACCGAGGTATTGCTAAAAATTGTTCCAGGGCGATTACCAGATGAAATCATGAAGGACGGGGCACCTCCCTCATGGTTGCCCGAGCCAAGGCCGCAAATAGAGATTTGGGATTTTGAAGAATTCTTAAGGGGAGCGTTTCATGAATTGAGACAGGCTGCACCTCGAGATGCTCTTAGCCTGCTTTGTAAGGTCTTACTTCAGGTGCTTGAGTTACGAACTTATCAACAGGTCCCTGAATTCATTGATTACTCGCAGATCTGGAGACCTGCAATTGAACCTCATGTGCAAAATGCTGACCATGATGACATAAAGGATCTTTTGGTGTCAGCTGTGCGAGATACAGCGGTTTACCTTATTGAAAATCAACCCGAATTATTGAGAGAAATTGTGGATGAATTTGATGGATTGAAATGGATAGTCTTTAAGAGGATTTCCCTCTACTTGATCGATAAATTCGGTAAAACCGATATGGCATTGGTGGTCTCCAAGCTAACTGACTATGAATTGTTTAATGATCATAACGTATATCACGAATACATTCACCTGGCTCAAAGCTATTTCGGGGATCTGGAAGATGGGCAGCGAAATGAGATCCTTGGCTGGATTGGGCGCGGGCCAGATCTTACATATTATGCCGAACGGGAAACGAGAGAAAAAGGTCAACCACCATCTGAAGAAGACCTCACGACTCAAAAAGAGTATTGGCAATTACGTCGGTTGACTGTTCTTAAGGATGTATTGCCTGAACCCTGGAAGCAGACTTGGGCAGTACTTATGAATAAGCACTCGGAACCCGAGCATCCTGATTTACTATCGTGGTCATCCGGTGTTCAATGGGGGCCGCGAAGTCCGCTCAGTGCAGAAGAGATCGAAAACATGCCGATCGAAGAATTGTCGAAATTCCTCAAAGAATGGAACCAACCAGAGGGCTTTTCGATGGAATCACCAGGGGGTATTAGCCGGATGCTAGTAGAAGCAGTATCTAAAAATCCGAGCAAATATGTAAATAAGATCGAAGAATTTGTTGGCTTGGACGCAACTTATGTTCGAGGCTTGATTTCGGGACTACGGGAAGCCTTCCGTGGGTCACAACCTTTTGACTGGGTCCCTGTTCTTGACCTATTTGAGTGGGTAATGAAACAGCCTAGGGAAATCCTAGGGCGCAGTTCGGAGGATCTCGGCGATCGTGATCCAAATTGGGGTTGGACGCGAAAAGAGATCGCTTACCTCCTAGAGGCATGCTTAGAGAAGTTGGATAAAGAAATTCTTCCGTTCAAGCATAGAGATAGAATCTGGGGAATTCTGGAGGGCTTGACGGCGGATCCAGAACCTTCCCCTTCCTACGAAGAGCAGTATGGCGGTTCAAACATGGATCCTGCAACGCTTTCACTAAATACAACTAGAGGCGCCGCATTTCATGCGTTGATTGCCTTTGCAGTATGGTGTAATCATCACCTAACTCTCCAAGATCCCCGAGAGGAAGACGCCTCACGTTGTCTTCAGAGAGCAATTGACCTACTCCAAAAGCATCTGGATATTGCCCAGGAACCTGCACTGGCGATCCGATCTGTTTACGGCTGGAGATTTGGGGCATTGATGTATTTGAGCCAGGATTGGGCGGACTCAATCAAGGATATCGTTTTTGTTCTCGACAAAAGTTTACATAAATATTGGAGGGCCGCTTGGGACGCTTTTGTTCAGTTCAATCGGCCCACTGACAATTACTGGAAGATGCTCCAGGATGTTTATCAGACTGCTATTGATAGATTAGACCGCATTAACGTCCTGGCATCATGGGCAGGTAATGCAAATGAGAAACTAGCCGAACATTTAATGGTGTATTACTGGCGAGGAATAATAAACATAGAATCGCCCGAGCTCCGAAGCTTCTGGAAAAAGGCCTGGAAGGAGTTGCGGGGTCATGCATTTGATTTCATTGGAAGGATTCTTTACAATACTACGGACGAATTACCCAGCGAAATCGTTGACAGGTTCAAATTGCTGTTTCAAGAAAGGCTGAAACAGGCAAAGGAGAGCGAAGCAAAAGAAACTTTCTCAGATGAGGTCAAGGCTTTTGGTTGGTGGTTTGCTTCTGGAGCGTTCGACAGCGAATGGGCGTTTGAAAACCTTGCTGAAGTCTTGAAATTGTTTGGCGAGGTGGAAGCTGGGCACTTAGTCTTTGTCCAAAACTAAGTTGAACAGTGTCATGCACCATGCGGTTTAATCGTGTAGTTCCATTCTGGAAAAAGCCGATAGTAGTGTAGATTGAGACTGGCCTTTTCGCTGGGCGGCAGTTTTTGCTTGGACAGGTATGTTCGCCGGTCGAAATGTGCCTGACAACGAAAGCCGGTCTGTGTTGTACTGGTGCGAATGAACTTTAACATCGTTTCATAACTGTCCAAGGGTTGTCCAGCCCAGTTCTGGCTGATGAAGCAAAACATACGATGCTCGATCAAATTCCATTTGGAAGCGCCAGTCGGATAATGGTTGACCGTAATGGTGATACCAAACCGATCCGCCAAGGTCTGTAAAGCGGCCTTCCAAAGCCAACTGTCACAGGCATTGGCACCGCCCGCGTCAGCCTGCAGGAGGAGATGAAGACATCCGGGATAACGAACCTGTCCAATTTCCAGTCACCAACGTTGGATTGCCGTCATGGCAAATTCTGCGGTTTCATGCGAGACACCAACGACCATATAGCCTTCGTTGTATTGAACATCATAGATCCCGTATGGAACAGCCTTGCCTCTAGCGTCGTTGGGAAAATCTGTCTCCAAGACTGGTAAGGGTTGCTGTCGCCAGGTGCGTCCGGGGTTGCGAAATTGCCCGATCAGTTCCTTTTTCTTGCAGTCCACGCTCAAAACAGGCAATTTTCGCTTGAGAAACCGTCTTCGCATGCGGGTCAGATGACGCATTTGCTCATCTCGTCTTTCGTCCTGTTTGCGACTGAGACGTTTTTGGTTGCTGCGCAGTGTGTACCTCAATGTTCTCACCAACCGCGGAATCGTGCTGTGTCCAACTTGAAACCCTTTGCGCTTCAGTTCTTTCGCCAAGTTGCGAGTGGTCTTGCGGGTCCACTTCAATCCACTGATCGGATCACCGGCAGTTGCATCCTGCAACATCTCATCCAAGGTGTTCAAAAGACCCGGTTGTTTTTTTCAACTGCCAACCGCCCGCCTCCCCGACGGCGAGTACCAGAAGCCGGATTTCGCTTGGGATGCTCAACTTCCTGTTGCCCACGATAAATCGTGGTTCGGCTCAAACCGGTGATCTGCGATAATTGTGAGACATTGTCTCGTTGACTGACCAGCACACCAATGAAGCGTCGCCTATTCCGTTCATCCAAGCCCAGCATGACCCGATTGATCGCCTTGTGCTCTTTGGCAATCTTGCTGTATGGATGTCGCTGACAGGCCTCACAGGTGCAGTTATGAAGCCTTCGTTTCGATTTCTTTGACATTGTGTTTGTCCTTGTGCTCAGGGCAAGCTTATCACATACACAAAGTGTTCAAGTTATTTTTGGACAAATCCTTAGTTGTGAAACGACTTTCCAGCCTTGCCCAGGAATTTCCGCTTAAAGCTGTATCAATTCTTGGAGCATTGATAGAGGGGGATGAAAAGGGTTGGGGAATTCATGTCTATCGTGACGATGCAAAAATAGTTCTTCAAACAGCATTAGCAAGCCCTGACGATTCTGCAAGAAGAGCAGCATCGAAGTTAATAAACCAATTAGGTGCACGAGGTCATCTACATTTTGGTGAGCTGCTAGGCTGATACTTTCGAAAAAAAGATCCGGGTTATGGTAGCTTTTTAACTATATTCCAGGCAAGGATTAAGTATCCAGTGTGTTAAGATTTCAATTTCGTTTTGGCGAAGATAATTCACCCGTAGCCCAAAGCCAGTACATAATCCACTCAGCCCCTCCCACCAGGCGATTCCCTCATCGCCGTGTAAGACAAACTCCAACATCGTGCGGCGTACAAACGGTAATGGATACTCCTGTATAGCAAGTAACAGGCCTTGATGCAAAATGCCCATCCCTTCCGTGTTTGACGCGCTCCATTTTTGCATCTCTCCCTGAAACCGCAGCCTTGGTTCCGGATCGGGCCAGAACAATTGCAACAGCCGCAGTGTCCAGCCCGGCTGCATCGAAGAAAGAATCGCCTGATACGCCTCCTGCGGCCGCACTTCGGGACGATCCGGGTCAGCGTACAACTCAGCGAACAATCGGCGCGTATCATCCCCACCGATCAACGCGGCATGTGCGCCGACTTTGGTGAAGCCCTTTGCCAAGACAAACGTGCGGGTGGAGCCAACAGTCTGCTCTGCCATTACATTACTCCCCTGAAGATGGATTCGGGAATGTTCAAATCCGTCGCGCGAAAGCCCGGGCGCATGGGACGATTGCCGGTGGGAATCAACCCTTTTCCCGGTTCATAGCGAAATAGAGGCGAGAACGACGGGCGCGCCGCTGTGCGTTCCACAATAGTAGAGACTTCCACGATCTCGCGCACGATCTGTCCATGATGCGGGTTGCGTTCGATATACACCGCCGCGGTCACCGCTTCCGCAAAGGATTGGGCGATTTGCACTTCGGACATGCGCGCCGCGTCGGGATGCGCCTGTACCACTTGCAGGAAACGCGGCCAGACGTGCTCGGCGCTGGTGGCATGGATCGTGAAGGCACTATGCCCGTGTCCCGTAGCCGCCGCGCGAATCAATTCCCAGGCTTCCGCGCCGCGCGCTTCGCCGATCAC
Organism: Chloroflexota bacterium; assembly: GCA_039961775.1. Lineage (GTDB taxonomy): Bacteria > Chloroflexota > Anaerolineae > Anaerolineales > Villigracilaceae > Defluviilinea. The sequence goes on from JABRVZ010000051.1 coordinate 65,828, forward strand.
CACTCCATGCGGGCGCGAACGCAGGGCGGAACGGATTAAGTCATACATCGTCACGGGCGGCGGTCCGCCGCGAATCTCAGGGCGCGTCACGGTGTACATGATGTTGCCGGTGTTGGACTTGCCATCTCCATTCCAGCCGTTGAGGATGATTTCATTGCTATCCTCCACGATGAACAAACGGATAGCGCCGCGTGGATAGTAGTCTAACATTTCCTGCAAAATTCGTTGTCCAACAAACGTCTTACCCGAACCCGTCGTGCCGGCGATGACCAGCGTGCCGCCATGCACCATCACGCTCAACAGGTAATTGGCGGCTTCGGGCGTGAGAATGCCATTGCCGCGCGGGAAGTCCTTCGGGTCGAATTTGGGTCGCGGAACAGGGGGGAGTCTGTTCTGACAAAGCATAGCCAAACTCCCCTGCGTGAGATCGGATTCCGTGCGGTAATTCGAGATACGGAGGGTGATCGTATCTCCGTAGGGCGAAGCCGGCGGCATGATGTAATTGATGCGCACGCCTTTTCGTCTCACCGTTCCATCTGCGAGCGGAACCATGACCTGCAACATGGCGTCAGCAATCGGATAATCGGGCGTCGGCGCGCGCTGGCCGGCGCGGTCAATCATGACGCGCAAAGCATCGCCAATCCCATCAGGAGCTGAGCCGACGTGTTCCCAGCCGTTTGATGTAGTGTACACGTAGATGTGCCCCAGGTTGATGGCGATGTCTTCGATGTCGGATCGGGCGATGAGTTCGAGCAGGGGACCCATGCCGGAGAGATCGCCGATCAAACGCAGGATGTATTCTGGCGGTAATGTCACACCCGCATCAACCGCCCGCGCGCTCACTTCTTCAAAGACCTGGCGCGCCAGGGCTTCGATTTCGGTCGAAGTCATACTGCGTTGCAGGGACTCAATGGCTTTCTTTGCACGCCCCTCTTCCGCGAGAATATTCCACCAGCGTTCCATTTCATCCGCGGAGCGCGCTTCGGTCACAGGTTTAAGTGTCTTGCCAGCAATATCGAACATCGTCTTCTATCCCTTTCCGAACCAGCCGCGTTTTTTATTGGGATTCGGCAACAGTCCAACGCGCGACGCGCCTTCCCGCACGGCAGGGACAAAATGCGCGGCAAAACCCAGAAGCGAATCTGCGAAGGGACCGAGTTCTTCCAGTTTTTCTTTCTTGTATCTCCAGATCAGGATATCATCGCGGCGGTCCGAGTTCACCGCCTGCGCCGCAAGACGCGGATCCACGATGGGTAGGATGCCGTTGGGGATGAGCGCCAGTTCGATCTTGTCTTCACTCAAGGCTTGTTGCAACATCTTGTGCGCCGCCTTGAAGCCGTCGCCCACCACCTGGTTGTAGCAAAGCTTCACGCGACTCCCCACGAACTCATGCGCGCTGCCCTTGCCGACTACGCTTGCCAGGGAGTTGATCATCCTTGCGATCCAGCGGCGGGTTTCTGCCAGATCGGGAATTTCAGGTTTGATGACGATCGCAATACCTTCAGCGGCTTTTAGCGCGGCGCGGTGGACCACGTGGGCAGGATTGATTCCCACATCCATGATGACCACACCTCCCGCCGCAACCCCCGCTTCATACAAACCTTGTATTACTTCCGCAACCTTCGCTTCCTGTTGCAGGACTTCATCGCCGAGATCATCAGTGATGAGACCCGGCAAGACACGCAGGGTCGGTAAATTTTCTAACGGAGTAAAGGCATTGAGATAGGCCGCTCCCGAAGCCACATTGCTCATCACGCCTTTATTGGCTTTCGCGATCTCGCGCCGGAGCAAACCGATCATGGTCGTGTTGACGCGCTCCATCCGCATGTGATATTGCAATGCGCCGGCATTGCCGTCTGCGTCCACAAGATATGTGGTGATGCCCGACAAAGCCAGCGCCACAGCAAGATTAACTGCCACTGTCGTCTTACCCGTACCACCTTTCGGGGAAGTGATGGCAATCTTTCGTACCGCCATCCCGGATTGAATGCGAGCCGACATATCGCTGCCCAGCACCGCACGGCGATATTGATCGTCCGCCGCCAGATTTCCGGCATCGGCACGACGCAATTCTTCATACAGTTTATTGATGTCCACATCCGAGGGCGGGTACGCCAAGGCCGGCACGCCCACACCATTTGCCCAGGACGACATGCCATCGCCCACACCGGCGATGACGAAGATCAACTTGCCACGTTCCGCCGCCTTGACCAGACTCTCGGGCGAGACGGATGATTCAGGCGAAACCACGATCAAAGCACGAAAGTCAAATAAATCAATGTGCTGCGGCGTAAAGGCAGCGATCTGCGCAATGACCGAATGACCCTGCTCTGCAAGTTGCATGTTCAGGCGCGAGGTCACGGTTCCCGCGCCAAGTAATAGGACCTGCATTACCGTCCTCCTCCCAACACTTCTTCCCGATCCGACTTGAACAGGTCCTCGAAGTCCCAGTAGGTGAAACCGGCAGTCGGAGTTTCATCCCCGCGCGCCATCAATGAGACAACCAGGCGATCTCCCTGTTGCAAGGCGAGCGACAATACTTCGCGGCTTTCATTCGGGATGAGCAGGATCAGCATTTGCGGCTGGTCGAAGGTCGCGAAGGCAGAATCGGAATTGCTTGAATCGGTCGAGTCGGTTTGAGGCGGCAACCCCTGAACGGCGATCACGCGCACGCCCATCGGGAACAAATCCTTCGCCAGCGGCGGCAGGGCGCGGCTCAATGCTTCTGCCTGTTCGACCTCCTGCAGGGCAGGCGTCGCGGTTGGCTCGATTCCATAGCCGGGTTGAAGGATGATCTCAGGCATGGCGGTTGGAGTCGTCATCTGTTGCGGTCGGCTGGTGATCACGACCGTCACGCCGATCAGATCGCCTGGCAGGAACGCCTCTGCGTCGGGCGCGATAAGGTTCATTGCGTCCAATGGCAGAGGGAAGAGACTGTATCCGGGATACTGCGCGAGCACGGCGGAAAGGCGCGTCCCCTCCGCAGCCTGCGCGAGAATGGCAGACCGAAAAATGGGTTGACCGCTGAAAATGGGTTGCGCCGCCACGCCGCCGACGACTGCTGTGACCTCCTCACCAGGGATATACAGGGTAGCGCTGTCATCCTGAAAGACTGTCTTGACGGCGAGATCGTTTGGAGTGATGACATCGCCGATGTTGAGATCGCGCGTGGCGGATAAAACCGAAATCGTGGGCGGTCTTTGCGCCGCGCCCAGCGCATTCAGGGCGATGAATGCCACCAGAAAGACGGCGACCGACACACCGAGCACGACAACGTTGAGGCCGGTCGAGGCGATTCGTTTAAGCATTAGTGTTTCTCCTATCATTGGATTTCCAGGGCAGTTGGCTCTGGTTGAAATTATGCCGCAGGGCAGGGGTTGCTTCGATCACTTCTTCGAGACGTTCCAGCGTTTGGCGCATGAGACTGTGCAGGACCATCATCACAAAATCGGTTCGTACATGATTGGACTTGAACAATCGGTCATGCGCTTGAGCAACGTTACGAGCCACATCCATCACATCGGAATTTGCAAGAGCCTCCGCCGAAATGCGCGGCATGTCTGGAAAACATGCCTGGATCAAATCTGCCAATTGCTTTTGGATATGTCCCGGAAATTCTGGTTCTGGCTGTGGAGGTTCTGCGACAAATTGAGTTGGCGGGATTAGTAGATCAGCAACAGAAGTGTTTGGGTTGGTTCGCAATTGCTCCAATGCGCGCGGGATGCGTTTGAGTCCGGCTTGGATTGCCTCCTCCAGCCGCTCCTGCGCCTGCGGCGTCAAGGCTGAAACGGCTTCGACGTTGCGCAGGGAAACGTGTCCGCGGAGACCCTCAGGCAATGACTCCAGCATCCGCTGCCAGCGTTCCCGTTTGGATTGGTACGTCTCGCTCATGCGGCGCATGATACAAAAGCGTGTCGGTGGGTGTGGCGTCTTTGTCGTTTGGTGTATCGGCTGTCTTATCTTTCTTCAGCGATGATCTGGATATTTTTGATGAAAAACTGTTTCTCCCCTTCATTCTGGTATTTCAACTCCATCGTTGGACCAATCTCCAACCAGCGGCGGGTTTTGTGAACGACCCATGAGTTGTCGCTCCACACGTGGACTTCCACCGGTCCAAACGCGGGCATGGACATCTGGCAATTGATGTTTCCATCAACCTTCACGATACCCATCCACTCCGTCGGGCTGATCCAGCGCAAGCGAATCTCGTATTCATGCAAGGCGTGCGCGTCCACGTCGAGAGAAGCGACTTCCACGGGCATCCAATTCAGAGCGAGATAACACAGCGCGCCATTGACGCCCTGGATGGACGACTCCTGCCCGGCGACCGCAAAACCGAACATGTCGAATGGCTTTGCGAACATCCCGTCTTCCTGGAGCGTCCCATGCGGCTGGAAGATCACGCCGGCAGTTCCGTAGAAATTCTCACTGACTTTGGAGGAGAACTTCAACACCACATCGCTCGAAGGCGTCGGGCGAAAGCCTCTTCCGCCGATGAGGGTGACATTGTTGTATTGCCCCGCGGCCGGTTTCTGCATCGGATTGGAGTTTTCCTCTTGGAAATCCGGATCGGGAAAGTGCTGGATAGTGAGTCTATGATCGAATGTCATGGAAGCGGAATGCCAGGCGCGATCTTGCGAAACCTGCCCACCGCCGTTGATGATGGAGAACTCCCAAAAGCGCGGAGACAACCCTTCTGCAAATTCGTCCTCGATCGGTTCCGGGTTTTGGAATTCCAGCGAGGCATTTGCCGACAGGTCCGTGAGCCGCCTCGTTTCACTCCAGATCGTCCACGCAGAATACAGTTGCTGGTAATTCAATCCGAGTAATAAAAGCAGGGGCGCGAATAGCCAGACAAGAATTTTCATGTTGCTCATCCTTTCGATCAATATTCCTTTCGAGTTTTTTAGAGGAGGTACAAGTGGTTACAAAACCACGTCTCACCTGCACGGCGAATAATACGAAACCGCTTCGCAGCGTATGCGGCGCGTGTCGCTACAGTATCGAGAGGAGAGTTGGCAGTCTTGCGCTGATGGATTTAGGCATGAAATCCATAGGCGGACAACCCACATAATCAAACAGCCTCATGAAGAAATTCCGGTACAAGAATGGAAACTATTCCCTGTTTGCCCCACCTGAATTTTGCCTGCCGTCTGAGTGTAATTCGCGCTAAATCAAAATGATCAAGCGAATAGGTCAGGAAATAACGCTACATCCTCTGGAAGGGTTCACGACATACTGTAGATCCACCCGTAGGTAAGAGGGGCGTGAAAACGCGCCAGAAAATCGATTCTGCCGCCTACGTGCTTTGACAGATTCCCGCACATCCATATAATCCGCACTGTTCCTACTTCCCACAATCCATCCCCTCTCCCCAAGAAGCCTGGCAAACGCCGGGCTTCTACCGCTGTCTCACAACCCCAGCTACCTGCACACGAAAGGAAACCATATTCACGAATTCAAGAACCAAAACAACTTCATCTCTCCACCAAAGTCAACAAGTAACGAGCATGCTGGATCCAACTGCCTGAATCGCCAGAACAAATCATAAACCGATGGGAAGCAGGAACATGAGTGCTTCAACAACAAGTAGTTTGACCTCTACTCAAAATGCTCGTGACGATTCCCGACACAGTTCGAGTTTGGCGGACTGTATCGGCGATAAACGCGCGGAATAAACCGTTCCTTCTCTTCAAAGGAGGTTCACCTCACCAACACGACAACTGAATATCCCCATCAAGCAAGCAAAAACGGGCGCTGTCCTGGATTTTTCCAGGCGGCGCCCGTTTTCGTTTCCCAGCGAGGACTCATCGGGGTGAAAGGCCCGATAAAAAGTGAGATCGCCCGGCTGCAACCGAACGATCTCAAAGGACATAGAACATGTGTTCCGATAATACCACAACCAGCAAGACTGTCAAGATTTCCGCGCCCTTTCGCCTGAACGCCGCGCAGCGCAAAGTGCTCGTGGACGGCCGGTTGCTCAACGTCGCCGCCCCTTCCGGACGACAGCAGGGCGACTACCTGTATTCCGCCACCGTTACACTGCTGCGCGAGGACGCGGCGGTGTACACGACTGCGCCCGACTGGGCAAGCGTCGAAATCCGATGAAGCGAACCCGACACGCCGGTCCGCGAGGATGCGTGATCATGCTCTCCGGTTGGAAAGATTTAATCATTTCAAACAAGGAGACAGATCATGAGAACCCTCGCACTATTACTCATCCTGGTCGCCATCGCCGCGAGCCAGCCTCATCACTGGTTATCGGCCGTCATGGCTGCCCTCGCCCATTGCCTGGGAGGATAGTGCACATACGAAAACTCCAATCAAGAGGAGGTCGAAGGAAAGGACATGGAAGATATCTTATCCGCCGCCGAAGAAATCCTGGGTCAGGCGGTTCGAGTGGAACGCCACCGCGACTGGGCCATCTTCTGGTGCCCCTTCCATAACGATGCAAGCCGTGAAGGGCAAGGCGGTCATCCCAACTTTGGCGTCCATCTGGTAAAGGGATACTGGAAGTGCCTGCGCTGTGGCGCCACGGGTGGTTCGCTGAATGCCTTGCGAATCAAACTCGGGCAGGCCTGGAAACCGCCTGTATCGGCAATACAGCCGACACGCCCTCCCAAGCCGCCGACACAGGTGCAAATGCTGGATGAAGCCATGTCGGAAGCGCGTTCGTATGTCCAGCGTTCACCCGCATGGGCTTATCTCTCCCAACGCGGCGTGCTTCCGTACACAGCGCTGGTGTATGGACTTGGCTATGGTATTCCCGTTCCACTAGTCCATCGGGGAATCATCGAAGCCGCAAAACAGTCCATGATGGTGCGCCGTGACGGGACCTGGTTGTGGGCGGGCGGCGTGGTGTACGCCGATCCGCCGACACGCCCCACAGTGATGAACGTTCGTTACATCCCTGAAGAGCAACTGCCCAAAGGCGCGCGCACCTTCCAGCCGGAGAAGAATCACAAGACCTGGGGCAACCGCATCCAGCCGCTTGGCAGCTGGCGCATCGTTCCCTCCACGCGCACGCTGGTTGTGCTGGAAGGGCTGTTCGACATGCTCATCACGGCGCAGAAACTGCACCAACTCGGACGCGATGCCGACACGGTCGCGGTGTACACCAACGGCGCCAGTCCGTCTGCAAAAATGCACCGGTGGTTCAGCGAACACAGCGAATACGAATACGTGTTGTTGCGCGACCCCGACAAGGCGGGCGTCGAATGGGCGCACACTGTATCGGCGTCCATCCGAGGCGGCGGCGCGAAGGTGCGCACAATCAAACCGCCCGACCGGCTCGACCCGGACGAAGCCATCCTGAGCGGATGGTGGCCGTCCGCCATCTAATCCATCCCATTCCCTGTATCGGGGAGCGATCGCAAATCGCTCCCCGATTTCATTTCCCCAAGGAGAACCAATCATGTCAACGTTCACTCTTATCGTCCTTCTGATCGCAGCCCTCTTCCTGGGCTGGGCGGTCTGGTTCATGATCGCCATGATCCGCTACATCGCCTCCGGCCAGTACGATGTGGACAAACGCCTGCGCGACATCTGCCGCTAAACCAAATTCAACAAGGAGAAAACAATGTCCAAGCAATACAACAAAACCACATTCGTCGGTCATCTTGGAACCGACCCGGAAATGCGCTATACGCCCTCCGGCACGCCCGTGACGTCCTTCAATGTTGCCAACAACGACCAGTACACCAACGACAAGGGTGAAGTCATCAAGACCACCACCTGGTTTCGCTGCGCGGCCTGGGGGAAGCAGGCGGAGGTCTGCAACCAGTACTTGCGTAAGGGCAGCAAAGTGCTGATCGAGGGCAGGCTCACACCGGATAAAAACACAGGTCGCCCGAGGTTATGGACGCGTCAGGACGGCACAGTGCAAGCCGATTATGAACTGAAGATTCTTGAAATTCACTTCCTGGATAACAAGAACAGCGGTTCCGAATCAGGCTCCGAATCCAGCGATGTGCAAGGTCCGTCCGAAGACGAAATTCCATTCTAGACACCAATCACGCAAACGGGAGTCCATCCGGACTCCCGTTTCAAACCCAGGAGACAACATAATGATCACCATTCAACAAGATACCTTGCACGCCGCGCTGAACGCTGTGACGCGTGCCAGCCTGAAGAGTTCCCTGATGGCCGCCTTTTCACTCGTGAGGCTCGACGCCGCCACAAACGGCGTCATGCGCCTGTCCTGTTTCAACGGCGAGACCGCCGCGTGCGCCGCGGTGAACGTGGACTGCAACGAAGACCTGTCGGTGTGTGTGGATGCCATGACTTTGAAAGCCGTGGTGGAGACCCTCGCGGGCGAAATCTGCTTGTCCGTGGAACAGAACTCGCTCATCCTGCAAGGCGCCTCCACAAAAACCACCCTGCGCATCGTGGACGAGCCGCTTCCCGTCATCGGCGAGGAAAGCATACAGGCGATTGCAGCGCTCTCGGGAGTCACTTTCCGCAGTCTGGCACGCGTCCTGGCCTTTGCCTCCACGGATGATGCGCGTGCAGTCTTACAGGTACTGCATCTGATGTTGGATCAGGAATCCGTGATCGCACAGACAGCCGATGGATACTCCGCCGGTTACGTGCGCGAAAGCATCGAGGGACCAGCAGAACCCACCTCGGTTTCCCTGCCCCTGAGTTTTGCCCGCGTGCTGTCCACGCTGGTGGATGACCGCGACAAGATTCGCCTGGGAACTTCAGGACCCAATCGCTACATCTTCCAGATCACGAATGCAGAGAGATCCAAAGACCTGACTCTGGCGACCGTCACCTCCGCGGAGAACTTTCCCTCCGCGCAGATCACGACCCTGATCGAAGAGGCGAGAAACAATACAATCGCTCACCTTCAGGTGCAACAGAACAGCCTGATGCAGTCCATCCGCATGGTGAACGCGATGGGCACGCAAAGCACGTTCATCAAGGCCGTGAACGGCGCGGCGAAGATCGCCTCTGCGGAAACCGAGACCGGACAGGCGCGCAACATCCTGGAGGGAAGCGCCAGCGGTGAAGACACCAGCATCTGGCTGTCCGCCGTTTTCCTGAAACGCGCGGCGGAAGCCTGCAAGGGCGAACTGGCCATCCGGATCAGCGGCGGGCAGAAACCCATCCTGACCGAGGCGGGCAGTTTCACGGCGGTCATCATGCCAATGATGGTGGAGGGGAACAAGGATCCCTTCCCGGAGGATGAAGCCATCGCGATCCGCCTGCCTGAAATAGCAATGTCATAACCACCGAAAGCAAATCGTTTCGAGACGGCGTGGCGTCCCGCGTAGCGGGGCGTCACGCCGCCTTTGTTTTCCCAGGGAGACCCATGACTACTACCAACAATCTGTTACTCCTTCACACACCCACCCATTACGAACAACCCAAACTGAAGACCATGCCCCTGCGCGAGCAGCCCGCCTATCGCGTCGCGCAAAACGCAACCGCCTGCAATCTCACGGAACTCATGGCGGCGGTGATTGGCGGGCAAAGACAGATCGAGATCGCGCAGGCTCTGCTGGCGCGTTTCGAGGGAGACATCCGCCGTTTGTATCAGGCGCACCCGATGGAACTGGCGAAGGTCAAGGGCATCAGCCAGGCGACCGCGGTTCGGATCAAAGCCGCGCTCAATCTGGGCTTGCGGCTCAACCTTCCCAATGAAGAACGCCCCACGATCAATTCTCCCGCAGACGCCGCCGCGCTCGTTCAACACGACATGAGCCTTCTGGAACAGGAGCACCTGCGCACATTGCTTCTGGACCGGCGCAATCGCGTGCTGGAAATCGTGGAGGTCTATCAAGGGTCGGTGAATTCCTCACAGGTGCGCGTGGGCGAAATCTTTCAGGCAGCCGTGGGGCGAATGGCATCCGCCTTGGTGGTTGTACATAATCACCCATCGGGGGATCCGACTCCTTCGCCCGATGATGTCGCTGTGACGCGCGCCATCGTGCAGGCAGGCAAGTTGCTGGACATCGAAGTGCTCGACCACCTGGTGATCGGCCAGGGCAGGTGGGTCAGCCTCAAGGAACGCGGGATGGGCTTCACGTAGGAGGATCCATGCCGATGCAACTGATGCTCGACTTCACTCCCAAACCGCCGTTCCAGCCCAAGCCAGTCGTCAGGAACACAAGCCGGGTGGATGTGAGCGATATTGCGAGAGGGACGGGTTTCACACTTCCGGTCGAGGTGAGCGTGTCCTTGAGCGATGCCCTTGCGCCCCTGCAAATGGAGGACGATGCGGAGTATGACCAGCGCCTCTACGATGCCCTGTGGCTCGCGCATCACTATCTGTCGCTGGACCAACGCCAATCCATCACATTCACCTTCGACTTTCTGCGCGAAGACTCGCGCAGCGGAAAGTTGACGGAGACCAGCCTGCGATTGCGGGTCGAAGAGCAAAACCAGCTTGTACTGCTCGGCCTGTCGCAGGATTTCTAGGAGGCAACATGGCTTTCTATCTCGGCAGGCGCGGACCGGACGATCTTGTCCTGTTCCGCTCCGTCACCATCCCAACCCAGGAGTCACATGGTCATCTGTACACGGCAGTGATCGGTCCGTTCAAGAGCAAGGTTGGCGCGAGTTACTTTGCCCGCTATGGACGGAACAACCCGCACATCCGCACGGCAGACGACGCCGAACGCCTGGCGCGCGCAGACCCGCGCATGGAACAGACAATCGTCGAGGAAAGCATGACCGACGAGGAATTGGCGATCGCGCTGGAGTGCGACGCGCAGGATCAAGCCGAATATTCCCCACAACTCAACCTGCCGGTTCAATCCCGGCAGGAATTTTTTCAAACACAAGGAGCAATCTCATGCCAAATTGGACTGAAAACGAACTGACCATCACCGGTCCCGATGTGCAGAAAGTTTTGGAGGCCATCCGCTCTGCGTCGCACGAAGACGAGGATGCCCGCGTCCTGGATTTCAACCGGATCATTCCCTACCCGCAGGTCTACCGCGACATGGACCGCCGCGCACAGGAGTATCAGGAGAAACTGCATGCCATCGCAAAGGATGACCCGGATCGCCAACAAAAATTGGAAGTCCTGGCTGTGGAATACGGCGTTGAGCCCGGCACGCCCTGGATCAAGGATGGCTATAACTCCGGCGGTTATGAGTGGTGCTGTGAGAATTGGATGACGAAATGGAACGCAACGCGCGTCCATCTCACAACCCGCGAAGACACGTCGCGGGATTCGTCCCGCAAGACCGTCGCCTGCTCGCACTGCAAAACGAGTCACAAGATCGAAGGCATGACCGTCCTGACCTGCGCACAATGCGGCGCGCCCTTGCCGGACGATCCGCCCATCCGGGCATTCCTGGAATTTGACACCGCCTGGAGCCCGCCCATACCCGTCATCGAAAAACTGGCGTCCATGTTTCCGGACCACGAGTTCGACCTGAAATACTACGAGGGCGGGATCGGGTTCTGCGGTCACGCCCGCTGGTCCGGCGGCGAGAAACAGTTCCACGAGCAGGACGAATACAGCGGCCCGCGCGGCGGATGATCCTGATCTTCAACAAAAAACAATAGGAGCAAATCCATGTCCCATTACTCTGAACACCAACATATGAAACCTGTGCTCGACCTGGCGCGCAAACTCGATATCGCCACCAACCCCGATTCAGCCGCGATCTTCGAGGCTGGGAACGGCGGCTTCCAGGTGTGGTGTACGCCTCAGGACCGCCCGCAAGGGTGGAGCGGCATCACGATGAACTCCGGCGCGTTTTCCAAGCCTTGCGAATACGTGGGCAGCGTGCACTGGAAATGGGAGGATGACAAAATCGTGGCTCTCGAAATTGAAACAACGGCATACGCGCTTGCAGACCAGAAGCCGAACGAATACACCCATTCCATGAACCTCTCGTTGAACGATCACCGCCGCACGATCTTCAACCGCGACGCGGACATCGAGTGGCTCAAGGAAAAAGTGACCTGGCTGTTCGCCGAGGCGGGAGTTCCGCTGCTGCCATTCGAGTATGAGCAGGCGGCGCTTTCTGAACTCGGTCCATATATTCTCGCTCACTACATTTCCGCCAGCGATGAATACGTGGTGATCGTCTCGCCTGAATTGGACCCGCAGGAGTTTTGCAAGCCCGGCTATGAGGTCGCGCGGACGCTGGAAATCTGGCGGGCCGGCGAGTTCCCTGCCGACGTGCCTCTGCGTCCGGATTACGAATACCAGGATGCGGATACCGAACCCGATGAAGGTCCGCTGGTGGAACAGTATGAAAACGCCTCCAGCCTCGGCGACGACAGCTGGCTCGAAGCCGCGTTCGAAGACAGTATTAGCGGCTGGAGCGAATAGATCAAAATCCCATCGGAGGGCGACATCGTCGCTCTCCGAGCTTTTTGGAGAACCAACCATGACCAAACTCTTTCAAGAAACCATTGAACATCTGTTGAAGTCCTGCCATCTGCTCGACGCCTTTCAGACCCGGGAAGATTTTCACGTCCGCTTCGACATGCCACCTTACCAACCCCTCGTGATCGAGCGGCACGGCGAACTGATCAGCGTCGCGCACTACTTCGAGCAGAACGGCGACTTGATCGCTGACCCCGATGTGGAATTGCATTATCCATCCTGGACGCCGACCGCCATCACGCAGGCATATTTTGGGTATCGTTCGAAGTTCATCGAACGCGATGGCAAGATCCTTGTGGACACACGCTTCCACAGGGAAGTATCATCATTCCTGGCGCTGTGGGCGCGGAATATCAAAGCGCAGGGCTGGGCGGAGAAAGGACAGGTGCGCGATGACGGACGCGGCTGAACCCAACATACGCTTTTGCTACCTGTACCGCGATGCCAGCAACTACAAGCAGCACGGTGAAGCGGTTTTCACCAATCACACCCGCATGTCCCTCGATGAAGTCGAGAGACAAATCCGCGCATGTCTGAAGGACGGCAAATACTTCATTGCCCAACAGGTGAACATGGAGGAACGATTCTTTGACGCCTTGTGTGAGGACGACCATCCCTGGCACGAGTTCAGCCGGGTGGAAGCCACGACAGAGCCCGCCTTCGATCCTGAACACTGGAATGAGTACAAATGCAAACGCGATATTACGGAGTTCATCGCAGAATTGGAGAAGGCGCACAGCGCAGGCTGGGATGAGATGAACGTGCGCGAGGACTTGGCCCATCAGTTTACAGAACAAAAGCGTGCGCTGAGACAGAGACTGAAGTTCGATGTACAATCGGGCGATGGAGACGAACATGAAAACCGTATTTCGAGTGCGCATCCGGCATGACGGCGGAATCACCCTGCCCAAGGAACTTCGGGATCGCGGTCATTTCGAGCAGGGAACGAGGTTGACCATCCACGACCTCGGAAATGGCGTGATGGTCGTGAGCCGCGCGCGTTCACGCTTGTCCAGAATCGCCGACCGACTGGCGAACGAATGGAGCGCGGCGGGCGCGTCTCTTGAGTCTATGCTCGAAACCTTGCACCAGGTCCGCAATAAGAAACGCGCTTCAAGGTAATAACAAACCATCCAACCATACCCGACTGCGGGATCGGTTCAAAACCGGTCCCGCAGTTTTTGTTTGCAAGGAGCGAAATGAACAAACCCAAACCCGATCTGGTCATCCTGCCGTTCATGGCTGTACTCCGGGGAACATCCATCCATCTCACATTCGAGCAAGCCATCGAGATGTTGAGAATGGGAAATCGAACGCAGGTGCAAATCGAGCGTAGTCACCCCGGCGCGCCGCACGCCGTCGGCTGGACGATCTTTCACCGCACTGCCGTGAAATACCTGTACGAAAACGAACCGCTCTTCCGCTTCGAGCGCGGCGCGCGGGCTTATATCCGCAAGGCGTATGCCATCCGCTATTCGCTCAACGGCGACGATTGTCTCACCCATTCCCATTTACATCTCTAAGAGAGTGTTTCTTAACTTCTTTTTTGGACACGGACGTCACGGATTTCACTGACTTTCACGGAAAAGGGCTTTAAAAAGTTGTCTTTTTTCCGTGGATTCCGTGCAGTCCGTGTACAAAAGAACGATGTTTCAGACTTAAGAAACAGTTTCTAAAGGAGAAATCCATGTACGACTACATGATCGAAGAAATGGCGGATGCCATCGCCAAGGAACTCCGCGTGGATAACAACGACGCGCTTCACGTCCTGTATCAGTTCTGGGAGGACAAGATCGCCCACGTCTGGCAGGTGGACGACGTGCTGGAATGCGCCATGAATGCCGGCAAACCGATTACCAGGGCGGACGCCCTGGAATTGTTGCAGAACATCTTCGAGGATCTCGACTCCGAACTGGGCATCACCTGGACGACCCTCGAGGTTGAATTGCAGGAGTATCGCCTGAACTGGAAACGACTGCCTGTTGATCAATACACCGAAGTGATCGGTGTCTTCAAAGTCTGGCGGCAGGGGAACCCGGTCGCCCAGCAGGTCGGACTCTTTCCGGACTGTATCCGGGGCAACCTGCCGAAAGCTATCGCGCTTGCCAGGTCTATGGCGGATGAAAAACCCGGTGCGCCGATCCTGATCGGCTGCGAGCCGCGGCAATCCGACAAAGTCGAGCCGTGGCTGGAAGTGATTCGGGTGGAGGAAGGCGCGCAGATCGAGGAAAAGGAGAAGCCATGCACGCGGTAAAGCCAGGACAACGCACCCACATCCTGACCATACATGCAAAGGAGTGAAGTATGTATCACTGGACCCAACCCTACGAAGACGACTATATCAAGGAACGGATCGAGGAATTGAGACAGGCGCAGGAGAACGCCGCGCGAAACGGCAAAATCCTGGTCGCCCCCTACGAGCAATTCTGGCTTTCCGTCCTGAACGACATGCCGGATGTGGAATATTTTGGTAGGCAAACGCACCGCGCGCCCTATGGGACGTTCGAACCTGCGGCCGATATGCCTTTTCATGGCGCGTTGTGGTTCACCCCGGAACCCGGCGCTGATCTCCCGCCTGCGTTGAAAAACATCAAGGAATGGATGCCCGCCGGCGCGGTGGTAGACATGAACGCCCGCACGGTGAAAATCCAGGTGGAGGAGATCGAGATCACCTTCACCAGCATTGACGTCAGCCTGAACGCGCATGAACTGCTGAGGGAGATCAACCGCGAACTGGTGCGCGTCAATGCGGGCGTGTATGTGTGGAGGATCGAGCCGGTGGATGAGGCCTCTCCCGTGCGCCATCTGTATCCTGACGGACGGATTCCCGTTCTGAGCAACGCGCACACGCGCGCGGATGTGACCGGTTTCGCCCTCCTGGCGGATCGTCCCTACCAGCGCACGCTTGTTTACGTCGGGATCGCCGCGCACAAAACCATCGTGGAGAGCCTGTGGGCTTCGCTGATCCGCGGACGCGGCGGGTGTTCCCTGCGCGGCGCATCCGTTCTGGCAGATGGCGAAGTGAAGATGGTGACCCAGCCGTTGGCGGAATTCAACGTCCTGCACGCGGGCATCATTTGCCGCAAGGCTTTGCCTGGAAAATGGGAAGCAAAGGATGACGCCGTCTATGCTCTGGTCTTTGAGCAAGACGAAGATATTGAGTCGGAATTGCAGGCGCTGGCCTTGAAGCGGTTACAGGAAGCGCTGGCTTTCCCCGTCCCGGACGCGTGGTCGAAGACCTTGTGGGAACATGCGCTGGAGGCGGAATACATCCAGCGGTTGGAGACAGGCGGCGATTGCCGCGGCGGTGTGCGGCTCGACCTGACCAAGCCCTGGCAGGACCTGGTGCAGAACCTGCTCGAGCAGGAAGTCCTGAAAGTGTAGGAGGATGTCATGTTCCAAACCGTTTCACCTCAACAAATCTTCGACCCGCGCTACTGGCAAGTCTCTGAGGATCATCCGGCGTACTGGTTGGCGCAATTGCGCAAAGCCGACTGGCAATACCTGCTGACATTCATTGATGTGAAATTGCCGGTGAAAACAAAGAAGCAGGCGATGGCGGAGGCTGCCTTGCAACATTACGAGTTCGCCACCTGCGAGGGACGCGCCGAGGTCTGGCAGTTGTGGGCGGAGTTGCGCCAGACGCATCGTCTCCTGGTCATCCAGTTTCGCCACTCCGAGTCCGACTGGTCGCGCGGCATGCCGGAGTTTGTCCATTTGGAGAAAGGCGAGCCGCTGGGTATTGTGAACATCGCCGGGCGGTTGATCTGCCGTGTGAAGTAAGGAAACAAATTCAACTCGATCCCCCATGCCAAACGGTATGGGGGATTTTCATTTCAACAAGGAGATTTGATATGCGTCCTCCCGCTATAGAGAAAATGGGTTGGTATCCCACATCCACCCGCGTTGCCGAATTGCTCACAACGTACTTCAAATCCGCCGAAAGCGGTTGTTTGCTCGATCCCTGTGCCGGCGAAGGTATGGCGGCATCCATCCTGGCGAAAGCCTTGAACTGCCAGAGTTGGGGCGCGGAATTATCGCCCTCCCGCGCCGCCCTTGCCTCTGAGAAGATGGATCGCCTGTTCAACGCACCCTGGCAATCCTGTCACCTGACCAACGAGTCCATCACCCTCTTGTTCCTCAACCCACCTTATAGCCATGACCGCCTCGGCGATCAGAAACGATTGGAACTGGAGTTCCTGAAATCCACCACGCCCAAGTTGATGCGCGGCGGCGCGTTGATCTACATCGTGCCGCACCCGCTCCTGCGCGATCTGGATGTGGCTTCCCACCTGGCTGGGTATTACGAAAACATCACCGTCCATCGCTACCCTGAGACTGAGTTCAATCAGGTCATCGTGCTGGCAGCGAAACGGTTGAAATTCAAGATGCCATCTAATGAGGAGGTTCAACAGGTTCAGGCATGGGCGGAGGTCGAACCGCCGATGCTGGTGGGAGCTGACGAACCGGTGTACCAACTTCTATCTGCCTCCGACAAAAGCGCAAGCGGTCAGCCGGTCCGCTTCTCCCGCCTGGACTGGCAGCCCGAGGAGATCGTGGACGCCACGCAAAAACGCGGCGTTCATTCCTCCAAAGAATGGCTCGATCTGCTCAACCCCGCGCGCGGGTTGGGCGAGTTCAAACAACCCGTGATGCCATTGAAGAAGGGACACATTGCCATGCTGATGGCGTCCGGCATGATGGGAACCTTGAGCCTGACTGATGAAGACGGCAAGCCAATGTTGGTAAAGGGGCGGGTGGTGAAGGTCACAGAGAAGATCGAAGAGACTACGGATAAGAAGGGCAACACAACATCGGAGGTCTTTCGAGATCGCTTTGTCTCCACGGTCGCCATCCTACGCCAGAGCGGGATCGAGCTCATTGACAAGGTCGAGCCGCTCTCGAAGTTCATGCACAAGTACGGCGACCAGATCGGCGCGCACATCCTCTCGACGTATCACCCGCTATATAACTTCGATCCTACACCGGAAGAAATTGCCATACTGGACACATTAGGCACGAAGCGCAAGTCGCTGCCCGGACAGGAAAAGCCGGGTCTGCTTCCGACACAACGTCACATCGCTGCTGGTGTTGCCAGAGCGATCAAGAAGCATGGCGTTGGGAATGTACAAGGCGAGATGGGCGTTGGCAAGACGGTTGTGGGTGCGGCGGTTTTGGAATTGCTGGGTGCTTACCCAGCCATCATCCTCTGCCCACCCCATCTCGTCCCCAAATGGATTCGCGAGATCGAGGAGACCATTCCCGGCGCAAAGGCAATGGAGTTAAGTCGCATCGGACGGAATGCGGATGACCTTGGCGATGTGAATGACGTGCGCAGATTCATGCAATTACGTGAAGAAGGGAGGTTGGGGCAAAAGCCTGTTGCGGTCATCGCCCATACCTCTGCAAAATATGGCGCGGGCTGGGAACACGCGGTAATCCGCAAGAGGTTTGTGGATGAGGAGGATGGTCGTGTATTTGAGGCCCTTGCCTGCCCTGCATGCGGCTCTCCGATCCAGATTGATCTACCCGGCGGGTTTGTGACTACTGCAACCACCATTGAAGAACTTGGGAATAAACGCCGCTTCTGCCAAGCCGAAATCACCGGCTATGAACTGGATGAACACCGGCAACTGACGCGCGATGAGCATGGCAACCCGGTTTGGGGAAAGCGGATTTGTGGCGCGCCATTGTTTCAGTTCACTGGGCGGCGGTGGGCGCTGGCGGATTACATCGCCAAACATGCCAAAGGTGAATTCAAGTTGTTGATCACTGACGAAGTTCATCAAATGGCAGCCAAGGCTAGCGACCGGGGCATTGCCTTTCACCAGCTTGTCGGCGCAACCAAATACACGCTGACGCTGACCGGCACATTCTTCGGCGGGCGCTCGACCTCCATTTTCTGGCTGTTGCATCGCCTCAATGCCGGCGTGCGGAGAGACTTTGCCTTCAACGATGAGAAACGCTGGGCGAGATTATATGGCGTGCTGGAAACGACCCGGAAAAGTAAACGCACCGACGATGATGGAGACGAGGATGGTTTCACCGGCAACCGCCGCTACCAGAATCAGGCGAAGGAACAGCCGGGCATCTCGCCCGCCATCGTGAACCGTCTGCTCGATACGACGGTCTTCCTGTCGCTGAAGGATTTGGGACTGGCTCTGCCTCATTACGCCGAAGAAGTCGTCACTCTGAATATGATGGACGAGCAGGGCAGGCAGTATCGTTCGATGGAGAAGAGACTGCGCGACCTGGCGCTCAATAACCGCCGCTATCTCTCGACCTGGCTGCAATGGACTCTCGCTCGTCCGAACTCCGCCTTTCGCGATGAAGTGGTGGAGATTGACGAAGTGGACCGCAAGGGCGAATTCCTCCGCAAGCGGCAGCTGATGGCGCTTCCTGCCGTCGTTGATGGGGCGACCATGCCGAAGGAAGAATGGCTCGTGGATTTCTGCCGCTCCGAACGCCAGCAGGGACGCAAGGTGTTGATCTACCTGCGCCAGACAGGCATGCGCGACATTCAAGATCGTATTTTGAAAATCCTGCGGGAGGGAGGCGTGCGCGCGGAGGTGCTGCACAGCGGCGTCAACCCGCGCAAGCGTGAAGAATGGATCGCGAAGCGGGTCGTTGGGCTGGACGCGCTGGTGGTCAATCCACGATTGGTTGAGACAGGGCTCGATCTGATCGCCTTCTCTTCTGTAGTATTCGGTGAGATCGAGTACTCGCTCTACACCCTGTGGCAGGCTGTTCGCAGGGTGTGGAGGCTGGGGCAGACCAAACCGGTGAAGGCGATCTTCTCGGTGTACAGCGATGCGATGGAAGCGCGCGCCCTGGCATTGATGGGGCAGAAGATGAAAGCCGCGCAACTCCTGTATGGAGACGAAGTAGGAGGCGCAATAGTACCCGAAGAGGACGGCGACATCCTCATGAAACTGGCGCGTGAAGCGCTTGAGTCTGCCGACCTGCCTGACCTGCAATCCCTCTTCGCCGATGAAGTAGTCGTCTCCAACTCGCCGATGGGATGCCCGACGGCTCCGAGCTCGCCACTGCCAGTTCCAGAGACGCCCAAAGTTGTTTCCTGGGCGGATTGGATGTCGCAAAAGAACGTTGCAGTGCGGTCTGGTAGCCGCGGACGATCCAAGCAGGCGGCGCAAAATCAAATCTCGCTGTTCTAAAGTCCCGCATTCTATAGCCGAAATTGGTTATGAAGAATGCGGGGAAACGACACCAGCCCGGGTGGGATGCCCGAGCTGGTGTATTCTATTCAGGAGGATCACGATGGAAGGAAAACCCAGATGCAAAAAGTGTGGTCGGGCTTTGAAGTCTCCTGCCAGCATCGCCAGGGGAATGGGACCCAAATGCGCGGGTGGTGACGTTACACGCGGAAAGAGTGTGCGTGTCAGAATGAAGCGGAGTTCGGGAAAGGTATACCAGGGCATAGGCACAAGGAGCAAACAGATGCTTCTATTGCCTGGCGAATTACCCGCTAAACCATTGAGCAAGCGAGAGCAATATCGCCGGCGGCGGGAGGAACGCAGACGGATGTTCGAAATGCGTGAGGCGTTCCAGTGCGGCTTACTGTTGCCGCAGCGAAAGCCGCTGGTGTACGTTCCGCTGAAGGATGGAAACTGGATGGAAAATCCAAGCGGCAGAGTAATCTCGCATGAGAGGTTACAGGAGTATCTGAGACGATACCGGTTCATCTAAACGGCAAGCCCCTGATGGTGAAAATCAGGGGCTTTTTTGTTTAATATCTGGCTATGCCGGTTTATTGTATCGCAATTTACAATTCTTATTTCACCATTCTTCAAAGTAAATCATGATGAGCAAGTACAAACTCCTTCATTAGGCTACATTCTAATCTTATTCGTCTTCAATCGAAAATTGCTTTTTTCTACATCGTGTAAAAGTGACCAATTAATTTGCTCGCACTCCAACTATTTCTGCTCCTGCGGAATCTCGCACAATATGCATATGTGAACTACGATATAGCAAAATCCCGTGTCCCGCTAGATCAAAAGGAAATATCTCAGATGCCCCTAAGAGATCGGTGATAAGCCAATATTTCTCCGGTTCTCCTATCATGATTGCCCGAAATAGCCACTCAGCTAGTGCAGGAGATATGATCGAATGATTTTTATGAATACAATAACTTGATTTCGATCGCAACTTGATCACAGTCCAATTAGTCAATGTCTGTATAACACGTTCGACAGCGCGGCGCATGGTCGTTTGATTGCTGTGTTTTTCTAAGACTCGGGTAATAACCTCTGTTTTGTTGAATTCCTCTTGCAAGTGCCCTAACCGCCCAATCACCTGGGCCGTCTCACGAAAAACCGGAAATTGCGCAATTCCCATACCCCAATGCAGAGCTAGATGCTCCGAAGGTTCAATCATTGAATACAATTGAAGGGCGTCGGTTCGGATTGAGCTCGTGGATGAACCTATATCGAACCAAAGATGGGTGAGTAGATTACCAGTCCGTCTGGCGGATTCTTTGCCCAACCCCTGTCCGACGAGCCAACTTTGAAGAGTTCGAGGATGTTCTTTCTTGATTGCCAATTCAAGCGCGTGTTCAGCCCATTGGTATCGAACAAAACGATCGAATATCGCCATGCAGTTATCCTTGTGACAACGGTTTATTTAGAACGTGACCCAAAATATCCCAGGCCAGGCGGCGCTCCAGTTTATCATGAAACGGTTGGTTGTCGTAACCTCGCAAACAACTATAACAACTCGTTTCCACACTACAACCGTTGCATTGCGAGACGCGCCTGTAAGCGGCTTCGAACACATCGAGCAAATGCTCGTGAATATGCTGAACATATCCAGAGCCACCTGGCGTATCATCGAAGAGGATGAAGGAGGGATATCCATTTGTGTAATACACCAGACCGCCCACATCTTCGCGTGGAATGTCGAGGGCATCGCTAGCGCCATTGAGAATGGCGTATAGGAGTGAATACACCTGTTCCTCTCGGGGCATGGAAATGCTTAATCGCAATTCCAATACATCTGTCATGAAGCGATGACCAAGATGATACGGCTTAAGGCTACCAGGACAAGGTTGTTGGGTTAATGGATTGTTGTGACCTTTGCGCTTTCCCCGAGTTGGTTCAATCACATCAGCATAACCACAAGTAGTGCAAACATTGAAGCCCTGCCCATAGCCGTTGTTGACCAGAGCCAACCATGCATAACGCGAATAACCTTTCAGAACCTGTACACCAGATGAAAAGGCCGGATCCGGAGACAGCTCAAGATTGATCCTTGTGGACAGATCGTTGGGGTTTAGGCTGTAATGGGAGAAGTAAACGCGGCTGGCATAGATATGTTGCGGCGGCTGTTCGCCGGGCCTATCGGTCCTCGAGTCGACCAGAAAACCGTGTTCAGGAACAATGAATACACCCTTTTGTCGGCTCGCGTTGATTGGGTATTGACAGGAACTGCAATGCGTCGGCGTTCGGTCATCTCCAGGTAAGATGGTCATTCGTTTGCATTCGTTGCAAATAGCATAGGCATACGGCGTCCAGAGTCTGTTGGGCATCTTGCGAATGGCACGGCTGTACCAGATCTGTTTTGCCGCAACGACCTGACCACCGGGGGCAAATTCCGAAATTGCCACCTTGAGGTCGCGATCCAATTCGATATCTTTTGCGCCTGGGATGTTGAGATGGTCTGTCTGCAAGCGAACGACATCGGTGGGAAAGCCATACTTGGGAAGGACGTTGTGGGTCCCCAGATAGCCAATTAGATGCCGCTTACGAATTTGGTTTTGGATTTCTTTATACTGCTCTGCTTCGTTGTAATTGCGCGCTTGTGAAGCCTCTTGTTCAAGACGCTCAAATTCGCGCAGTTCTTCTTGGATGATCTGTGCAGTTTTATCCAGGATGGCATCTTCACTGTCTATCAGCTCATCAACCCAACCCCAGTCTTGCAGCTTCAAGGTTTGCTTCAATGACTCATCAGGTGGAGCCACACGCAAAAGAGCCAATTCAAGCTCTGCAGGCCGGCCCAGCAGAAATTGACGCAGCATTGACGGTCCAGAAAGTGATAGATCGGGAGGAACAAAAAAATCTCCTGTGTACTGATACCTTACTCTATCCTTTGCCCAACGGAAGAATTCGGCAAAAACAACAGAGTGCAAGTGGCGGCGGATGATCTTATCGTTTTTCAGCGAGACAATTGGCGGGCGGATTTTTCCTGAGATCATGCGCTCGGGCTGGTCATAGAAGGTTAGGTCATGCGGACGACGTTGGGCGAAGGTAACGACAAGCGCCACGCTATCTGTGCGGCGTCCTGCACGCCCGGCACGCTGGATGTAATTCGCCGTTGATGGAGGCATGTTACGTAAAACAACCGCATTCAGGTCACCTACATCCACGCCCAACTCAAAGGTGGTTGAACAACTCAAAACGTTCAACTTGCCAATGACGAAGTCCTTTTGGACCTCTGCTGCCTTTTCCGGCTTCCATTGAGCAGTATGTTCCTGTGCATTTAGCGGCATGATCGAAGAATGTTGATACTGATATCGGTACACGTTATCTTCGATCCAGGCATTGTGATTTTCCAGGGGTTCAAGCGTCCCGTTACAGCCATAAGTAGGACAGATGCCATCAACATTAAAAGCTGAAAGGTTTCGGCAACGGGTGCAGATATACCAGGAGGAGACATCATTACCAAGCGTTGGGACTATTTCCCAGACGTCATGGGCAAGGCAGTATGCTATTCCTTTGTTACGAGTAAGGGTCTCAGATCTTAACCACCAGTCTGAAACCGGGCTGTTTACGCCGGTCAAATGAGACCAAAGGCGCTTCAACAAGTTGAGCGCCATATCACGTGCTTTGGAATCATCCAGGTCAGGATTCCTGCGCTTTAACAGCCGCATCACAAAATCCAGGCGGCTATTGTTGTGTGAGGCAGGCAACCAGGAATAGATGCCATATTTGTAGGAACTCTCGGCATTGTTTTCACGGACATAAAACGGACGTGCACGGGGGAGGAAATCATCGCGGCAGGCGCTGAGCAAGTCAATCCCCTCTTCGCTCAATAGATAAGAGACTGCTCCTTGGCGGCGGAGAGTATTCAACAGGACACTCAGTAAATCAAATACCTCATCTTCCTGAAAACTCCAGGGTGTTTCGAGAAGTTCCTGTGGTGGTCGCCAGTTTTCTTTACTTACTGGTCGGAAGATCATCAATCCTACGCCTTCCAGGCTCAGGCGTTTATCCAGGCCACTGAATTCCTGCATTAGCCAGACGGCAATCTGTTTGCGTTTTTTGTCCAGCCCGTCCCGTTCATCGAAAATTCGGTAACGGTTTGCTACAGGTAATAGACGGGAGAGTGCGCCTGATAAGCGTAATAGTTCTGGTACATGGATAGCTTGTTCGAGCATCTCCACGATCAACCGGCGATGCAGACTTCGCTGCTGAGCACGTTCCAAATATGAAGCAAAGAACGCGGCTTGCTGACGGTTATCTGTAAAGATGAGCATCTTGCGCCCTTCGCCGGGATACTGACGCTCAGTCTCTTTGCGTGCGGAGGGAACATTTTCATATAGCGTACCAGCCAGCACACTGACAGGGGCATCCTGCCCGGTGAGGAAGCGGTAAATCACTCCGCTCCGGGTATAAGTAGAACAAGACGTGCAGCGGCGCAGTGTCGTCCGCCTGCCCATTTCGACTTCAGAGACAGGAAGGAATGGTACTCCGCAAGAACAACGATTGCCAACTACGCCGCGCTCGTACAGTCCTCCACAACGCGGGCAGATTTCCATCGGATGGAGGCTTTCATCCAGTTTTTCACTGGCATCGGCTTCTCCTTCGATGAGCGAATCCTCGTCGGCAACTGCTAGGTATTCATCCAAGGAAAAATATCTCAGGTTCTTGGCTTCGAGCTCATTCGGATACAGCACACTATTTTGGGTGAGATAATCGCGATGCGGCTCGATTTCAAACGCGGACCCCTCGGCATCCAATTCATTGCCTCTGGTTTGATTGCCTATCAAATAGGCTGTACCGCAACGGGTGCAGTTGGCTAATTCGAAAACGCGGCTGCCACAGTGAGGACAGACTTTATGGCGTTTGAGGAAGAACAACGGTTTTGCATTATCCCCCTGGTGCTCTGGCGCATGAGTATTCAGACAGACGAAGGCGCCTTCTAAGGCACGCAGGAAGACGTGGTAGCGCGCCGGTAAGAGCGGCGCATGTTCCGGTGTCTCACGGGCAAGGATCGCGGCAGAGACAAATTCAGCGAGTGTCTCTTGAGCCTCAACGGGCGGCAACATTCCAAAGACTCTTTGAGCGGCTTCTTGCAGTAGTGCTGGTTCCTCGCGCAGGAATGCACGCAGAGTCCGTAGATTCTCATCGCCACGTAGAACATGGAATATAAAAAGCGGCGCGGCTTGTTCGGCGTTAGCCTCTGCAGCCTTGATCGCCTGTTCCAAAACGTTGTTGGGAACGTCCGGCAAAGATGTTGCGTCCGGCTGTTGAAATGACCCGCTATTGCGCCAGTCTTCGGCGATGCTTGCCAGAAGGTGATAACTCTGAGGGGAAGGTTTACCCCACGATTCTCCCAAGGCGCTTTCTGGCAGCCGCTCGCCGCGGATAATGTCCTGTTGCGCAGCATCATTTTCCCTCCACTCGAAGTCCAGGGCGAAGAGATCCCTGGCGAACTTTACAGTTTGCTCTGAACTCTCAGGCGTATCTTCACCCAGGGTTGCGCTTGTCAAAATGGCTTGGAGACGCTTCTGCCCGCCAAAAGTAACGCGATCCTGCAGCCGGCGCAGAAGCATGGCAATTTCAGTAGCTTGCGCGCCATCGTACACATGGGCTTCGTCCAGCGCAATGAAACGCCAGTGTTTTCCAGTTTCGCCATCGAAGAGCGGCGAATCATCCGGGCGAAGCAGGAGATATTCCAGCATGGCATAGTTGGTGAGGAGAAGATGCGGTGGCGTTTCCTGCATCTGCCGACGGCTGATCAGTTCGTTCTTCAGCGGTTGGCGATGATGGATTTTTTCATATTCTTCGAGCGCCTCTTTATCTTTCTCCTTGGTCTCGCCAATATAACGCCCAAATGTGATGCCTTCATATTGGGCAAGAACTCCGCGCAGACGCTCCATCTGGTCGTTTGCCAGCGCATTCATGGGGTAGAGAATCAAAGCGCGCACACCTGGCTGAGAGTGAGAGAGTGTCCCCGCTTCCGCCTCGCGCAACAGGTGGTTCAGGATTGGAATGAGAAAAGATTCGGTCTTGCCACTTCCCGTACCAGTGGTCACGATGACGTTGCGTTGGTCGTTGACCATCTTGCGGATGGCGGCTTCCTGATGTTTATAGAGCGGACGCTCCCACTGTAAGCCATCCTTATGACACAATTGCTCAAAAAGCGGGGATAATACGCCTTCCCCCACTAACTCGCGCAGGCTTTTGCCTGTTTCAAACGGCGGTGTGATTTCGATGTACGGTCCCTTGAGCAGCAGGTTTTCTTCTTCCAGTGCGCGGGCAAACTCCTGACGCAGGCGCTCGTCCTGAAACGGCTTGATGGTCTTCAGATAACGGATATAGGTTTCTCGAAGATGTCGGGTGGTATATATCGGATGGAGCGACATGAACTTACGATCCTTTCAATGGGGCATAAACGTTATGAGGGGAGGACGCGGAATATTTTACTTCCCTAATCATTTGATAGGGGAATTGAATAGGAAACATGTCACTGGCGCGGGCGCATGTCTGTCCGTGATTTTCCCAGGCTTCCCAATATTCTTGACCGCGAGGCGCAATGAACTGTTTACATCCACAAAGATAAGCGCTCTTCCTATCTCTCATAAGAACATATTTTGAGGAGAGATCAATCTCGATTTTTGTTCGGCTGTCCCAAAGGGCAACGAGAAGGCGCGGTCTTTCTTTACTTGGGAAGAATACCTCCTGGCGACCAGCGCGCTGTATTTCAATAATCTTTCCCCATCCTGCATCTGAATGTACCCAATATCCGACCCAGACAATATCGTTCGGAAGAGGATGCTTTCGGCTTAATTCCAGCAGAAGACGAGATCGTAACGGAGTGTCTTCTCGATTCAGCACTTCCTGCACTGCAAAGGATGGCTGCGCCGATAAAGCCTGCGCCGCGTCCGTTTCTGATAAATGCCCCGCCTGAATTTCCTGCCAAATGTATTCCACAGCTTGAGTATCCTGGCTCTGAATCAGAGTCTGTAATGCCTTATAAATAATATTTGGGGCTTTTGCCATCTTCAGAACCAGCCATGCGCTCTCAGGCTTGATGGTCTTCGCCTCTTGAATCAACGCGAGATATTCCTGGATGAAATCTCCCTGATGTGTTTGCAGTTTCTCCAAACTCTCGACGCGGAACATGTGCATCAGGAAGGCGCGGCGCGTATTCGGATCGCGCGAGGCAAGCCAGCGTTGAAATCCAAGCAGATGAAGCAGGCTGCCTTCGTTCCAATGGCTGACGCACCACTTGATCTCTTCATCTCGTTCCTGAATATGGTTTTGCGTATCGAAAATGCAAGCCTTCTCCGCATGAAGTGCAAAAGCGCGATTCGGATGACGGGCTAATTCTTGTTCAATTTGCGCCAGCCTCTCTTTGGAGTTGACCAGGTTCACAGAAATCGTGTTTTCGGGCGGATCCTTCGACAGAGGCGGAGCATCATCGGGCGCCGCGGCGAGGAATTGGACTTTATACGAGGCAGGGGGCAAACTGATTTCGTCAGGCAGGTCTATTCTCCACCAGCCAGCGGCTGGCATGGTATCGCTCGAAGGTGCATCATCGGGCAGGCGAATTTCCACGGGATCAGCCCAGGGCTGCCAAAGCGACCACAGACGCAGGCGGCGGTGACGCAAGGGATGCGGTTCGTACCAGTGTATCCGCCAGTTGCCGCCATCCACCCATTCAAAATGACAGTCGCGTACATCCAGTTCCTGGGTCAAACGCAAAACAGGCAACGTAGTCAATAATTCACGCGAAGCATCGAGTAGTTCAAGCACAAAATCAAAGACCGATTGTTCGCCGTGCGCGCGCAAGGTATCGGAAAAACTATCCAGGCGAAACTCCAGGTAGTGTCTGGCGCGTTCGATTTCCTGGCTTTCTGTAGAATGAAGCGGCTCGGATTGCCCAGGCACTTTCAGATGCAGGGCAATCAACGGGGCTTTTTCCTCCATCAGCGGCAATTCCACACGTAAGCGCGGCGCATGACTTTGGAGCAATTGAGCCAGCGGAAGGCGCAGTGGATTGCTTTGCCATTCGAGTGCGGAAGAAGTATCCAATTGCAATGACCAACGCAGACGCGGGATTGCCAAGTTTAATGGGACGCGCACCGCCTCAGGTTGTAACGGATATTCCAGCCCTAATTGTGCATGATCTGCATTTCTCTCTACTCGAACTTGCCAGCCGTTGGAGGTCCTCTGTACACTGATATCGTCCTGCAAAGCCGTCAATCCACATTCTTTAGGGATATGGACATGAAAGAGAACCTCTTCTGCACCTTGTGGACCTGGCAAGTAATACGACCGCAATCCTGTTATTTGGATGTCATGCCAAGTACGGAAAGGCAACACGATCTCCGTCCGTGCTGGTCCGAGCGCCAGAAGATGATATGTACCGATCGGTCTTTCACCCAACCAACGACGCAGATCAAGCAGCGCACAGCCCTCTTCGATTTTTATCTGATATGGCAACTCCTTTGCCGTTCCCTCCCATTTGCCGCCTGGCTGTGCCGCATAATGCGATTCGAGTGTGAGATTCCAATCCTTTAAGTCGGCTTCGGGATGCTGCACATTGCGCAGCGGCAAACGCAACCGCGGCGCTCCGAGGAAGAGCGTTTTCTCCTCCACAGGCAGGCTTTGAGGATGAACCGCCTGACCTTCCAATGTCGGTTCATAGACTGCGCTGACGGGAATTGGCGGACAAACATCCTCCCCGCCGCGGAGCAGACGAATCAGTCTCACATTCGTCAGGTCCCACGCCTGCGCCTGCCAGGCATCCCAGGGTGAAGCAAAGGGATGTAACTCCTGCACTTGCCGCGCGTCGCTTTCGAAATGGAGCGCAACATCTGAGGGGTAGAAGAGCCAGATCGTTTGGGCAGGCAGGCTGGGGGTCGCGGAACGAGGCGATCCATCTTCCAGGCGAAATGCCAGCAGGGGCGTTGATCCCTCCGCTGGAAGTAATCGCAGGGAGTGTTTCAGGATGACCTTGTCCTCTTGATTCTGGCAAATCAGACTGATCTGTACATGTTCTGCGGGTTCGGTAAGCAAGGATTCCGTTTCCTCGGTTTGCCATTCCTGCCCACTGCGCTTCGTGCGGACATTCTTCTCCTCTACCAATATTTCAATCCCGCCTTTCAGACAGCGGATATGCCAGAAATGCGGATTGCCCGCCTCTTCCAACGAAACAGGTTGAGAAGGGAGCAAGAGTCGAAATGCGGGTTCATACGGCTGGAAGAAGAGACGCGGCAAACGTCTGCGTTGGGATGGTTCGGAGGGATTTTGCAGATAATTCTCGAACGCTTGCAGGACGTAGGGACGCAAGCCCAGTTGTTCTGCTGAAGGCAGGGGGTCGCCTTGAATTGCCAGGCGCGCCATTTGGCGGCACTTATTGAAGAACCGCAGCGCAGGCTCCCCTCCATGTTGGAAGAAATGTTGCACGATGTCGTCTACAAATAATTCCACAGTGGAACGATCTAGCAGACTTGCAAGCGCGGATGAATCGTCCAACCCCGCAAAGCGCGGGACTTGAACGCTGGGAAGCAGGATGTGTTTGAAGAAATCGGGCAGAGAAAAGACAGGGATTCCGCCATGCAAACGGATCGGTGTTACATACTTCAATCCAGATACGCCCTGAAATGTACGGAAGCCGTGACTTTCCGCAATCTCAAGAAAAGTTTCTCCCCAGTGATGGTTATGCAGATGGCTTTCGCTATCGAGCCCAACTGATTCAGCGACCTTTTGCCAGAAAGCACGCTCATCATTGAGTGCAGCTTTGAATGCCAGGTACGTCACAAAAACGGCAGGGTAATTTTCTTTCAATCGGCGTGTGGCTTCAGCGATACCATGCCTCTTGATAAATTCTTCCAGAGCCTTTTCCAACTCGGCATGTTCCGTCTGGGTAAGCGGAATCTCCGCCAGCAATTCAATTTGAGAGAGATATGGGCGAAAGCGGTTTTCCCAATCTTGAAGGTGCATGAATATTGCTCCTGGAGAGACCCTAAAGGTTTCTGGAAAACCTTTAGGGTCTGGTTTTCCCTAAAACATCTGCTCCTGTTTCGGTTGCGCATCCGCGCGCAGACGGGCGTTGTCGGCATACATCATCAATTGCGGATCATCCTCGAAGACGCGCGCGGGGAGACGTTCGGCGACCTGGACGATGGTGGCATAGTCGCGCTCTTTCCAGGCGCGGCTGAATCCTGCGCGGATTGCCTCCAGACGGAAGGTTTTGAGCCGACCTTTGCCTTTGAGATAAAGGGCGAATTCGCGCAGGAGACCCTTCTCGCGCAATGCCTGCATGTCGCTCTCTTTGCCAGGATCGGGCAAATACCAGCGTTCGGTCTCATCCTGTAAGAAGTTTTCTTCCAGGATGTCGCGCAGTTCGGGCATGGACTCATATGAGACCTGGTGCAATTCCTTTTTGAATTTGTTCGCCAACTCCGAATAGGTCTGCGGACCAGCTCCCTGCTCGGGATCGAGCTGACGGCGCAGCCACTGGATGGCGCTCTTTTCGTCGGTGATGAATAACGGTAACTGCTCGACGCGCTCTGCTTGCAAGCGCAGACGGTCATACTCCGCCGCCTGTGGGAAGGTGAAGACCATGCCATCGCGTTCGGCGAAACGTTCTTTCAAGCCCTGATAGAACTCAGGAGCGGAAAGAGGCACGGACAACCCGCGCTGGATGTGATACGCCACCATGCGGTCATAAAGCAGGTAAGGCGCGCGCTCTTCGATGAACTCGATGAGATTATCTCCCTTGAGCGTTGGCGGAGCAACATGCTCCAAATGCTGGCTGATGAATTCCCACGCCCCACGTACACTGCCGTTTTCGGCGACAAATTTTTGCTCGAATTCCGCCGCAGGCTTGTAAGCCGAGATGATCAGGTCTTGCTTAACCGCGCTGGTCGTCGTGACCTGCTTGAAAGTGCCCTGTTTTTTGTCCAACGTTCGAACATCTGCAATCATAAATCCAGCACGCAGTAATCCTTCGAGTATGCTGTTCCAGACCGCATTTTGCGAGTTGTGGAATTCAACCGTCATCCAGTGCCCAGGCTTGAGGACGCGGTAAAACTCATGGAAGCAAGACTCCATCAATACCTGGTATTCGGGCAAGCCTTTGCGTTGAGTTTTGTTCACTACTGCTTCAGATTCGTTGTTTGTGAAAATTCCTAACCAGGCTTCCCACAGGAAGTTGAGTTCGGAGTACATCAGGTTGCCACCGAAGGGCGGATCAACAAAGATGTAGTCAAGCCAATTCTCGCGTGAAACCTGAACCATTGTGGCAGATGTCGCAGCAATTGCCGCATCGGCTGAACGCGTACGCAGAATCGAATCGCTCACGGTGCTAATTTTCCCCGAGACGCCCCACATGATGTTTTTCTCTACGGGTAATGAACTAGCATAAAGAGTGCCAGTTTGGTGACCTGTCAATAAAGGTTTCTTACCACCCGACTTGAAAATCATTCGAGTCATCTTGGTACTATGCGTCATGTTGTATGACGATAACAAGAAAATCAAGCGCGATTTAATCGCGTCAGACAATGAACTGTGTAAAATGCGGTGATGTACAGCCGCCAGCGCCCACAGATTGCGGCGGGTGTAGAAGTGGTGAACATGGGTCAGCCCATGACTTTCGCGCGGCTGTTGGGTATTAAAGCCATCAGGTAATTCGTCGGTTGGAAAACGATAGGGAATATCGCTGTTCTCGATCTTCTTGATGAGCGCCAGGTCATGTTCATCAGGGCGTTTTTCGTGGCGTTTTTTGCCTACTGAATAATTGATGAGCACGGGCACTTGCTTTGCCATGCGCATAGTTTGCCCCAGGGCGCGGTCATATTTGGTCTCGAAGGCGCGCTCGGCGCGCTGGGCGCGGCTCTCCTTGCGCGGGCTTTTGCTCAAGCGGGTGCGGCAGGAGGGGCAGTCCCAATCCTCGCGCACGCTCCCTTTTTCGTGATCCACTGCCACATCCCAGAAGATCATCTCCGTCCCGCAGGATGGGCAGAGGAAAACATCTGACCAAACAGTGTAGTTGATTTTGCCTTTGACACGCTCTCCCTCACCCCTGTCCCCTCTCCCAGAGGGAGAGGGGGAAGCATGCCACGTTTCATACATCCAGCCGCATTCCTTTTCCACCTCTGCCAGAATGCGTTTGGCTTCGCGTTCGAAGGCGCGTGCATCTACAGGTGTGTTGTAGTTATAGGCAATGAAGGTCGCGGCGGGAGAGAGATCAATCAACACCGCTTTGCGCGCCCCCAACCGCGAGATGGGCTTATCTTCATCCCAGATCACGCCTTCTTCATCCACGCGGTAACCAAGGCTTTCCACGGTTTTCTTGTCGCCGCATAATTGCGCCGCGACGCCTGTCATGCCCGTGCCGCAAAAGCCGTCCAGCACCACGTCGCCAGGGTCGGTGTAATGCAGAATGTAACGCATGATCGCTTTGTGCGGGACCTTGGTATGGTAAGAGTGCGCATTGTAGATCGGGTCGTTCTTGCCTTCAGACACATCCGAGGCGAAGGGATCGCGGTGATATGCCCTCACCCCTAACCCCTCTCCCGAAGGGAGAGGGGGACGTTCCCGTTCCCATTTCTCGATGATTTCAGCCAGAAAGGGATTCGGGCAGGCAGTGTAATAGGGCGGGTCGGAGAGCGCCAGAATCGCTTCATCGCTGGCTTTCGGGAAGCCTGGCGTTTTGCGAAATTCGGGGTCTTGTAGACGCAGGCGCAGTTTTTCCAGCCACTGCTGGCGTTCTGCTTCGTTTCGTTGAGGACGGGTTTCCTCGGTGAGGAGATCAAGTTGAGGCATGAGGTCTCCGAACGAATTCACTACCAGTCAATCTCGATGCGAATCTTGTCGCGCTTCTTGTCGCCCAGCTGTTTCTGCAAGAGCGCATCCAGGCGTTGGTACAGTTCTTCCACAGTACAGGGCATCCCAGCCTGCGTGAGCGCCAGCAGGAATTCGGTACCGTTCAGAACCACTTTTTCCAATCCCTGCAGGGCGTCATTCACCGATTGGACGAAATTCTGGGAAACGCTGGCGGGCAGTTTTCCGTCGCGGATGAACGACTGGATTTGTTCACGATAAGGGGGCTTCAGCAATGACACATCTTTCGTGACTTCGGGCTTTTGCAGTTCTTCGCGCAGGCGCGTCACCCAGGAGGTGTGCAGGCGATCCAGTTCCTGAAAGACTGTCTCCAACGTC
This sequence comes from Chloroflexota bacterium, assembly GCA_039961775.1. Lineage (GTDB taxonomy): Bacteria > Chloroflexota > Anaerolineae > Anaerolineales > Villigracilaceae > Defluviilinea. The sequence goes on from JABRVZ010000051.1 coordinate 98,597, forward strand.
TCATGCACAGGCTTCCCGCCGAGTTCCGCGCGTGGGTCGAATCCACAATGCGGACATTCGGTATGCTCGCGCAAATCATCTTTAGCCAAGACGGGACAGGCGCGCAGAGAATCATTGAAGGTCTGTTGCAATCGGCGGAACTCGCTTTCTGGCAGGATCGAAACCTCCTGCAATGCCAGCAATTGTCTCCAGCGCGCGTCCTGTGTGAGGGAGCGTTTGCGTTCATCGCCTGCCCGATCCAGCCGCGCCGCCTGATGCAATTGAAGGTATGCCTCCATGTACGCCGCGCGTAGATTGCCCAATCCGCCGTTCAAGCGGGAGTAAAGCGATGGATCGGAGCGGACCTTGGGATCGCGCAGCCAGCCGATCTGTTCCTGCTTGAGGCGGCTTGACTCCGTCTGCCAGGGATGACCCGCAGGCAGGCGCAATTCCGCGCGGGCGACGTAATTCAGGTGAGGTTGCAGCGCTTGGAGCAGTTCCCGCATCTGACTCAGCCTTTGCAGGGTCTCCCGTCCCTTGAGTTTGGCGCGCACCTCGGAGACGCTCAACGAGAACTGTCGCAGACGCCCAGGCGTATTCAAACGCTCCAACGCCTGAAGCAGATCGCGGTAGCCTTCCAGTTCCTTCCGCCATTTTTGACTCTCGTCGGGTGACAAAATCGTCTCGCCCCAATACCCCAGCCCATCGCGCAGATTGTCAAGCGCCATTGCCAGGCGCGGCAATTCGGTTTCCGCCAAGCGGCTTACTTCCTGCGCGGCGCGTTCATGTTGCGATGAATCGCCCACCCATTCCACGGGCAGCCCCACCCCTTCGAACAACGCTTTGAGCGATTGTTCTGGGACGGGCTTGGGTCGAGCGATGGTGGAAAAATGCGTCAGGTCGCTCACTTCGATCCGCGCCACCTCATCCAGGTCGTCGGATGTGAACGTGCGCCCCATCCACGTGAGAGTAACTTCGCCTTGGCGAAGAAGCGCGGCAAGAACCACCATCAACAGTTCGGGTTCGAGACCGAATTTCAACTCACGCTCGCGGCGTGGGTCCGCTCCAATCAGTTCCTTGCGGTTCAAAACGCGTCCAGCGCCCAGCGCATCCAGCCTGGACAAAATGGCTGAGGCGTATCTCGATTCTGTGACGGTATATGTGGGCTGACCCTCCCTCAGGCGGATCAACTCCAATCCTTCCAAAATACTTTGCGCCTGTTGGTTGAACGGTCCGCCTGCCAGCGCGCGCAAAGCCGCCTGGCAAGCCTGCGGCAGGGAAAGTTGTGTCAGTTGAATGCGACCGAACGCTGGATAGTCGCGATACTTCTGCTGAAAGTAATCATTCAAAATAGCGGATGTCAATTGATATACCTGATCGCGCAGGCTGGACTCGGCTCGCGCCAGACGGTACTCGCCCCAAGTCTCCGCCACGCTATGACTCACCTTGCCATATTTCACCTCGAAAGCATGCGCAAAATTCTCGCGCAGCCAACGGGTGAGCATGTTCAGAAACTGATTGGCTTTGCTTTCATATTGGGTTTTGTTACTGCCCGATGAGATCGCCGCCATCTCCCGCGCTCCAGCATACAGACGCAAATTCTGTCGAAAAACATCGTCTGGCGCAGTCAGCAGGAAGAAGACTTCATCCGACTTTGGCGCATCTTTCTTACCGTTTTGCTTGAACAGGCTAATAAAATGGATGTAGAAATCCCGTTCAGGCTGAGTATGAGACCGCTCATCTCGCGCACCCAAGAAAACATAGCCATCGCGCGTCATACCGCGCCCTGTCCAGGGGATTTCGGTCTGCCAGATACGGAATCCAGGGCGATATGTGCTTTCGTCCAATTCCAGAATACGCCTCAGAGCATCGAAGTAATAACGGTCTAGCGCGTCCTCCTCGAGAACTGCCGCCTTTTGCTCGATCAATGCGTCGAAATCAACATCCTTATCGAGATCGAGATAGTATTGGTCGTTCTCGCGATTGTGAGAAATAAACTGTCCGCTGACGGCGCGCGAGATTTCCTGCAAGACGCTTTCCACGCTGGTCAGAAGAAATGCCGCATCCGCTTCAGGGATGGGCAAATGCAGACAGAGTCGGTCCCGAAGTTCTTTTGGCGTCAACCCGATGGGAGCGCGCAGGTCGCCTGTGGTCAGGCGGTGCAGAGAAAGAGCATGTACGATTCGCAGTGCCGCATCCCGATAAATCGGCGACAAGGCATTCCTGATCCGTTCTTCCAAAACCTGGCTTTTGTCCATCACGTCGCGAATTTCGGGCGTGCTTCGATATGAGGGGTCCTCTTGAATCAACCGCCAAAAAGCGTCGAAGGAAAGTAACCCGACGCGATCCTGAGGCACATCGTCATTAAGAATTCGGCGCATCTCTTGGCTAATGGCTTTAAGCGCCTGACGTTTCTCGATCACCGTCACGCGCTCGAACATTTCCAGATATGCGGGGTGCACAGGGAAGAGCTCCACGAACTCATCCATGCGCTCCGCCATGAGTTCATAGAGCGATGAGAATTTTTCCAAATAGGTGCGGATGCGTTTGCGTTGGGCATCCTTCTTGGCGAGCAATCGCCGCGAGACGACGAATGCCACATCCTCGCGCACAATACGGACCTGCTGATAGCGGTCACGCACGCGGCGGATCGAATCGGCGGCAAACTGAAATCGCGGGTTATCGAAAAGGGACTCTTGAATCCCAGCCACGAAGCGCAGGTCTGAAACGGCGCAGGTTTCGCCAATCTCGCGCAGGAATGCCAGGTCCATGATGAGTTCCCGTTCCCTCCGACCCAGCAGGTATTCCAACAACTCATCAATCACGACCAATAGCCCCTGACCAGGGTATTTCTTCTGAAAAGCCGTCATCGCGTCCATCAATAGGTCTTTGGCGTTCGGCGCTTCATCCATAGACGGAAAGCGAACATTCACACCCAATTTCTTGAGTCCCTCCTGCAAATAACCCAATACCACGTCTCGCAGCGGCATATTGGTGCTTCCAAATTCCTGCCTCACCACACGGAACTGCCCTGCAAGCACTTGTTTCACTCCTTTTGCAACCGCTGGATGGGTCACTGACTCAGCCAGGTCGGCGTGTTCGGCAACGGCAGAGAGCAATGACATCAAATGAGATTTACCCGTCCCATAGTTGCCTACCACGAACAAGCCGCCTGTTTCTTCGCCTCGCTTCAGACTCAGGGTGGGCAGGACTCGGTGAAGGATTACGTCTGCCATGCGGTCGGAGATTACGTACGTCCGAACCAGACGCTCGGCTTCGGCTCGCTTTTCCGATTGGCGAAGCTGCACAACAGTTTCAATAGGCTCAAACTGAATAAGGTCAGCGTATTTCATGGTTGCCTCATTGATGATTGAAAAATATTCTCTATGTGAGGGCGGGTACGTTCATGCGCGACGACAATCAGATGAGTTCGGGCACGTGAGCAGGCGACATACAGCAAGGGATTTAGCCACGATGGGTCATTGTCTTCCAAGCCGGTCACCAGGATGACGCGGCTCTCCAATCCTTTGAAGCGATGGGCGCTGCTGACACGAATATCATTCTTGCGCAAATTGATGTCGCCCCATTCCATCAGGACGAAGTTTCCAAATTTCTTGCCAGGCATGAAAGGTGTCTTCTCTGGTGAGCGGGTGGTGAGTAGGACAATGTTCGATGGTTCGATCTTCTCCTCGTTCACCAGACGATGGAGGGCTTTTTTGACCCATTCTTCCTGCTCATGAGGCGTTGAGAAGTAAAAGATTTCGGGCGCTCTTCCTTCGGGTCCTCGGCAGGAAAGTACTTTGGGATCGTGATGAAATCCCTTGACTACATTGTGAATAGCGCGCGTGTTGCGGCAATTTTCCCACAAGGTAAAAGGTTCGGCGCTTATCATTTGTGTTAGGCTGGCAGGTCGGTGATAGATGTTCTGATTACTATCGTAAAAGGCATAGAAAATTCCCTGGCGCTGGTCGCGCAGTAGAAAAAACAAAATCTCCCACCATTCATCACGGAAATCCTGTCCCTCGTCTACAATAATGGCGTCAAACTGAGGTCCCAATTCGTCAATGGCATCCAGAAGCATTTGGGGCAAAACTTTGTCGTAGTATTCCTCTTCGCTTCGATAAGCACGATACCCGATCCCTGCTTCCTTCGCCAAATGTTTGCACAGACCGTGAAAGTGAAACACGCTTACCCCTTCAGGCACATGCTGACGGAGATATTCCGCCAGAGGGGCGTTGAAACACAGCAGAAGCGTGTCAAAGCCCTGACCTGCAAGTTGTCGTGCCTTTTCCAATGCCAGCATCGTCTTGCCTGAACCCGCGCAACCTTCGATGAGCGCTGTGCGATGGCCTTGAATGAACTGAAGCAATTTCATCTGATCTTCGGTAAGTTCGATCAGGCGCTGTTCCTCATTCGCCAATTCCACACCAAGCGGCGTGCGCAGGGAAAAAGATTGTCCTAAAAATCCTTCCAACAATCGCAAACGATCCGTTCCCAAGACTCCCCGTGTTCGTTCCTCTCCAATAAACCACTCAAATCCCTCATTGATTTTGGCTTCAATATTGAGCAAATCCTTTGAATCCAACACCAATTGCCGAGGTAGGTCAGGGCGTAAATATGCTTGTTCAACAACCACATCGGGGAAAACTACAAGGTAGGCAATGGTTAAGAAACGCTGGTCCCAACCAGGCAATTCTCTGAGTTTGGATAACAATGCTCCCTTGCTGTTTCGTGCCTGCTCAATCGGGTCTTTGATCTCGTGCTCGATCCCCTGGCGGTCTTTGCTGAACCATTGCTTCTGCGCCGCATCATAGCGAACTTGTCCACCCTTGACTTCGAGAATCATCAAACCCCACTCTGGGTGAGCAATAATAAAGTCAGCCTCGCCGTCACGCGCCCCGCTCTTTAGATCTCGTACCTGCCAAGCGACATTGTAAAACACGGAGAAGGCGTCTGATATATTGCACAAAACATCGAAGACCTTACATTCCGCTGAACGCTTAGGGTTGTTTCTTACATGTTGAGGAAGATGCTCTGGATAAATCCTTGACATGCCTGCTCTTTTATCTATATGTATCGGGTTGAATGTAGGCCCCACTCAAGGCTCATGTTCATCAAAAATAAACTGCGTATTTAATCCCTCATCATGCTTTGCAAGAGGTTCATTTTTTAATAATACGGTAGATGAAAGAATTTGTCAAAGTCTTGGAATATAAAATCTCCATAAGCCTGAACTTTCGGGGAATCTCCGCATTCAATAGGTTTTGTCGATTCAAGTTGTTTTGTAAGGACAATATCAATTAGTTTTTTGCTAAACCGTCATTACGAACCCTTATTCCATAACAAGCATTTCCCCCAATTTGTACTGATTTCCCAACAGAACGACCACTTTAATCGGTAATTCCAGGTACGCCCAGCGCATGGCTTCATACACCCAACTTGTGCCCAGCAGGGCATGCACCAACCGCATACCTGTTCGTTTACATAACTTCCGCGCCTGATCGAACCCCCTGCTTTTATTATCTGTGATTTTATTCCTCTCTTTGTGCTAAGTCCCCGACATTTGACCAGAACAAAATCTCAAACCCCTGAACTCTTCGCCCAAGCTAAGCAATAACCTCCTCTGTGCTATTTTGCCAGCTTGGTCAGTGTTGGCAATGGGGCTAGATCACCAAATCCCTTCACCTTCTGACAAATGCACGTCTTATCGAAATTTGTTGTCCCTCGCTTGGATAAACCAGTGAGGAAATCATAATTTATTCGGCTAATTTCTCCAGCGTCGCCCATAAAATTTGTGAGTAGATGAATAAACAAGGATACGGCAGCACTTGCTACGCTTGATGTAAAACTTATTACTGCCGGTGTCTGGGAATCAATATCCTCGACATATCCTTGTTCAAGCAGGTGTCGTCGCTCTTCAATCGGCATGCTCTCTGCTGCAATTCTCTCGGATCGGAGGAATTGCTTGCACCACAGGCAGGGCTTATCCGGTCGAAGAATATCCATTGTGCCTATTGCGTGAGAAATCACACCAGCATCAGATGTGATTCGGACACCAAGGTTGATGGTTGGAATCATATACTGATAGGCAATCTGGTTGACAATAGAACGACCCCATTGTTCATCTGTGCAGAGAAAGAGAACATCTCGACCCAGTAGTAGCGAAGCAGTCTTACCCAACACTACATTTTGAGCGATTGCACGAATCTGCGCATTTGGATTTATCCTTCTTAGATTCGAAGACACCAGGTTAACTTTATACTCCGAAAAGAATCTAGATTTCCTTACTGACCCATAATACGTGCCGTAGACACGAGAAAGGTTTGTCAGGGAAAACTTATCAGGATCAATTAGTACAAGATCCAAAACCCCTAGTCGCACCAATTGTTCGGCAATAGGCGAACCTGTTCCTCCTAGCCCAATGATGCCTACCTTGGCGCGGGAAATAGCCAATTGCCCATCTTTCCCAAACGCTCTTACTTGGCGATCATACAAATCCAGCCTGGCTGAACCGCTCGAAACCTTTCGTAATTTAATTCTTTGAATGTGGTGTCCTATCACAACAATCTCGTCCAGGTGGATAGGCTGGGAATTATTTGCAAGCCATATCCTGCCTGTAGTATTGTCGGGAGTAAAAAGCAGACTTGCTATAGGCGCTCTTGCTAGGATGAATTGTCGAAGGGTATTTGCAATCCTCTCCTCCCCATAATCATCCGATTGTGAATATCTTAGTCCACTTGGATGACTATGACAAATCACTGCCCCTAATTGGTTTGCCTCACACAAGGCGATCAAGCCATTAATAGCCTGAGGCGCAACTTCAAGGCGATATTCGTTTTGAACCAACATCATGTGTTTGGGAACTGAAATGGGTCGTCTTACGAGAATATCTGTTTGATCGCCATATTCAGCGATTCCTGCTAATGCAAAAGCTCCCGCTTCATCAGGTAAATCAGCCAAAACCATACTGCGCAGTTTATCAAAATCCTTACGAGAGATCTTTAACCTGTATTTTTTCATTGGTTGCTCTTCACAGCTCTAGCAAGACCGTTGTTTACAAACTCCAGATACATGGATAAATTTCCAATACTAGGATTCCAACCTTGAGGATGCCAAGAAAATCTCCGCCACTGTTGACCGAGGTGGTCTTCAAGCGAATCTGCATTAGTAGGTGTCCGTCCATCTTCGCACAACAAGTCTGGCGCCGTCCAGAACATGTCTGGGTTGCCGTTTGGATATGATATGGGTATGCGTAACAGCAATCTGGTGCTTTGCTTGTTATACATTGGAGGCAGTGGATAATCATCCAATATTATATTTGCAAACCCATCCCCCTCGATCAATTCCACCTTGTAACCACCATCTCTCAAGCCCGCAATTTCTTGAAGCAGGATGTCGGTCAACATATCAGCCGAAGGTCCCAGGCGGCACAACGCGGTAACGTTGACCATTTTCAATTTGGACAGGCGCAGTAATCTGAATATCGTCAACTGGCAGCTGACCCTCCGGGTCCGGCGATTTGTTGACCAGCCATACCTCATAGTCGCTTGGAGCCCCCACCGCGTCTCTGAAATCCTGTGGAGTAAGTTCGGACTTCTCGAAGTGGTACGGTTTTTGGTTGATATGAATAGTGATTTTCTTTGTCATGATATTTCTCCTAAGTTGGAATGGAAGAATTCGCAAGTTGACAAGCCATTGCCGAATTCTCCTCTGCCGCCCGATTAGAGAAGCGGCTTTCATACCTGTTAATACCGACGTGCTACAAAGTTTTGCCATTTTGACCAAAAACTGGCGGATGGCGGTATTAACTGATTGGATCACACGGTCGCGTTGATTTGTGTGATTTGTCGTAAAATTGATCTATCCAATCATTAAAGAAGGAATAAGAATCCAATGCCAGGGCATACCTAAATCTTCGACAGGGAGGTTATTTTGGACGAGAAAAAAAGACAACTTCTAAATGATTTTCCGTGGGAAGAAACCTACCCTAAACTTGTGGCGTTTGCGGAGTGGGTTATTCAAGGGAAGAACTGGAGTTCCGGCGTTCTTCCCAAAGGACAAACTGCGGAAACCATCGTACAAGATGTGATTACGAAGACCCTCACTGGGAAGCGGAATTGGGACCCTGAAAGGGGAGACTTGCTCGATTGGTTGAAATGGGTGATTAAGAGCGATATCAGCCATTTAGCGGAATCGGCTGCCAACAAACGCGACGTGCGTCTGGATAGTCTCAGTAACGATCCGGCAGTTGACCAAATCGAGTACAAGGCGGGCCGTGAGTCACGTGTCAGGCCTCAGGACGCCTCTCCTGAAGAAGCAATGATTGCGGTTGAGACGGAAGATGAACTGATGGCTTCCGCCAGATTGAAAATCGATTCGTTGTTGGAGGCGTGCAGTGGAAAACCTGAACTTGAAGAGATTGTTTATGCTATAAGCGACGGTAAATGTTCTGCTAAACCACAGGATTTGTCCAAGTATCTAGGCAGGCCAATCAAAAATATAAACCAACGTCTGCGCGCGTTGCGGCGAAGGGCATCCAAAATAAGAATAGAGGCCGAAAATGGACGAGAATAAATCCAAGAGATCTGATCTGGATATCGCGAACGAATTCGACCGCTTGTTTAATGAAATACCGGAACCAGAAACCGACGAGGAAATCCGGGAATTCTTGGTGGAATCCGGATATGATCCTGAAGCTCTGAAGGCTCAAGGCAGGGAGTTTGTACACAACTTAATAGCCACCAACTGGCGCTTTGTTTCTTCCAATGAGATTGATGAAGCCGTAACCAAAATTGATGAAGTACCCACCCGGAAGGAATGGAGTCGCAGTCAATTAACGAAAGCGATCCAAAAATTGTCGGCCGCCCTTACTATCGGCGGAAAACAACCCTCTCTGGCTTTTCGGAATCTGGAAGAACTAACCGACTCCGACTTAGCAGTCATCCTCCAGGAACTTGAGTATAAAGCTCGCGCTAGTGGAGTTGATTTTGATTTGAGTCAAGGTTAGGATGAGCTCTGCTGAAACAATTGCAAACCTGGTCCTAGACAGGCTTGACATTTCTAGGGTGGATGATCTTCTACTGTTGAAGGAAATTGTCTACGCCCGTGGTGCTATTCTCCGAGAGCATCCGTTGGAAGGAGCTGAGGCGTGCCTATTGGTGGGGCCTGGCAGACCGATCATTACTGTGTCATCCTCGCCATTAATCAGCCATCATCGCCGACGTTTTTCCATTGCACACGAACTTGGTCATCTTGAGATGCATCGAGGCAAAGGCTTGCTGATAAACTGCACAAAAGGGGATATTCAGGACATGCCTAACCACACAGGTGTTGATACTGAGCAGGAAGCAAATCAGTTTGCCTCGGCCTTTTTGCTTCCAGCCAGATTTGTGGAAAAGCCATTCGTGGAAAACGAACCCTCCTTCGACATTATTTCTGAATGGGCAATGCGGCTTGATACATCCCTGACCGCGACCTCATTTAGATTTACGCGATTTACACCTGAGCCGGTGGCTGTTGTATATTCTGTTCGCGGTAATATCCAATATTTTCAGCCGTCCGAAGGATTCGCTGAACTTGGAGTTTTTCCTGATGTGAAAAACCCGGTGGGGAGCAACACCGATGCGAGAAGATTATTCAATGGCATGGACATAAAGGGTGAGTGGCGCGAAGTAAGAGCCCTTGAATGGTTCCGTGATAACAGGGATGCCTTTGATAAAACCGATGTGATTCGGGAATGGTCAATTCATATGCCATCATATGAGGCTGTTTTGAGTCTATTATGGGTACACAAACCCCTTGGGGAAAATGATGATTGGTAATTCTCATCTTGGGGAAATCCGTAGAAATGTTTTTGCAGGAAAGCAATAATCAGTTAGGAATCACTTTACCCCACTCTATCACTGGCAATTCCCCAAACCTTCGTGAACTTCCCATCACCACCACCGCCTCTTCGGGTAAATCCACGCAAGCCCAACGCGCGGCTTCATGCACCCATTTCGTGCTCAACTGTGCATACACCAACCGCACTCCGGTTCGTTCACACAACTTCCACGCCTGATCCAGTCTCCTTGCTGTAATCCCCGTGATTTCGTTCCTGTCCTTGTGATCGTCCCCGACCTCCAGCCAGAACAAGGTCTCATATCCCTGAATTCTTCCCCACGCCAGCCCGTCCGGGATCACGGAGAGTTCGGGGATACGGACTTCGCTCCAGCCCGTCCAAATCTCAGCCTGAGGCCAGGCGGATTTCAACCATGTAGACCAAACGCGGGAGATCCGCCGGTGTTCATATCCGATCTGCTGGAGATTCTCTTCTTTTCGAGAGGTAAACTCTATGCCTTTCGGAATCCCCCAACTCCGCAATGCCAGGGATAGTCCCTGGGAGCGGAGATGCCAAAGCGGAAATAAATCCATCTGAGCGGGTCTGGATTTCCCGCGTCGTATTTTCGGGCTGGTTTTGTACACAACCAGTTCCTTCTCCTCAAGATGAGCAAGCAAGTTTTTTGTCACGTCAACGGGCAAACCTACCAGCGATGCAATCTCCTCCTCATCCCCTTTTTCCATCCTGCCTAGCGCCTGCAAACAACGCAATTCCTCCAAAGGGAGGGGAGCTTGTTTTTCCTCCACAACCGGGGGGTGGGGAAGCGGTGAATGAAACAAGCGCGGCGGGCGAGAAAAATCCAACCAGTCCGGAATCTTGTCTGCCATCGTCACAGCATAAGGCAATGCCAGCCCCTTCAGCGAACGCCTGACCTCCAGCATGAACCACTCGCCAGGCGCATCCACCTGCACCCATAATGATGCGCCTGGACGTTTTCTGTTGGCGTGTGACGCCATCCGTCCCAAGGGTTCCTCATAGCAGAATGGCGGGACACATGCACGGGCGTCAATGTGGAAGATAAACGTGTCCGTCCAACCGTTTTGAAACGATAGACTGATCCAATCCGAGAAAGTCACTTTTCCAACGCGGACGGTCATGCTTAATCCGAACACCCGATGTTGATGTATTCCTCTTCGGTGAAGAAGGATTGCGGGTTGAGCCAGACGTAACTCTTTTCCCCGGTCTTGTGCTTGATGCCATAATGCAGGTGTGCGCCCGTACTGTTACCGGTGTTGCCGCTCAAACCAACCACGTCGCCGTAACGCAATATCTCACCTGTGGATACCTGAATACTGCTCAGATGCGCCAGCCAGATCTGGTAGCCGTTGTTTTCAATAACCACCAGATTTCCCCAGGGACCATTCGAACCCGCCCACACGACCTTCCCGCCCATTGTGGTATGCACCGGCGTTCCCTCATTCACGGGAAAATCATCCCCGGTGTGAGATTGGTAGTGAGGGTCACGGAAAGTACAACCGAGCAAGGGTTTGTCATACCACGTACTCCAATGCTGGATGGGTCCAACCAGCGGCAAGCCGTAGATATCGAATTCAGGACCGGTGTATCCATCCCACAAAACGGTGCTCAGGCCGGCAGGAGCCGAGTCATCCGTGTAAGAACCGTTGTCGCTGGTCTCGCTGTATTGCGGCACGTCGAACAGCCACTGTTCGATGGCTGGTTGCGCCCAGGCAGGCAGTTGTGGAATCGTCAAAACAACAATCATCACGTACCCGACTACCAAAGCCGCCCCGCATACCAACGGGGCGGACATTAATGCGATGGAAAGACGGAAGAAGCCCTTCACTAGAGAACCCGACCGAGACGGTCCATTCGGATCTCGCCCTGCCCGCCAGCCTGCAAGCCCATTGAGGCTTCGATGGAAAGACCATTACGGATCATCCGCATCGAGAGCCAGTACGAAACACCTGAGCCGATGATCACGGGTAACAACAACAAGGGATTGGCGGAATACAACCTACCTACTTCGGGTGTAGTGATCGCAATCAGGACAAGCACGGCAGGAGGAAACAGCGCAAGAAAACGCGCTTGCCATTCCACGCCCTTCGCCGCGGCGCGGGCGCGCGATAAGACTTCCACGACGGTGCCCAATGTCTTTCGGAGCGAAGCAACCAAAGGTCCGATCTCGATGCGGCCTTCGATGGAGGCGAGCAAAGAGGTGGCAACAATGTCCACGGCAGGATTATCCCAGGCGGTCGTCCATTCGCGCACAGCCAGCGCGGCTTCATCGGCGGGGGCAGTCCGCAAACGAACGACCAGATCGCCCAACACCATCCGCCCATCCGGACCGACAGCCTGCGCGGCGTCATCCAGCGCGTCACCCAATGGCTTGCCCTGCGAGAGCAAGGTTTCCACCACACCCAAGCCGCGCAGGATGTCCTTGGCTTGCTTCAAACGGAATTCCTGGCGTTTATCGGACAGTGTACCGGCATACAGCAATCCACCTGCAATCGCAAATAGAATCGCAGGAAATATCCCCAGGAACATGCCGCCTGCCAGCCCGCCGCCGACCCACGCCAGAAAGCCGTAGGCAATCTGGTTGAAGGTCAGCCCGGTTCCGGTCTGGCGCGCAAACTTTTCGGGATCGAATTTCTTCTTCGGCTGGGCGATGCCCATCGCGCGCGCCATGCCCGCTTCGTCCACCGTGCGCCGCCAGCCGAATGTGATCGGAATTGCGGCCAGCGCGAGCGCGCCAATCAAGGAAATCAAAGTGATCATTTCTTTTCTCCTACCTGAACCAAATCGAAAGTTCTTCCGCCCCGCCATTCGCAAGCCACACGGCAAAATACACCCCCACGACTCCGAGCAGGGCGGTGAGCAACGGATAGACTCCGACCTCATTCCAAGCCAGGTCAATGGGGTGAATCACCGTTTGCGCGGCAAAGGATGGCGCGCTGCGTTCGAACGCTGGGCGCGGGGATTTTTGTCGCTGAGTATTTGCCGGCTCTGCTCTGCGAGTCGCGGTCTGCTGATTGACGTACTGCCTCGTCTGCATGGCGTAGCGGAAGCGGCGCGTCAGCCAGACTTCGGGCGGGACGCGGTCGGGTCCAAGGCGCAGAAGCGCCAGCGCCATGAACCCGACCAGTACCAGAAAGCCGATCACCACCTTTCCGGCAAAAGATAGCGGAAGGAATAAACACAGCACTGCCAAGAGCGCCCCGGCGCCGAGGATGCCGATGTCACGATTGTTAAACATGGACTCAAAACGGCGCTTTCGGTTGAAAACTTTTGAGTAATTCACCGATCTGCGGCAGAAAGAGAAATGCAAACAGGACGATGATGACCAGCCCGACCACGCCGATGATCGCCATCGAGGTCATGCGGCTGCCGCCAAACGCCATGCCTGCCGTGCCTTGCAGAACGAAATACAGACCGCCGAGGAGCGCCACGACGATCAACAATCCAGCCATGAATGCCCAGGCATCGCGGGCAATCGCAAGAATTTGTTCCATGATGGGGTCGAACATGAAAGTCTTCTCCTTTCGTAATTCAACAGGTTCCAAGAAACCAGGCGGCAAGGGGCATCGCCACGCCAGCCAGGATCATTCCGAAAATGGCTTCCCCGCATTCGATCAGCGCGCTGGCAAACGTGGATGCGCCGCCAATCGAGGCGGAGAGCATGGAGGTGAACGCCGCCTTGAGCATGCGCAGTGCCGCCAGCCCGCCGATCAATCCAGATGCAAGAGTCCCCAGTTCACTGATCGGACCGCACCCGACTCCGCCCGGCAGGGAGGACTGCAAAGCGTTCACGATTTGCGGGATTCCCAGGAAGGCAAACAAGCCTATGACAACAATTGACAATAGCGCGGATACGGACTCCCACACCCACAGGTTCGCGCCTAGCACGCTGGCGGAACTCACTCGCAGCATCTGGGCGATTCCAGCCAGAAGCGCAAATGCCAGGAACGCGCCTGCGAGCGCCATCCACGCATCGCGCAGAAAAGTGAGCAACAGGGATGAAGCATCGCTCATGTGAGCGCCATCGGGTCGTGCTTGTGGAATTCCTCTTCGAGCGCGGGATAAAACCGTTCGCCCCAGAATTGCATGGGGAAGCGGCGAGTTGCTCCCGTTCGGTCTTTTAGAGTTATGACTTCGAGCGGAACACATCCGCATTCGCGCACGTTTCCTTTTCGCTGGACGACCAGCACGCGGTCCGCCTCATACGGGACCCGTTCATCGCCCATCAACGCGGACAGGTCATCCCCATCGTTGAAGTATTCGGATTTCAACGCCGCGGCCGCGATCACCGCCCAACCGTGATGCTGCGCCAACGCGCGTAATGAGGCAGCTGCCTCGCCGCTGCGACCCTCCTCATTCATCATGCTGGTCAAGCCGACCACTGGCACGCGGTTGAGATAATCCACGGCGATCAGCGCAGGTCCCTTGACAGGAAAAGCATAGTCATGGACCAGCATATCTTCCAACGCGCGCACGGTGTCCTCCTGGTAATTCAAGGAGAGCAGGACGGCTTCGCTGGCGCGCGCCAATTCTGCTTCGACCTCTTCCCGTGGAGCCTGCTCATGTGGGCCACTGGTCATCGCTTCGGTTTGCAGGAACAGGCGATACCGCAATTCTTCGGGCGTATGCTCGTAACATCCAATCGCAGAGGGTATATGAACAGATGAAGACTCGAACAGCATCCGCAGCAGCCAGGAAGTCTTGCCGATTCCCGGCGCTGCGGCAAGCAATGTCAAGCCGCCGCTCCAGAAGGACAGGCCAGCGAAGACACCAAAGGGAGTGTATGGTTGGGGATTGCCCAGAGTTCCAGAGCGCGGCATGTCGGTATGATATTCAATTGAAGATGGGGGATGGTGGATTGTGTCGCTATGTGAGTTGGAACATCAAGCGCAACAAAAGAAATGCAAGCAATCCAAGCAGTAAACCAGGTAATGCAGGTATTAATCCTGTCTGTCTGCGAATCCAAATCCTGCGCCAGACTTCCAATCCAAGCAAAGAAAGAAGGACCGCAGGCAGAGGGAAGAGACAAGCAAGTCCGCTGATGGCCAGTAAATCCGCCCTGCCGATGAGACCCTTTCGATACCCATACCCGTTAAACAACACGGGCCAGGCGGGTGGATAAAACAGAAGTGGCAAGGCGAACCAGCCGGAAATGTTTCGGAATAATCCCCAGGCGCAGGCGAGTAAGATAATTCCAGTTTGTATTGGAGTTGCGGGCAAGGTAAGTAGAATCGTTCCGAGCAGAAATAATTCAATTCCAGGCACAAGGCGATAACGCAGATCAGCCAGGCTGAACAGTGTGAAGGATGCCAGGGCAAAAGATTCGGTAAGTGTCATGATTTATCGTCTTCATCCTTGATGGGCATGAAGGTGATCATGCCCTGTACCTTACTCGCATTGCCGAGTTCCGCGGCGTGGTACAGCGGATCGCGCGCCTGGCTGATGCCCTCTGGATGATCGAGATATGCCTGCACCATGCGGGCGGTGTCTTCGGGATATTGCGCGGCAAGCGCATTTGGATCGAGACCGTGTTGGGAAATGTGCGGGGATAAGGCTTGAAACCCGCGCTGGAAATCCTCGGTTGAACCCTTGAAATTGGATTGAATGGCGGAGTTCACCGAAGGCGAAAAACCAAAGTCTGCCGACTCAGTCCGAACACCGCTAAAGCGCTGCATGCGCTCGCCAAGTTCCGCCTGACGCGCAGCCAGTTCATGCCCGTGCGCAAGCGAACGGTTGTAGGACGCAGGCGCGTGAAGTCCAAGAGCTTCGAATGTCGCTGCGCGCTGAGTGAGTTGCTGTGCCGCATTCAGATGGTTCATCGCGGCTTCTCCGCCGCTGAGCCCGCTCGCGGTCCTCCCAGTTTCTGTTGCAGCCGCCCCCGTTCCAGCAACGCCCGCGGCTCCCGCACCTGCGCCGCTGGCCGCCAATGCTCCAATGGAGACGATTTGTTGCGCCGCCTTGACCAGTTGTCCGAACGCGTCCGCTGCGGTGGAGATGGTCATTTTCCCGAGAATGCCTGCGAGGGACAAAAGCAGGCCCGTCGCGCCCCACAACCAGATCACACGGATGATGGCAGACAACAAACCCTGCTGGCCGAGCCAGGTGCTGGATGCCATGCCAGCCTTGAATATCCCTCCGGCGACGACAGGTAAGAGGGCAATCAGGATCACCGCCTTCAACCATAAGGAGCGAAGCCAGGTTGCCTGCGGGAGAACGCTGGCGATGGCAAGCGGTGGGGCGAGAACAGCCAGAATGAATAAGACGGCATTCGCAGACGCAAAGGCAAACAACATCCCGCCAATGGCAAGCAGAGAGCTAATGGATAGGCCGATGGAGAGCAGGCTGCCAAGGAAGGTCAGGTTGGCAAGGCCGAGCAGGACGGAGGTCGCCGTGGCGGACTCGACGAAGCTCATTGCCAAAACAGCAGTCTCGCCGATCACCTTGCCCACCATCCACCAGCCCAGGCGGACGATCAGATCAAGGAAAGGACCGGAGACCACCGCCAGTACGCCCGCCGTGACCCAATCGCCAACCACACGCAGTCCGCTGTCATCGTCGCCGAGCAATCGTCCCCAATGATAGAGCGCAAGTCGCAGCAGAAACAAGGCAGGCGCAAGCGCCGCGGCGACTGGCAGGCTGGATTGAGCCACTTTGCTGTAATCGCCCTGGCTGGGAGCCTGTACGATCTCGCCGATCACCTGCGTCCAGCGCGCCACTTCCTCGCTCATGGCGCGCACTTCCTTGTCGGCAGCTTTGTCGAAGATTCCCGCCAACGCTTCGGAGATCGTCTCGGCGGGAAACACCAGACGATGGAAGATTTGCGAGATGTTGGTAATGGTTGAACTACCGCCGCCATCCGGAGGAGTCGGGGTCGGAGTGGGAGGCGGGGTGGGCGTGATGTCATACGCCGGGCTTGAAGCCTGGGCAGGCGCGGCAGCCATCGCCAGACTGCTCAGCGAAATCAGGGCGAGGAACAGGGCAAGGACGATGAAGGGACGAGCGCGTTTCATATGCTGGAGAGGGCGTGAGGGGAAAGGAGATTTTTCTCGAAACACAGGTTTTGGTATCCGCAGTTCTTGCAAATCGAAGGCTGGCGCAGGGCATTCAAAGGTGGGTGCGGTCCGTTCTTTGCCAGCTCGGATAGAGACTGAACGATGCGTTCCAAATCCTTGTCGGCAAGAGTCTGGTCGCAATGCTGGACTTCGCCGGTTTCGCGGTCCAACGCAAAGATGGTTGGGGTGTTCGGCCACGGCTGTTTGCTGGAGGAATGACAGCGCCGCATGAGCGCGAACCGCAGTTGATCCTGCTCCAGGCGCGACACAAGCAAGCCGATTTTGGTCTCCGTTACGTGACCGACTGGAATCTTCCACATCAGGACATCGAACTGCACCGGCAGACGGGCGAAGGGCAGGACCAGCAGAACCTTTTCGCTGGCGAGGATGTAATCTGAGTCGCGTTCGATCTTCATCCCGATCCGCCAGTCCTGGGACAGGAATGCCCATGTGCGCACATAGATGAAAAGATTGCGCCAGTCTCCGCCGAGGTTGTTGATCGCATGTTGCGAACCAAAGCGGCGCGCCATGTCAATCTTCCCGCCGCGAAACATAGGCAGGAGCTCGGGCGCGGGAACCGGGTTTTGTTTGCGATACTCCTCGACTTTACGGACATATTCCCGCACATCCTCGATCAGGTTTTCAAAACCATAGCGCCTGAGATGAGCCAGCAGAGTCCCGCCGCTGGTCAGGTCCTGCAGGGACTGCCAGACGGGATCGAACGGCGGCGTCGGGTCTGCGCCAGCCAGCCACCAGCGCGCCGCGGCGGGACAGAAGGCGTACAGCATCGCCGAGAGGATCGGATGACCACGCGCATTATTGCGATTGAGCAGGGCAAGGAAGAGGTCAGTGTGCATACCAATACAATAGGAGGAATGGGAGGGTCCGCCAGGCGGCGGGTGATTTCACGTCCGTTATCGCTTGCTTTCTGATGACTCGCCAAACGATCTGCGCAAGACCAGTAACGAGGAATGAAATGAACATAAAGAGAAGCGCATGAGAAGATCCTTCGACCGGCAATGCCCACAACAGCGCCATCCAGAGTTTGACGTCCCCCGCGCCCATCCAGCCGCCTGCCAAGGCCCACAACAATCCAAAACTGGCGAGCCATACTTCGGGGCGACTGGGGAAGTGCGCAATTACCCCCACTGCGAGCAGGGGAAGCGTGCACCAGTTCGGGATGCGCCGCGTGCGCAGGTCGTACAGGCTGAGGGCGAGCGCGTAGATAAACAACCAGATCATTGGTTGCTCATGATATTTGCATTGGTGTACAGGTATAGGGGGAGTGTCGGTTTGAATTGACGACAGACAGCCTTGACGGGTGGGCGTTCATGGCTATAATTCTCGTTGCGACCTGCCCCCCTCAGGCCGCAGCAGCCGCCGCAAGGCGGCTGTCTTTGTTGTTGTAACTAAACCCATAAAGTGGCCGCTTTGGCCACTTTATGCTTCCAGGTCACTTATTTTGAAAATGGCACAAAGGAAAAAACCGTCAGAAGGTTGGATAACAAGCGACGAACAATAAAGTTCTATCCTCGCCACAGGGTAAAACCACTTTGGTCTCGCAAGTTTTTGACGTAATTGGCAGGAAAAGCACAAAAATATTTTCGGCCACTTTATGCTTCCGGCCCCGGCCATTTTATGGGTTAAGTGACAGTTGTGCGACGCGCTGCAAACAAAGCGGGTTCTTGACGGAAGAACATTTGTTCTACTATAATGCCCCGTATGTCTATCTGGGATCGTCTTCTGTACCTGATAGGCTTGCGTCCAACGCCCGGTCCTCGAACCTACCATTTTGATGCGAGTGAAAGCCTGCAAGTCACGCTTTCCACCCTTTCCTCTGACGAAGGCCGTCCTGAACACGATTTGATCCCCGATATCCTGGTCGCCGGCCTGACCCAATACACAGCCAATGAACGGCTTGGGAATACCTGGGAGTCGCTCTCCCAGCGCGAAAAGGATGTCACCGCGTTGGTGTGTCTGGGCTATACCAATCGCGAGATCGGAGCAAGACTGCATATTTCACGGGAAACGGTCAAGGATCGCTTGGAGACGGCATTTCGCAAATTCAAGGTAAACAAGCGTAACGATCTGCGCGTTCTGCTATCCCACTGGGATTTTAGTGAGTGGGAACGCCAGCCATAGGGACTCACCCTGTGTTTTCCCCCTATATCCAGTACCCCCATTTCACCCCCATCTGATACCCAGGTGGGGGCTGTTGTTTAAAACGGAAAAACTGTAATCTTACAGAATGGATATCCTTCCCGTTCT
This sequence comes from Chloroflexota bacterium, assembly GCA_039961775.1. Taxonomy (GTDB): domain Bacteria; phylum Chloroflexota; class Anaerolineae; order Anaerolineales; family Villigracilaceae; genus Defluviilinea. The sequence goes on from JABRVZ010000051.1 coordinate 117,752, forward strand.
CAAAACCGGCAAGCTGATCGTGATCTACGCACCGGACGCTGCACGCGCCGAAAGCATGACTCTGATCGCCGAACTTGGCTTGCGCGGGGTAGTTACCATCCTGGATGGAGGCAATCTCTATCGACCGTATCAGGTTGCCACATTACTGCGCAGGAAAACGGTGGATATTTCAGGCGTTGCCAAGCGACTGTTCAGCCGGCGCGCCTTCACCTGCTATGAAATGAATACCCTGCTAAATTCCACTCCATCCCTCAATCAACCATATTTGATTTTGGATTTATTGAACACCTTCTATGACGATCATGTACCTGCTTATGAGGCCTGCCGGCTCCTAAAATCCTGTCTGGATCAACTTCAACGCCTCGTGTTATCCGGACCTGTAGTTGTGACTCTTGCTCCGCCTCTGGCGGAGGAGCGTGGTTTTCTGCTTGAGCAGGTCTGCGGACAAGCGGATGAAGTGATGGTCAAGGAAGCGCCTGTCTGCCAACCCACCCAACCGTCACTCTTCTGAATGATATGGGCCGCACCCTCATCACCATCACCCAACTTCTGAATGAGATCGAAGCCAACTTGTCGGCATTTCGGCGTACCTTGCGCCGCAGTGATCAGTATGTTTTCGACGGTCTCCTTGCCTCCGCGCGCCGGCACATCGCCGCGATCGGGCAGGCGGAGTCCCTGCTGCCGTTCGAGTCGGCATTGCTGGCGATGCTATTGGAACAAGCCAAGGAAATCATCGTTCTTCAACAGGAACTCGATGAACTGAAAAAGAGATATGAATGAAGCAACCGGCTGGCTGCTGGATGTGTATGCGGATGAAGAAGATGGGATCGTTCTATGGCTTCTCACGGAGGACGACAGACGCCTGCGCCTGCGGATGGACTTCGACGTTACGTTCTACGCTACGGGGGATTTCGGTCTTTTGCGTCAGGCATGGACATACCTGAAAGAGAGAAATGTAAAGCTGGAGCGCGCGGCCCGCCGCGATCTTTTTCTCGGCGAGCGCGATGTGCTGGCGGTTACCACTTCCAATCCTTCACATCTCCCGAAAATCTTCGCAGACCTCTCGCGGCAATTCCCATCGCTGGACTACTGCGACGCCGACATCCCGCTCAGCCTGCGTTTTATCGCGCAGACGGATGCCCACTTGTTGGGACGCTGCCGCGTAAAACTGGACGGTGAGCGGGTCCGGTCCATTGAGTCTTTGGACTCACCCTGGGAGATTGACCCGGCTCCCATCCCCCTGCGCATCCTGACCCTCAGCCCGGATGAGAATCCTGCCGTTCGCAAACCCCGGCGCCTTCGGGTTCAATACAGACAGAAGGAATACAGCCTGCCACTCGAGCCGGCACGGGCCTTTCTGATCAGCCTGAAGTCCGACTTGAAACGCTTCGACCCCGATCTCATCCTGACCGATTACGGCGACACGTGGTTGTTCCCGCAGTTGAAAATCTGGTCGCAGGAAAGCGGGATTGATGTGAATCCCAATCGCGATGAGGGCAAGCGGGTCCTGACGCGCCGCGCCGATAGTTACTTTGCATACGGACAGGTAATCTATCGCGGCGCGCAGGCGCATTTGTTCGGCCGCTGGCACATTGACCGCTGTAATGCCATGTCGTTCGGGGAATATGGTCTGGAGGGGGCGATGGAGCAGGCGCGCGTCACAGGACTCGGCGTGCAGGAGATGGCGCGCAAATCGCCCGGCGCGGGAATCACTGCCATGCAGATGCTCACCGCATTGAGAAGCGGCGTGATGGTTCCCGTTCAAAAACAGCAGGTCGAAGGGAGGAAGACGCTGGCTGAATTGATCCGCGCTGACCGCAGCGGATTGATCTACCAGCCGATCATCGGTGTACATGGCAATGTAGCGCAGATTGACTTCTCCTCCATGTATCCGGCGATCATGGTCAAACATAACATCTCGCCGGAGACTGTAGGTCGAGTAGCCGAAGGCGTATCGAGACCAGTCGGGATAAATGGTGCACCTGAAGGACTGGTTCCCAAAACGCTGCGCCCTCTTTTAGAAAAACGCCTGAGACTCAAGAACATCCTAGCTGATCTCAACCCGCGCGATTGCCGCGTCGAAATTCTCAAGTCGCGCGCCGCGGCGCTCAAGTGGCTGTTGGTGGTTTGCTTTGGGTATCTGGGCTATAAGAACGCGCGCTTTGGAAAAATCGAATCGCACGAAGCCGTAACCGCCATGAGTCGCGAATTGATGCTGCAGGCAAAGGAAATCGGGGAGGACATGGGATTCACCATCCTGCACATGTATATTGACTGCCTGTTCGTCCAGCAGGAAGGTTTTCACAGGCCGTCGGATTTCACGCCTTTGATGAATGCCATCGAGGAGAAAACCGGAATCCCCATCGCGTTGGAGGGCGTGTTCAAATGGGTCGTCTTTCCAGCCTCCAAAAGGGACGGGCGCGTGCCGGTGCCCAACCAATACTTTGGCGCGTTCAAGGATGGGACGATCAAATATCGCGGCATTGAATTGAGAAGACGGGATACAACGATGTGGGTGCGAAGGATTCAACTGGCGGCGCTGGAAATCCTCGCGATGGCGAACACACCGGAAGAAATCGCGGCGTATGTACCGAATGTGTCTGTGCATGTTGAACGCGCCAGACGCGACCTGCGAGCCGGCCGCGTTCCCCTCGAAGAGTTGATCGTCAGGCAGAAATTGAGCCGCGTCCTGGATGGATACAAATCCCCCTCGCCCGCGGCGCGCGCGGCGACGCAGTTGAAAGCGATGGGCAGGGAGATCACTCCCGGTCAATCGGTGGAGTTCCTGTTTACGCGCGGCGGCTCCGGGGTCCATGCCTGGGAACTGGGTGAGGCGCTGGACCCCGGAAGATTGGATACGAAAAGGTATTTCAAACTGCTGGATCGGGCGATACGAACCGTGCTCGATCCGTGCAAGCGGTCATGTGTTCCAGAACGATTGCTGTGAAAGGATCATTGCCCCGGCCATCCGATCTGCCCCTGCCCTTCGCGCACAGCCCAGTAGATGATCCCGCCCCAGTTCCACGAGCGTTGGTACTGGGGATTGTTCACGCTGCCCGCTTCATCCATACGCCGCAGGGTCAGGTTGTTGTCCCAGTAAGCGTCGGGCGTGCCGTCCTGGTTGACGTCAGCCATCAGCGCAGCGGGCAGGTTCGCCACGGCAGATGGGGGGATCTCACCGCCGCTGGAATGCCGCTTCCATTCATAACCGACGACTTCCTTGTGACCCGTTCCGCCTCCGCAGTTGTAATTGCCATTGCCATTCGGACCGGAAACGCATTCCTCGATGGCCTCGTACTCGTAATAGCGCAGTTCCCAGAACAACTTGTAAGGCGCGCGTCCCCTGCCGACAAACAGAGGCAGGTCGCCGGGGAGTTCTTCGAGACCGCCAATACTTCCAGCAAGGGGACCGGCGCCGACTGCAGGATGCGAGGGCACTTCCCACTGAATGGACTGGCTGGCGCCGTTGGGCAACACCAAATCTCCGATGTGAGGCAGGGTCACGAACATCGGACCAGCTGGCCGCAGGGTGAGGATCAAACGCAAATCCTGCCAATCGCCCACCTGCGGGTTGCCCGGTGAACCGCTGCCATTGGGAATGTAATCCACGCCTCCTGAACCGCTGGACTCCGGCAGGCCTCCATTCCGGACCGCTGTCGGCCAGCGGACCAACGTCGCGGGATACGGACGCACATCGAGATAGATTTCGGGGAATGTGACGCGCGCGCTCACCTTCCAGCCGCTGTTTTCACAGGTAATGCCGCCGGGGCCCACGGAAAAGCTGGTGCAGGGATGCTGAGGGGGCGAGCTGTTTGGCATCTCGCAACTAATGTTGCCGATCTGCTCCGAAATGCCAATGACCTCGCCCGTGCAATTGTCCACCCGGATGGGATGCACCTTGCAGGTGCTGGTGCTGGCGTCATATTCGAGCACTCTGAATGCCATGTGATTGCCGGGTGTGCAGGCGCCTCCGTTATCGTTGCCGCTCCCTCCGCCGTCATTTCCTCCGCCTCCATCGTTCCCGCCTCCGGTGGTGCAAATAATGCTCCCGTCCGGCTGAAAGGCACATGAAGGAGCAGACTGCGCCTGAGCCGGGGAAGGCTGGATGGATAACAGCGCAATCAGCAAAAAGAGGAGAGTGGTACGCTTCATGGCGTCCCTCCTTCCTGGTTGGCGGATAACGCGCTGAGAATGAACTGCTTTTCGTTCTCATCCGTCAGGCTTTGCCAGTTCTCGGGCAAAGCCTGCATCGGTAAACGATGAAAGGCCATCAGCCACTCCGCATCCCAGGGCTGTGAGTCGTACAGAGTTGCCACGGTGAGGCGGTCACTGGCGTTGGCTTGCGGATCGCTGATTTCCAATTTCGGCTCGGTCTGCGTCCCAAGCCAGACCCAATAACCATCGGAGATATAACCGAACAACAGGAACGAACGCATGGGCGTCGCGGGGGAGGTATAGGTATGACCGTTCAGCGAATAAACGATGTGTGTGTTTTCGGCATCCTCGACCACGATGCAGACCACCGGATAATCGCCGCCCCAGATTTCCACGCGGTTGCCGGTGATGGTGGAGGTTCGGAAACAGCCGCGCAGGGCGTAGGTCACAGCGGGTTCGCCGCGCGCATTCAGCCGCCATTCCGTGAAGTCGGGATTCGGCGGGATGAAACTGACCGGCACGTCCACAAGTTCATCCGCATCATTGGGGATGGTAACCGTCTCCAACTGTCTCATCGGCATTTCGCTGAAGCCGAGTTGTTGGGTAGCTTCGGCGCGGCTGTACCCTTCCCTCACCGCCAGCGCCCAGGCAATGGTTCGTTCCAGTCCCTGATACACACAGGCAGGTTGGATGACCTGATGATTCTCGCTGATCAAGGTCGGGCTGAAAGACCACTCCGTCGAATCGGTTGGACAGCCGGATGATACATTTCCTTCCGATTGAACAGTTGCAGGCGGTTCAGTTTCTGATGATTCAATGACTTGTGTTGTCATCGAGACAGATACCGGCGTGGCTTGCACCCTGCTCATCAACAAATACCGGTTCAGCCCAGCCATGCCTCCCGCCGCAAACAGCAAAAGCAGGATCAGCCCGGTGATGACCGTGTAGATGCGGGGCTGTCTCTTCCCGGCGAGGTCTTGATAAGTCAATCCATCCAGGATCGTTTTCCAAAGTGAATTCATTCTTCTCCTAAGATCATTGATCCCCGCGGGTGACGCCGTGCGCCAGATACCCAATGGCGCGGATAGTCACCCAGCGGGTTGGCAGTAGATACCCTGCGGAACGAACCCTCGCAGTGACAAGACAGGCCGGTCGTCCCTGATGTCTTCCGCAGGAGACCGAGTTGAGTTGTGCATAACCCGGTCGTTGAGTGTTGAAGTAGGTTGCGGCAATGCCGTTCCCGGCGGTCGTGGCTGTAATCGTGCCATCCGGCAATACCGTGATTTCCTGCGCTCCCGCATGGGCGGCGAGGTCGGCAACGGCGACAGTCTCCATCACGCGCGCGTTGGTCACCATGTAATCCAGGATGCCCAGCAGGAAGAGGGACATGATGGGCATCAGGATCGCAAACAACAAAATGGACTGCCCTCTCTCGGTTTCAAGATGTAGGGTGCGAAGTACCTGATACTTCCTCATCGCCACCTTGCCTTCCAGGTCTCGGAGCGCGAGATAAACCACTCGCTGTTCCAGCCACCGTGACTCAATCCAAGCAGTCCATCAAAAAGGGTTGGCGCTTGAAAAGAAACCAGGCAGCGGCCCGGCATTCCCGGACCGCTCGGCGGCGAGACCTGCACCCGGTATTGCACGCCCGCCGTAGCGGACCAATCCGCGTTCAACGTTCTCCATGCGACATTCACCGCGTTGTGTCGGGCGCGGGATGGATCAGGGGACTGCGACAGGAACTGCGAACAGGCGTATGCCGCGGCGGTCGCGGCGGTGCGGGCGCGGTGGGTAGGAATCCAGGCGAGCAGACCGAAAGCCATCAGCACAGCCAGCATCGCGAACAAAGCCGTTTCCGCCAGCGCTTGACCGCGTTCACCCTTTCGATGACGAACGCTCATTCGATGCCTCCAGCAGGGGGCGGTCCGGGATAGAACCGCCATAAGCGAAAATGGGTCGCGGCGCGTTGCGCTTCGATCAGGCGGATGCCAAAGATCCAGTCGCGTGAGTCTTCGATGCTGATCAGCGAACGCACCTGGCGCGGGCCGCTCTGACCGGCGTGGATGCGATCCGCGAGGTCGGGCCATAAAACATTCTCCCTTGCGTGTTCCGTCGCTGGGGTGTTGTACGAACCAGAAGCGACGCCGGTGATGAACACACCCCAATCCGTGGCGGCGGAACGAAAGGCGTAGAACGCGGCGAAGGTCATGCCGAACAGGAGCAGGATCAGGATCGGCATGACCAGCGCAAACTCCGCCATCGCTTGCCCCTTTTCCTTCCCGCGTGCCATTTATCCGCCTCGTGCCATGCGCAGGGCTTCGATGCCCGCTTCGAAGGCGGCGATCAGTTCATTGCGATAGCGGGCGATCACGGCAATCGCGACCACGCCGACCGCGCCCAGGATCAGCGCGTATTCTGCAAAGTCCTGACCATCCTCTTCGCGGATGAAACGTTGCAACAACTTGAACATGGGAAACTCCTTTTTGTAATAGAAAAATCGGCTGGCAGAGGTTTCTGCCAGCCGAGATCATAAATAAATGAAAGGAGGGGATTTACTGTAGTGTCGGTAAGTTGTTATCGCGTATTATGAGAAATCCATTGGCAACTGAGACATTTTGTCTGATGGTCACTTTCGATCCAGCTTGCGTCGGCTTCCTTTCGTAAGGTAAAATGAATCAACTGAAAATAGAGGATCAAAGTTAATAGGCGCTCTTGCAGGTTTATTTTGTCGAAGGAGTAGTAATGGCGTCTGGAATTCCAAAACCCCGCCTCATCAAAGCAATAATTGATACTTTTTCCGAGCCCAAAATACGTTCAGTCTTCAAATTAATGCCAACAACCAATATAGCTGAACGACTTCTCGACATGCGAAAAGACAGTCTGGAGGAATTTTTGATATCCTCCGCCAAGGGATCGGCATTATTCAGGGACCTTAAAGAACGGTTTCCGAATAACATGCCAAGGACATTTTTCCTTGTAAAACTACCCCCCAGAAAATATACTGAAGAACTGATACCCTTACAGATTGAAAAAAAGGCTACTGCTCACCGAATGCGGCATAATTTGGTTGCTTGACGACCAAAGGAGGCCGCCGATGAGCAGTAGTCA
>JABRVZ010000052.1:0-15466 GCA_039961775.1 Chloroflexota bacterium
GGGTTGGGGTTGGAGTGAAGGTGGGGGGCACAAGAGGGTCGAATTGTTCCGCCAGGACTTGATTGACTTTCAACGAGACCGGCTGCTGAAGGTTCGTTGCAATCGTTTTCTGGAGCTCGGTCACCTGTTCATAGCGGAGCGGCGTGTTCGTGCGAATGGTGATGACCATATCCAGTCTGTTCTGGATGTGCTGCACCTTAAGATCGATCAGCTCTGAACCATTCATGCGCGAGACCTCTGCAGCAACCACTTCATTGACCATCCGGTTCCCGCTTGCTTCATTGAAGAATTTGATACTGTAGAAGGAAAGCGGGATCAGCAGGACCAGGGTAAGGGAAGCCGAACTGACCAGTGTACGCGTGATGATGCGGTCGTAAACCTGCCGGCGGGGGGTGAAGCCCTGAATGAAGAAGACCACCGCGGCGGCGAATGCAATCGTGACTGCGTTCGTGGCAAATAACAGCGCCGCACCGCCCGCCACATCGATGCGTTCAAGAGCAATTCCGATGCCAATGGTGCAAAGCGGCGGCATGAGGGCAGTTGCGATGGCAACCCCCGGCAACGCCGCCGAAATCTTCGGGCGCGTCATGGCATACGATGCAGCCAGCCCTCCCGCCAGCGCTATGACGAGGTCAATGGGCGAAGGATGCGTGCGAGAAATCACCTCCTCGGGAAGTTCCTGCAGGACTACAAACGGGAGGTGTCGATTTACCACCGTCATCAGCGCAGACAACAAAATTGCCAGCAATGCACCGCGTAAAAGCGCAGAAAGCGCAGATTCTACAAGCCTGGCGTTGCCCATGATGGAGCCAAGCCCCAACCCGATGATCGGTGACATCAACGGGGCAACCAGCATTGCGCCAATAATGACGGCAGGCGAGTTGGTCACCAACCCCATCGTGGCGATGCTGCAAGAAAGCACTACGAGCAGGAAAAAATCGAAACCCGGGGAGGCGCTATCGGTTATCTCATCCACGATCTCCTTTTTTTCCTGTTCAGTTGGTGGATGAAGGTATTTTTGTAGTCGTTGCAGAATGTTCATAAATCAATCTATTGTCCCTTCCTGCACAAATCGAGTCAGTTCGCTGACACTCCATTGAGCCAGTCCCAATTTCTCCACGGTTCTTCCCCGCCGCCAGTAGTCGGTGCTGTGGATGATGCTGCCGATGCGGATGATGCTTTCCATACCGCGTACCGAGACGCCGTAGCGGTTGCCCAGTGAGGCGATTGGCACGAGGCTCATGGGAATGTCTTCGAAGAGGTAGCGGTGGTTGAGGGTGGGCGGGGCTTTGATGCCGTAGTAGCCCGGCTGGTTGTGGATGGCTTCGTAGAGGTCGGCGCCGGTGGCGTCGTAGGCAAGTTTGAGCCACTCCAGGGCTGTACGGGCGCGGATGCCCAGGGCAGAGGCAACAGTGACGCGCTCGCGGTCGAGCACTTCGAGCACGCGCGCCACCGACGGGGTGACGCCGTCAATGTAGAACTGGTAGTCGCCGTGCGTGGCTTCGATCCAGCCTGTGTTGAGCAGGGTGAGGGCAGGATGGAAGATGGCGCCCATGTTATTGAGGCTGGTGTGCAGGGCGTCGATGCCATCGAAGAACTGCGGGTACGCGTCCTTGATGGCGTCCAGCACGAATTGGGTGCGGGTGGCGGGCAGAGCCGCCAGCGGCAGGGCTTCCTTGACGCGGAAGATGCGCGCCGCGGCGGGACCGTCGGAGCGGGAGGCGTAGATGAAGGTCTCCGCCTCGGCGACGGTGACATCCGCCGTACAGCCCTTGTTGCGGATGACCATCGAGACTTCCAGCGCGCCGCAGGTACGACCAGGGTGCAGGAGAATGATCTGCCCGTCCACAAGATGAGGCGCCATTTTGGCGGCGACTTCGGCATGCGCCGAGGAAGGCACGACAACCATGATGACCTCCATGCCGCGGATCGCTTCTTCCATGTTGTCGGTGACCAGCGCCAGTTTGCCGAACCCGTGCGGGACGCTCTCGTCTCCGTCCAGTTCGATGCCGCCTCTTTTCTTGATGACTTCGATGTGGCTCATCGTGCGGTTGTACAGCGAGACCTTGAAGCCCATCAGGGCAAGGTGCGCCGCCATTGCCTTCCCGCCATGACCTGCGCCTATGACTGCAAAGTTGTTTGCCATGCTGCCTCCTTATGAATTTCGTATGGCTAATTGCGAGATCCTTTTGCTTTCGGGGATCGGTTTGCCCTTCTCGTCCACAACCACGCTCGCGCCTTTGACGATGCTCGTCTTCACCTGTCCGCGCCCAAACTTGTTGTTGCGCAATTGCGGCGCGTCCATGAGGCCGGAGGTCACGGCTCGGGTGAGGGTGGCGGCGTCCGTAAGCGGGTCGCCAGCCTCGGGTCCTGCGAGGCGCGAGATGGCGTCCAGCAAAAGGGTCGCGTCCCTGACCAGTTCCTTGCGCCGCTTCGTGATCGCCTTGTCAGCGGTCATGTCGGGCGCGCCCATCGCATTCTCGATGGCGCGGCGGACGATCTTGCTGGCTTCGATGACATCGTCCGCGGTGGCGGCGTGATGCGCCTCGGTATGCCCGACGATGTGATAGATGTGCGGCTTGAGCGCCATTTGCAGATAGGTTGCAGCGGCAAGATGTCCGCGCGCGGCGTCGGGGTCGAGAGGATGCGAGAGCAGTCCGATGCGCGACTGCTTCCACACCTTGAAGTTCTCGTTTTGCAACGGTTCCACCATGTCAAGTACGGCAAGCATCTTCGCCAGGTCCATCGCGTCCGAAAGCCCGGGCGGGCTGTTGAACATGAGTTGTGCGATGTAATCTTTCACGCCGAAAGCGCGCGCGTTGTACGCCGAAAGATACGCCGAGACAACGAACGTGACATCCGACGAATCGCGCATGCCCCAATGATGCGGTTCGTTGAGTTCAACAGGGATATTGTGTTCGCCGTACCACTTCATCACGCTCTGATGCTCGCGGATGGAACCCTCCAGGTCCCACAGTCCACGCCCATCCATTTGGTTGAACCAGAACAGCGGGATGGCGCACCAGGCGATGTTGATGGTCTCCACGTACATCTCGGCGAGTTTGATGAAATCATCGGTGCCCGAATACGTGCGCAGCATCGGAAAATTTCCGCGGCGGCTCGCCTGATACAACGCGCGGTAATCGTCCGCCGAGCGCACGGGCACACCGCCCGCGCCTTTTCTGCGGGGATCCTGTCTCTCGGGATGGAAGAAATTTTCCTGTGCGTCCTGGTCAATGCCCAGCGAGATGACATCCAGCGCCCCTGCCTCAGCGATCTTCTCGATGCCGGCGACCGTGTCCTCCATCGTGGGCAGACCGAAGTGATGACGCAGGATCGGATACGGGGACTTCCACTTAATTCTTTCTATCGTGGATTGGGGAAAATCCGCTTCGCTCCGCCCCTCAGCCTGCTGACCTCTCAAATAAGCCAGGATCGCCTCTGGAGGCTGACTTCCGTCAAAGACCCGCTCGAAGAAGCCGATTTTCTCGACGCGCTCCGCGACGGGAGGCGTCCCCCCGAACGCAAAGCGGACTCCCTTCTCGTGCAGTTCCGAGGCGGCTTCGGCAAACTCGCCCAATAAACGCTCGCCCGTTTCAGGAGTCAACCGATAAGAGACTCCCACCATGTCCGCTTTTTCGCGCCTGGCAACCCGGATTACCTCGTCAATCGGCACGGCGGGACCGAGGAATACTGTCCGCCAGCCGGCCGCTTCCGCAAGACGCAAAAAGTTCGTCACGCCCGCCACGTGGACGCATTCACCCAATGCTCCGGCTACAACTGTTTTTCTGTGTTTTGTCATAGAAATTCTCCTTTCTCTTTCTGCTTCCCCTGAAAAACACTCAACCCCGCAAAATTTTATACCACAAAAAAAGCGGTCTTCGGTTAATTCTGCGTAAACAAAAAAATCGCCCCGATTGCTCGGAGCGATTGACAACTCATTGAAAATATCCCAGCGCCAGCCGCAGACGTTCTTCCACGTCGTCGGGCGCGTCCTTGGGGATGGATTGAATCGCTGCCTGCGCTTCGACCACCGAATAGCCCAGCGCGGTGAGCGCGGCGAGGACTTCACTGTCCTTGTCGGACATGGCGGCGACTCTCGCGAGCGCGTCCGTCGGCTTGAGTTTGTCCTTCAAGTGGAGCGCCATCTTTTGCGCGGTCTTCTTCCCCACGCCGGGGACGCGGCTCAACAAATCCGCTTCATCGGCGAAGACAGCGCGCTGTACGGCGTCGAGGGTCATGGTGGAGAGGACGGAGAGCGCCACTTTGGGACCAACACCGTCCACGCCGAGCAGGAGGGTGAAGAGTTCGCGGTCGGCTTGCGCTTCGAAGCCATAGAGCGTCAGCGCGTCTTCGCGGACGATGAGGTGCGTGAACAAAAACGCCGCCTCCCCCGCCTTGAGTTTGGCGCGCAGCGGCGCAGGGACGAAAACTCTCAACCCCACCCCGCCTACTTCGAGGATGAGGGCATTGTCTTCGATTTGAGTTACTTCACCACGCAGGGTTGCAATCATGAGTTCAATTTAACCACAGATGAACACAGATGTACACAGATGGAGTGATGAACATGTTGAATTACGCTTTGGGTGTCTTCCATGTTCATCTGCTTTCATCTGTGGTGAATCAATACCTCTTCGTATTCAAATGCGTAATGGCGACTGCCAGCGCGTCGGCGGCGTCGTCGGGTTTGGGGATGGAGTCGAGTTGCAGCAGGGCGCGCACCATTTCTTGCACCTGGCGCTTGTCTGCCGAGCCGTAACCAGCCACGGCTTGTTTGACTTCGTTGGGGGTGTACTCGAACATGTCCAGTCCCGCCTGTTGCAGAGCGAGCATGACCACGCCGCGCGCCTGTCCCACAGCGAGGGCGGTGGTCACGTTGCGCTGGAAGAATAGTTTTTCGACAGCGGCAGTATCGGGATGATGGGTTTGGAGGAGGGCGCGCAACTGGTCGTAGAGCATCGCCAGCCGCGCGGGAGCGGGGGAATCTTTTGGAGTGGAGATAACGCCAAAGGAAACAGCAACCAGTTCCCCGTCGGGCAGGAGGCGCACGAGTCCGTAGCCTGTGGTCGCCGTGCCGGGGTCAATTCCAAGTGCGAGGGTCATTAACAAAAGTAGTGCCGACTGAAGTCGGCACTACGCATTAAGCGGCTTCGAGCGCGGCGAGGGCTTCGTCCGTCACCTTGAGGTTGGAATAGACGTTCTGCACATCGTCGAGTTCCTCGATGGCTTCGAGCGCCTTCAACACGCTGACCGTTTCTTCGGGTCCGAGTTCGATTTCCTGTTTGGGGGTGTAGCGCAGTTCCGCTTCATCGGGCTGGACGCCCGCCTTATGCAGGGCGTCGGCAATCACCTTGAACGCTTCGACGGGCGCGAGGATTTCAATCGTGCCGTCGTCTTCCAGCACGTCGTTGGCGCCCGCTTCGATGCCGAGTTCAAATGCCTTGTCGTAACTCATCGCGCTGGAGGGGAAGGAGAAATAGGCGATACGGTCGAACTGCCAGGCAACCGAGCCGAGTTCGCCCATGTTGCCGCCCGCCTTGGTGAGCGCGTGACGCAGATCCGAGACGGTGCGGTTGCGGTTATCGGTGACGGCTTCAATCATCACTGCCACGCCGTGACCGACATAGCCTTCATAGGTGATGGATTCGAACGCCGCGCCGTCCTTATCCTCGCCCGTGCCGCGCTTGATGGCGCGCTCGATGTTTTCCTTGGGCATGTTTTCCGAGCGGGCTTTATCCACGGCGAGCCGCAGGCGGAAATTGGCGTCGGGGTCGCCGCCTTCGCGGGCGGCAATCGTAATTTCACGGGCAAGGCGCGTAAAAAGCGCGCCGCGTTTGGCGTCCGCCGCGCCTTTTTTGCGCTTGATGGTGGACCACTTTGAATGACCAGACATGGGAACTCCTTGCTAAACCACTAGCGTGGGAAATTTCTCGTTGAGTGCGCCGATTATACCATCACACAAAAAAGCCCACGCCCATCGCCTTCGGTCCCGCATGAACGACAATGGCAGGCGGCAGTTCATAAATCGGGATGTGGGAGACGCTGACCCTCGACTTCAATTCCTCGACGAGCGCCTCCGCTTCCTTCTCCGCCGCAACCTGAATCACCGACAAATGAGCCTCGTCTCCGCCTGAGCATCCCTCCGCCGTCACCTCGACGAGACGCGCCAGCGCGCGCTTTTTCGTTCGCTGCTGTTCGAACGGCTCGACCTGCCCATCCTTGACCTGCAAAATCGGTTTGATTTCCAGCAATTCCGCCAGCAGTCTCTTCGCCCCGCCGATGCGTCCTCCTTTGGCGAGGTATTCGAGCGTATCCACCACGAAGTACAGCCTGCCGCGCGGGATCATATCGTTGAGTTTGGCGACAATCTCGTCTGCCGAGGCGCCCGCCTTCGCCATGTCATCAGCGACCAGAACCATCGAACCGAGGTTGCACGAGATGGTCAGGGTGTCCACCACGCGCACATCCAGCCCTGGGAACTCCATCGCGGCGGTCTGCGCCGAACGGACCGTTCCGCTGGCTTTGCCCGTCGGCGCAACGACGACCACGCTTTCGCCGCGTCTCTTCGCCTCCTCGAAGATCGGGAAGTACAGGGGCGGTTCCGGCGCGGCGGTTTTGGGCAGGGTTGGGGACTCCTTCAGTTTTTGCAGGAATGCGGGGGTGTCCAGTTCGGAATCGTCGTGATAGGCTTCGTCTCCAAAGATGACAATCTGCGGAATGCAGGGAATTCCGCGTTCTGCGAGCAGCTGTTTCGGCAGTCCGCACGTGGTATCAGCGACAATGATGGTCATAACAGCCTCCTTGAGCAATCATTGTAGCATCCCTCCATCTAAAAACAAACTGCCAAAAGCTCCCACGTTTTACTAGAGCGCTGCCCCAGTAGCCGCCTGCACAAGAGCAGAAACGCCAAAAATCGAAAACAGAAAAGGTCTCATCCTGCTTTTCTCCAAAGAGGACACCATCGCACAATTGGAAATCATCCAATGGACCACCGCATCCTGGCTGGTCTCAGTGAATTTTTATGATGCCCCTTAAAGGCGTATCTTACATCGCCTGCGCCCGTTCCGCCATCTGATGGCGCAGGTCGGCTGTATCCTTGTCAATGGTGAAAAGCGCGCCGAGGTAGAAGAGGAAGCACAGCCCCCACGCCACCACACAGATGAGCAGAATGGCGGTCTTGAGGTCAATCGCGTCGGCAATGAGCCCGGTAATGATGGGCGCAAACGCCGCGCCGCCGTTCTCGATGAAGTATTCCACCGCCTGCGCCGTAGAGCGGACCTCCGGCACGGTCACATCGTACACGGTGGCAATGACATTGGCGGAGGAAAGCGGCATGAAGATGGCGGTCAGACACATGAAGATGAAGAACTGTGTGCGCGCTTCGATGGGAGTATTGAGCGCCAGGTAAATGAAGACGGCTCCCAGAACCACGCCTGTGCTGGAGACGAGGATGCGTCCCTTTTTGGTGCGCTTGAAGGCAAAGTCACCGAGCGCGCCGCCGATGAAGTAGCCGCTGGCAAGAATGAGGATGACAGGCGCCATGGTGAACAGGATACTGTTGGCGTCGTAGCCGCGTTCACGCTCGAGGTAGGCGAAGAAGAAGTAGGTAATGACGTTCCACGGGAAGACGCCTGCAAAACCCTGCAGGAAGATGAACCACATGGTGCGCTTTTGGAAAATCCGCTTCGCTTCGTCCCACGAGAACTTGAAGGTCTGCATTTCTGCCATATTCTCGAATTCAGGCTCGGCTTTGCCGCGCGGCATCTCCTTCACGCCGAAGAAGATGAACAGCGCAATGACCAGTCCCAGCGACCCCGTGATGAAGAACACCGAACGCCAGCCGCCAATCATCGGCGCGACCATGAGCGCCAAAATCATGCCGACCAGGTAGCCAATGGGCTGTGCCAACTGCAAAAGCCCGTACACCTTGCCGCGCAGGTTGGGACCGAAATAGTCCGCCACCAGCGTGTACAGACCGGGGTAGGAGGAATCGTCAATGCCGGTGGAAGCGCGTGTGACGAGAAAAACGCCGAAGTTGCGGGCAAGCGCGTTCAGCCACGTCGTCGCCCCCCAAATGAACGACGCCAGCGAAAGCAGTTTGGCGCGCGCAAAGCGGTCATAGAGATACCCCCAAATCGGATACAAAATCGTGGCGACGATCAACGCTCCCGAATTGACCAGCCCCCATTGGGTGTTGCTGATTCCAAAATCATCCGTAATCTGCACCTGCAGAGAGCCGATCATCAACTTGTCGGTCTGATGCAGGAGCATGAAGAAAAAGAACACAACAACGACGAACCAGCGGTAACGTGAATGTTCACTGGACATGGCGCCTCGATTTACGATTGATGATTTACGAACGATTTCCCCGATTATACTGCCTCATCCAAATCTTCCGAAATGATTTCCTGCGCCAGTTTTTTCAGTTCCTCGGCGTCCTCCACCTTTGCCGAAGCAAAATACTGCTCCAGCAGGTCGAGCGGACTCATACTGCTGACCACCTGTCCCTCAGGGATACGCACCCGCGCCTCGCTCTGCGGACGTTTGACGAGGTGAAACTCGAACGCATCCTTTGCAAATTTGCGCAATGCCGATTCATCAATCAGCGCGTCAAATTCACGGGGATATTCGACAATCAGCCGGACAATCGCCCCAGACATTTTTTTCGGCAATGCAGACTTCAACACCTCGGTCACGTTCTCACTGGACCGTAAAACTGCCCGCCCCTCCAAAAACGGACGCGTCCCTTCGATCTTTTTCCACTCAACCCGCGTCGAACCGCGCTCCACTTCCGCGATGATGTAGAACTTGTCGTCTTTTGCTTCGCCGAAATCCACTCGCTCGATGGAACCGGGGTAGATGACCGGCGGATGGTTCCCCTCGTTCACATCCTGCGGCTTGTGGATGTGCCCCATCGCCACATAATCGAGCCGCCTGTCCTTCACCAGCGCTGTCGGCAGGACAAGGTCGCTTCCCAGCATGACCATCCGCTCCGCGCCGAAGGTCGCCCCTTCGACGGAGGCGTGGGCGGTCAGGATGAGGGGTAGAGTCGGATCGGCTTCTTCGATCCAGCCTTCGACGAGGTCCGAGATGCGGGCTTCGAGGCTGGAAAAGACCTCGCTGGTATCCGCTGCGCTCATCTCAAGGTTTGCCATCAATCCCGAGCGCGAGACCCACGGCATGGCAATGACCTGGGCAGGCACGTCCCACAAATCGGCGGGGGACAGAAACTGCGGTTTGTCCAGCACTTTGACGAACGGCACTTGCAGGGTATCGAACTCCTGAATGGCATGCGCCCGCCCGACGGCAGGCGAGAGGTCGTGGTTTCCCACCAAAAGCAAAGTTGGGATTTTCGCCTGAGAGAGGCGGATGATGCGCTTGCCCCACTCGCGTTGGAAGGTGGGAGCGGGGGAACGGTCTTTGTAGGCGTCGCCCGCAAAGATGACCATGTCCACGCGTTCGGAGATTGCCGCATCCACTATGGTATCCAACGATTTGAGGAAGTCGAGGACGCGCAGAGGCAGCCCTGTTTCGGGGTCATGGCGTCCGTGGTTTACCATGTCTATGTGGGCGTCGGCGAAGTGGAGTAGTTTCATAAAAGCCCCCTCAATTTCTGCGCTTTATCTCTGAAAGTTTCTTGAAATCTACAAGGTCTTTTGGTCTTCCGCTTGCTTTTTTGTTTTTCTTGAGGTTTTCCAGATCAATCAAGTTGACCTCAACGCCATCCAGTTCATCCACGATCCGCGCTCGATAGCATTCATCAAACTCCACTCCAGAAATTGATGTTGTAATTTCTAGGCGCACAGGAGGCATACCCATGCGAATGATTTTCTTTTCTTGCAGGAATAGATCGGCGTTTAGATCAGGATGGTCGAACCCAAATGCTTTCAAAACATTCACCATCTTTTTTGCATTGTCAGGATGGATGGCAATCCAAATATCCATATCGCCGGTGGAACGGACATAGCCATGATAGTTGACGGCATACGCTCCGATCAACAGGTACCGAACTTCATGTTCTTTCAGCAATTTCAAAAATTCTCTGAAGTCTGGCGGTAGTCGGATCGTAGCCATAAACGATTTGCCTTAATGTTTCCAGCGCTTCCAATCGTTCGTAGGGAGTCCTGGAAAGCCAATATTCCACTTCGTCGCCATCGGCTTCATCCAAGGATACGACTGAAAATGCCGTTCGGTCTATGCGGGGGAATTGCTCGCTCATAAATTAAGTATAGCACATGCAGCATCGTCCACCCCGCATGGCTCTCCTTTACGGTTGAATGCCCAAATCCTGAAGCGCTTGAATGGCGGGCGCCCAGTTGGGGTGCAGGCGGAGCGCTTCGCGGTAGTCGGCGATGGCGCCGGGGGTGTCGCCAATCATGTATTTGGCGCGTCCGCGCCAGTAGAGACTCTCCTCGAGGGTTGGCTTGGCGATGGTTTCCGTGAGGGTCACATCCGCCAGGTTGACGACATCCAGATAACGTCCGCTGTAAAAGTACGCCCAATAAGGACCCGTCTGATACCACATCATGCGGTAGGGGCGCTGGACATCGTCCTTGCCAAGCGAGTTATAGAGGGCAAACGCACGGTCGTAGGCAACGGCTGCGTCGGCGTATTGCTGAAGGGCAATGTGACTTGTCCCTTTGGCGAACCAGGCGAAGAATTGTTCGATGCCGCTGGTGGTGAGGATGTTTTCTTCCGCATGGGTGAGCGCAATCTGCGCCGCCTGCATCGGGTCGGCATACGGACCGAGGACCTGCATCAACTCGCTCTCGCGCTCGGGTTTGTACACCACGATGAAGAGATTATCGAAGGAGAGCCAGGCTTCCGGCGCCATGAATTCTTCATATTTAATGCGGAAGTTAGGACCATCGTTCCAGGTGTCCTGAACAATCAATTCGCCGCGGGCATCATCGTAGCCGGTGACGAACTGGTAATGCCCCAGCCAGGCAACTTTACCGGTGTAATCCTTTTCGTAATAGCCTTTCTCGGCAATGAAGGGAAAGCCGGCGGCAAGCAGGCGCTTCGCCAGTTCGATGTCGCCGCCCAGGCGGTAGAGGGCGCGGAACTCCGTCTCATCGTTGACAAAGTCCACCATTTCATACGGCATGACGTTGACGTCAGACTTGCCCTGCTGGATGAAGTCCAGTTTGGGGTCTTGCACGCCGGGCTTGATGGCTTTGGCAACCACGTCGCGGTTGCCGTTCCAGCCAACGAAGTTGAGCGCCATGCTCAAATTGGCGGGACCGCAATAGTTCCAGCGGTTTCTCTGGTCTTCGTAGCGAAAGCCGGTCAGGTTGACAGAGGCAGGCAGAGGCGTAGGGGTGACCGTCGGCGAGGGCGTGGGACCGGGCGTGGGGGTGAGAGTCGGCGTGAGGGTGGGAAGAGGCGTTTGAGTCGCAGAGGTCCCGCTGGGCAGTTCGGTTTGACCCGAGGGCTGGAAGACCGCCTCTTCCGGCGGTTTGATCCAATACTTGATGTCGGATTGCAGGGCTTCGATGCGCGGCATGACGCGCGAATAGACGGGCGGCAGAGAAAAGAACAGGATGCCCAGCAGAAGGGCAGCCGCGAGAATCCATATACGGTTAAAACGGCGGTTCATGCGGAGGATTATACTTGTTTGCAGCGCGCCAGGATGAAAAGCAGGTAAGTGCAGAGTGCGCCAGCAGGGAGCAATCTAATTACGCACAATGCGGGGGGCGCGCGGCAGATAGACCGTAAAAGCGGTTCCCACCCCCACTTTGCTCTTGACTTCGATACGCCCGTTGTGTCCCTGAATGATTTGTTTGCAGATGGAAAGACCGAGCCCGGTGCCGGAGGCTTTGCCTTCATGTTCGCGCACACGGTAGAACTTTTGGAAGAGGTGCGGGAGCGAATCTTCCGGGATGCCCATGCCGGTATCCTGCACGGTGATGGAAATTTCCGTGTCGGTAAAGTTGCCGGTGATGATGACAGAGCCGTTCGGGCGGTTGTATTTGATGGCGTTGCTCAAGAGGTTGAGGAGCACCTGCTTGATTTTGTCGCGGTCGGCTTCCATCAACGGCATGTCGGAGGGCACGTCCACGCGGATTTGGATGTTCATCTCCTGCGCTTTGGTCATCATCACGTCGCGCACTTCGTAGATGAGGTCTGCTGTGCTGAAGCGCGTCTTGCGGAATTGCACACGTCCCGATTCGAGGCGCGCCAGGTCGAGGAAGGAGGATGCCAGCGCGTTCAGGCGCAGGGTTTCGTTGTGAATGTTGGTGACGATCTGGTCGCGTTGTTCGCGCGACATTTCGGGACGCAGTAAAAGGTAGGTAGCCGTGCTGAGTGAAGCCAGCGGGGTGCGCAGTTCGTGGACGAATTCTGCAATCAGGTCCGATTGCTGGAACAGGCGCGCGTTCTCGATGGCGACCGCCGCCTGCGCTCCCAGCACGGTGAGCATGGATTCGTCGGGGTCGGTGAAACGCCCGCGCTTTTTGTTGATGACCTCCAGCACGCCCACCACTTTGTTCTTGGTAATCAGCGGGATGCCCAGCAGGGAGCGGGTGGCGTAGCCGACGGTTTGTTCGATGTCGCTGAAGAAGCGTTTGTCCTTGTGTACGTCGTCAATGCGCACGGGCTGGCGGTTGGTGACGATCCAGCCGGCGATGCTCTTGTCGAGCGGGACGATAAGTCCGCGCATGGTGGGTTCGTCTATGTTGGTGGCGACCTGAAAGTAGAGTTGACGCGCCGTGTCGTCGTAGAGCAGGATGGATGCGGCTTCCGCGTGAGTGATGTCGGCGGAGGCGCGCACGATGTCGTTCAACAGCGTGTCCAGATCGAGGGTCGAGGCGAGGTCGCGGGCGATTTCGATCAGGCGCAGGTAACTATCGAGGGTGCGGGTTTTTATCTCAGCCATGGAGCGCTCGTCTTGCAATCTCAGGGATGATCGAGGCGACATCGTCCATGATGACGACATCGGCTCGGACGTTGATATAGGTGGGCGAGTTGTTGATGACAACCAGATGCGCGCCGCGATCCACCGCCTGCATGGGAAGCCCCGCCACCGGCAGGACCTCCAGCGAGGAGCCGGCAACCACCATCAAGTCGCAGCGGCGGACTTCTTTTTGCGCTTCGAACCACGCCGACTGCGGCAACTGCTCCCCAAACAGAATCACGTCTGGTTTCAAAACTCCGCCGCAATGCGGGCAAAGCGGCAGTGACCCTTCTTCGATGAATCGATTCACATACGCAGCAGACTCGAACTTTCTGTAACAACGGGTGCAGGAGAGGGTTTGCAGTGTGCCATGCAACTCGATGACGCGCCGCGAACCTGCCTTCTGGTGCAGCATGTCAATGTTTTGGGTGATGATTGCCTGCGTCATGCCTGCCCGTTCCAGTTCGGCAAGCGCCAGATGCGCGGCGTTTGGCTGGGCGTTGAAGATTTGCCCCGCCAGCGGACGGAACCATTGGAAGAAGCGTTCGGGGTGTGTGCGAAACGTGCTGAGCGACGCCACTTCCATCGGTTCATCGCGCGACCATAAGCCTGTGCCTTCGGAACGGAAATCGGGGATTCCCGATGGAGTGGAGATGCCCGCCCCGGTCAACACGACTGCACGCCGGGCGCCGCGGAACAGCGCCGCCGCGTCCTCGAGCGCAGTTGCGGTGAGGCGGGGGGCAGGCTTCATCGAGGCAACGCCTCTCGCTCCGTGATGAAATCCACCAGTTTGCCAACCTGACGCGCCGTCAGGCTATCCGGCTGACAGAGTATTGCCGGGGTTTGCAGCCGCGTGGCTTGCGTAAACAGTTCCGGCGCGGGCGTCAGTGTGCCGATGAGTTCGTAGTCGAGTTTGTTCTGCACGATGCTGGAGGGCAGTTGCGTATCCGAGCGGATGCGGTTGTTCAACACCACGTTGATATTCCGCTTATTGACGCCCAGCGAGGCGATGTCTTCGATTAGCGCTTTGGTGTGGATGATGGTGTTCGGCACACCTTCCAGCAGGATCAGGACTTCGTTGCATTTGGGCAGGACTTTGGTGGCAAACGGCTGAATGCCCACGCCCAAATCGAGCACCACAAAGCGGGCAAGTCCGCTCAAACCGGCAACCAGGGCTTCGTAATTTGCCACCTGGCTGATGAGGTGCATATCCCTGGGGCGGTCGGACGCAAGCAAAAGGTCCAGCCCCGACCCGTGATGGACGAGCGCCTCGCGGATTTTGTCGCGGGTGATGTCGCTTACGCGGCTCAGGCTGAGCAGGTCCACCAGTCCCTTTGAGGCGGTGATGCCCAATTCCAGCGCCAGCGACCCCTGACCGGGCAGCATCTCAGCGAGGATGACTTCGCTCTTCGTCTTGTTCAACACTCCCGCCGCCAGGTTGACGGCGAGAGTGGTAATGCCCAGTCCGCCGCGCGCGCCCAGAACGCCGATCACATAACCGCGCCCTTCTTCGGCGGCTTCCACGGCGGCTTTTTTCTTTTTCTCGCCGGCGCGGGCAAGCAGGGTCTTCACGCGCGCCTGCAATTCGGAGGGATGGGTGGGCTTGGTCAAATAGTCGTTCACCCCCGCTTCAAACCCGATGACCTTATCGTCCAACTGCGATTTGGCGGTAAACATCAGGATGGGCGTCTCGGCTGTGGAGGGATTCTGCCGCAGGCGGCGCGTGACTTCGTAGCCGTCAATGTCGGGCATCATCACATCGAGCAGAATCAGGTCCGGGTCCTCTTCGAACGCCTTTTCCAGCCCCTGCTGACCGTTGGTCGCCGCGCTGATCTGGTAGCCCTGGCGTTGAAGCATCAACCCCACCAGGCGCAGGGTGTCGAGGTCGTCGTCTACAATGAGGATCTTTTCAGCCATAAAGTGTCATCCTTGCCAATTCTCTCAACAGTCTAGCATAAAGCAGTCATGAGGGCAAGCCGAGGCGCATTGCAAGTATGCTATAATGTTTTTGCACAAAGGGAATTCCCACTTTTTGGGGATGACAGGCTTCGACGGAAGAGGCTGGTCCCGGAATGCGAGCCGAGAGGCGCCGAACTCGTAAACTCAGCGCAAAAAATCAAGTGCCAACCGCACTCCCTACGCCGCTATGCCTCTCGCCGCGTAAGCGATGAGAACATAGTGGTTGGCGCCTTAGGGCGCCACGTCCGCCGGCGCCCATCCCCGCCGGGCGACGGACCGGGCGAGACAAAGGCGGGGTGCCGCGCACGACGCCGCTGCCTGCGCGAAAGATCAGCGGCTGGTCGCAGAGAGTTCTGGTCGGACGAGACCTCTGCGATGACACGCCTTACGGCAGTCGACCGACTACGCTCGTAGATTTCCGAGGGTCGAATCTTTCGGACGCGGGTTCGATTCCCGCCATCTCCACACACGTACTGCCGCAAGGCAGTACGTTTTGCTACCATAAGGACGCCATGAAAAAACTGCTCTCCATCGGACTCTTCCTCCTGCTCTCCGCCTGCCAGACCGCCGCCCCCGCCCCCACACCGACTCTGCCCTCCACTGCCACGGCAA
>JABRVZ010000053.1:0-48012 GCA_039961775.1 Chloroflexota bacterium
GCAAGGATATGTTTTGAAGCGTACTGGGCGTTCTCTAACGCCCAAAGTTGCGCTAGAGAGCGCAAAATACGCAAGATTTTTGAATGATTGCAACAGAGCACTTGACAAATAGAAAAAAGTAGATCCTCCTCGGTAAAATTGCAGTTGGAAACAAGCAAAAACCACCGAGGAGGATCTGGAATGCAGTATAGCACAGCGAAACTTGAGCGAGAAATCAATGCCGGTGGCATGGAGTTTGACAAAGGCAGTGTGTATGACCGCTTCTGCAAACTGACCGATCTGCGGGGAGTGAACGGGAAACGATATGAGTTACTGAGTTTTGATGAATTAATTTCCGAAGATGTGTCATAATCAGGAGCATGAGACCCTACGGAAAAAGCGAACAACTGGCAAAGCGTCGAATGCGAGCGCTAAAACTCCTCGAAAGCGGTAAGCGAGTAAAGAAAGTGGCAAACCTCATCGGTGTCACGGAGCGAAGTATTCGCTACTGGCAAGAGGAAGCACGCAATCCAAAAGACAAAAGCGGCATTCGACCACCTAGGCGTCCAAGTCATTTGACTGCGGAGCAACTGAAAACGTTGGAACAAGAATTATCGAAAGGTGCGTACGAGCAAGGCTACGCCGAAGATTACTGGACATTGGACCGGATTGCCCGATTGATCTGGGATAAGTTTCAGATTCGATATCATCCCAGTTCCGTTTGGCACATCATGAAACGTATTGGCTGGAGCAACCAGCGACCACAACGCCAGGCATTACAGCGAAATGAGGAAACGATTCGACGCTGGAAGCAATACGCTTGGCCAAGGATAAAAAAAGTGGCGTAGGCTAAAAGCGACGTTGGTGCTATTAGATGAAAGCGGCTTTTCTCTGGTCTCACCGCTGAAACGCACTTGGGCTCGCTGTGGACAAACGCCCGTGGTGCGCACGAGTTTGAACCATCATAAACGGCTGAACTTGTTTGGTGCAATTCTTGTGCCGTATCGCAAAAAACATTTGCGTCTCATGATCCGTTCTTACACAGACACCTTGAGCGGAATACACGTTGTCGAGTTTCTCAAGCAACTGCTTGGCACCCTTTCTGGTGAAATCGTCCTGCTTTGGGACAATCATCCAATTCACTTGCGAAAGTTAGTCGAAGAGTTTGTTGAGCAGGAGACCCGTTTGCATGTGGAGCGGTTTCCGACGTGCGCTCCCGAACTCAACCCGTCCGAATTCATTTGGACACAATTGAAAGAACATACCGCCAGTACTGCTCCACAGGATATCCCTGAACTTCGTGGCAATGTTCTGACTGGCGTTGCGAAAATTCGCAGATCACAACCTCGTCTTCATTACTGTCTCTCCGCTTCCAATCTGTCTTGGAAATAATGCGGAAATTGTTTATTCAAAAATCAGTAACAGCAGTGCTGACGATCATCGTATTGGCGAAATTGTGTAGGGAAGACAAACCGCTGGGGATCGCGGAGTGGGCAAAATACCGCAAAGAGGAGTTACTCAAGTTATTGTGTCTGAACTGGACGAGAATGCCGCATCACAATACCTATCGGCAGATCCTGGCCTACAAGGTGTATGAACAGGAAGTGGAACGGCTGGTGGGGGCATACAACCAGTGTGGTGAACAGGGTGAGGTATATGCAATGGATGGCAAGGCGAGACGCGGGATGCGCAAGAAGGATGAAGAAGGATATGAGTACTGCTTGAGCGTCTATGATGTTGAGCAAGCCAAAGTCCTATCGCAGGTCGAGGTGGGACGCAAGGAAAACGAGATCACCAAGGCGCCGCAAGCCCTAAAATCTGTGAAAATCTCACAAAAAGTGGTCACCGGCGATGCCTTGCACACGCAAAGAGGGCTGGCCGCCCAAATTCTGCAAACCCAAGGCGATTATGTTTTACCTGTCAAAGAAAATCAACCTCAACTGTACAAGAACATCCAATCTTTGTTTGCCCCTGACTCTCCCAAGCCCGGCTTTGGCAAAATCCAGACCGACTTTCTCACGGCTCACAAGCTGAACAAGGGCCACGGACGGATTGAAACGCGCACCATTACCACCAGTGAAATGCTCAATGCTTATGTGCTTGGCCGGGACTGGCTCAAGTCTATCGCCTCGAACGGCATTTTCAATGGTGGCGTAACGGACGTTGTTATCGCACCTCCCACGAAGTCGAATTTGGCATTACCAGTCTCACCCGAAAGCAAGCCTCCCCTTTACGAATATTGCTTCTCCGACGGGCACATTGGGGCATCGAGACCGGCTTACACTATCGCCGCGATGTCACCTTGCAGGAAGATGCTACCCGCATGACCGTTGGGAACACCGCCAAAGTTATGGCTTCCATCAACAATCTGGTCTTGGTCCTCATCTGACAAGCTGGCTTCCACAATGCCGCCCAAGCCAGACGCTGGTTTGCCGCTCATCTTTCAGATGCTTTTGCCCTGCTCACTATCCCTTTTTCACGATAATGAGAAAGCCATGCAGCAATTGTACAATTGTATTGACGCGAGACAGACTACTGGTACAATAAAATCAGCCTCGCCGATACCAGCGGCGAGGCTGAGCAAATTGCTACGCGGTCAGGCGCGCAGCGGCATAAAAATTATAGCACATTGCCGCCTCACGCCTCCGTGAGGCGGTTTTTGATGGGAATAGGCTTGGCAGTAAGGCAGGATAAAAAATTCTGATGTCAAGTTCCAGGCAAAATAACCATCTCGTTGATTGAGTGTTTTTTTAGGATTAATGCTCTGTTGCAAGGATTTTTTTGAAGCGTACTGGACGTTCTCTAACGCCCGAAGTTGTGCTAGAGAACGCAAAATACGCAAGATTTTTGAAGGATTGCAACAGAGCAGGATTAATAGAAAAACCCCGCCGCTGATCCCGGCGAGGTCATCGAGACTACGCGGTGACGGCGCGTAGCGGTTAAAGAAATTATAGCATATCTCCACCCGCTAAACGCCGCCCGAATTCTGCTTGTGAGGAGATATGCCGCTTTATCGCATTCAATCCGGGGGAAGTGTTGAGCAACTCCCATCATCCACCTTCAGCCAGGAACGGCAGCTGCAACGCCTGGTGGAGAAAAATTGCCTGGCGTTGCTGGGCGTTCATTTCCTGGCTTCCGAGTTCACCACCGGCGACCGTCAACGCGGACGCATTGACACGTTGGGGCTGGATGTCAATGGCACACCCACCATCATTGAGTACAAGAAGGGCGGCAAAGAGAACGTCATCAACCAGGGGTTGTTTTACCTGGATTGGCTGGTGGACCACAAAGGAGATTTCACACTCAAGGCGCAGGAAGTGTTGGGGGCAAACATCGAGATTGATTGGGCGAACCCGCGCCTGATTTTGATTGCCGAGAATTTCAGCGAGTACGACAAGTACGCCGTCAACCGCATTGGAGCAAATATCGAATTGTGGGTGTATCGCTTGTACGGGCAGGATTTGCTCTACCTGGAGCAAATTTACGCTGCCGCTGCGCCTGCGCCTCGTCATCGAGAAACCGCCGTCTCATCCGAGGAAGAGACGCCGCCGGTAGAGTATCGCCTGGAAGACCACCTGCAAGGCAAACCAACAGAGATGGTTGCCCTGTTCGGGCAATTGCGCGAACGGATTTTAGGACTGGACGATGAGGTCATCGAGAAAGTGGTCAAAAATTATGTGGTGTACAAACATGGCAAAAACTTCTGCGAAGTGTGGGTGCAGGCGCGGCAATTGAAACTCTGGCTGGATATTGCCCCCGAATCCCTGCAAGACCCTTTCCATCTGGCGCGTGATGTGCGTCAGGTAGGGCATTGGGGAACGGGCGATGTAGAAGTGAATTTGAAATCCCCCGAGGAACTGGACGCTGTGATGGCGTTGATTGAACAATCCTATCAACAGACTCTATGACTATGCCCCTGAACGAAGCCGATACCCGCGCCCAACTGATTGACCCCCAACTCAACCGCGCTGGCTGGACGCGCAGCCAGGTGACGCGCGAGCATTATTACCGCCCGGACTGGCAGTACACGCCGGGGCGGGTGGTGCTGCGCGGCGGACGCGCCCAACGCGAAAAGCCGCGTATCATGGATTACCTGCTCCGGTACACCGACGCTTTTCCCATCGCTGTCGTGGAGGCAAAAGCCGAAAGCCTGCCCGCCAGCGCTGGCCTGGAACAGGCGATACAATACGCCCGTGAAAACAACCTGATGTTCGCCTATGCCGCCAACGGGCACGAGATTATCGAGTGGGATGGTTTTAGCAACACCACCCGCGAGATCGCTGAATTTCCCGGTCCCGAAGAACTGTGGCAACGTTGGGAGTTGAACACGGGAATCACCGATCCGAACCAGGTGGCTCAAAGGATCGGCGAACTGCGCCAGGTTTATGACGCCGCGCTGGCGGCAGCCCGCCGCCGCAACCCGCTCTTGCATCCCTACGCGCCGCCGGAACTGACGCGCGGCAGCGTCCCGCGTTATTTTCAGGAGGCCGCCATCCGTGAAACGATCGTACGGGTCATGCGCGGCCAGAAGCGCATCCTGTTGACCATGGCCACCGGTACCGGCAAGACGTTCACAGCCATGCAGATTGTTTGGAAGTTGATCAAGTCTGGATGGTTGTCCGCGCAAAAGGGCAGACCAGGACGGGTACTCTTTCTGGCAGATCGCGTGGTGTTGCGCGACCAGGCGTATAACACCTTCAGCCCGTTTGTGAGCGGCCACGGCGACCCGCGCTTCAACCTGGACGGCAGGCAACGGTTAAGCGCCAATCACGATCTCTACTTTGGCATCTACCAGACCTTGTGGGGAACCGACGAGAAGGGTGTGCGCCTCTTCGAGAAGTTCCCGCCCGACTTTTTTGACGTCGTCATCATTGACGAGGCGCACCGCTCCGGCTTTGGGACGTGGAAAGAGATTCTCGACCATTTCGCTGGAGCCATCCATTTGGGCATGACCGCTACGCCCAAGCAAGATGAAAACGTGGACACCTACGCCTACTTTTGCGCCGAAGAACCCGCCATCCCGCTCGACCCGCAAGACCCCTCCAAGGGGACGATTCGCCGCGCGGCTTACTCCTACAGCCTGGGGCAGGGCATCGAAGATGGCTTTTTGGCAACGTACAAAGTGCATCGCGTCAAGACCAACCTGGATAAGGATGGCTTGCACATCCAGCAGGTCATCGAGCAGGGCGCGGAAGTGATTGCGCCGCAAGAGGCTGTCTTGCAAGACGATTACTTCACGCCGCAGTTTGAGCGCGCCGTGCGCCTGCCCGACCGTACCGCCATGCTCGTGCGCCATCTGGCCGGGCTGCTGCGGCAGTTTGGTCTTATGCACAAGACGATGGTCTTTTGCGTGGATATGGAGCACGCCCGCGAAGTGGCGCGCCTGCTCAACAACGAGTTCGCCGATTTGGGACTAGGGGAAGATTACGCCGTTCCCATCGTCAGCGAGGAGGGCGAACAGGGGCGCCGCTGGCTGGCAAATTTCCAGGATAGCGACCGCAAACTGCCCGTGGTGGCGACGACTGCCGAGTTGCTCTCGACCGGCGTGGACGTGCCAGCCTGCCGCAACATCGTCTTCATGAAGACCCTCTCCTCGCCCATCCTGTTCAAGCAAATCATCGGACGCGGCAGCCGCATTGACCCGGCCACCAACAAACTGTGGTTTCGCATCATTGACTATACCAACGCCACCCGTCTGCTCGACCCGCAGTGGGATCGCCCGCCCGCGCCGCCCGCCGAGACGCCGCCCCCGGAACAGCAGACTGCCACGCTGGAAGGCACGGTTCGTCTGGAGGGGACCGGCGACGTCATCCAGGGCGCCAGCGTGGCTGTGATGGCTGCGCCCAACGACCAGCGCGGTCCCATCCTGACCGATGAAAACGGTCGCTATCGCTTCGAGAACCTGCCCGCCGGAGCGCTGACGGTCATCGCCTGGGGGGCGAACCTGACCCGCCGTCAGAAGACGGCTCAAACGGCTGCCGGGCAAAGCGCGACCTGCGATTTCGACCTGGCGCCCGCCCAACCCGGCGGCAACCGCGTCATCACCGTCAAAAATTTGCAGGTGACGATTGCCGAGGAAGCGGTCTTCTTTGTCACCGGCCTGGAGGAGCCGCTAACCCTCGAACAGTATGTGGACTATGCCCGTGAGAAAGCCCTGGCTTTGCTCCCCGGGTGGGACGCCCTGGTGCAAACCTGGCAGGATGAGCAAGCCCGCCAGGCGCTGCGCGAGAGGCTCGGCGAGGTGAGCGTACACCCCGAGGCGCTGGCTGAAGCCCTGGACCTGGCTGAAACCGACCCCTTTGACCTGCTGGCGATGCTGGCTTTCCGGCGCGAGCCGCCCCTCAAACGCTCGGAGCGGGTGGAACGCTTCCGCGAGGCGAACCGGCCCTGGCTGGATTCGCTCCCCGTCAAACAGCGCGCCGTGGTAGACGCCCTGCTGGAAAAATACCGCCTGAGCGGGGTGGACGAAATCACCGATCCGCGCATCTTTCGTTTGTCTCCCTTTAAGGAGATGGGCGAACTGGGCGGCGTGATTGCCCGTTTTGGCAGCGCCGATGCTTTGCGCGAGACCCTTGCCGAAATCCAACACCGACTGTATGCGATTCCCCCTTCCCCTGAGCAAACCTGATTTCGGCTCGAACAAGAAAACCACACCGGAGATGATATGGCTCTCAACGCAACCCGATTGAATGAAAACCTGAGCAATGAAATGTGGCGCGCCTGCGATATTTTGCGCCGCGATAACAACGTGGGCGGGGTGACAGCCTACACCGAGCATCTGGCCTGGCTGCTCTTTTTGCGCTTTCTGGATTTGGAGGAACGGAAAAAAGCGGAAGAAGCCGCTTTCAAGGGTGAAACGTATGAGTTCGTCCTGCCGCCCGATTTGCGCTGGGAAGCCTGGGCAGGACCCAATGCGCTCGAAAAATGGGATTCGCAAAAAGGGGAATTGGTGACTTTTGTGCGCGGACGGCTGTTGCCCGGCCTGGCGGGACTCTCCGGCTCGCCGCTGGCGCAGACCATCGCCAAACTCTTTTCGGATGAGACGGTCGGCGACCAGACGGTGGTGCGCAACGTGCCGGTCTGCGCTTCGGATTACAACCTCAAGCAGGTCATCCAGATCATCAACGGAATCCACTTCGAGCGCGACGAGGATTTTTTCACCATCACCCGCTTTTACGAAGACCTGCTGGCGCGCTTGGGACAGGAAAACCAAATCGCTGGCGAATTCCACACCCCGCGCCCCATCATCCGCTTCATGGTGGAAGTGATGGACCCGCAAATCGGCGAGACGGTCTATGACCCGGCGGCTGGCTCGGCTGGCTTTTTGGCGCAGGCTTACCTGTACATGCTGCCGCAGGTCAAAACGCTGGAAGACAACGAGACATTGCAGAGCCGCACCTTTTATGGGCAGGAGAAAAAGGGGCTGGCGGCGCTGTTGGGGACGATGAATCTGGCGCTGCACGGCGTGACCACGCCCAACATCGCCCGCGCCAACACGCTGGAAGAGCCGGTCAAAAGCGCGCCTGCCGTCCGCTATGACGTCATCCTGACCAATCCCCCCTTTGGCGGCAAGGAGGGCCGCCACATTCAGGAAAATTTCCCGGTAAAGAGCAACGCCACCGAACTGCTCTTTTTGCAGCACATCCTGAAGAAACTCAAGCAGACGCCGAACGCCCGCGCCGCGGTGGTCGTGCCGGAGGGGACGCTCTTTCGCGGCGGGGCTTTTGCCGAAGTCAAGAAAACCCTGCTGGATGACTTCCATCTCTTTGCTGTGGTCAGCCTGCCGCCGGGGGCTTTTGCGCCCTATTCCGACGTCAAGACCGCGCTGGCATTCTTCCGCCGCGCCGAAGCCTCCATCACCCGCAACCCGCTGGCGCGCGAGGAGACCTGGTACTACGAACTGCCCCTGCCGGAGGGCTTGAAGAAATTCAGCAAGGGCAGCCCGATTTTGGATGAGCACTTTGCCGAGGCGCGCGACCTGTGGGCGGCGTGGCAGCGCTGGATAGACGGCGTGGGCGAGCGTCCCTTCCCCCTGGCTGCCGACCTGCGCGCCAACCCCCAAGCGCAAATCGCCAATCGTCAATCGCTAATCGTCAATCATCATGCCTGGGTCGAGACGCTGGCTGACCTGCGGGCGCGCGGCTACGACCTGAGCGCCCGCAACCCCGTCGCCGCCGAGCGTGAAACCCTGCCCCCGCCCGCCGACCTGGTGGAACAGATTCTAGCCGACCAGGACGACCTGCGCGAGCGCCTGCTGCGCCTGCGCGAGTTGTTGAATGGGGAGGAAGAGTGATGGAAATTTGGGGTAAAAGAACTTTGGACGAGTTACTGCTATCCAACGATAGTGGCACCTGGGGAGAAGTTGGAACATTTGAAGACGGTTTTCCTATTTTGCGTTCAACGAATATTTCAAATTGGACATTAGACTTAAACGGTGATCTGGCGTACAGGAAAATCTCTGATAATCTTGTGGAAAAGTTTAGCCTTCTTAAAGGAGACATCATTGTTACCAAAAGTAGCGGAAGTCCTGGCTTGATAGGGCAAGCCGCCTTGTTTGATATTGAGCCATCTCGCACCTTTCTTTTTTCAAACTTTACCCAGAGACTGCGACCTAATCAAGATTTAGTTGTTCCCACGTATTTGCACGCTTATTTGCGTTCTCCCCAAGCACGTCGGGTCATCGAAGAAATGCATCGGACTACCTCCGGTCTTAGAAACTTGAAACTCTCAGATTACTTGTCCCAGGAAATCCCCATCCCCTACCCCGACGACCCGGCGCGCTCGCTGGCGGAACAGCGGCGCATCGTCGCCCGGCTGGAAGCCCTGCTGAGCGAAGTGCGCGCCCTGCGCGACCTGCTCCAATCCATGCGCCGCGACTGGTCCGCGTTGATGGAGTCCGCGCTGGCGGAGGTGTTCCCGTCTCACGGGCAGGCATTGCCGGAGGGGTGGGAGTGGGTAAAAGTTGACAAAGTTGCTGAAGATACAACCCGGCGTAATCCCGAAAGTGAGCCTGATAAGCCCTTCCAGTACATAGACATTGCAGCGGTGGATAATCAGGAGTTTACGATCGTTCCTGAAAGGGTCAAAACTCTTCTGGGGCAAGACGCGCCAAGTCGTGCGCGTAAAGTTATTCATGCTCAAAATATAATCCTGGCAACAACAAGACCCTATCTCAAAAATGCCGCTCTTGTCACCGAACAGTTTGATAATCAAATCTGTTCCACCGGTTTCTGTGTCTTATGCCCGATTCCAGAAAAAATAGACTATCGCTATTTGTATCATTCAGTTAAAGCAGATTCGTTCATTAAGCAGTTGATACCATTACAACGCGGCGCAAATTACCCTGCTGTGTCTGATAGTGATGTATTTGCGTGTGAAATTCCCGTCCCCTACCCAGACGACCCGGCGCGCTCCCTGGCGGAACAGCGGCGCATCGTCGCCTACCTGGAGGCTGTGCAGGAAGAGGTCAGCGCGGCGCGGCGGCAGGTGGAAGAGGACGAGCGCCGCGTCACGCAGTTGGAGCAATCCATCCTGGCGGCGGCGTTTCGGGGAGAGGTGTAGGAGGTACGAATGAAACCCAATGACATTTTTTCGATAAGGGACTTTTTTAATTACTACCTGGCAGGAGTGCTCTGGTTTGCTGACATTGTCGGTATATTCATGCTTTGTTCGAAATTAGGGACTCCAAAAGTCACATTGGCCAATATTAACACATCGTTGAATGAGGCTAACACTATTCTTGCGACGTTTGGGGTAGTTGTTGTGCCATACTTGCTTGGTTTTATTTTGAATCCGTTAGGCACAAAACTGATGGAGAAAATAAGAAACAAAGACAATGAAGCAATCCGCTGGGTTACCGACCCTAATCATCGATTCGCCAGTCAAGGACTTAAAGAATGGGAGAAAGAAAAAATAAGAGAGAAATTCCAAAAGATATACAACATTCAAGATCGCAGTTTCGAAGAAATGTTTTTCACCATTCGCACCTATGTAGAGGAACACGGAAAGGGAGCAAATTTTTTGGCTTCGAGGGCATTGGATTTGGCAAACTTTGCCGAAAGTTTAGCCATTCCTGTGCCCCTTCTATTTGTCATTCTTGGAATATGGTTTGCTGTAAGCAGTTTTCTTTGGCTTTTAGCCAGTCTTGTGTTAGCGAAGATAGTTTTTTGGTTACTACTACGCCGATATCTTGACCTGCGCAGTTATTGGGTCAAGCATGTTTATCGAGCCTTCATCACCATAAACGTTGAGTAACTCTTGTAAAGAACAAATGCAAATTGTGGTATGTCGGAAGATTTTGCAAGCCGATGTCAGAGCATTACGGCAGATGTTGGCTGAAGTCGAGCCATGTGTCACGGAATTGAAATAATCCATCCTAGCAGCGGCGTTTCGGGGAGAGGTGTAGAACACGCGAGGTCAAGAATGTACTTATCAAAAGTTTGCATAAAAAACTTCCGCAATCTGGAAGATGTTACCGTTGAATTCGGCGAAAAAATTGTGCTGTTAGGCGAAAACGGTACAGGCAAGAGCAACTTCATTGAAGCTTTGCGAATCCTGCTCGACTCGAACTATCGCCCATTGTTGGGAGAAAGTGATTTCTCACGGGGCAGCGGCAAAAAGCCATTTGGGGGACGAACAATTGAAATTCATGCCTGGTTTTCAGGCCTTGACTCAAAAAATGAGCAGGATTTACTGCCGTCTTTTCATGATTGTCATGGAAAAGACGCGGATACCTATCAAATATCTGCCGTCTACCGCCCAAAGAAGGATAAGAATCCCCAAAATGCAACCACCGAAGATGATTACGAACTGCTTCGATACGGTGGTGGCAACGAGAACAATACAGAGGGAGCAAAACGGCTTCGCCAATATGTGCGCTTGGTCGTGATACCGGCAGTGCGCGATATGGAACGTGATATGCAAAGTTGGCGTACTTCGCCGCTGCGCCGTTTGGTTGAGATGATTTCTCTGACCAATAACGCAGATTTCAAATCCGTCGCCCAGAGCGTTCAAAACGCATCCAAAAAACTGGAGCAAATCCCAGACATTCAAGATTTACAAAAAGACATTCGCGATTTTCTAGGGACTCTGGTCGAAGGGCAATCAATTCAACCAACCATCAACATTGCCGGTTCGAATCCCGAAGATTTATTGCGACTGCTCAACATTTTTGCAGAGTCGGATTTACCGCTTGAGCGCAGCAGTCTGGGAATCTCAAATATTCTATACCTGATAACCTGGCTGATTTATGCCGAACGTCTGCGCGCTATGCCTGTCAAAGGCGACCAAAAGCCCGAATATGTCTTGCTCGCTATCGAAGAGCCTGAATCTCACCTGCACCCGCATTTTCAACGGCTGGTTTTTGAAAACGTATTCAAGCAAGAGCATCTTTTGCTCGTCTCAACCCATTCTCCGACCATCGTCAGTATCGCCGACCCGCGTCACTTTGTCGTGTTGAAACGCACTTCTAATGGCACAGCGGCTTGCTCAACGGCGAATTTCGCTCAAAAAGATGAAAAGATGCGCAAGGATATCAGCCGCTATCTGGATGCCACACGCGGGGAAATGGTCTTTGCGCGCGGTGTCTTACTGGTTGAGGGCGATGCCGAGATGTTCTTAATCCCTGCGTTTGCAAGGAAAATGAAAGAGGCTGGAAAAATATCTCACACCCTGGATGGGGCAGGAATCAGCGTTTGCAATGTGTATGGCACGGATTTCCGACCTTATGTTGAGTTTCTATCAGGGTTAGATATTCCATTTGCTGTTTTGACCGATGAGGATCCCGGCACTCAAAACCCTGGGCTAAAACGTGGACTGGAATTAGTCCAAAAAATAAACGCGCCAAAGCACGCAGAAATAGAAGTTCGTTTTAACAAGAAAGAATGGGATGCTGTTAAAGCCGGTTTGGAAGAAGTTGGCATTTTCGTTAATCAGCGCACGCTTGAGGTGGAATTGATACAGGCAGGGTATGGAGATAAATTGTGCGAGGCTTACCAAGAACTTGGCGCCAGTGACGTTCAAGTAGAACACTTGAGGGCGGAAATTACAGATAACAATCTTGAAGCGATTCTTCGGCGTATTGAGACAACCGGCATGGGCAAAGGGCGTTTTGTCCAACGCCTGGCAGAAAAAGTAGATGCTGGCCGCGTGCCGCCTTACATCGAGAAAGCCATCAAATACCTTTTGGCGAAAATGCCCCAACCTTCCACCGACCTGCAATTACCGCCGGAATCGGTAGAAACGCCCCAAAACCCTGAAGACGAGATTTCCTTCTAACCTATGTCTGAATACCTGAAACGACTTGGCAAAATAGAGCAAGACGACGACCAGCGCGCCGCTTTCTACTCGGAAGGCAGCCAGGTTGTCATTGCCGGGCCCGGGTCAGGCAAGACGTATTTGCTGACGATGAAAGTGGCGAAGGCGATTCTGGAAGAGAAAGTGCGCTATCCGCAGAAAATTGCCTGTATTACGTATTCGCGGCAGTTGGCCGAAAAGTTGATCAAAGAGTTGCGCGAGTTGGGCGTGTATGACTCTGAGCGCATGTATGTTGGCACGATTCACGCTTTTTGCATTGCGGAAATCATTCTGCCAGCGGTTAACTTGCTGCCGCCGGGGAGCATTCCAGAACCATTTCGGATTGCTTCTGAAAGCGAAAGCAGAAAAGCCTTATCCCACGCATTGCAAAAACAGGGGAAATCACTATCACTACCCCAAAAAGATTTAGACAAGTTCCGGCGCAGGTGTTTTCAACCAGAGACGAACGGTTTTTCCAGCAACGCTCTCGCAGAAGTAAGTGACTACAACAGAAGTATTTTACAGGATTTAGATGGGTCGCAATTGGCGGACGATTATCATGATTACCTTATGCTTAAAAATGAATCCCATAGCATGGATTTCGTTCAAATCGAAATGCTCGCCTTGCACATCCTCAAAACGAAGCCCGCACTGGCAAGAACGCTTACGGCGCGCTACCCCTGGTGGTTCGTGGATGAATACCAGGACCTCAGCCCGTTGTTTCACCAGATGGTCATGCACCTTGTAGAGCAACAACTTATATCCGTCTTTGCGATTGGCGACCCCAATCAATGTATTTACGAAGACTTGCAGGGCAGCAAGCCGGAAAGTATCCGAGAATTATCTGAGGCAGTAGAACGACTTTGTCAAAATCATCCGATTATTTTGCAGCAAAATTATCGTTCTTCCCAAAATTTGATTGATTTCGGCAATCTGGTATTGGATAGCCCAACCTCATATCAATCCGAGCAAAAGCTTCCTGGGAAAATTTGCTACATTCAAGTTAAGGGCTATCAATACCAAAACCTGGTCTCAACCATTTTGCATAAGAGGGAGGATGACCAACATCTAGCGGTATTGATATTCTCAAGAAGAGTTATTGGGAACTTGTTGCGAGAATTAGAGCGCCTTGATATGGATTTGAGAACTGACAAAGATCCTGATTATGGCTCGAAGACCGAATTAATCGAATGGCTCGAAAAAGTGGCACAATGGTGTTCTGGGGAGGAAGTCTATTTCTACGACTTACTGCCGTTTTGGAATGGTTTTTGTCAGTTACAGGGAGAAAGCGATAGCGCGAAGTGGTTTGAAATGGAACAGAAATTGTTTCATGCACTCTGGTCGCTTCGTAAGGGAGATATGTTGCTCAAAGATTGGTTAGCACAACTCTGTCAGGCAGTATTGACAAGTTCTAGGTTAGAGGAATACCGAAGACTTCGCCCTGATGACGTTGAAGAATTTGAAAAACTGGTGGCAGCGGTTTCTACAAAGAAACGATTACAAAACAAGACCTTACGCTCGTTCGGCAAACAAAAATCCCAAATTTTGCTGACCACCTTTCACAGCAGCAAAGGGCTGGAGTTTGATACCGCGATTGTGATTGACCTGGATAGTATTTGGAAAAGTCAATCTGCGCCTGACCTGCACAAGCACCTGGCTTATGTTGCACTGTCGCGGGCTAAATCGAAATTGTATGTTTTGGCTTTGCAGCAAGGTGAATTTGCAGAAAGACTGCAAAACGCATCTATTGAGCAATTAACCCACTGGACTTGCGATAGCAAAGGCAAAATTACCCGACGCAATGAGCAAAAATAGCCCTTCTTCTGCCCTTGATGACCACTTCCGCCAATTGTGGCAATCCTTCCTTGCCACCTATGGCAGCCTGCGCTTGTTCAGCGAACAACTCCCTGCCCTGGCTGACCGGCTGGACGAGCAAATCATCGAGGAGATGGCTGAGGTCATGGCGGACGTGTTTGGCGACCCGATAGAACAGGTGCGCGCCGAGTTAACCGAATTTTTGCCATCATTGGATAAAGAACATCGAACCTATGGACGCTGAGCATCGTTTCTTCTCCGCGCATTCTGCTGCATTGTGCTGTATTCAAAACACGCTTCAGAACGCCAGTGACATTCGCATTGCCACGGCGTATTTTGAAGCATCTGGGTATCAGGCGTTGCAAGAAGTCTTGCTTGGCAAAAGAGTTCGTCTGCTCGTGGGGCGTCCTGAAGGCGGCGAGGACCGCGCCAAAGAGATGCTGGAAGAGTTCGTCCGCGAATTATCGCACGGCGCGCAAGAAGGACGCACACGCGCAATTCGGCAGCTTGTAGAGGCGCTTGAGCAGGGCTGGATGACTGTCGCGGTAGGGCAGTCGAGTGAGGAACAGCCAGCCTGGCTGGACGCGCGTTACCTATATCATCATGCGAAACTCTACATCGCTGACCAGGTTGCCGCCGTTGTAACTTCGGCAAATTTTTCCCATCATGGACTATGCACCAGCCGCGAGGCAGGGTATGTGGTCACGAACCCTGAAGACGTCGCTTTCTTTGTCGAGCGCTTTGACGCCTACTTTCGTCAGGCGACGTCAATCACGAAAGAACTGATCGAGGCGCTGAAAGCCTGGCTGGAAGAATACGACCCTTATACCATCTATGCTCGCGCCTTGTTGGAATTGTACGGATTGCCCGACGAAAGCACTCCGCCCAAACTACCGCCATTGGCAGAATATCAAAAAGGCGTGGTATCGAGCGTGTTGCGCTCTCTGCTGGAACAGGACGGCGCGTTTTTGGTGGCTTCTACGGGCTTGGGAAAAACCATCATCGCAGCGCATGTAGCGGCCTATTTACGAATGCGTGACGAGATACGAACTGCAATCGTGGTTTGCCCGGCAGGCATGCGCGAGACCTGGCGGCGATGGATGCGCGCAGCCCACCTTTCTAGCGTTGAATTCTCGTACCACACGTTAGGGCGCAAGGACGGCGATAGCAATCTTCCTATTTTGGAGCATGAATTGAACGGCGTGACCGACGAAACGCTTGTCGTTCTTGACGAATCTCATCATTTGCGAAATGAAGATGGTGATGATGGAGATTTGCGCGTTAGCAATGAACGTATTCAAACCGCCATTCGAGAAAACAAAGGGCGGGTTCTGTTGCTCACCGCCACTCCCTACGGGAAAAGCCTGGACGAAGTGCAAAGTCAGCTGAATCTTTTACCCCCGCCAAAATCAAAAGTAAACACCGTGCTTGGTCTGGAGGTGGAGGCCACAACCTGGAGCATAGAAAATCTCAAAGACGTGGCAGAATTACCAGTCTGTACGGTTTTGAACACCCCCGACGTTGTTCATCATTTTGGGCAACAAGATGAGAACGGCGAGCGCTTCGTCCGATTTGGGGAAGAGAAACGCTACTTTCCGCGCCGTATTCATCTAGAAACGGTTCGATACAACAATCCTTTCGATGACTTTTTTGCCGACTTACTCGAAAGCAAACTGCTCTACAAAGCTGTCGAATCCGGGGGGCAGGACAAGCGCAAACGCCACGCCGCTCAAAAAGAAAAATTATTTGAATTACCTGACGCGCAAGGAGAACGGTTGCCATTACAGGAGGCATTGTTCTTGCACCAGTTCTGCTCTTCCCCTGCTGAAATCTTGGAAGTCACCCAAAAGATGAAAGGAGGCTCATATTCTTACAAATTTGCCCGTCAGGCGAATCTGACTGAATTTATTGCACAAAACGAAAAATGGCTAAGCGCTCAGCAAAAAGTTAAAAATGACCCCAAAATTCAAAAATTGGCGGAAATTATCCGCGCAGCAGGCAATAAGAAAGTGGTAGTGTTCTGTGAATACCACAATACCGCCCAATATCTAACCGCAGGACTTAGAAAACTCTTGCGCGGCATTAACATTGAAACTGCTGTTGAGCAAAACGCCGCCGACTTAGATGGCATTTTGCGCCGTTTTGCGCCAATTGCTAATGAAGTCTTGCCAGAAGATAGAAAACCCAACGAAGAAATCCAGGTTCTTGTTGCCAGCCGCGCCATTTCCGAAGGGTATAACCTACAGGATGCCTCAATTTTGGTCAATTACGATTTACCCTGGACTGTCCTGCAACTTGCGCAACGCATGGGACGCATTTTACGTCCCTGGAAAGAGCCGCGCGATATTACAATCTACAACTTTGTCCCATCCACAATGGACCATGAGCGCATTCGCCATGCTCGCAACTGGCAGGAACGTCTCAAAAGGCGTAGCCATGAACACCGGTCGCTAGCGCAAATCCCTGTGTTGGTTTACGATGAGAGCAAAAAAGAAAAGCTAGAGCGCGAATATGAAATGGAAAAACTGGGAAGAGAACTTTATCTGGCAAAAGAGACGAGCGCCGACTTGAATCTCGAAGAGGTGATGCAATTTGTCAACCAAGTAGACGAACTCAACACGAGCGCCTTTTACAAAGACCTGGCAGAAATCCGCAACCCAGATGAGATTCGTCGGTTGCCTGCCGGGGTCCGAAGCGCAATGAAAAAACCAGGCGCAAAACGGTTGTTTGTGTTGCTGAAACACGGACGCAACCTCTACACTGTCATCGCTGATGCACAAGGGAATCCCCTTCCCGAAAGCTTCCGTCGGGAGGAAGTCATGCGACTGATACGCTGTTTGCCCGAAACGCCCAAAGCGCCTTTCGATGAGTATCCTGATGACGACAAATTCGACGCCTGGATAGAGCGCGCCCGTCAAGCATGGGCGCAAAAAATAGGAGTTTTCCCGCAGCGTCTGCAAATCATTTGTGCTTTGGCGTTGGTGTAAAGGTGATCCTTGCAAAATTGGAGTCTCTATGCCCTACCGCCTCTCTCCCTCCGACCTGACCTTTCTCTGGGACGAATGCCCGCGCTGCTTTTACTTGAAGGTAAAGCACGACTTTCGCCGCCCGGCCGTCCCCTTCCCGTCCATCTTCACGACCATTGACGGGCTGATGAAGGATTTCTTTCAGGATCAGCCCACCGAAGCGTTAGAGACCAACCTGCCGCCGGGACGAGTGCTCTTTTCCGGCAAGCGCGTCCAATCGGCGCCGCTCACTCTCCCCGGTCATGCCGAAACCTGCGTCCTGAGCGGTCTCTTCGACAGCCTGCTGGTCTTTGATGACGGCTCCTACGGCATAGTGGATTTCAAGACCTCTGCGCCCAAGAGACACCCCATGCCCAATCTCCCTCCTGAACTCCGCCAAACCCTCGACCGTCTGCAAAGGGGCCAACTCACGTCCGAAGATATTGCCATGCGGCCGCTCCCGCCTGCTCTTCTGCAATGATACCCTGTTACTTTCCCTGGACATCTCCCGCGATGGACGCATCCTGCCCTGCGGCGATGCCGCCGATCGGGTCTGGATTTTCGAGTGGGTGCGCTGAAAGTATGGCCGCGTGGTTCATTGAATTCTCGCCTTACCGAAACGCGAAAATGTCCGGTATCCCTCCCTGAGTCCCCCCCTTTGCCCTGACCTCACTCGATGTGAAAACCGACTGCTGAATTCCATTATCCTCCTCTACCCCAGAAAGGAGATTCCCCTACCATGCATACCCCCTCTTCCCGCAGAACCTGGCCTTTGATGGCCGCCCTGGTGGCGACGGCTCTGCTCGTGGTCGCCTTCGCCGCGCAGCCCAGCGCCTACGCCGCCCATCCGGCTCAGACCACAGGCAACGGCGTCCTGCTCTACGCCCTCTACTACGACACCTACATCGCCAACGAGCCGGACGAGGCCGTGGCGCTGATCAACGTCGGCTCTTCCACCGCCAACCTGACTGGCTGGCAGATCACGGACGGCGAGGGCACGGTCACCTTCCCCGCCTTCTCGCTCGCTCCGGGACAGATCGTCTGGCTCAGCAAGACGGCCACCGTCTTCCAGGAGGAGTTCGGCTTTGCCCCTGACCTGGAATACGGCGGCGACTCCGATCCTGCCGTCCCGGATATGAGCGGCAGCGCCCCCGCCTTCGCCAACAGCGGCGATGAAGTCCGCCTGCTGGATGCCGCCGGGCAGGGGATGGACGCCCTGGTCTACGAAGGCGGCGACACGGCCTCCCCGGGCTGGAGCGGTCCGGCGCTGGCCCCGTACACCCAGGGTTACTTCGGCGCCGAAGGTCAGGTGTTGTACCGTAAACTCGACCAGGTCACCGGTCTGCCCGTCGCCGATACGGACACCGCCTCCGACTGGGCGCAGGCCACCGACGATAACATCAACGGCAAGAAAGTTCGTTATCCGGGCTGGGATCTGGAGCGCTACTTCTTCACCTACCAGGTCACCGAGCCCGCCCGCCTGACCTACGCCGTCGCCCCCGATAACCTCTACGAGTCCTACATCGCCGAGATAAACAACGCCACCTCGTACATCTACATCGAAGGCTACTCCTTCACCAACCCCGCCATCTCCGACGCCCTGATCGCCAGACTTCAGCAGGGTGTGCAGGTGAAAATCCTGCTCGAAGAGGAAGTGGTCAACGGCATAGACGACCAGGAGAAGTGGATTTGCCAGCAAATCGAGTCCAACGGCGGCGAATGCTGGTTCATGTACAACGACAACGCGGTGGGCGTCCACAACCGCTACAACTTCCAGCACGCCAAGTTCACCATCGTAGACGGCGCCATCCTGATGACCGGCTCGGAGAATCTGAACATCTCCTCCATGCCCTTCGATGACAAATCAGATGGCACGTGGGGCAATCGCGGCGTCTACATCATCACTGATTCGCCCGGCTTGATCGCCCACGCCCTGGATATCTTCCAGCACGACCTCGACCCGGCCAATCACAAAGATGTGCGCCGCTGGGATCCGGCCACTGATAGCCCACCCACCACTTTCGTTCCAAGCTACGCATCTGGTGGCACGGCCTATCCCGTTCAAGCAGCTACTCCTTTGACTATCAATGGGACCTTCTCTTTCGAGGTGGTCCAGTCTCCAGATAATTCGTTACGATCGAACGATGCTTTGCTGGGGATGGTAGCACGAGCCGGAGCCGGTGGTGTAGTCCTGGTAGAGCAACTTTACGAACATACTTTTTGGGGACCAACAACCAGCAATCCAGCTACCGATCCCAATCCCCGCCTGGAGGCCTACATTGCTGCCGCTCGCCGGGGAGCAAAAGTGCGCATTTTGTTGGATTCCTTCTATGAAGACCCCACCTATATACGCAACAACACCAATACTTGTAATTACGTCAACAACATCGCCACCACGGAAGGACTTGATCTGGCCTGTCTGATTGGCAACCCGACCGGTACGGGCATCCACAACAAGATGGTGCTCGTCTGGGACGGGACGCAAGGCTGGACGCACACCGGTTCGATCAACGGATCGGAAAACTCCTCCAAGAACAACCGCGAACTGGCCGTCCAGGTGCAGTCCACCGAGGGCTACAACTACCTGGCG
The DNA here is from genome assembly GCA_039961775.1 of Chloroflexota bacterium. GTDB lineage: Bacteria > Chloroflexota > Anaerolineae > Anaerolineales > Villigracilaceae > Defluviilinea. The sequence goes on from JABRVZ010000053.1 coordinate 19,684, forward strand.
GACATCTTCGAGTACGACTGGGTCTTCTCCGGCGGCGCCCCCATCTTCCCCGCACCGACCCCGACACCTACACCGACCCTGACCCCCACACCGACCCCGACGTTCACCCCCACACCGACTTTCACTCCGACACCCAGCGGGCCGCAGCACCTCCTGATCAGCGAGGTCTTCTACGACACGCCGGGCACGGACTCGGCGGAGGAGTGGGTGGAAATATACAACCCTACCGCCTACATGGTGGACCTGAGCGCCTACAAAGTGGGCGATGAGGAGATACAAGGCGGGGGCGAGGGGATGTACCGCTTCCCCGCCGGGGCGCAGATTGCGCCAGGTCAGCGCATCGTGGTGGCGCTCAAAGCAAGCGGTTTTTATGCCTTGTATGGTTTCAAGCCCACTTATGAAGTGACTGATACTGACCCCAGTGTGCCAAACTTGAGTGTGTACTCAGCTTGGGCAACAGGCACAATTTCACTGTCCAACACAGGCGATGAAGTATTACTTCTGAATGGATTAGATCAGCCTGTGGATGTAGTGATTTATGAAGCAGGTGTGTACCCGGGTATAACACCCCATCCTGGCGTAGCAACCGGACATTCCATAGAGCGTTCTCCGGTCAATCAAGATACCGATAATTGTTCTGTAGATTTCGTAGATCGCAATACGCCTACGCCTGGAAATTAATCCAATCAGCACCAAAGCAAACAGCCTGGACTGAAACGTCACAGGCTGTTTTGCTTTTCTGAACAAACTATTCTCTTGCGAACTTTTCGCAATCCAAGACCCCTTGAATTGCGAAAACCGCCCGCTTTCGCTGTATAACCCCCGCTTTTCCTCCGATTATCCCTCAAAAAGTTCGCAATACAAGTTACTCCAGTCTCTCCACCGCCTGCTCCAAATCCCGCTTGCCGGGGGCAACGTAGATGCGGGTGGTATTCAAACTGGCATGACCAAGCAGCGCCGCCACCCGCTCCAGTCCAACCCCGGCATCCACCAGGTTCTTGGCGAAGGTGTGGCGCAACGTGTGCGGAGACAAACCCTCCACCCCCGCCCGCCGCGCCAGGTCCGCCAGGCGGCGGTGGACACCCGCCGGGGTCAGCGCGTCGCCGCGCTTGCCCAGGAAGAGCGCTTCCCCCGCCTCAGGCCGGACTTCCAGCCAGGCGCGCAACGCCTGCCGTGCCGGTTGGTTCAGCGGGATTTCGCGCCGCTTCGTCCCCTTACCCGCCCGCACAATAACCTTGCCTTTGCGCTCCGTGAGTTCCACGTCGCCCAGGCGCAGGGCGCACAACTCGCTGATGCGCAGTCCGCTGTGGAGCAGGAGCAGCAGGATGGCGCGATCGCGCAGAGCCTGGGTTTTTGCCGCGCTCGTGCTGGCAGCGTTCAGGGCGCGCTCGCTCTCACGCAGCAACGCAAACTGTTCGCGGCGGTCCAGCCAGCGCGGCGCCAGTTTCTGCGACTCCAGACCGCGCACGTCAAGCGTCTCGCCGCGCAACCAGTGGACGTAGGCGCGCAGGGCAGCCAGTTTGCGGTTGACGCTGGCCGGGGCTGCCTGGCGGCTGAGCAGCCACTGGCGGTACTCGCGCACGTCGGTGGGCGTCAATCTTTCGGGGAGGAAGGTTTCGCCGTTGGTCTGTTCATGCCAGCGGACAAAGGCGCGCAGATCGTCCAGATAGCCCTGGATGGTGCGCTCGGCGCGGTCACGCTCGCGCAGGTGGGAGGCGAAAGAGTCAAATGTGGCTTGCATTGTATTGCATTGTATGCACGCGCTCAGGCGCGCAAACCCTGAAAATCGCACAGCGCCTGACGCAGGTCAAGCGGGGTGTTGCGCAGGCGGAAGCCGTAGGCAAGAGCTACATCCGGGACGATCACATCCCGAACGTGCTCCCGCTCCACCACGCTGGTAACCACCTGCCACTGGTCATACGGCCAGTTGTCATCCAGCGCCGCCAGCACGGCGCGAGCCACGATCAGCCGCAGGGGGAAGTTGAGCGAGACATCGAAAAGCGGCGGCAGCGGCGCCCAGACGTAGGGCGGGTAGGAGAAATCCTCCCCCGGCGCAACGGCGCGCACCGGATACGGGTCGTAGGCGCGGGTGATGATGTACAGGCTGCGGCTGTCGTCATCGCCGAAATACACCCAGCCCTCCAACTCGTCATCGCGGCGTTTCGGACGCCCGATCTTGATGCGCTGCGTCCAGGCGTCGCCAAACGCCCAATGTTCGATCTGCGGGAAGTCCTCCAGGAAACGCAGGTTGTAGAAATACTCGCGGGGTTCCTGCTCGCCCGGCAGGACGCCCTCTGCCACGACCTGATCCATAAAGTGCAGGAAGCGTTTCCCGTCGCGGAATTCGATGCCGTTCTTGAATTCCACGCCGCTCGAAAACTTCTTCTTGAGGTTGCCAAATCCAATTGGCTGCATGGTTCCTCCTTGTGGAAAATTTTATCCTATCTTGTGGCCAGAATTTTGCGGTAGATTTGCTCGATGCGCCGCGCCACCACATCGGACAGATCGGACAACTTTTCTATCTTCACCCAGCCGCCCTCTCCGAAGACGCGGTTCAAATCGGCGGCTGGCGGATACTTGCCGAAGAAGATGCCGAACGGCACGATGCCGTGGCGGCGCATCTCCTCCGCCTGTTTGGCGGTTTGCTCGTTGTCGCCGAAGGCGCCGTCGGTCATGACCACATGCAATTTGTTGGCAGACTGCGTTTCCTTCAAGCCCAGCAGTCCCAGCCGCATCGCAGGCGCAGCCAGCGTCCATCCCAAGACATTGACCAGCATGGCAGCAGCCTGCTCGTCGCGGATGCGTTCGTCGCCGAAGGATTTGATCAGCCCGTATTCCGTTCCAAAGCCGCTCACCATGTATTCGGCGTCCAGCCGCTGCAAGGCTTCCTCCAGCGCCAGGGTTGCGCCTGCCAGATGCCCGCTCTCGATCTGTGAGCGCATTGACCCGGACATATCCAATTGAATGCTCACTGCCAGCGACGTGATGTCGTGCGCCCGCGTCTGGCTATACACGTTTTCCGCTCCAGCCAGCGCCCGCTTGAAGCGCTTCCTGTCCAGCGCGCCGGTGGACTGCAAACGTACCTTACGCCGCACTTCCTCCTTCAACACTTCCAGGCGACGCGCTACCTTGCGCCCCTCGATCTGCGCTGCCGCTCTCAATTTGCGGACTGTTCCGTCAAGATTTTTCCTGCCATTCTCCCCACCCGAAAGCACCATGACGGTATGGTTTTTTTCAGGGTTGGAGGGGTCTTCCAGCAGAATGTCCCCCACCTCGCTGAGCGGACGCTGGAGCGCCTTTCCCACAGGCGACCGCAGAATGGCATTGATGCCCAGCCGCAAATCGGTTGTCAAACCGCCAATTACTTCCTCCATGTTCACCTGGCTGGAGATGGCGTTGAAAAAATTTTCGTCTATCTGCGGCGTCACGAAGACACGTCCGCCGTTTCTCCCAGCGGACGCTTCGTCCTGCTGCCCCTGCCCGCCGTTTCTCCCAGCGGACGCTTCGTCCTGTTGCCCCTGCCCGCCGCTTCTCCCAGCGGACGCTTCGTCCTGCTGCCCCTGCCCGCCGCTTCTCCCAGCGGACGCTTCGTCCTGTTGCCCCTGCCCGCCGCTTCTCCCAGCGGACGCTTCGTCCTGCTGCCCCTGCCCGCCGTTTCTCCCAGCAGACGCTTCGTCCTGCGCTTCGTCCTGTTTCCCCCAGCCGCGCGGCGGGATACTCAGTCTGCGGTCCGGCTGCGCCTTGCCTTCCGCGTTCGGGAGCGCCGAGACGATGAGGGACGGCTTGCCCTGCCCGTTTTCGCCGGGTTCAAATACCCACTTGCCGCCCTGGCTTTTTTGCTCCGTCATTTTCTCGGCGAATTCCCGCATCTGCTCGTCGCTTTCGATGAGCCGCCTCGTGATTTCGATACAAGACTGAAACGCATCTTCCGGGCTTTGCATGGCGCGGTCCACCAGCGGCTCGACCTCGGCATACAAAGCCCGCACCCGCTGCGGAGCGGCATCGAGCACCTCCTGCCGCACGCGGAAGAACGGCAGCGCACGGTACAGCATCATCCCCATCACCTGATGCGCAAGGGGGATTTCCTCCCCCACCTTCTCGTCCCAGCGCGGATTGATCAGCGCATCCGCCGCAAGAACGGATGCCACGCCGCGCCGCCGTTTGGCCTGGACGCGTTCCATGCGCCCGTCCTCCAGGATGTTGTAGATTTCAGCGACCAGCCCCGCCGCGCTCTTTGGAATCCCCTCCACTTCTTCACGTCCATTCGCAATCTCCAGCACGCGCGCGAAGATGCCCAACGGCGTGTCTTCCTCGTGACCCAATTCATGATAGATGCCCGCTTTCATCGCCAGCAGGTTGTTGGCTTCGGTGTTTTGTGGTGTGTCTTTCAGCGGGTAACGTTCCGCCTGGATGCGCCCGCGCATGTCGGTCCAGAACATTCCCGCCCGCGGACCGCCTTCCTCGGAAATCGTTACCCGCCGCGCCGCCCCGGCAATGGCAGTCGCAATGCGGCTGTACGTCGCTTCCAGCACATCCTTCGCCTGGCGTCCCTTTTGCTCCAGCAGATCATCCGCTTCGCGCAGCATCGTTTTCAGGCGGCTCAACGCCTTGACCCCGCTGCGGGTAACGCCCTGGCGGGTCGCGCCGCTCAGGTAATGAAACCCGTAGGGGTCGTATCCTTCCAGGCTCCATCCCGTGCGCCAGTGATGACCAGGCAGCACGCCGCCGTAATAGTCAGGGTCGAACGCCGCTCCCAGCGGCGAGCGCGGCGCCTCCAGCACGATGGCGGTTTCGTCTGCCCCTTTCTGCCAGAGAAAATCTGCCAGGGCATCCATCCCATCACTCACGCCAAGACCATAAAACGAGTATTCTCCCGTTTGTATGTTCTGACTATCGGAGCGCAAAGATTCCCATTTTTTCTTTTTCAACACATCCAGCAGGTCATCGTACACATCCGAGAACCCCACGTTTTTGTGCCCATACTTGTAAGTGCGGCGATTTTGGGCATAATAATCAACGGGTTTCCAGGCGCCGCGCTCGAAGCCGATCACCATGCCATCCTTCAGCGCAAGCACCTTGCGTCCGCCGTATTGAGGACAGAGATGCGGCGCCGCGCCGGTGAATTGCCCGCACTTCGGGCAGCGCAGCGGCACGCCCAGAAATTCTGCGCCGGGGTGATCGTTGAGATATTGCCTGGAACGCAAATAGCGTATGTCCGGGCGATTGAGCTTATACGCTGCCGCACGAGCATTCCATTCCAGGCAGGCATACGGCAGCAACTGCCCGCCTCCGCTGCGATATTCATTCCAGCGAATGGATGGATTGCGCACGCGCTCCTCCATCTCCTGCGGTGTGGGGACATAACTGCGCTTCAAGACGACTTTCTTGTATTTCGTGCTGTACCCAAAACTGCCGCTGTGTTTCATACGCCGCGCGGGGTTCTGCGGGTCGTAACATTCGTCGGCAGCAGCGTCATACACCCAGCCGATCAGGTTGAAGCGGCGTCCCTGCGCGTCGGGTGCGGTCAGACCGGTTTTGCGTTCGTAGCCCCAGGCGTCATAGCCTTTTCTCTGCGGCGCAGGTTTCCCCTGGGCGTCGAGACCGTTCTCGTCGTAGCCGGTCCAGGAACGCCCGCCCCGGAAGCCCAGACGGTTGAACCCGAAGCGATCACAGTCCTGCTCTTCATCCGGTCCGTAGGGACGGAAGCCGTCGCTGTCGTAGCCTTCCACGTCCGCTTCGTATCCTTTGCTCGATACGCGCCCTCTCCGCAAATAGTACAACCTGTGGGTGGAGGCGGCAGCCTCCCGGATTTTTTTGGGGTCTTTCATCTCCTCCCGCGTCAAGCCGTAGATGCTGTAACCGAACGCGTCGAAGCCGTCGCGGTCGAAACCTTCCGCTGTATATCCGTCCGGCAGGAAACCGTCCGTATCCACCGTGTTGATGAAATCTCTGATCTGCTTATTCGTCGGTTTTGCCTTTTCATTGATCGGCTCGAAAATATCAAGGGAGCCGATAGTGAAGCCGAGCGGCACGCCGAACCAGATGTGCGGTTCGCTGCCACTTTTCTTTTCCACGTAGCGGTGATAACGAACCCCCGCGCTGTTTTTATACTCCTCGTCCAGCAAATGGCGCAATCCAATCGGCAGGGGCCAGGCGTCCAATTCTTTCTCGTCCAGACCGTACTCCTGAATATTCACGACCGACGCCGCGGCGCTGCGGCGCAGATGGTCGAAGACCGCCGCATAACCTGCACGCGACGCAATCTTCGGCAGACCGTCTGCGCTGTGTGTTGGCGGCTGGAGTCCCACCGCCCGCATGTCCTGGAAGAGCAGGCGTGTCTTTTCGGTCATGCGCTCCAGTTCCGCCTCGCTCGGCATGACGCAGGCGGCTTTGCCCGCCTGGTAGATTTTCTCCAATTCCGCGGCGTCAAGTTTGAGCACCGCCTGCGCCTGCTCAAAGAATTTCAGCCGGTTGCCCTCGCAGGACATGCGCCCTCCTAGACCAGCCCGCCGAAGTGCGCCTCGAAGCGGTCGCGCAGGATGTTATTCTGGGCGTCTTTGTACTCGGAATCCTGGTCGCAGATGATGTCCAGTGTGAGCAACGCCTGTTCCCAGCCCATGTGCACCCCATATTCCACGAAGCGCGCCAGTTCGCGCGGTCCCGGCGTGGTGCGGGTCGGGCTGAAGGCGCCCACCTGCGGCGATTGTCCAGTGGCGCCGGTCAGCAGGCGCAGTTCGCTCCAGAAGCCCACCGCCGCCTCCAGGATTTCCTCCTTTGGCGTCTCCAGTCCCTGCTCCTCGAAGTATGCTTTCACCCGCCGAATCTGCTCTTCTTTGCCCGGGTAACCCAGCGGCAGCGCCGTGATGCGCGAGAGAAACGCCTGCGCCGGGCGGTCTGCATCGCCCTCGTAACCCGGGTTCCAAGTGGCGATGAAGATGGCGCTGGGGTGGACCGGGATTTTGTACGTCCCGCCTTCGGGGGTGGGGATGCTGATCTCGCCATCCTCAATGATGGATTGCAGCGCGGTCGCCAGTTTCGGCGAGCGCACGATTTCGTTGATGGCTGCCACGCCGCCGCTGGCTGCCATCTGTCCGAGCGGACCCAGGCGCACGCGTGAAACGGTCTGCCCGTTTTCGTCGGTGGTCAGCACCACCTCGCCAATCGCCTGGGCGATGTCCGTGTCGGGCGTGATGTTGATTTCATAATACGGCAGCCCCTGTTTGCCGTCGTCGCACTGGATCGAGGCGGCCAGCATCCGCGCGATGGTGTTCTTGCCCGTCCCGGCTGGTCCGTACAGCCCAAAGGCGCGGTTGGTGGGTTTCTTCGATTTCTTGCGCAATTGCAGGGCGATCATGTTGTAGATGGTGCGTTCCTGCTGCCCCATCTCGTATTCGTCGTCGGATTTCCAGGCTGGAACGTTTTCCGGCAGCGCGATAGCCAGCTGCCCGCCCCATTCGGCTGGCACGTTGTCCAAGTACAGATCGGGCGCGGACAAGACGATCCCCTCGAAGAGTTTTTCGACTTCGTTGGGCGGCGCGCCTGCCGGACGCTGCAAGCCTTTGCGCTCGACCCTCGGCGGGCACTGGTGGTCTGCGCTCATCCATTGCCCGCAGCGCGGACATTTGCGCGGACGCGCCGCGGCGCTTCCCCCACTCTCTGCGGCAACCACCACGGGCGCGCTGTGCGCCAGTGCGCTGGCAATCGCCATGCCAAGTTTCTCCGCATCCACGCCGTTTCCATTTCCGTTCCCGCCTCCCGCAGGCAGGTTTTTGGCAATCGCCGCGCCCAATTTCTCTTCGTCCAGCGTTTTTTGCTGCGCGATCTTTTGCAGGGTCTCCTGCTGGGCGGCCAGCAGCGCCGCCAGTTGGGTCAGGACGGCGTCCAGTTTGTCGTTCGTGCGTGTCGCCGTCGCCGGGCTGCCTTCGGGACGGGCGTTCAGGATGTCCGCCACCACCGCGCCCAGGTCTTCCGCAAAGCGGTCCGGCAGGGTCACAGTGACGCTCACGCTTTGCGGGGCGATCTGCGCGGGCGCAGCAGGCTCTGCCGCAGCAACCGCCGGGATTTCCACCGGCGCGGACGCAGCAGGCTCTGCCGCAGCGACCTGCACGGGCGCAGGCGGTTCTTCGGTCTTCTTCCGGCGCGGTTTTTTCTCCTGTTGCCCGGCTTTCGGGCAGGCGTGCGCGCCCTGCCCAATGAATTGTCCGCAGTTCGGGCAGCGTCCCACGCCCAGCCGCGCGCCCAGTTGCAGCGCGTGCCCGCTTTCCAGCATCTGGCGCAGCGCCAGGTAGCCGCTGTCTGCCGCGGCAATCGGGCTGCCGCTGCCGTTCCGAAATGCCAGGAAGTCCTGGATCAGGGCGTAGTCGAAGGCGGTCTGCGGGTTGAGGAAGCGGTGCGCCAGGACCGCCGCCATCTGTTCGGGCGAGGCGTTCGTGCTGCCCAGCGTGTCGCCCGCCGTGTTCGTGGATGGATCATAGACCGAGAGCAGTTTCCCGTTCTTGTCATAGACTTCGATGACGCCGTTCGTCTCGGAAACATTCGCCTCCGCCAGGAGACCGATGGCTGCGGGCAGCGTCCGCCCGATGACAACATTGTCGGTGTCTGTGGCGTATTTTCCCCGCGCGCTGGAGCGGTCGCGTTTGTCCTGTGTGCGGGCGTACACGCCATAGCGCTTTCCGCCGATTTCCACGAAGGTTCCCCGCGCGTCGTTCTTGCGGAATTCCGTCCCGATGAAATGCCCCAGGTCATAGACCTGCCCGCCTTCCAGCGTGACTGCGTTCTTCCCTTGCTGCTGGACGAGGATGGTGTGAAGCGGCGATTGGGCGGTGATTGCCTGATAAGCGTTCATCACGGGCGCATCCGGCGCGACGTTCAGACCGTAATACTGCGCCAGGGTTTGCACCGCCCCCATGTGTTCCACCGCCCGCGTCAGTCCTTCAGCGTTCAATACGCCGATCACATTCATCTCGTCAGTGATGACCGGCACGGCTTGTCCGCTCCACGCCTGCGGAATGAAGCCGCTCATCATCGCTTGCGGGATGCCATCCAGCGTGACGCGCTCCTGGCGTCCCGTCAGGCTGTGCAGCATGAGGATTTCTCCACCATTGCCGCGCGCCTGTTCCAGCATCTCGCTCAGCGCGTCCAGGTTGTACCCGCGAAACGCCGAGGCGGGCAGCCCCAGCCGCCGCTGGAGCATCCGCGAGAGATCATCCGAGGAGGCGGTCATCGGGCAAACATGCCCCTTCGTCTGTGAGGCGAAGCGCCCGCAATTGGCGCAGCGGTAGTATCCGCTCCCATCGAAGCCCACCGCGCTCAGCGCGCCGCTCGTTCCAGAGACCGCCATGCGGTTGAGGTAGCCTTTCGGGTCCGCCGCAGGCGGGCGGCTGTACGCGCCCTGGCGTGTTTTTTCGGCAATGGAGGCGGCGACCGTTGGCAGCGGCTTCCCGTTTTCAATGGCTTGCAGCGTTCGCTCAATCTGCCCATACCCCCAGCGCGCGCCTTTGCGCGGCAGTCCGTCCACGCTGTGGGTCGGCGGTTTGATCCCCAGCGCGCGCATCCGCTCGAAGAGTTTGCGGGTCAGTTCGGTTTCAACGATCAGTTCGGTTTCGTTCGGTTCGGCGCTGCTCTTCAGTGTCCCCACCGATTGCCCGGTCTGGTAGAGCCGCTCCAGCGCCTGGGCAGATTGAATCGCGTTCAGTCCCAGCGCCTGCTGCACGTCGGCGCGCTGGCTGAGCTGCTCGAAGTATTTGTGGCGGTTGCCGTCGCAAGACATATTGCCTCCTCGCGGGTGTTTTTTTTGAGATTTACCACACCCCAAAACAGGTGGAACGTTTTCCCCTATTCGTCCAGCCGCGACCGCAGCGCCTCCAGCGCGTTCTGGAAGTATCCCCGCCAGGGGTCGGGCAGGTCGAGGGACTGCGGGGCGATTTGCCGCACCGCCTCCAGCGTCGCCAGCAGGGAGTTGGTCGCCTCCAGAAACAGCAGGACCGCATCCTGAGCCGTCCGGTCGCCTTCGTATTCTGGCTGCAATACAGGTTCGCCCGGATTGGGCGCGATGAATTCCCCGCGCGCCTCCGCAATCGCTTCCTCCGCCGTGTATCCCTGGTCGTGCACGGCGCGGGCAATGCGCCGCGCTCGCCGCGCCAGGTCCGGGTTCTCCTGGATGGCATCGGCGACTTTGCGCAGGTCGTCTTCTCCCAGGCGGGTCAGGGCGCGCACCGCCGCTTCCGTCACCGGCAGTTCGCGCACGATTTCCTGCGCTTCGCTCGACAGCGCCAGCACCTGCATCAGTTTCTTGCGCCGCGCAGGCGCCATCTCGATCCCCAGCTCGTCCAGCAGCCTTTCCCAAGTCACGGCCGGGGCGGTGGGACGAAAGCCGTGCTCGGCGAGCAGCCGCTCCAGGTCGGGCAGCAGGCTGGACAACGGACGCTGTTTTTTCATCAGCCTGCCCGCCTGTTTTTCCAGTCCCAGCGCCTCGGCATTCGCCAGCAGCCAGGCGGTCCGCAGCGCCTGGGCGTGGTCTATGGGATTGAGTTCGCGGCGGTGCAGGTTCTCCGCCACGCGGAAACGATGGGCGGCAATCGGGTCGAGCGGATCGCTCACCAGGCACGGGATTTCCTCCAACCCCGCCTGATGCGCCGCCCGCACCCGCCGCTCGCCGACCAGGACGCGGTATCCGCCTTCCTCCTCGATCACAATCGGCAGCTGCACCAGCCCCGCCCCGCGCAGCGAAGCCGCCAGTTCGTCCACGCTGCCCTCGCCGTCCGTGCGCGGGTTGCGGGCGTCAAAGCGGATTTGTTCAAGCGGGATCGTTTTCAGTTTCATCGCACCATCCATACGGGTCTGCTCCGTACAGCGCTTTGTCCCAGCAACGCGCCCGCACGCCGTACACCAGCGGCACGGAGAGCAGCCGGGCATCCAGCCGGATCTCGTCCGCCTGGGCATCCTGCGGCAGATCCGGGGCGCTGTCCACCACCAGGAAAAGTTCCGCCACCGTCTGTATGCCGTGCGCCCGCAGCAATTGCTCGGGAACCGTCTCGCCCCGTTTCAGGCGCACCGTCTCCAGCGGCTGGACGGGGGCATCGAAGTGGCAGCAGGTTTGCGCCAGCGGCGTGCGCTCGTGCGTCAGGGCGCAGATGCCCGCCCGATGGTGGCGGCATTCCGCGCAGCGCCTGCCCTGCTGCGCCAGGCGCACTTCGTCCGGGCACCACAGGGCGCAGGGCAGGTCGTTGTCAATCAGGAGGCTGCGAACGTGACACCATTGCAGGCACATCGTACCTCCAGCAGCGAACGGCAGGCATATCCGAGGCGCTGGACAGCCGCCTGCCATTCCGCATCGTGTTCGGGTGGGGAGGACGCCTCAGGCAACGCTGCCACCAGGTGAATGTCGCGGTTCAGCCTGCCGTTGAGCATGGTCAGGGGGGACGGCGCGTCGCTTCTGAAGTGGTTGAGCACCATGACCACGCGGCACAGGTCGCGCCCCACCGCGCGCGCATGATCCAGAATGCGCAGCGCAACGTCCATGTCCAGAGGACGGGAAGTGGCGGTCAGGAGCAGGCAGTCCACGCGCCAGGCGTGCCGTCCAATCGGCTCGATGCCCGCTTCGTTGTCCACCACGACCAGGTCGTACCGCCCGGCCAGAGCGTCCAGCGCCTGCCCCAGCAGGCCGTTGACCACGCACTGGCAGCCAGGTTGTTCGCTGGCGCCCATCGTCAGCAGGTGGCCGAAGGGGAGCGGCGTCAACGCCCGCTCGACCAGCCGCGCCGCCAGGTCGCTGCGGCTGATGTTTTCCGCGCCTTCGCCGAAGCGCAGGAAGGCGTCGTTTTCCCGCCGCAGCTCGCCCAGCGACGGGGCAGGTTTCAGGTTGTGCGCCTGGGCCAGCAGGGTCGTCAGGCACTGGTGCGGATCGGCGTCCACCACCAGCACGCGGAAGCCCGCGGTAAATTGTTGGCTGCTGAGCAATGCAGCCAGGATGGTCGTCTTGCCGGTGCCACCCTTTCCAGCAGTAGCGATGATTTTCATACGTCTTGTTCGTTTTCTCCTTTCAATGTTTTCAACAATGACAAGAGCGCGCCTGCGTAGGGAGCGCGCCCGGCTGCGATTTCGTCCAGCACGCTTTCGATGCGGGCGCTGAAGCCGGGGTCGAGCAGGAAGGGGTAGTTTTCTTCCAGGAAGGCCAGCGCCTGCCGCCCGCGCCCGGTGAGGAACAGCCGCCCGTCCCGCGCTTCAATGTAGCCGTGCCGCCGCAGGGCTTCCAGCGTGGCGGCATAGGTCGAGGGACGCCCGGCGCCGCTCCGTTGCATCAGGCGCACCAGGTCCGCTTCGGACAGCCCTGCCCGCTTCACGGCGCGGGTTTTCACGTTCACCCGCTCGCCGCGCCGCTTCTCCGCCAGGCGCGGCGAGCTCACGGTCTCGTCCCGCCCCGGGGTGTATGCCGCCCGGTAGCCGGGGTCAATCACACTTTTTTCAGTGATTCGCAGTTGCATGGGGTTTGTCCTTGACAATGTACGCCATTGACGTATAATTTCTATTCAGAACATGCCGATATGGAAATCGTCGAGACCAGCATTTTCACAAAGCGCGTCCTCGAAATCATGGATGACGAAGAATACCGTCTCCTGCAACAAGCCTTGGCGATCCGTCCCGATTGGGGGGTGGTCATCCCCGGCAGCGGTGGTTTGCGAAAACTTCGCTGGAACATTCCAGGACGCGGCAAGCGGGGAGGCGCGCGCATCATTTATTACTGGGCTGTCCAAGAGAGTGTCATTCTGCTTTTGTTCATCTTCCGCAAAAACGAAAGAGACGATTTGACACCTGCGCAAATTCAGTCCTTGCGGAAGATTGTTCACGAGGAGTATCCATGAAAGACGAACTGTTTGAAGAACTGGCAACCAGCGTGCGCGAGGGCGGCGCCATCCTGCGCGGCAAGCAGGCTCCCGCCCGTGCTTTCCATCTCAAGCCGATGGACATCAAGGGCATCCGCGCCAGGCTGGGATTGTCCCAACGCCAATTCGCAGCCCTGCTGGGCGTGAGTGTGGACACCCTCCAGAACTGGGAGCAGGGCCGCCGCCAGCCGCGCGGCGCAGCCCAGGTACTCTTACTCGTGGCTGACCAATCGCCGCAGTCCGTGCTCCAGGCAATGCGTTCCATCTTCACTTCTCCAAAATCACGGTAACCACCTTCACCTTGGCCGGGCGCATGTGCGCCGCCAGGAAGCGCCCCCAGATCAACCGGTAGAGCGCCTGTTCCTGCGGCGGGATGCTCAACCCATCCGGGGCGCGCTGCGGGTCGCTGGGACGGATGGCTTCGTGCGCGTCCTGTTCGCTCCCTTCGGCAGGAGAAAGGTTTCCCCAGGCGTCTGCACCGTACCGCTCAGCAATGACCTGCCGCGCCGCCTGGCGGGCTTCTGGCGAGACGCGCGGGCTGTCCGTCCGCGGGTAGGTGATCAGCCCCTGCTCGAAGAGCGATTGCGCCGCCGCCATCGTCTGCTCCGCCGTCCAGCCCAGACGCAGGGAGGCGTCTTCGAGCAGGTCGGCGGTGGTGTACGGCAGCGGCGGCGCTTCGTCTTCGATGCGCTCCTCCCGCGCCGCCACCGTCCATTCGCCGGTGCAGGCTTCCGCCAGGCGGAGGGCTTCCTGTTCGCTAGGAACGACAGCCAGGTTCATGCGATTTGCACCTCCCACTGATCCGCATTCGCCCGCAGCATAGCCAGCGCCGCCGCCTGCACCCGCCCGATGCCGTGATCCTTCCCGTCCAGCGCCGCCCACAATCGCGGTGAGAGGTGGTAGCCGATCAGCCGGTCCGCCACCCGTCGCGCCACCGCTGCCTGGACCAGGTTGCCGTCTATCTGCCGCAGGCGGCGCAGCCCGGCCTGCACTTCTTCGCGCGTGATGGCGCGGAAGGTCGCCCGCCAGAACTGCTTGCCGCTCAGTTCGCGCTCGAAGACCTTCGTGATGTGCCAAGCGATGGCCTCGCCCTCGCGGTCCGGGTCGGTGGCCAGAATGACCCGTCCCGCCTGGGCCACCAGCGGACGCAGCGCCGCCGCCAGGCGCGGGTTGCGCACTTCGTACTGCGGGGCGAAGCCGTGCTCCACGTCCACGCCCAATTTACCTTCTGGCAGGTCGCGCAGGTGGCCGCCGGTGGAGCGCACCAGCACTGCCCCGTCCACCGCCCCGCGGGCGTATTGGGCAATGCTGCGCGCTTTGATTGGGGATTCGACCAGGATCAGGGTGTTCATTGGTTTGACTTTTTATGTATATTGTCGTAATATACAAACATGGCGGAACCATTCTTCGATTTCACCGCGATCACCGGTTTCGACTGGGACGAAGGCAATCGTGACAAGAACTGGATTCGCCATCAGGTGACCAACGGCGAATGCGAGCAGGTCTTCTTCAACCAGCCGCTGCTGGTCCTGCCCGATGCCGCCCATTCTGAGCGCGAAGCCCGTTTCTATGCCCTCGGACAAACGGACGCAGGCCGCCGCCTGTTCGTGGTGTTTACCCTGCGGGGTTCGTTGCTGCGGGTCATTTCCGCCAGGGATATGAGCCGCAAGGAGCGTATGATCTATGAGCAAAGCCATTCCTGAATTCCAAAGCGAAGAGGAAGAGCGCCGGTTTTGGGCGGAGCATGATTCCGCCGGGTTGCTGGACTGGCAGCAGTCCAAAGCGGCACGCTTCCCGAATCTCAAACCGTCCACGCGGGTCATTTCGCTGCGCCTGCCGGAGTCCATGCTCGAAGAGTTGCGCATCCTGGCCAACAAGAACGACGTCCCATACCAGTCGCTGATCAAGATGATCCTGCACGAGCGGCTGGAGCGCGAATTTCGTTCGTCCGAGAAATGAGGGCGCAGCATTCTCGACCTGCCTGTTTTTAGAAGATGGCTTCCCGATTCCCGCTGGTGATGTTCAGCCATTCCTGCACATGGCCTCTGGCAATGCCATCCAGCGATTTGCCAAAGTACACGCCTCGGGCGTTCAGTTCGCGCACCGCATCCCGATAGCCAAGCCCAACCGCATTGTCCCGAAAGACCGCCAGCACTGGGGGAAAGGTTTCCACCTGCCAGGCGCTCATCCAGGGTGCCTGCTTCTCCCGCGCCCGCTCGTACCGCCGCACTTTGTCGAAGGCGCGCTGCCGTTTGTCCTGTTCGTTGTGGTATTCGATGGCAAAGGCTTTCCGCTCTTCGCCTCTCTCCAGCACGAGCAGGGCATCTGGCTCGATGAGCTGCTCGCTGCCGCTGCGGATTTCAGCGGCATTCGTCCCCGCCCAGAAGGTGCGCCATCCCGCCTGGCGCGCCGCCTCCGCCAGGCGGAAGACGATCTCGTTCAGGATCAGGTCGTGCAGGACGCGCGAGGGGGTGTACAGCAGATAACCGGTGAGCGGCGCAAAGGGAAATCGCTGGCGAGCGATCTGTTCGCCGATGGGGCCGAGACAGTAGAATTTCAATTTCCTTTCCTCGCGCTGGTCAGATACAAACAGATTTGCCCATTCCTTCATACTTTCTGCGGGCAGGCTGATTCGTTCTACCAGCCCCAAATTTATATAATGCTTCAATGAGCGCAGAGGGACAGCAAGTTGCCAGGCGTTCATCACCCCTCCCATTGCCAGCCTCTCCAGCACTCTTCCCATGCGCGGCGAGAGGTTACGGGCAACGCGAACTCCGACTGGTTCGTCAGCAGAACGGCGGCGTCTGCCAGGAGGAGAAAATTTGTCATTGATTTCTGATGCAAGTTCAATAAACGTTATAGTATCCATTTCACTCCACGGGAGCCGTACCTTCCCAGGGGGAAGGTAGTGCGGTTTTCTGGCGGCGAAAATTTACTGGACATCTAAAGGCATCCTAAAGCCCTTCTATAAACGTTCTAAAGACCACGTAAAGAAAATCAGACCTGGTTCCTTCATTTGCCAAACAATTACCTGACATCTATAGACAAGCATTCCGAAATTACCTGACATCTAAAGACTTTCTAAAGACTTTCTATAAACACCTGTAAACCTTACAGGTCAAAACTCTTTTACGATTTCATCTTCTTTATCTTCATTGGCAGGGCGTCCGCCTTTTGCTTTTCCATCTTGTCTCTCCCGCCAGTAGTGCGCCTCGCGCAGCCACCAGGGTAGACCATACAGCGCCCGGCTGATCTTCTTCGCCCGCTCGATGTGATCCGGGACGAGGGCAGGCTCAGCCAGCAGCCGCGCCGCTTGGTACTGGTTCCACGCCTGGACATCCGCCACCGCCCGCTCCCAATCCTGCTTAGACAGACCGCGCAGAAAGCGCACCACTTCCGCCGCACCCTGCGGATCGTCCGGGTCAGTCGCCGTGCGCGCCTTCTCCCGAATCTGCTTCCACAAATCGCTCGCCTGCGGCGGTTCGGGGTCGGTCGAAAACGTCCAGGGCGGCGGGGAGAGAAGCTGCGGCGGCAACATCCGAATCATGCAGGGCGGCTTGGGCGCCTTGTTCACCATCGCCTTGACGTAGCCGTGATACTTCGGCAGGGCGCGGATGTCGGTCTCGTTCACCAGGTCGCTGCCCAGAATCTGCGCCGCCTGCCGCGCCTCCTCCGGGTCGCTCACCAGCAGGATGACCTTCAGGTTAGTGTTGATGCCGATCTTGCGCGCCACCTCGGGCGTCAGCTGCGAGGCGGACTGCGTCGCTAGGATCACGCTCGCCCCGAACTTGCGCGCCTCCGCCAGCAGGGCGTTGGTGATCTCCGCCACCTCTCCCCCGCCGGTCTCCGCACCAGCCATCGCGGCGAACTCATCGAGAATGAGCACCGCCTGCTGGCGCTCGGACTTTTCCACCCGCCCCAAAAAGGCGGTCTTGGCCATCTGCATAAAGAGCATCGAGACCAGCCCCGCCGCCTTGCCGCCCAGTTTCGCCGCGTTCACCGGCAGCAGCACCAGTTTTCTGCCGGAGAGCAATTGCCGCAAACTCACGGACGGTCCCAGCGGTGGCAGCGCCATCGTGCGCCGCAGGCGGCGGTCGGTGACGAAGGTCTCCAGGCGCCGCTGCGCCCCCAGGATGCTGTCCTTCATCCCGGCGGCTTTCTTGTCGCCATCCAGACAGGCAGCCACTTCGTAGCGGCAGAAGTCGCGCGCCCGCTCGTTTTCCTCCGAGACGCGGCTGAGCAGCATCTCCCGGAAGCGTTCTTCCCCTTCGGACAGGAAGCGGTCCATCGCCAGCAGGCTGGCGCCCCAGCCCAGGGCGTCCAGCACCACCCGCGCCGTGTTGCGCAGCACCTCGCGCATCCGCGTTGCCTGATCCCATGAAGCGGGGTCAGCCATGCGGATGACGCTCATCGCCGCGTCCAGGGCAGCGTCCTGCCCGGCGGCCAACCCGAGGGTCATCAGCGGGATGGAGGGCGGCTGAAGGCTGTCCACTTCCAGATAGACCAGGCGGCTCAACAGGGCGTCCGGCACGGCGGCGAGCAAATCCAGGCACAGGTCGCCGTGCGGCTCGATCACCGCCGTGGACGCGCCCAGCCCGAAGGTCTGCACCGCCAGGTTGCGCAGGAAGGTGGACTTGCCCGAACCCGTCGTCCCCACCACGAAGCCGTGGGTGGTCAGGTCGGAGAGGGGCACGCCAATCTTCGCTTCGCTCCCCGCCTCGTCCGTCTGCGCGCCGAGCAGGATCATGGGCGTGCGGGTGTCGTCCATTGCTTTTGCTCCTGGCGAATCTCTTTGTAATCCTGCTGACGGTGGGCATCGCGCCAGCAGGAAGAACAGACCCATTCCCGCCTGCCGTCCGACGTGCGCAGCAGGTGCAAATCGTCAATCGGCTTGCCGCAGTGATCGCAACTCATGCTTCCTCCAGAAACGCCGTCATATACCGTCCCGGGTCGAAGCGCATCTCCGGATCGGCGGGCAGATAACGCGCCGGAGCGGTCGCCAGGCGCGGGGCGAGTTGCATCAGGTCGCTGCCGGGCAGGTGCGCCAGAAACGCCAGGTCGTTGGCGGACCAGGCCGCCATCCTGCCGGGTTCGCGGCGCAGCACCGGCGCCGGGTCGCTCCCCTGCCGCACCGGCTGGACCGGGTTGCCGCCATCGAAAGAGGCGGCAATCGCCCGCGCCAGTCCGCGCGCAATCCCCTGCGCCCGCTCGGGGGTGTCCGCCAGCCCCACCGCCCGCACGGTCACGTCCAGGTAGGTGGCGCGGGCGCGCGCTTCCAGTTCCTTCGCCTCCTGCGTCCGCAGAGCGCGCACGCCCTTGCTGGAGGTCTCTTCGTCCCGCGCCGCAAAGGCTTTTTGCCCCAACTGCCTGCGCGCCCCAAAATTGCGCTTCGCCGCCACCTGCACCAGGGCACGCCCCGCCCCCAGCACGCCGTTGATCTCGATCAGCATCGCCCGCAGCGGGTCGCTGGACGCCGCCTGCACCGCCCGCTCGAACGAGGCGGGGGTCAATTCCACCCACCAGACCGACCAGCCCTGCGGCGGACGCGCCGGGTCTTCCTCCGCCTGGAGCGGCTTGCGGAACAGCCCCGGCCACTCGGCGCGGAACTGGGTCAGGGCGGCGCGCACGCCTTCCGCCGATCCGTGCAGGGTGAACGCCAGACCGTCGCTGCTCCCGCCGATCTCGAAGGCGATGTGCTCATCGTGCGGCAGGGCGTCCGCCAGGCGCACCCACACCTGCACATCTTCGGGGTCCACCCGCTTCCAATCGGCGCGCGGCAGGAGTTGCACCGTTGGTCCCGCCGCCACCCGTTCCAGCATGGCGCGCTGCGCGCGGATCCGCTGCGCCCGCCGCCACAGCCACAACGCCGCCGCCGCCCCCAGCAGAACGACCAGCCCTGCCTGGACCAGCCAGCCGTGTTCGGACCACCAGGCGAGGACAGACGCGCGGGCAGTCTGCACGCCCCGCGGGGTGAACAGCCCGAAATGACTGGCAGCCAGAATCAAAACAGCCGCCAGCGCCAGCAAAAGGGTGTTACGGGATTCGCGCCAGTCCATGAGGTCACAACCAGTCCGGCATCTCTCCAGCGGCAGGCGCAGGCTCGGACGGCGCGGGTTGAGCCGCGTCCTCTTCCTCCCGTTCCTGCACCACCATCACGTTTTCAGTCTCTTTCTCCGCCTTGCGGCGGGCGCGCTCCAACTGCTCCTGGTATTCGCTTTCTTTCCCGCTCAGGAACGCCAGCCAGTCGCGCAGCGCCATCACCGCCTCCTGGAAGGTCTCATCGGTCTTTGTCATGCTTCCACCTCTTTTCGTATCTGTTCCACAATGCGCGCCGCCAGCTGCCGATCCTGCAAGCGCGAAGACAGCACCACCTGATCCATGCGGGACGGCACGATGTTCACCACCAGCAGATCGCCATCGGCAAACTGCGCCACGCACGTGCCGCGCGGCAGGGCGGGCAGCGCATCCACCACCGCTTCCGGCAACGCCGGGAAGTGCTCCTGGATCATCGTCCGTTCGCTGTCCTTCTGGTTGAAGATCAACGTGTTGGCGGCGTTCGCCAGGATCGGCACGCCGTGATGCAGCCCGCTTTCGTCGCGCGGACCGAGCAGGGAGTGCAAATCCTGATCCGCCACGATCATCCCCACCAGACGGGCGCGGGCGGTCTTGTACTCGGACGAGATGTAGTTTGCCACCACTGCGTCGCGCATCAGGATGCCCATCTCATCCACGAAGAACAGGATCGGGGCGCGGTCGCCCGCCCAGCGTCTGCGCCGTATCCCCTGGTTGATGTTCGCCACCAGGATCGAGAGCAGCGCCGAGCGCAGGTTTCCGCCCACGCCCTGCTGCGGCAGGCGGCTCACGTCGAAAACGTTCACCGCATGATTCAGGCTGAAATCCATGTTCGTGTGCCGCCCGAACATTTCGGCGCGGCTGCCCGTGACGTAGGCTTGCAGGGCGATCTCCAGCCCTTCGGCGGTGTCCCGCACCGCCGTCGAGTGCGCCTGCCCGATGCGCCGTTTCATCCAGCCGTGCAAATCGCCAATGAGGGGCGGCTTTTCGCTGCTCCCCCACATGGGCGCATACAACGCCATCAGCCCCTCGTCCAGCAGGGCGCGCTCCAGCGGTTTGTCGCTGTGCACGCCCAGCAGCCTGAGCATGGCAATCGCCATCTCGGTCTGTGCGCCTATCTCGTCATACACCACATCCAGCACGTTCACCGCGGCGGCGCCCGTCCCCACCACGCTGCGCCGATAGACCTCCTCTCCCAGGAAGTCGAGCTGGATGTTGCCCTGCGGGTCGAGGACGATCAACCGCACGCCGAGCAGCAAGTGGCGCAGCATGGTCAGCAGCGTGGCGAAGGTCTTGCCGCTCCCGGTCTGTCCCAGGATGACCGTGTTGTAACTGGGGTGACGGTCGTCGAAGACATCCAGGATGACCGGCGCCTGGTTGCGGTCCATCCCCAGCATCACGCCGCGCGTGGTCGTGCGCCTGCGGTAGGAGAGCGCCGAGCCCGCCAGCAGCGCCATCCCGCTGGTCGTCAGCGGCGTTCCGTCGGTCTCCTCCAGCGGTTCTGCCGAGAACAATCTCGGCACGATCTTCTCCGGCGCATACACCCGCTCCATGCGCAGCGGCAGAGCGCCGCGCGCGATCTCCAGGCGGTTCTCCAGTTCGCGTTTGTCCGCCGCCGGGATCAGGGTGTAGAGTTTGAAGGTGTGCAGCGCTTCGCCGTTGGAGATGGCGTCGCTGATCGCCCGCACCCCCGCCTGCGCCTGCTCCGCCTCGCGGATCGAGTCCACCGTCTTGCCCGCCCCGAACTGCGCCATCGCGGATTTTTCGTTCAGCATCCGCATCACGCTGGCTTGCGGGAGGGTGTGCACGTGCAGCGCGGCGTACACCGGGAACTCCTGCGCAAACAAATTGTGCAGCAGGCGCGGATGCAGCACCGCCTGTCCCTGCTCCGCCGCGTTTTCCAACAGCCCGTACAACATGCCGTTGGCGCTTTTCAGGTGATCCCACGCGCCATGCGCCGCGTCGAATGGACGCGGCAGCTCGTGATCCAATTCCTGGGCGCGCAAGCCATACGCGCCCAGCAAACCGATCAATCCCTCCGCTTCCAGGCTGGCGTGAATGACCAGGTAGGCGCGGATGTAGCGCACGGACTGCACCATGCGCCGCAGGTAGTTTTCGTATTCGATGCGGTACGCCAGCACACCCGGCGGGAGCAGTTCCTCCGGCGTGGCGATCCGCTCGAAATCCCCAAACACCTGCTCTTTTTCGAGCGTGTCTGCCACCAGCAGCAGACGCGCCACCGGCAGCCCGCCCTGACACAGGCGCGGCAGCGATTCCCATAACCCCGCCGTCGCCACCAGCATGGCAGACGGCGAGGTGGTCAGGTCGAACGGGTAGAGTTCCAGGATCATGCTCACCCCCCGTTTTCCACGCGGTACATTTCCTGCCCGTCCCAATCATGCACCGTCATTTGCGCCACCCCGCCTCCCGGCAGGACGCGCGGCATCAGCGCCTGGCTTGGGCGCAGGCGATGCCACAGGTACAGCGCAGCGTACATCAACAGGCTGCGATGTCCCAGCCGCTCGTAACGCTTCAGCCCGAGCAGCGCCAGCACCCCCAGCGTCAGCCCAACCACAATCCCGAATCGCTGGATGCCGAAGATCACCGCGACCCCGGCGATCATGATGTCCTGGGCGGTCAGACCAAAGAGCAGGCGCACTTCATAATGCAGCACGTCCGGCGGGATTTGGTAGCGCATACGACGGTCAGCCTCCGAAATTGCCGATGATGTACGCAGCGGCGGCTACCAGAATGAGCCCCACAAACACATCCGGGATTTGGCGCTTATACTGCGCCGCCGTTTGCGGAAAGAGCATGGACCCCGCCATGATCACGCCCGCCAGTCCCAGACTCACCAGCGCCAGCGCGTTTGCCAGTCCTTGAAAATTGAAGTTCATCTGTTGTTTCTCCTTTTTTTGTCCTTGTTTGTTCAAACTGTCTTGCCTTACAACTGTCCTGCAATCAGCAGGATGGAAGCAACTACGTTCAACACACTGACCCAGCCCGCCTTGCGGGATTCGGTCGTGCCGCCCTTCGACTGCCACCACGCCTTCACTTCCAGCGCGGTCGTCACCAGCACCAGCACGATCCCCACAACCATCGCCGTGCGCTTCAAGTCCATCTTTCTCACCTCCTTTCAGGGTTGAATGAACAGTACGTCTTTCGCCACCCAGCCATACCCATACGGCGAAAGCACATAGACCCAAACGTGTCCGTCCACCGTCACCGGCGGCGCGGCAGAGACAATCAGCGGCGTCCCCTGCGGCATTCCAATCAGGACCGCGCTCTTCAGCCCGGGGTTGTCGCGCAGATTCGCGGCGCCCAGCGTAAAGGCGTTGGGCACATACTCTGCGGCTGCCTCCTCCACCGCGGAAACTTCCGTATCTGCCTGCGCTTCGCCGAACAGCACGACCCGTTCGGACGACTGCACATCGCCAGGCTGCATCGGCAGGGCTACCACCAGCGACGGACGCAGCGACACGAAACTCTCGATCTGGTTCGCCAGCAGCCGCACCACATCGCGCACCAGGTAGGTGATCACCTGCCCGCCCCGCGTCCGCACGTAGATCGGGTCGCCCGCCTTGACCTGCACATCCGCCAGGCTGTCATACGGAATGGCGAACACCCGCCGCACTTCCGTCCCTTTCAGCCACTGCGGTCCATCCGGCGCCCATGTCCCATCCTCCCCCACGCTCCCCGCCGAAACCACGAACAACCGTCCGGCGATTTCAATGGAGGCTGGATCACGGCTCTCGTCCGCCGGAGCGCCCGCTCCAAGCAGAAAGGCCGCCGGGCTTGCCGTCGCGGTGGGCGGCGGCGCGGGCGTGGGCGCCAGCGCCGTCATGGTCGCATACCAGTCCGGGGTGGATGTCGCCTCCGCCGTCGCGGTCGGGCTCGCTTCCACCGTCGCCGTGATTTCTGTCTCTTCAGCTTTCACTCTGCCCCTCATCATGCCCAATCCCAGCAGGACGATCAGGACGAAAATGCCCGCCAGAACACCAAGCCGGGCGGCGAGGGGCCAACTCGCCACATCACGCCAGTCTGCCCCGCTGCGCCGAATGGTCGTGGCGCCAATGGAGACTTCTTCGCCCCGCAGCACCGCCGCCACCGCCGGATGATCCACCGGCAGGCTGATCACCGCTTTCTCGCCGCTCGGCACCCGTCCCTGCCGCGCCTCCTGGATCAATTGCCGCACGACTTCGACTTTCTGCCCGGGCGTCAGGGCGCCCGCTTTCTGAAATCGAAATTCGAGATACCGCTCGAAGTTTGCCTGATTCACTTACTTTCTCCTCATGCTGCGCGCCGCTTCCACAGCGCGCCGTAATTCCTCGCTGCTGGCGCGCTCGAAGCCCGGCAGCCGTTGTAATTGCGTCACCGCTTCCTGCGCCGAGCCAGCCCGCTGCGCCGTTTCCTGTACCTGCTGCATCTGCGCCGCGTCCCAGCCGCTCTGCCCGGCTGCCGCATAGAAGACCGAAGCCGCGCGCAGCGGATCGCTTTGTTCCTGCTGCGGCGTCTGCACAGGTGTCTGCGGCGGCATCTGTGCAGGAGTCTGCGGCGCGGTTTGCGCCTGGACCCGCCGCGCCATGCCCGCCGCACCCGCCAGCAGCGCCATATCCGCCAGACCCGCTCCGCCGTTGTTCACGAAGACGTTCCCCAGCGGCTGACCCTGCCCCGGCGTTTGCTCCAGCCCGTAGCCCTCGAAGGACGCGCCGCCCCCCATCCGCCGCGCTGCGCTCCCCACTGCGCCCGCTGCCAGCGCAGCCTCCGGACGCCCCATCAGCAGCGCCGCCCCGCCCGCCAGCCCTGCCGCGCCTGCCACTGCCCGTCCCGCTGCGCCGCGCGCCATCTCACCCAGCCCGGGTCCGCCAAAGGCGGTCGTGATGGTGCGCGTGAAGACCGTCCCGCTCTGCATCATCAGCCGCACCGCCCCGTTCAGGAAGGTGTGCGCGATCAGGATCATCACCCCCAGCACCACCAGCCAGAGCAGCGCGTTGCTCACCGTGTTCACTTCCACGATGAAGCCCAGCCCTCCAGCCAGCCAGCGCAGGAAGACCGCCAGCGTCAACGATTGCACAAAGACCTGGAAATAGCGTTCCAGGATGCCGCTCAGGATCAAGCCCCCCACCTCGAAGAAGCCCAGCGGCAGCGCCGCAAACAGGAAGACGATCAGCAGCAGCGCCGCAAATGCCAGCACCACGAAGGCAAATCCCGTCACCAGCAGCAGCCAGCCCCCCATCAGCGAGACGAAGGCGTAGAAGGCGCCCTGCGATGCCGCCACGATCCGCGCATGAATCGCTTCGGGTAATTCCACCAGCGCGTTGCCAAACCCAAAGCCCCCGCCCTCCGAGATGGTCACTTCCGCCAACTGCGGCGACGGGAAATAGGTGCTGTCGAAGACCGTTGGCAGCGCCGTCAGGTCGCTCCCAAAGCCCAGGTCGCCCTCGCCTGCCAGCATCGGCTGCAAAACCAGTTTGTCCAGCGGCAGCATTGAGCCCTGTGCGACCGCGCTGACCGTGCTCTGCCGAAAGCCCTCCACCGCTCCGATGAAGTCGTACCCGAACGAGCCTGCCGTGAACAGCAGCGAGAGCAGCACGCCCCAGATCATCACCCGCTCGGCGCGCACAAAGCGCGCCCCCGCGCCCCACAGCGGGATCATCATCAGCAGTCCCGCCAGCGACAATGCCACGTACATCAGCCCGTTTCCGCCGAAGGCGATCTGGCGCAGCAGAGCGGGCATCATCCCCGCAAACAGGTTGAGCATCTGGTCTTTGATCGTCAGCAGCCAGCCGTTTTCCGGCACACTCTTCGCAAAAATGAAGGCGGCGGCGCGGTCCAGCAGCCAGGCTATCTGCGCGAATCCTTTCAGGATTCCAATCGCCACGCCCGCCAGCGTCCGCTGTCCCAGGTTTTCGACGACCTGCATCAAGCCCCAGCAGCGCTGCGGATCATAGGTCGGGAAGCAGTAATTTGGACCGGCGGCGCGCGCCGGTTCGACCGCCACAAACAGCATCACCACGACGACCATCCAGATAACGGTCTTTTTCATTGCAGCCCTGCGTCTCTCATCGAGTGGTTGCACCGAAACATGAGCCGGTTCCAAACACCCTCCCCCTGCGGCACATCAGCTCAATGTGGTCGCCCGTTTTAACCGAGTAGTACACCTCGGGAGAGACATCAAACGTCTCGATCCTGCCGTCCACCAGCAGGACAAGCGTCCATTTTTCCCTCAC
The DNA here is from genome assembly GCA_039961775.1 of Chloroflexota bacterium. Taxonomy (GTDB): domain Bacteria; phylum Chloroflexota; class Anaerolineae; order Anaerolineales; family Villigracilaceae; genus Defluviilinea. The sequence goes on from JABRVZ010000053.1 coordinate 44,867, forward strand.
ATGCGTGTCGGTGTGGACGACCAGCGGGATCGGGTTGTCCGCATCAATGCCTGTGCTGACACTGACACTGCTTGCATTCGATGCAGGCACATGCTCAACGTCAACGATTTGCCCCTGCACAATGTAAGGCTCGGTAAAAACCAGTTCAGCGGCAGCCAGCAATATCAGGATCAGGATGCAAATGCCTGCAACAAAATCTATGATCTTCATGTCCGACGATTTCCTTTCCAGTACAGCGCGCTTCCCATCAGAAGCAGCGCCGCCATGACCAGCAAGGCGGGGCTGTTCCCGCGCTCCTGAATGCGCGGCGCAGCGGAGGCGTCCTGCGGCAGGCTGTCATAGCGCAGCTCGCCTGCTGTTTCCCCATCCCAGCGGATCGTGATCCCGCCGCCCGGCCAGATCAACGGTCGTTCTCTTCCTGCAACCCGCAACATGCCGCGCACCAGCCCGTCCTCCCAGGAAGAGACCGATCCGCGAATCTGGCAGACACCCCCGGCGTCCGTGATGCAGCGCCCGGCGGATTGTTCGATCCAGCCCGGGCGATAGACCACCAGTTCAACCTCGACGCCAGCCTGCGGTGGAAGCAGCGTGATGATCAGCAGGAACGTCACCCAATTCATATCCGCACTCATGAAATTCTGTTCAGAAGCCATGCCCCAACGCCCAGGTAATGCCAGGCGTACACCAGCCAGAAAATCAGCCACGCCAGCACCGCCTGCCACCTCCGCGCCCGACCCAGAAAGAGCGTGTACCACAGCGTCAGCGAGTACAGCGGCGTGTACGGCGAGAGCAGCAGGGAGGCGGTCACGCCATGAAACTCGTCTGCGTTCCGCCACGCCCGCCAGGCAAGATACAGACCCAGCGGCACGCCCCAGGGAAAAACAGAGGTGTTCCACGCCACATTCGGCAGACCCACCCCCTGCATCCTTAGGACGTTGCCAATTGCCCGGGCGGGCCACCAGCCATAGAGCAGCAGGGAGAGCGCAAACAATCCCAGGGTGGGAAGCAGCATCCGCACGACGCCCCGCCATCCGCCCGCCCGCCGCATCCAGGCAAGCGCCGCAAAAATGCCCGTCTGCGGTTTGACCAGCAGCAGCGCCAGCCCGCTGCCTTTGTCTGCCAGCAGAAAACCCAGCGCAGGCAGGAAGTCTATGTTGCCGTTGGCAACCAGAAAGAGCAGCGGCGCTGAGGACGCCAGCAGCGCCAGGTTCACCCCGCGCACCCCGCGCGAATACGCCAGCCGCACAAAAACCGCCAGCATCACCACCCGCACCGCCCCAACCGAATACGACGATGCCCAGCCCAGCGGCAGCAGGAACCAGACCGTCCAGGGCGGATTGAAGAAATCAAAGCGATAGGGATCGAGCGGATGCGCCAGCGTCTTTTCGTAAAGCAGCCAGTCCACCGCCGTGAAGGGCAGATGATTCAACGCAAGCGCCAGCGCGAGCGCAACAGTCAAAACCAGCGCCCACGCCCAGCCCTGCTTCCAGCGCGCAGCATTCGCGCGCGGCGTCAACGATGATGTATTCGCAAATGTCGAAGGATTCATTTAGTCTCCCAGTGTTGGCGCCGGGTCCACTGCACCCGCCGCCGGACTGTTGATTTGATAATGCAAATGCGGTCCCGTGCTGTTGCCCGTGTTGTCCGTCTTTCCCAGCGCCTGCCCGCGCCGCACGATTTGCCCAACGCTCACCGCCACACTCTCCAGGTGCATCCAGGTCGCCCGCCAGCCGCTGTCTGCCCAGCAGTCGTCCGCCTGCTCGTCCCCGCCGTGTTCGCTCACGCACTGGTCGTACTCAGGGACGCGCACCTGCGCTTCGATCTGCACGTAACGCCCCATGCCGTAGTTCCAGCAGTCCGGTTCGCTGCCGCAGTCGTCCGCCTGCACCACCCGCGCCCGCTCCGCCGTTACCAGCGCCTGCGCCTCCCCAGACGGCGCGCCGAAGTCCATTCCCCAGTGCGGCGTCCCGTCCGGGTAATGCGCGCAGAAGTAAAAGGTCACAATGCTCCAGTCGCCCGGACGGTAGTCCAGCGGCCAGCCGTGAAAGGGGTTGTCCGCGAAGATCACGCCCGCGTTGGCGCATTCGCCGCCGCCCGGCACCTCTCCCGCTCCAGCGCCGCTGCCATACCCGTATTGCCCGCGATACCCCAGCAGCGCCTGCGGCGCCAACGACGCCGCAGCCAGACCGCAGCACAGACACGCGAATACCCCTGCCGCGATTGCCTTCTTCAGCACGCTGCCCTCACGGGATGTACAACGGAAGCTGCGGCGGGTCGAGCCGGAAGATGCTTTCCAGCGTCGTGACCGTGGTGACCTGGTTTTGCAGCGCCACGCCGCCAAACAGGGAAACGCCGCCAATTCCGCCGCTGTTGTTTGCCCGCGGTATCTGCACCGATCCGCTCCTCAGCAGGTACGGCACATCCACATACACCTGCTGCCCGGCCAGGCTCTGCGGCATACAGAACTTCACTACGCCGTTCTCCGTCTGCCCCTGGCGCACGACCTGGAAATCCGCATTGCGCAGGTACACCATCACCCCCTGTACCCCTTCGCCGCTGATCGCCATGAGGTTGTCTTTGTTGTTGTCCACAAAGACCACCACACGCACCCAGGCATAGCAGCTCCCCCCCTGCCCGCTCACTGCCCAGCCGGGCGCGCCCGGCGTGACCGAGCCCGCAGCGCCGCTCCCGCTCCCGCTTCCCCCTCCGCCGCCGCTGAGCGGCGAGGGCGACTGGGTCGAGACTGCGTCCACCGCTTTGAGGGTGGCGTTGAAATTCGGCGTGGCAGTCGCCGCCGGAGTGCCCGCCAGCGCGGTAATCGTCGCGCCCCAGTCCGGCGTCGGTGAAACGACCGCCGCCCCGCCCGCCAGCGCGGTAATCGTCGCAACCCAATCCGGCGTCGGTGAAAAGACCACCGGCGTGAAGGTCTGCGTAGCCGTGATGATCCACGGCGTCCCTGTCCCGCCTCCCCAGGGCGGGGTGCTGGTGGCGCTCCCCGTAACCGTCGCCGTCGGGGTGCGCGTGGGCGTGTAGGTCGCCGTGGCGGTGGGCGTGCGCGTGTAGGTCGCTGTGGCGGTGGGCGTGCGCGTGTAGGTCACGGTGGGCGGCGGGGGATTGGTCGGATTGCCGCCTCCGCCCCCTCCACC
>JABRVZ010000054.1:0-2638 GCA_039961775.1 Chloroflexota bacterium
AAGGATTTTTTTTGAAGCGTACTGGGCGTTCTCTAACGCCCGAAGTTGCGCTAGAGAGCGCAAAATACGCAAGATTTTTGAATGATTGCAACAGAGCAATAAAACTGCCGTAAAAATGCTTTCCAATCCCTTTTATCTGGGTTCCTCTGTGGTTTAGAACGAATTTCAGAGCACTTTCTCAAGGAGTTATTCCCCGCAGAGAATTTCGAGAATCGCCAGCGCTTCCTGTTTGCCTCCGCGACCGTTTTCGCCGCCGGGACCGACGCACGAGGGACAGCCGTCGGCGCAGGGGCAGGCGCTGACAAGTTCGAGGGCGCGGGCGATGAGTTCGTCGTGCAGTTCGAAGAGTTTTTCGCTGAAGCCGATGCCCGCCGGGATGGAATCGTACAGGACAACGGACGGTTGACCGAAGACCGCGTTCTCTGCAGGTTCGATGTGCGTCCCCAAATCGGATGGGTCGCACATGAGGAAGAGCGGGGCGAGGTTGCCCAGCACGTACGCCAGCCCCGCCAGCCCGCTCCGCATGCGGACGTTTGCCTCCGCCTTTTTGTGGCAGGAGGGGCAGAGCGTGACGAGGTTCTCGAGGCGGTTGGCTTCCTCGCGCGAGGCAAAGGCGCGGAAGGGAATTTTGTGATGCACGTCGTGCTGGCGTGTCGTTTCGGGCGTTCCGCACACCTGACATTTGTAGCCGTCTCTGGCGCGGACTCGTTCGCGGGTCTTCCCCCAACCGGGACCGTAGTCGTTCGGGTCGTTGGTCCAGGCGCCGGCGTCGCGCAGACGCGTCACCGTCTCTTCGGAGAGGGAAAGCCAGTAGCCGGTGGTCTGCAAATCGGTGGGGGGCAGGTCGAGGGGTTCCTCTCCTAGGTTGTCGTGCGTGTACCAGCGGCGTTTGCGGAAGCCTGCAACGTACGTGGTAATTTGTAATTCTCCCCAATGTTTCTCGCCGCCGTGGATGGCGAGGGTCGCATGGTTCGATAAAAGTTTGACTTCGGTCTGGCGCAAGGGTTCGGTGTAGTAGTCGCTGGCGGCGGGTTTGAGGCGGGCGAGACGGTCTTCGAGGTTCAAGTCTTCCACCAGGTATTGCTGCGCCTCGTGCAGGTAAACCGCGCCGGGGTGAACCATCCACAGCGCGCTTTCGCCGTCCACCGTGCCGATGACTTGCGGGCGGTCTTCGATGACGGTTTGCAAAACGACGCTTTGCGGCGAAGCGGAGCGCAGGGAGATGTTCGCGGCGGGGTATTGGTCTGCCATCCAGAAGAATTTGTCGTTGGAGAGGTGAACTTCGCCGGCGGAAAGTAGAAAGTGGAGGTATTCTGCGATGGTCTCTGCGGGCAGCGAACCAAAGCCTTCGCCTTTTTGGAAGGGCAGTTCGAAGGCGGCGCAGCGCAGGTGTTCGAGCAGGATGAGCAGATGGTCGGGGTTGACGAGCGCCTGCTCGGGTGAACGTTCGAAGAAGTATTCGGGGTGGCGCGCGAGGAACTGGTCAATGGGATTGGCGGAGGCGATCAGCACGCTGACAGCGGATTCAAGCCCGCGTCCCGCCCGACCCGCCTGCTGTCTCGCTGAAGCGACGGCGCCCGGGTAGCCGACGAGGATTGCCGCGCCCAGCCCGCCGATGTCTATGCCGAGTTCGAGGGCGTTGGTGGCGACAACGGTTTTGATCGTGCCGTCGCGCAGTCCACGTTCGATTTCGCGGCGCTGGGAGGGTAAATATCCGCTGCGGTAGCCGCGAATCTGTGATTGGTAATTTGTAATTGGTAATTCGAGATTTGCATTCGATGATTGATTTTGTTGTAGATAGGTCAGAATGATCTCGACGCTTCTGCGTGAGCGTGCAAAGACGACAGTTTGCACATGGTGGTCGAGCAGGTTCTGCGCCAGCCGCACGCCTTCGAGCAGGGAGGATTTTCGCAAGCCGAGGGATTCGTCCACGAGGGGCGGGTTGTAGAGGAGGAAGTGGCGCGGTCCGCGGGCGGAGCCGTCGTTGTCAATGAGGCGGACGGGTTCCTCGGTCAATTTTTCGGCGAGTTCCTTTGGGTTGCCGATGGTGGCGGAGGCAAGGATGAACTGCGGTTTTGCGCCGTAGAAATTCGCCACGCGTTTGAGCCTGCGCAGAACGTTGGCGACGTGCGAGCCGAAGACTCCGCGGTAGGTGTGCGCTTCGTCAATGACGAGGAACTTCAGGTTCGAGAAGAATTCCAGCCAGTTGGTGTGATGCGGCAGGATGCCGGTGTGGAGCATGTCGGGGTTGGTGAGGAGGATGCGGGCGTTCCTGCGAATGGCGGGACGGGCGGAGGCGGGGGTGTCGCCGTCGTAGATTGACGAGTTGAGAGTTACGATTTGCGATTGAAGAGATTGGAGATTGGAGAATTGGTCTTGCGTCAGGGCTTTGGTGGGGAAGAGGTAGAGGGCGCGGGCGTTGGGGTTCGAGAGAAGTTCGGCAAAAACGGGCAGGTTGTAGGCGAGGGTCTTGCCGGAGGCGGTGCCGGTGGAGAGGATGATGTTTTCGCCGGCGCGGGCGTGGGTCCAGGCTTCGAGTTGATGGGAGTAGAGGGAGTGAATCCCGGCGGCGATCAAGGCTTGGGAGAGGGGAGCAGGCAGGTCGTCGGGGAAGGGATGCGTCTGTGCGGGGCGGGGG
>JABRVZ010000055.1:0-4100 GCA_039961775.1 Chloroflexota bacterium
CTCTGTAACTCCGTGGTTTGATTTTGGCTTTCGTAAGCCGGTTTTATTGCTCGACTAATTTGGAAAAGTACAACATCTCGCGCTACCGCGTAAGGTGAGTTACATAAAGGCGAGATAAGCCTTGGATCAGGCATAGTGGGGGAGCCAGCCATTTACCGACAATATCCCTATACCTCCCCATATATGCTCGTATCATGCAGCGCATGAGCGAGACGTACCGGTCCAAGCGGGAACGCTGGCAGCGCACGCTGGAGTCATTGCCTGCTGGCTTGCGCGAACGTGTTTCCCTGCGCAACGTCGAAGCAGTTGCGGCTTTGACTCCACAGGCGCAGGAGCGGCTGGCGGAAGCCATTCAAGCCGATCTCAAGCGTATCCCGCGCGCGGTGGAGCAATTGCAAATCAATCCCGACACTTCTGTTCCTGATTTACTTACTGACGTTACGCAGTTGATTCGTGCCGCGACATTCATGTCGCCTGAAACCACGAGATAAATCTCGCGCCACCGCGTAAGGTGAGTTACTTATTTCGCCGCCTAATTTTGTTGCCCAGCCAGCATCAGATTTTCCGGAACACATCCAAAAGCAATTGGCAGATTTGATCCAGAGATGTTTCCCAGACATGCCGCGCATTTCGGCGGAGGCTCTTGCAAATTCGGATGTGATGGATGTAGCGCGAACCGTCGCTCAGGCGCATGACCAACTCTTCAGGTCCAACCATCTGCGAACCGATTTTGTGATGATGGTCCTGTACGAGCTGATCTGTCAAACCCTGGAGCGCCTCGAAGAAATGATCGAAGAGACCCCTGCCCTGCGGCAGGCGTTCGACCAGAGCCAACTGCCCTGGAATTCCAACAATAGTAGAAACACAAATGCTTAAGCGAATCGCCTCAACCGGCATCAACGTGGTCGTACTCGGCGTGTCGGTCGCCGTCTTTCTGGCGGCGTTCATCGCCCTGAATGCGCTGGGCGCGGCGCAGAAACCGCCCACGATTTCAGTTTTATCTGCCACACGTGATTTGAACATCGGAGATGTCATCGCTCCGAACAATCTCGCCGTCAAGACGGTGTTTCAAGACGACAATGCCACTCTGTATATCCCCGGCGAGGAAGTCACAAATGTCGTCGGCGGTGTAGTGGCGCAACCTATCTTCAGCGGGCAGCCTATCTTTCGATCTGCCATTCTCGCGCCGGCCGCAGAAGGGACGCGCCTCTCCGCAGCGCTCGCAAAGTATCCAGGCTATAGTCTCTTCCCTCTGCCACTGGATGCGATGAACCTTGTTGCGCCCGAAGCAGAGGCGTTCCTGCCGGGCGATCTGATCGGCCTGACTGTCGTGATCACCAGCCGTCCGCAACAGCTGACCACGCCGACCGCCATGCCTGAGATCATCCTTCAGCCCGGTTATGGAGTCGAGCCCACCGCGACGCCTGCGCCACAGGATATCGAACAAACAGAAGCGTTGAGCCGCGCCCAACCACCGCTGGCGAAGGATTTGTTCCCGATGGGCGTGCGCGTAATCGCCGTTCAGGGATTGCCGCCTCAAACCGACTCGACCGATTCGAGTAACTCCGACTCCGCGTTCACGACCTTCGACCAGCCGCAAATGCTGATCCTGCTTATTCCAAATGAGAGCCGTGAAGTGCTTTCTCTTGCATTGCAGCAAGGAGATCGTCTGGTTGTTTCATTGATGGCGCGCGGCGATGAAACGCCGACTGCCGGCTTCACCTATTGGGACTTCGAGGATCTGTTCAAATCGGACCGATAGAAAGTGTTGGGAGGAGGGCAGTAATGCAGGTTCTATTGCTTGGCGCGGGGACCGTGACCTCGCGGCTGAATATGCAGCTGGCGGAACAGGGTCATTCGGTCATTGCGCAAATCGCGACATTGACACCTCAACACATTGACCTGTTCGATTTCCGCGCTCTTGTTGTTGTCTCGCCTGAATCGTCTGTTTCGCCGGAGAGCCTGATCAAGGCGGCAGAAAGGGGCAAGTTGATCTTCGTGATCGCAGGCGTAGGAGACGGCATGTCTTCGTGGGCGAATGGTGTGGGCGTTCCATCCATTGCATATCCGCCCTCGGATGTGGACATCAACAAACTCTACGAAGAGATGCGGCGGGCTGATGCGGGTAATCTCGCTGCAGACGACCAATATCGCCGGGCGGTATTGGGCAGCGATATGTCGGCACGTATCCAATCCGGGATGGCGGTACGAAAGATTGCCATCACGTCCCCAAAAGGTGGTACGGGTAAGACAACAGTGGCAGTGAATCTCGCGGTGGCGCTGGCTTTGTCGGGTATCACTACATATCTTGTGGACGCAGACGGCAACGCCGGCGCGCTGCAATATCACATGCGCATGGAGCGCGTGAACACCATTATGATCGGTCTTTTGCGCCGCGAAATCGCCAAAGCAGGTAAAGGCGTTATGAGTGATGTCGCATCCAGCGCGGCGTATCTCAATGCATTCACTCCTTTGGAAAACCTTCCCACCTTACGCGTTCTGCCTGGTTTGATCACCGACGACTTGGGCGATGAAGTGCTTCAGCAGGAAGCGAAGGTCGCAGAAGTCATTCAGGGGCTGTACCAAGCGGGCGTCGCGGCACGTGGTGTGGTTATCATGGACGTAGGCATCAACCCGGCGCATGTGGTCCACCGCGCGGCCTTGAAAGCCGCTGAAGGCATTGCGATAGTCATTAAACCGGAAATTCCCGATCTGGCTGAGACACGTCGTTGGATCGCAAGTATGATCAACTCCCTGGCAAGCATGGTAGGTAAAGGCAGCGCACATGAATTCGTGGGTAGCCGCGTAAAACTTTGCTACAACCAGGTGGTCGGAGACGGCTTCAAGTCGGCGCACAAGATGTTGCAACAGGCGTTAAGCGAGGACAAGATTGAACTGGCTCTCATCCCCAACGGCATCCTGCCTATCGTGGATCCGCGTCTCGCGGCGCAGGCGGTGAACTCGGACCGCTGCGATGACATCCTGATCTGGCGTACAAAAAAGAAAAACTGGAGGAACTCGGTCCATTCGCAGATTCGCTGCTGGGCTTTGCCGCGCACTTTGTCCCCGCGGTTCGAGAAGGCGCATCGCGTGTTGGTCTCTTGCCAAATACGCACAAAAAACGCAGCTGGTTCGGGAAGGGATAGACGATGTTCGACATTGCCGGCAAAACTCTGAAACCAGTTACTGAGGCGCGTTCGTCTGATGAGATGGAATACTGGTGGCACATTCTCGCAGAAGAGGGGCGTGCCAAGAAAGCCATCGAATCCATCCAGCGCTCACTCTCCTCGACGGAGATCGAGATGCTGGCGCGCCAGGTCTTTGATGAAGTAAACCTGCGGGCGGTTGATGCGGGGGTCGCATTGCCGCCCGAATATATCTTGCGTTTGATCGGCGATCTTTCTGGCATGGGCCCTGATCGCCCGCTCCGACATCGAAGATATCGCCATCAACCTGGGACACATCTACGTGTACACCACATCTAATGGATGGGAACATGCTGGTGCAGCGCCAGATGGAATTGGCGATGCCCTGCGCGTCATGATCGACCGCGCCACTCAGCGCGCGCCGACGCCCGATTACCCGATTGCCGACGCCATGTTGCAAGTCATGGTCCCGCTAGTAGATGGAACGGTGAGGCGCAAAGGCGTGCGCATCAATTACATCATGCCACCGGCTTCGCCTTACGGGGATACGATCACGCTGCGCATCTCGAACTATCGCACGGCATCCGACCTCACGCAGGGGAGTCTGGCTTTGCTTTGCCAGAACAGACTTCCCCCTGTGCTGCGTCCCAAATTCGACCCGAAAGATTTTCCGCACGGGAACGGCATTCTCACGCCCGAAGCCGCCAACTATCTGTTGAGCGTGATGGTACATGGTGGTACGTTGGTCATCGCCGGCACAACCGGTTCCGGCAAGACATTTGTTGGGCAAAGGATTTTGCAGGAGATGCTGGACTACTATCCGCGCGGGGCGATCCGTCTGTTCATTGTGGAGGATAACGTGAGTTCGGGTTAGGCAACCAAAGCGGGCAGGGTGCCCAAGCCGAGAGAAGGTTTCTTGGGCTGACGACAATACGCTATCACGCCGCAAAGCAG
>JABRVZ010000056.1:0-6042 GCA_039961775.1 Chloroflexota bacterium
TCCATCGCCAGGTCGTTGAGTGGCTGCGTGAACGTGCCATCCTGGATTGGCTCATGCTTCAATCAGCACTGCCGATGCGCAACTGACAAAGTAGTACTAGGCGGTAGCGCGAGATTCATCTCGCGGTTTCAGGCGACATGAACGTCGCGGCACGGAAAAACTGCGCACCATCCGTTAACTGTTCTGAACCGGTAAAATCAAAGCAACCCCATCGAAGTTAGGAAAAGACAAGTGTACAACATAGCCGCCATTGCGACTTTGGCTTTGTCCTGTTATTTTCTGCTGCGGATTCTCAGGCTGGCGGGAGTGATGGAGTACATTCTTGGCTTTTTCTGCCTCGCTGCCGCCTATCTGGTTACCTGGGGGTATCTCCTCTCCTTCATGGCGCGCTTAAGTGACCTGCGATACTGGTCACTGCTAGGGCTGACGACCACTCTGGTAATGTTTTTTATTGCGATTTCGCAAAAAGTCAGTTTTCAGTCTCCTGCGCGGTTCAAATTTTCCTGCGTCATTAAATCCGTCAGGGACATGTACCTTGAGAGTTCGCGTTTTGAAAAATTCCTGTTGACTCCCTTGATTCTCACAGCTTTCCTGCTGGGGGTCATTAATTTGGTGATCATCATTCTTACTGCGCCTCACAATTGGGACAGTATGACCTATCATCTTGCCAGAGTGGCGTATTATCTCCAGCAAAACAATATAAATTACTTTGATGCAAACTATTGGGCTCAGGTTGTCCACCCCAAGAATTCACACTTGCTTCTTTTATACACTTATCTGGTTACCGGGAAAAACGAGAACCTGACGCAACTGGTGCAGTTTGTCTCTTATTGGGTTGCCGTAGGCAGTATTTATGCAATTTCAAGAAAGGTGGGGAATAGTAAATCCCAGAGCGTCTTTGCCGCTGCAGTAGCCGCTTTGTTGACAGAGTGGCTGATGCAATCCACCACTACACAAAATGACATGATCCTGACGGTGTATGTAGGGTCGGCGGTTTATTTTCTTTTTGCGTTTCGAGAAACACAAGACTGGAAATATCTTGGCTTGGCTGCATTAGGTGTTGCGCTTTCTCTCGGAACAAAAGCCAATGCCTTCCTTCCGTTACTTTCAGTGGCTTTGATTGCGGTATATATTTTCTTCTCTTCCAAAGCGAATCTCCGACACAGGTTGCAGGACTTTTCCGCTCTGGCGGGTTTTACACTGCTTGCAATTTTCATTTTCGCTCTTCCCTCCGGGTATTTTGAAAATTATCGTCTCTTTGGGCATCCTGTCGGTCCCAAAAATGTGAGGGCAATGCACGCTTTCGAAGGCAAGCCCCTCAGTTATATTGTCGAAAACGGTACGAAGAATTTACTCCGCTACGGATTTGAGTTTTTATCCCTCGATGGCATGCCGACAATCAACCCCGTCCTGCGGGCGCAAACCTTGATCAGGTCACTGCCCGAGACGGCGGTACGCAAAATGGGGATAGACCTGGAAACGGACGAAGCGACAAGAGCGCCTTTCGACCTGCAAAAATGGCCCAGTTCCCATGAAAACGGCTCTTATTGGGGTGTATTTGGCTTTGGGCTTGTTTGGATTGTGGTGTTTCTCTCGCTGGCAGGGAGAATCAAATCAGCCGATATTCGAATACTTTCGCTGGCGGCGGTTTTATTTCTCCTCACACAGGCTTATTCCGGTCCCTATGACCCCTGGCGCGGCAGATATTTCACCACTTGCGCCATTTTTGCTGTCCCTGCCATTGGCAGGGCTTTACAAAAAAACCGACTTGTTCGCGGTTATTTACTTCTTCTTGTTTGGGTGGGCTGTATTTCCGCTATATCGGCGGTTGTGCTTCGGCAAAATAGCGCTCTCGTCTCCGTTCGCTACCACGATATTCAGACAAAATCCATCTTCGCCATGAACAGGATGGAGCAACTAACAAGAAATCGCCCCAAATACTATCAGCCGCTCCGAACATTCGACCGGCTGGTGCCGCCTGACGCCGCGGTGGCAGTGTTTCTGCCCGAAGATTCGTTTGAATATCCCCTCTTTGGAAAAGACCTGACAAGAACCATTCTACCGATAAATTCCTTCAACAAAGGTCCCCAACCTGTCCCTGCCAACGCGGACTATCTGCTTTATTCACAAAACATCTTTCCCTGCCCGCTTCCGGATGACATTCACCTTGGGGCAGATTGGTATTTGAGACGCTTAACCGACGCCAACCGCCAATGTCCTTGATGCCCGTTATGGCGGCACAAGGCGGGCAAACCCAAAGCCTGACCGCTATAACAATTTTTTCAACACCGAAAACGGGGAATCATCTGCCTGCTGGCTGTGACCGCAATCCTTCACATTCAAATCCTGCCCGCACTCGATGCACAGACCCTTGCAATCGGGCTTGCACAACGCCTTGATGGGCACCTCCAACAGGGCGTACTCGCGCAGAACCGGCGCAAAGTCAATGTGACCGTCCTCGGGCATGAGCAATCCCGACTCACTGACCGATTTTTTCGTAAAGGCGTACAGTTCCGTCCATTCGCCGTGCAGAGTTTGACGGAACTCCTTCAAGCAGCGCACACATTCCAGCGTCGTCTCGCCCGAAAACTCTCCCTGAACTACCAGCCCCTGCTGAGTACGGTCAATCACAATCAGGCAGGTAAACTCATCCAGCGTGAGATCGTCCCCCAGCACCGCATGCGCAAACTCCAGCGGAAACTTGTGACTATACCCGACTTCCTCATGCACGATGAAGCCGACATTCAGACGAAATGGTTTACGTGGATTGGTCATGAGATTCTCCAGACGAGCGCGTCTGGCTAGATCTTTCTGTCCACGATGAAGTTTGCCAGGTCCGCCAGCGCTTCACGCTCAGGGACGGCTGGGACGTATTCCAATGCGCCGAGCGCCCGGCGGACGGCTCGCCGCGCCTCATCCATCGCCTTCTCGATGGCGGCGTTGCGCCGGATGTTATCCACAATCCGCTGGACGCGGTCGGTGTCCTTCCAGCCGCCATCCGGCAGCGAGCGGATGTCTTCATCCTCCGGGTGCTCTTCTGCGTAATAAATGGCTGGAAGCGTGACCAGCCCGTTCAGCAGGTCGGAGCCAATGGGCTTGCCCACCGTCACCTGACTGCCCGTGAAATCCAGAATATCGTCCACAATTTGGAATGCCATCCCAACTTCATAGCCGAAGGTCTTCATCGCGGCGCGGATGGTCTCGTTTTCGGTGGCGACCATTGCCGCCGCCAGCGCCGACATCTCGAACAGGGAGGCGGTTTTGGCGTAAATGCGGTCGTAGTAGTTGGCACGGTCTATCACGCCGCGCGCCGAGAACATCTGCGTCAGTTCGCCGTTGACGATGATTGCCAGCGTTTCGGCAAAGAGTTTCATCAGAGGCAGGTAATCGGTTTCGGCGGCGAGTTTGGCGGCGCGCGCAAAAAGGAAGTCGCCGGTCAGGACGGTGGCGGCGGGAGACCAGCGCGCGTTGAGCGTGGGCATGCCGCGCCGCAGAAGCGCGCCGTCAATCAGGTCATCATGCACCAACGTGGCTGTGTGCAGCAGTTCCACCGAGGCGCCCAGCGTGATGATCTTTTCCTCGGGGGCGCCCAGCATGTTTCCGACGAGCAGGCTCAGGGTCGGGCGGATGCGTTTTCCTCCCGCAGAAAGAAGATGTTCCAGCGCAGAACGCAGGTCGGGGTGGTGTTCTTCCCCCGCCTGATCCCGAATCCTTTGTTCGACAAATTTCAATTGGTCTTGTACAGAGGTGAAAAAAGTAACCGTGCTCAAACGTCAGCCTCCCCAACCGAACAGACGGTTTGCGTTGGCGGTGGTGATTTCAGCCGCCTGTTCGAGGGTTGTCTTGTGAATTTTTGCAATTGTATCAGCAATGTGCGCCACAAAGGCGGGTTCGTTGCGCTTGCCGCGATGCGGGACGGGCGTGAGGAACGGCGCATCGGTTTCGATGAGCAGCCGCTCGAGGGGCAGTTGGCGGATGATTTGACGCTTTTCTTCGGCATTTTTGTACGTGACGGGACCCGTGACGCCGATGTAGAAGTGATGCTCGATTGCCTTTTGGGCGGTTTCGAGATTGCCGTTGAACGAATGCAGCACACCGGGCTTTTCCGCCAGCGGATGACCCTCCGCCGCCAAGCCGCTTTGCCATTCGGTCAGGATTTCGAGCAAATCAATGGACGCCTGCCCGAACCAGGCGTCGTCCGCCTCGCGCATGTGGATGATCACCGGCAGACCCGCTTCGCGCGCCAGCCGCAGTTGTTCCTTCAAAACAAGCCTTTGCTTCGCCTGTTGTTCGGGTTCCTTCACCCAGTAATAGTCGAGACCAATCTCGCCGATGGCGACGATTTTGGCTCCTCTCCCGCCGGGAGAGGGGTTGAGGTGAGAGGTGATTAGTTCGCGCAGATTTTCTATGGAGCCCTCGTTCCATCCATCCAAATCAGTGGGGTGGAAGCCGACCGCTGCAAAGAGATTCGGGTGCGAATTTGCCAGGCGGATGACCGCCTTGCACGACTCGAGTTCGATGGCAGGGATGAGAATCCGTTCCACGCCTGCTTCGAGGGCGCGTTGAATCACCGCGTCGCGGTCCTCGTCGAATTTGTTGAAATCGAGGTGGCAGTGGGTGTCGGTCAGCATTTTAGACAATGTTTGTGAAAATTATAACATATTGTTTTATTTTGCACCCGGCGGCTGACTGAAGCGCAGATACCATTCGCCGGGCTTTCTTTCGACAACAGTGGTTTCGGGCGTGACGACCGTCACCCAGGTGCGCCCGGGTTTGAGCGGGAAGGGGTGATTGTCCTTGTATTGGAATTTGATGGGGCCGGGGTCTTCGGTGTTCCACTCTATCGTGTACACCTGCCCGTCGCGGAAGAGCAGAGCCTTGCCGGAAAGTCCGTGTTCGAGGTGGATGTCGAGGTTGGTTGGCGAGATGACGTCATGCTCGGTGAACAGGATGATGACGTTCTCGAATTGCAATTGCCGCCCGGTCAGCCGTTCCACCTCCGGGTGCAAGACCCCGGGCGTCGCCTCGTCGCCGTTGTCCACGTAGCGCCAGTAGGATTGCGAGAGCGGGTCGTACACCCAGCCGCTCTGGTTCAGCCAGGCGATGAACACATCCAGCCGTGCGGCGGGGGCGCCTCCTTCGGGCGGTTCGGCGGAGAAGAGGTTGTTCTCGTACTTCGAGGCTGTCTGCGGGTCGCGGCGCTCCTCGGCGAGTTCGCGCATGCGGGAAATATCCAGCATGTAGCCGCCGCCTTGAATGTTGTGATCCACGAAGGAGCATTTGGGCAGTTCGACCAGCACCTCGGCGGAGGCGTAGGCGTAGATGAGGCACGAGCCTTCGAAGAACGCCGCGATGTCGGCGTAGACCAGCCGCCCGGAACGAACCGGTCCCACGCGGGCAGGGGGGAGGTCGGAGGGAGGAGCAGGTTCTTCGCGCAGAATCAGACCGAGGTCCAGATCGAGAAGCGATGCGGAGACGTCCAGCGCGTCGCTCCACCCGGAGGCTGGGTCGGCGTCGCTATCCTTTGATTCATCCCCGGCGTCTTTCTGAGCAAATTCCATCCCGGCAGGTTTTTCGAACGCGACGAGGTATCTTCCCGCCTCAACGTTGAAGCCGTACCAGCCGTTGCTGTCGGTGGAGGTTTGCTGGAGCAGGTTCCGCTCGCCGTCGTAGAGGTTGACGCACACACCGCCGACACCGCGCTCCCAATCGTCTTGCAGGTTGTTCTGGTTCGCGTCCAGCCAGACGCGGTTGCCGAGGACAAGGCTGGTTTGGGTAAATGGTTCGCGGCGCACCGGGCAGGAGCCGGTCAGGGGCGTTTCGGGGGCGGGGAATTCACCGTAGAAGGCGGTGAGGTAGCGGGTGGTTCCTTCGGTGATGTAGATTTCGAAGACGAAGGGTGCGAAGGAGGGTCCTGCCTGTGGGCGGGCAGTGACAGGGAAGGTGGAGATGGAAACCAGCACGGCGGGCAGTTCGAGCAGGGAGGGGTCGGCGACGTTCAACCCGGTGAGGGGGTTAAGGGTTCGAGGGGCGGCGGAGGGA
>JABRVZ010000057.1:0-6091 GCA_039961775.1 Chloroflexota bacterium
GACGGTAAGAGGCGCGGGCGTTGCGCCGCCGCTGAGGGGAGTTGTGGAGACGGGTGTTTCAGCCTGAGGGGGGTGTCCGCAGCCTGTGAGCAGGGTCAATGCCAGAAGGAGGCAGAGCAGAGTCCTACCTGATTTTTTGGAATTCATTCCTGACACGTTCGAAGGTGACTTCCAGCGCTTCGGGCAGCACGCGCGTCCCGCTGACGGTGGACATGAAGTTTGTGTCGCCCTTCCAGCGCGGGACGATGTGGATGTGGACATGCCCGAGCACACCGGCGCCCGCCACCTCGCCCATGTTGATGCCGACGTTGAATCCCTGCGGTTTGTAGATGGCTTTGAGAACGGCTGTGCATTGGGAGGTGAGTTCCATCATCTCGGCGCGGGTTTGTCGGTCGAGCTCTTCCAGCGTGGCGACATGCATGTAGGGGTTGACCATCAGATGTCCGCTCGTGTAGGGATAGCGGTTGAGGATGACGTAGGCGCGTTCGCCGCGATAGGCGATGAGATTTTCCGCGCTGTCGGGCAGGGCTTGCGCGTTGCAGAACACACAGCCCGCTTCTTTGCTGCTGTTTTCGATGTATTCCATACGCCAGGGTGACCAGAGGTGATTCATAGGATGGTTGAATTTTAGCAGAGAAATGCTTGAGAAGGTGTTTTTGACCACAGATACACACAGAGGAACACAAATAAAAAGGTCTTGGATTGTTTTGCATCGTTCATGTTGACATCCTCTCATAAGGCGATTATCCTAACGCCGATGCAGCCCTCCCTGTTCCCTTCGCCCGTTCCGCAGACGTTCACCGTCTCCAAACTGACGTTCCACATCCGCAAACTGCTGGAAGAGAATGAAACGCTTCAGGATGTGTGGGTGCAAGGCGAAGTTTCGAATCTCTCGCGTCCCGCTTCGGGACACGTCTATTTCACGCTCAAGGATGCAAACGCTTCCCTGCGCTGTGTGATGTGGAAGACGAGCGCGGCGCGGCTCAGCCTCTCTCTGCGCGACGGCATGGAAGTGGAAGTGCACGGGCGGATTGGCGTGTACGAACCGCAGGGGCAGTATCAACTCTATGCCGACCAGATTCGCCCGCTGGGGGAGGGCGCGCTCTTTCAGGAATTTCTGCGGCTCAAAGCGAAACTCGAAGCGGAGGGACTGTTCGACCCTGCGCGCAAACGTCCTATCCCCGAATTTCCGCGGCGCATCGGCATTGTCACTTCTGCGACGGGCGCGGCGCTGCGCGACATGCTCAACACCCTGCGCCGCCGCCTGCCGCTGGCGGAAGTCTTGCTTGCCCCCTCGCCCGTGCAGGGAAGCGAAGCCCCGCCGGCGCTGGTCAAAGCCATCCAGTGGGTCAACGCCCAGGCGCCGGATGTCATCATCATTGCGCGCGGCGGCGGCTCCATCGAAGACCTGTGGGCGTTCAATGACGAACAGGTGGTGCGCGCCGTTGCCGCCTCGCGCGCGCCGGTCATTTCGGGTGTCGGTCACGAGACGGATTTCACCCTGTGCGACTTCGCCGCCGACCTGCGTGCCCCCACTCCCACCGCCGCGGCGGAACTGGCGACTCAAACCACAATACAGGATTTGGCTGAAACAATCGCAAATTACCAATTGCGAATAATCAATCACGCCGTCAACCTGATAGTTGCTAAACGTTCTGAACTTGCCTCCCTCGTTTCCCAACTCCGCTACCTCTCGCCCGAACGCCGCATCCAATCTGAACTTCAGCGCGTGGACGACCTTTCCCGCCGCATGGTTTCATCCCTGATTCACCAAATCGCATTACAATCTTCCCAGGTCAAAGGCTTGGCGCGGCGGCTCGAAGCGTTGAGTCCGCTGGCGGTGCTGGCGCGCGGATACGCCGTCGTGACGCGGAAAGACGATGGCAGGGTTGTCTCGCGGGTCAGCCAGGTGAAGGCTGGCGCATCCATTCAAGTCCGCGTTACGGATGGAGTGTTCGATGCCGAAGTTGACGAGAGAAGCGAGTGAGCAGTAATCAGTATCAGCAGTCAGTTAGCAGTAAAGTTGGAGTTGAGGAATCCATGCCGAAGTCATCATCCAAAAAAGAAAAACCCGCCGAAGAGTTGACTTATGAAGAGGCATTGAGCGAATTGGAAGAAATCGTCGCCACGCTGGAAGAGGGGCAGAGTCAACTCGAAGAGGCGATACGGCTGTTCGAGCGGGGGCAGGCTCTGGCGGCGCGCTGCGGCGCGCTTCTGGACGCGGCGGAACTCAAAGTAAAGCAGATCGCCGGCGAGGAAGTCACCGATTTCGAGGAAGAATCCGAATGAACCTTGTGGCGTTGCTCGAAAACAAGGCGTTGATTGCTGGCTTGATCGCCTGGCTGCTGGCACAGGTCATCAAAATCCCACTCGATTACATTCGCACGCGCCGCTGGAATTGGGCGCTGCTGCTGACGACGGGGGGCATGCCCAGCTCGCATTCCGCCTTGATGACCGGGACGGTTTTTGCGATTGGCTTGTATCACGGTTTCGACAGCCCGGTCTTTGCCCTGGGGCTGGCAATTACGATGATTGTCGTGTATGATGCGGCAGGCGTCCGCAGGCAGGCGGGCATTCACGCCCAGCGCATCAACGTGCTGTTCGATGAACTCCTGCACGGTCACATCTTCAGCGAGAAAGACCTGCGCGAAGTGCTGGGGCATACTCCGCTGGAAGTGGCGGGCGGGATTTTGCTTGGATTAATCATTGCCACCGCACAATGGCTGGCGTGGAAATAAACTCAAAAGGAGAATTGAAATGAACGAACTCGTAAACCTCATTGTTCAAAAAACGGGGCTTCCCAAAGAGACCGCCGAAAAGGTGGTCGGCATTGTCATTCAGTTTTTGAAAGACAAACTTCCCGATCAGTTTGACGTACTTGTGGATCAGGTCCTCAGCAAGGGCGTGGGCGGCAAAATGGATATTGCCGACGCCGCCAACCTGCTTGGCGGTTTCCTGAACGCCATGCAAAAGAAATGACCATCCGCGACTGCCGCTCAACAGGGCGGCAGTCAATTTTTTATCAGCCTGCGCTGTAAGGCGCTGAAAATGGTTTTTACTTCGGGGATTTTGAGAACCACGATTCCCGCAAAATAGAGAACGCCCCCCAGCGCTACGCCTCCCAGCGTGACGAGCCAGCGCGTCCACCCCGCCGACACCTGAATCCACGCCAACAAGCCGACAGCCATCCCAAGCCCTGCCAGCCCCACCCGCCATGCACCGTCGGCAAGCGACTTGCCCTCGATGCCGTTCAAACGCTTCCGCATGAAGATGAACAGCGCCGCTGCTTCGAGCGCAGTTGCCAGAGAGTTTGCCAGCGCCAACCCGCCAAGCGGATACCAGCCAACCTCTGCAAACAGCCGCGAAAACCAGATGCTGAAGAGTACGTTCAACCCCATGGCAATCGTGCCGATTGCCACCGGGGTTTTTGTGTCCTGTTGCGCGTAAAAGGCGCGCGTCAAAACCTCCATGATGGAATGCCCGACCAATCCCGCCGCATACCAGAGCAATGCCCACGCCACCATTTCAACCGCGCGCTGGTCGAACTCGCCGCGCTGGTAGAGGAGCGAAATCAGCGGCTTGCGCAGAATCATCAAACCGAGGCTGGCTGGCAAAGCCATCATGAAGACCGCCCGCAGGCTGGCGGCAACCGAGGAGCGCATTTCATCCACCTTGCCAAGCGCGTGCTGGGCGGAAAAGGTCGGCATGGCGGCAATTGCCACCGATTGGGCAATCGCGGCTTGAGCCATGAGCATGAGCGAAAACCCGTACGTGAGGCTGGTGACGCTCCCGTCTTCCATCCTCGAAGCCAGATTGGTGTTGACCCAGAAGTTGAGTTGCACAACCGCCACGCCCAGCAGGCGCGGAAGCATGAGGCGGAGCACCTGACGGACGTGTGAGTCTTTCAGATTCAACGACCAAAAATGAACGGCGGGTAATCGGAGATTGGTAATTAGCCGGGTCAGGGAGGGAAGTTGAATGAGCAGGTATAAGGCTGCGCCAATCACGACGCCCCACGCCAGCCCGTAAATCCCCAGGGAGGAAGCAAGGAATATCGCGCCAAAGATAATTCCCAGTTGATACAAGGCTGGCGTCAGCGCGGGGATAAGGAAGATTTGATGCGCGTTGAGAATGCCGACGATCAACCCGCCGAGACCAAACAGCACTGCCGAGATGAGTTGGACGCGGAGCAGAGAAACCGTGAGAGCAAAAATTTCCAGGTTGGCGGAGAAGCCCGGAGCGAGGGCGTAGCGGACAACTTGCGGGGCGAAAAAAGCAGTGAGTGCGGCAAGCAGGCTGAGGGTCAGTGTGACCGCGTTGGCGAGGGAAAAGGCAAGCCGCCAGGCGGAGTCTTTGTCGTCTCGGGCAAGTAATCCTGTGAAAGTGGGAATGAATGCCGAGCCAAGCGCGCCGCCCGCCACCAGCAGGAAGAGAGTCTCACTGACGCGGTTGGCGGCGTAGAAAGCATCCAGCATGATGGATGTGCCGAAGATGTTGGCAACGATGATGCCGCGCGCCAGTCCTGTCAGTTGACCGAAGAGGATGGCAAACATCACCATCCCCGCGGCGCGGGCAATCTGGCGGTTGGCTGTGGATGGGGGATGGGTCACGGGGGAGGATTATAATCCGTGCCATTCCATTTTGTGTTGGAAACTGTTTCTATCCTCAGATGAACACGGGTAAATCTTGCTGATTTGATGAAATAAGAAACTCCTTTTCATCTACGTTGATCCGTGGTGATAAGACCTTCTAAAGGAATCCGATGAAAAAGTACCGATGGATAGTGTTGCTGATGATGATCAGCGTGTTGTCTGCCTGCATGGAGACGACACCCCCCGCAACCGATGTTGGACTTACTCAGACGCCGGCGGATGAATATACGCCGATTGACTTGGAGGCTGGCTATGGATTGCGCGGACCATGGTTCGAACTCTATGTGACCAATCCTGATAGTCCGCTTTCGCCGCAGGGGACAGGCGGAGTTGACGGTCCGCTGGTGGAAGCCATCAATGCGGCGCGGTTAAGCGTGGATGTGGCAGCGTACAGTATTACCTTGAACAGTATCCGCAATGCCTTGATCAACGCTCACCGCCGGGGCGTGAATGTCCGCATTGTGATGGAGGCGGACAACATGGATACGTCGGACGTTCAGCGGCTGCTGGAGGTGGGCGTCCCGATTGTTGCCGATACTCAGCAGGGATTAATGCACGACAAGTTCATGGTCATTGACCGCTCGGAGGTATGGACAGGCTCGATGAATTTCACGGATTCGGGAGCGTATGAAGATAACAACAATATCATCCGCATCCGCTCGACGAAAATCGCGGAAAATTATTCCACCGAGTTCGCCGAGATGTTCGAGAACGGCAGATTCGGAGCCAATGTCCTTCCTCAAACTCCCAATCCTACTGTCACGCTCGACGGTACGCGTGTGGACACTTACTTCTCTCCCGATGACGGCGTATTGAACGCCATCTATCCTTTGCTGGAGAACGCGCAAGAAAGCATTTATTTCCTTGCGTTTTCCTTTACGTCCAATGAACTTGGCGCGATTGTGCGCCAAAAAGCAAAGGAAGGGCTGAAAGTTCAAGGTGTGATGGAGGCGGAGCAGGTCAAATCGAACAGCGGGACCGAGTTCGATCCGTTCCGCCAGGCAGGGCTGGATGTTCGCCTGGACGGAAACGACGGGCAGATGCATCACAAGGTTTTCATCATTGACCGGAGCATTGTCGTTTTTGGCTCTTATAACTTTTCCCGTTCTGCCGAGGAACGGAACGATGAAAACATTCTCATCATTTACAACCCTCAAATCGCCGGTTTTTTCTTGCAGGAGTTCCAGCGCATTTATGCAAGTGCGCAAAAATAAAATAAGCCCCCGGCGGACCGGGGGCTTATTTTGATGACGCTTATACTACTTACATTCGGTTGTGTACGATAACGTGTCAAAACCGATGTTGGGGTCGAAGCCTGCTCCAAACTCCAGCACGATCCTGACGATGCCGGCGCCCGAGACCCTCCAGGTCCAATTTCCCGGTTCTCCAGGTACTGCCCGCAAGGCATCGCCTGTGACGATCAGGTTGCCATACTGCGG
>JABRVZ010000058.1:0-34403 GCA_039961775.1 Chloroflexota bacterium
CAATCTTTCAAACATTCTGCGTATTTTGCGTTCTCTAACGCAACTTCGGGCGTTAGAGAACGCCCAGTACGCTTCAAAACAACATCCTTGCAACAGAGCACTCGACTAACTTTGAAAAGTGCAAAACATCGCGCTGCGGGAAAAGTGCGTAACATCATTCACTCATTCAAATGATACGTATGATACGCATTCTGGCACGGGTTCCCCCACGCAATGTGCATCTCCCGCGCCGTCAGGTCAATCACCAGCGCGCAGATGGTGCTCTCACGGTCGAGCGGATCGGTCCCCTCAATGTTGTGATTGCAAATCGAATTCGGCAGATTGACATGATCCTTCTGAATCGCCTGCAACGACTTGATCGTATGTTCCGAACTCTGTCGCAGCAGACGATTTGCCCGGAAATAACGCACACGGGAGGAAATCAACTCCTCCGGATCCTGCTCGATGGCTTTCATCGTTTGAGAAAGATAATGATTGGTGTGGACGATATACCCATCGGTGCCGTGCAAAATCTCAAACTTGCGCGCCGAAACCTCCACCGAATACATCTCTCCGCTTTCGTGAACCAGCAGATGGTTATATCCCGCTGCACGATGCGCCACCAGCGTTCGACCAATGGCGCCGGAAAGACGCCGCGACGCCAGCACCGCGCGGGCAACCACCAGCCGCGGAATCCCGATGCGCGAATCGTTCGGATACACCGAGTCGATGAGTTGAGCAATGCCATAGGCGTTGAATCCCACATTGGGCAGGAGCCCGCCATAGGTCATGGCAAGAAACGGCGGCTCATTGACCGGTTTCGCGCTGACAACGTACACGTCAGCCTCATCCTCCGGCACCCAGTCCTCATTGTGCGCCGCCAGCACCCGTCCATCTGCCGTGCGCTCCTCGTTGACCGCAAAACTGGTACAGCGCGTCAGGTGCAAAGCATCCACCGTGACCGCCTCCATTACATTAAGCGTCACAATCTCATTGAAAGGCACGTTCGCCCCCTCCGCAATGCCGCGCCACTC
Organism: Chloroflexota bacterium; assembly: GCA_039961775.1. Taxonomy (GTDB): domain Bacteria; phylum Chloroflexota; class Anaerolineae; order Anaerolineales; family Villigracilaceae; genus Defluviilinea. Next base: position 1,014 of record JABRVZ010000058.1, read on the forward strand.
CTCCACATACTGCGGATAGCGCTCCTCCGCAAAAGGCAGATATTTGCGCGACTGAATCTGCGCCCCCTCCCACGTCAACTCCAGCGTACCATACGCCTGCTCGATCAAGCGGCGAGCGTTCTCCACACTGTGTTGCACCTGCTCGCGCCTTGCCTCGCCAATCTGTCTGCCCATTTCGCGATGCGTGCCATAGACCTCGATCAGCGGCGGCGGCGAAGAATGAACAATCGTATTGGGTATAGAAACCTGTTTCAAAACCATACAACCTCCTTAAAAACCAAAACCCGCTCCGAAACCTGCTCCGGAGCGGGCAAATTATATCACCGGCACGATTCTAAGCCTCGGCGGCAGGAGGAGACGCCTGACCGCCATCCGCCGGCGGGACATATACGCTTCTCACTGGACCTTGAACTGCCTGCGCCCCAAACCGCGTCATCACCACCGAACCGATTGCCAGCAGCCCGATAACCGCAGGGATGACCCACGTAAAGCAGCCCACCACCCAGGAAAACTCACCCAGCGTCTGAATAGAACCGACAACAAACATGAGCAGGAACGTTCCTGCGCCGGCGCTTAACACTGCCGCCCAATCCTGCCGCACTGCCCGCGCCAACCGTTCGCCAATCTCCCGTCCAATGGCAACCATGCCAAATAACCAGGCAAAAACCAAAGCCACAATCGGAATGATGGTCAGGAACAATGCCGCTCCCACCAGCACCGACAACAGCCCCACCCCGCCTGCCATCAGCGGCTGGGTGACCGCCGCATGCGAAACCTTGTCCAGCCGTTCCTGAAAGAACAACACAGCCAGCATACCCAGAAACGCCATCAACAACGAACCGACAAACACCCGTCCAAAGGCAAAAAACGGATTGAAATCCACGTTGATGACTGTGGGCAGGCTGGGGACGTTCGGCTGGGGCGGCGGCGGGACTTTTCCATTGGGGATGTCAATCTGCGGGGCAGTGTTGTTGATCAGGTCGCCTTCGATGCGCGCACCCTCTTCGCGCTGAAGTTGACCGCCCACCAGCACCACATCGCCGCCGACCACCGCCGTCGCTTCCAATTTGACCTGCCCCCCTACGACTACCACATCGCCAGTCACCGCCCCCTCGCTGACGATGTTGCCGCCAATCACAACCAGGTCGCCGTGCAATTCGGCATCCTTTTCAACGGTCACATTGCCGCCAAACAAAACCAAATCGCCCTCGAACGGCTCCCCGCTCTCTATGGTGACGTTTGTACCAAACAACACCCGCCCGCCGCCGGGACCCGGCCCCTGCGCATACACGGCATGCGTGGGCAGGACTAACAATGCCAGCAATAACAGGAACACCAGAGTTTTATACTTCGTTTTCATGCAATTTACACTCCTTGCGGAACACGAGTGAACCGCCAGATGGATATTGACCAAATCAGACTGACGCCGCTAAACGCCGAAAAAAGAACCAGCCACGCAAAGGGGGGCATAAGGTCGGCGACGACGCGCAGCATCACCGCTCCCGCCTGCAGCATTGCCTGCAAGGTGGTGACGAGGAATATCCCCCACCGCACAAGCGAGGCAATCCAAGCCTGCGGCGATGCGAGAACAGCAAACAAAGATGGCGCCGCCAGCCACAACAGAACAATCAAACCGCCAATCAGGAATAGAACGCCTCCCACAATTCTGCGGCGGCGCTCGGCAAGACGGCGTTCTGCCAGTCGCGCCTGAAAGCGCGCTGTAAACCCTTCAGCAGGCGCAGCCATCTTCACCGAATGCAAAACCCTTTCCGTCTCCAACAGCGCAGAGCAATAAGCGCAGGAACGTACGTGCAGGTCAAGTTCACGCTTTTGGGCGTGACTCAGCGGGGTGTCATTCAACAGCCACTCTTCAAAAGGCTGGTGTTTCATACGCTCTCCTTTCGGGGCGGGCAGGCGCTGCATCTTCCTGCCACATGCCTGCCAGCGCCCTTCGTGAACGGTGCAGGCGACTCTTCACCGCGCTGACCGTGAGATTCAAGGAATTGGCAATCTCCACTTCCGAAAAATCGTACCAGTACCGCAGAATGACCGCCGCCCGGTCGGTGGCATCCAGTTTCTTGAGCAAAAGGTGAAGGCGGTCGCGCTGTTCCTTTCGGACTGATTCAGTTTCCGGGTCGGGGGCGGAGGCGTCCGGCAATTCGAAGGTCGCGCCATCGTCGGTTTCAACATCCATCGAAAACATTGCAAACTTCTTTCTGCGGAGGGTATCTATGCAGAAATGTGCGGCGATGGACAAAATCCACGTTCCGAACGGGCGCGAGGCGTCGTAGCGATGCAGGCTTTGGTACGCCCGCAGGAACGTCTCCTGCGCGGCGTCCTCCGCCGACTCCGGCTCGCCCAACATACGGTAGCACAGGTTATAGACTGGCTTTTGATAGGTCTCGACAAGTTGCGTGAACGCCTCGTCGCTGCCTTGTTGCGCCTGGAGCACCCAGGTTTTCTCGTCGGTCACTCTCGCTCCTATTAAGACTTCCTAAAGACATTTACGACTCGCGCCGAAAAAAGTTGCGCCTAATGGACATGTCCGTGCCCATCCCCGCCTCCTTCTGGACCGAGGACTTGCTCCCACCGCCCCAGCGACTCCACCCTGAGAGCGAAGAAGATGGCAATGGCGGTGGTAAGCGGCACGGCGCTGACCAGCCCCAGCGAGCCGACCAGCGTCCGTACAATTTCTTCCGCGATAAATTCAAAGTTGACCAGATAGCCGAGGTTTCCCCGTCCCAGCGTGAACATCAACAGCATAGGAAGTGAAGCCCCCGCATACGCCAGTACGAGGGTGTTGACGGTCGCCGCCACATGGTCCTGCCCAATGCGCATGGCGGAGCGAAACAATTCGGAAGACCCAAGCGAGGGATTGGCGTGATGCAGTTCGAACACCGCCGAAGCCTGCGTGGTGACGAGGTCGTCCAGCACACCCAGCGCGCCGATGATCATGCCGCCAAGCAGCAGCCCGCGCAGGTTGATTTGTGTGTTCAATATTTGCAGGAGGAAAAGCGCGTTTTCGTCGCCCGAACCGGTCAGGCGCGTGAAAGAGACGAAAAGCCCTGCCAAAGCCCCGGTGATGAGCAGCACGAGAATCATGCTGAGAACTGCCGCATGGGTTTTGAGATTCCAGCCATAGGTCAAATAGAGAGTCACGCCGAGCAGGATGACCGAGCCGATGATGCTCACCTGCAGCGGGTCGCCTCCCGAAAGAATGCGAGGAATGATGTAGCCGATAATGACCGCCAGGCTGAACGCCATGCTCAACAGCGAGCGGAGTCCCTTCCAGCGGCTGATGAGCAGGATGGCAACGGCAAAGAGGGCAGTCAGCCATAACAACGGGGTTGTGCGCGTAAAATCCACAAAATACACGGTCAACAAGCCGTCAGGACGCGAGCCAATGGTGACGAGGATAGAATCGCCCGGCTGCAGGTACACCGCGTTGGACAATACCTGACGCCTGCCGTAATCCATCTCCATAACGATACCCTGATACTGTCCCTCCAGCACTTCCACCCGCGCAACCTGATACTTCTGAAGGACGCCGCCCAAATCTATTTCACCTTCTTCAATGATTTCCGTGACGCGCGCCCGCAAGGTTTCAGAGCCAAAAGCCGCCATAGCGGTTTGCGGCAAACCCACCGGTTGGAACAAATAGATCCAAACGAGAATGAAGATGAAAAGCAGAACGATCAGACGGGGAAAGACGGAAGATTTCATTTCTCCAGTATACCCCGTCTGACAAACAAAAAAGGACGCACATGTGTGCGTCCCTGCTGCAGGCAAGCGGCTGTCAGGATTTTTTCCTGCCGTTTCGCCCATTCTTTCTGGCTTTGCGCAGGCGTTCGATCATGGTTCGAGGCTGGGTCTTGATGGCGGTAATGGCAGATTCAATCCCTTCCGCCACTTCAGGCGGCACATCGCCATGCTCAAAGAAAGACACCAGTTTTTTCGAAGCAGGCTCAGCAGCCGGTTCTTCATTTTCCTTCTCTTTCTTCGAGACGTAATCGCCATAGTATTTGGGCGAATACAGCGACCGATACTGGTAATCGTAGTAACTGCTGGCGCTGCGTTCGGAAATTTTGTTGAACACAATACCGAGCAGATGCGCGTTGGAGCGATCCAGCTGTTCTTTGATGGTGCGCGCCTGTTCTTCGGAGGTCTTGCCCGGCTCCATCACCAGGATGACGCCGTCCACCCGCGAGGCGAGATTGTAGGAATCGGCAATGATTAAAGGCGGCGCATCTACGATGACAATTTCGAATTTTTCGCGCAAATCACCCAAAATCGAGCCGATGCGCTTCGAGCCGACAACTTCGGTGATATTCTGAGGAATATTGCCCGCTGTAATCACCTTCATGTTGCTGCCATACCAGGTGCGGATTACCTCGTCCAGGTCTGCCTTGTTGCGGATTAAATCGGAGAGGCCGGGCTCCTTCGCCATATCCAGCGCCTTATGGATGGCTGGACGACGCAGGTCCGCATCCACCAGCACTACCTCCTGCTCCCCCTGCGCAATGGACAGCGCCAGGTTGGTGGCAATGGTTGTCTTTCCGTTTCCCTGACTGGGGCTGGTTACCAGAATCGTCCGCACCGGGCGGCTAATTTGGAAAAATTCGATGTTCGAACGCAACAGGCGGAAATTTTCCGCCAGGATGGAAGCAGGGTCTTTGGCGACGTATGTCGCATTATTCTCCTTCTCCATGAGTTCGGAAATATAGCCAATCACGGGCAGGTTGAAAATCCGCTCCACATCGGACGTCGTCTTGATGGTGCGGTCGAGGAAATCGAGCAGATATGCCGCGCCAGCGCCCAGGCTGAACCCCACCAACCCAGCCAACCCGATAATGAGGAATTTGTTCGTTCCCACCGAACGGGTCGGCAGGTTGGCAGGCTCCACAACAGACAGAATATTGAGCGCGCCCTGTTGCGAGTTTGCCAGGAAACTGGCGTAACTTTCCCGCAATTTGTTGAGCTTCTCGGTCTGATCCTTGATCTGCCCCTCAATGTTGGCGATCTGACTGGCGCTGTTCAGACCGATCAGGCTCCTCTGCAATTCCTCGATCTGCCGCTCGGTCTCCTGAATTTGATTTTGCAGACTGGACAACTGCTGGCGGATGAACTCCTGACGGATGCCCGTTTCGGTATCGCCAATCGCCGGGCTTTGTTTAATCAATTGCCGGGCAAGTTCGTCGGCAATCAACTGCGCGCGTTTGGGATTCGTATCCGTGACCGAGATTTCCACCATCTGCGTATTGGGCACGGCACGCGACTGATATTGCGGCAGCCAGTCAATTCCCAGCGCTTCCATCGTTGCCTGCTGAATCGGTTCGCGTTTTGCCATATCGGCATAGATTTGCGCCAACTGCTGGGCAATATAAATCTGACCGGCATCTGGGTTCGGATTCAAGATGGTGGTACCGATAACCAAAGTCGTCCGGGATACATACACATCCGGCTGAAACATGGTGGATACGGCGCTGGCAACCACTGCCAGCATAGTCACAATGACTACAAGCCGCCACCATCGTATGAGGGGTTTAAGGTATGCTGTAATTTCCATAGGTGGAAGTTCAATCCATAAGAAGGGCAAAATAAATTAATAACCGATTTTACGCAGTTTTTCCGTGGCGCGACATTCATGTCGCCTGAAAATGCGAGATAAATCTCGCGCTAACGTAAGGTGAGTTTAAGTACAAACACTATACCACAATTGGCATTGCAGGCATATTGTAGTACTAAATCATGACGCAGTTTGTGTAAATTTGTTACCCAGCATTGTCAGACAAATGTCATGGCGCGGCGCACTCGATCACTGCCCTATCCACGTATTCAACAAAGCAAGGCGTCCGTTCAGGGTTGGAGGCGATGATGCTTTGCGCCCACGTCAAAGGAGCAGGAATTGCCAGGGCTGGATAGGCGGCATGAAGCGTCTCCAGATACCAGTCGAAATGCAGGAGTTCCTCGGCGACCACAACCACATCCGGTCTTTGACCGAGAGCAAAATGAAAATACCAGAGAGTGAAGACAGCCCGGTCACCTTTGACGAAGACCAGCGCATCTTTCGGGACCTCAGCCATGACCTGCCTCCCAAACATTTCCGCCCGCCGGTCACCGGACGCATCCACCTGTGCCGCATGGTTCATCCCTTGAAACAGGAAGTACCCCCCCAACAAAACAGCCGCTCCCCAAGTCACTGCCTTCGAATTGACCGCGTTGAAAAGATGACCGATTGCCAGCCCAACCCAGACGGCAAAAGAAAGGCACACGGGAATCACGTAAAGGTAGGAATCATCCGACGAGTATGCAAGAGCAAAGGCGCTGTACGCCGCGCCAACCCACAACGTGGAAAAGTGCAAGCGCGAGGGCTGAAAAAAAACAATCACCCCAGCAACGCCCAAGGCTATACCCAACCAGCCAAACTGCTGGAGCATCAAAGATGCCCAGGCGGGAATGCGCTCCCCCATCATGGACAGGGGAGAGTGCAGATAGTAACTCCGGTACAGACTTCCCGAAACCAGCCACCAAAACCTTTCGAGCGTAATCGGGTTGCCCCAATTGACCGGAGCGCCGACTTGCGCCCGCAGGGGAAGGGTCAGGTAGAGGGAAATGCCTATTGCAAACCAGACCAGTTTCCAGGTCAGGGCGGAGGCGAATTGTCTCAGGCGGTGTTGGTTCGGTTGGGGCAAGTCTAAAAACAGCAGAGGAAGCAGGAGAAGCGCGGTGATGTGGTTTCCAGCCGCCAGCCCCAGGGTGAGCGCCCGCAGAGTATCGAAGCGATTGGGCAGGAGGCACAGGTACAGAATGAAGGCTGTGAGAAACGCCTGCAAAGCATAAACTTCGGTGATGACCGCCTGTGACCAGAGAAGCGGGGTCAAGCCAAAGGCAAGCCCTGCAATGACGGCGGCAAAGCGGGCATGTTCGAGGCGTCTTTCATCAAGCGCACGGGCAACAATGTTGTAAACGAGCAGCGCCGAGAGCGCCGCAAACACGGCAGACATGAGGTTGGTGCGATAGGCAAGCGAGCCAGCGGGAATGGCTTGAAAGAGGCGCGCCAGCAACAGGTAAAGCGGGTAACCGGTGGGATGAGGCACGCCGCCCGTATAGGCGGCAGTGATGAGGTCGCCGCCGTCGCTGCCGTCGTTTGACCAGGTAAGCCCCGGCGCCATCGTGTGGAGGTAGATGGCGAGCAGAAAAAAGGTCAGTGTGAGGGGCGGAAGACGCCGCCAGATGGATTTGAGCGCCGTCATGTTCATGAAACAAGACGGGGAAGAGGCGCGCCTCTTCCCCGTCATTGGGTGCGGTGCGATAGGTCTATTTGCCAACCAGGGCATATACCCCGGAAACCTGGGTGAAGACGCAGGCGGTCTTTTTCTGGGTGTCGGTGCGGGTTTCAAGGGCATCCCAGGTGAGAGGCGGGCGGGTCAGTTTTTTGAAGCGCATGCCGTAGAAATCGAAAAAGTAGAATTGCCCTTGTTTTTCCGGTGGGAGGGCATAACAGGCTTCCACGCTTCCGTCACCGGGGAGAATCTCGTAGGTGAGGCGTCCGGCGTAGTAGATGCGCAGGAAAAGCAGATGCGCCAGGGGTTTGCCGGCGTCTTCAGGAATGCGGTGAATCTGAAAGCGGGGATTCCATAACACGGCTTCGACGCAGTAACCGGGCTTCAGGTCTTTGATTTCGAGGGTTGCCACGCCGCCGATGGAATACAGTCCGTTTTTGCAAATGGCGAGGAACGGCGGGGGCGGTTTGACCGAGCCGGGTCCCGGTTTGCCGGGTGAGGGTGCAAAGTCGGTTCGATTCAGGGGGACGCTCAAGGATTGAGAGCCGCTTTGAACCGCCCAGGCGGTTTTGCCGCCGGCGAGGAGAAAGATAGCCAGGATGACGATGACGGTCAGTGAGATGCGCAGCAGATAATTTTTCATAATAGCCTGCCTTTCTTTTCATTATATCCCAGCACGCTCTGCGGGGACGGCTCTCATTTACGGGACGCGGAAGCTCACTTCGAGATACACGTCGGTGCGAAGGCTGGTTTCGATTTGCAGGATGTTCTCTTGAATGTTTGCGGGAAGAGTGGAACTTTCCAAGACCGCGCCGGGCGGCAGTTGCACTTGAACGGTGAGTGCGTGGGCAAGCGTGCCGGGCTGTTTTTGCACCTTGAGGGAATAGGTGAAATGTCCCGGCTCTTTTTGAGAAACAACCGAGGCGGGCAGGGCAAATTCGAAAGCAGTCTCAAGGGACTGCCCGCCGGGCACAACCAGCAGGGTGCCGTAGCCTTGTATCCCATCCAGCGATTCGTCCAATAAGTCCACGCGCGCCGGCACGGTTCTTTCGAGCAAAATCATTTCGGCGGGGATTTCGTGGGGGGTGGCATCCAGCAATTCGACGCCGGCTTGTTTGTAAACGCGCAGGTAAGACCAGTAGCAGCGCTGCATGGGATACCAATCAATCCCTTCTCCCGGAATCGAACCCCAATGAATGCAGGGGATAGCGGCATCGGCGTCATTATGATGGGTGAGAATGAGAAGGCTTTTGGGCGCGGAGAGGTCGGTTAAATCCACCTCATATTGCAGGCTGACTTTGATGAGGGCGTTGGTTTTGTTGGAGCCAATATTGGTATCTGTGGTGAGGAGGAAGTCGCCATCTGCGGCGCGGACGGCATTGTCCCAGCCGTGTTCGGCAAGCAGCGACATGACGCCAGAGTCGTGGAAATAGAGCAGCAGATGGCGCTCGTTCAGCGCCCTGACAAGGGCGGCGGCAAGCCCGCGTATATCCTTGTTTTCGCCGCTCGTCACTTTCTGCAAAAGCGCGGCGGCGATGTCTTCGATGAAATATTTGCGATACCATCCAGCAGGTATGGGTTCCCCAGCCGGAGGCGCTTTGGCAGAGCGCATGTATTCGATGACGTTGGCGCTGGTGAGCGGGTAAGGCGCTCCTTTCACTTCCAGAGGACCCAGGACGCTCAATAAGATGACGAGAAATTGCTGGTCGAAGGCAATCACGCCGTCGAGAGACTGAGGGTATTTGTAGGAGTACAGGTATTCAGCCCAGCGTGCGCTGGTGGGAAAGTCGGCGAACCAGTTCGAATCGCGCAGGATGAGGACGCTGGCGTTCATGTATTCCTGCAGTTGCCAGGGGGCGGCAGGATAGGGTTTTGTCCAATCTTCGAAGTTGTCGTCCACGCCCTCGAATTCGAGGCTGACGATTTCTCCGTTTTCCACCACCAGCCTGCCGACAGTGGTGATGAAACCGCCGGTGGGACGAAGTTCGTCTTCGTTTTGTACCAGCAGGAGGTAAGTCTTCGATCCGCTCTCATCGGCGCCCAGAATGCCCGGCAGGATCATCGCCGCGGATAAGCCGTCATCCATCCAGGCGAGGAGCGGGTCGAGTTCGTCGAGGAGTCTTTGCAGGCGGGGGGATAATGCCCCGGCGGTGATTTGACGGCGAGCGGCGAGGGCAAGGTCGAATTCGGCGCGGGCGGTTTTGAGGAGAGGCTGAACTTCGACGAGATGACTCGTCAGGGCGGCGGGGGTGAGGGAAGCGGCAGAGGCGTTGTCTGCGCTCAGGAGGGGCGAACCAGCCTCGAGCGTGAGGAGGGAGGCGTTTGTCAGGCGGTTTGCCAGTTCGAGGAGGCGGGGGGCGTTCTCCAGGTCGCCGCCATAGACGGGTATCCATCCCAGTGCGGGCATTACGCGGAGAAAGGGGTGCGCTTCGCGGGTGAAGTCGTTCAGTTTGGTTTGCAAATCCCGAAGGGAGGGCGCGGCGTTGGGAAGGGACGCAGGGTTTTGAAGGTTTCCACGCAGGGCGTTGAGACTGCGGTAAACCGCCATGCCTTTTTGGTAGGTGCGCCAGCCTTTGAGCCCTGCTCCTGTGAGAAGTGCGAGAAGGCAGAACGCCAACAGCCAACGCCAGGCGGTGCGGTTGTGCGATTTTGGGGTGGTCATGGCTGGTTGTGTTCGGTCGCGGCGGCGCCCTGCAGTTGAAGGGCGAGGCGGCAGATGTTGAGAAAACCTTTTTGAATGATTTCGTGGAGCGTTTCGCCGATTTTCAGCACGGAGTCCGGCGTATCCATCCAGTCGGGGATGTTGTAAGCGCGTCCTTCGGAGACCTGAGAGAGGAGGCGAACGCGCCCGCCCACGGCTGGAAATTCGTTGTAGAGCGCTTCCTGCTGCCCCGCTTCCATGACGAGGATAAGGTGCTGCGCCTTGAGAAGTTTCCCGGTCACGGGTTTGGAGCGATGACCGGTCAGGTCGAGGTCATAGCGGCGGGCGAGGAGGGCAACTTCGGGGAGGACGGGCAAGCCGCGGGTTGTCCAGGTGCCGGCGCTGTCCACGATCCAGGAGGCGGATGCCGCAGTTTTTCGCAGTTCGTTTTGGAAAAAAGCAGATGCCAGCGGGGAGCGAAATCGGTTGGCGGTGCAAACGAATAAGACAGATGGCATGGGGGAAGCCTCGAAAGCATGGAAGCCTGATCATGCCTTCGGTGTTGGAAGGATTTTCCGCTTCAATCGCTGGACGAATCGGTTGGCGCGGCTTCCTCCAATTCGACTCCTGCGCTGGTAAAGTATCCCTTGCTGTCGTTGTAGGGCGAGAAATATTTGTAGCCGCCGTAGTAATAGGGGCGGTTGCGGGGGATGCGGTTCAACACGACGCCCACCACTCTGGCTCCCGCACGGCGGAAGAGTTCCATGGAGGAACGCGCGGCTTCGGCGCTGGTTTTTCCGGGTTTGACCACGAGCAGGACGGCGTCCACTTTTGCCGCCAGCACTTGTGCATCTGCCACAAGGGAGGGGGGCGTGTCAATGATGACCATTTCTGCAATGGAGCGCAGTTCTTCGAGTATCCAGCTCATGCGGTCGGAGCCGAGCAGCTCTGCAGGGTTGGGCGGGATGGGTCCCGTGGTGATTACGGTCAGTTTGGGCATGTCCACACGGTTGCGGAAGACTCTGGTCATGTCCGATTGGTCTCGGAAGAGGTTGCTCAAGCCGTCGAGGTTGGGCAGTCCCATGTAGCGGTGAACGTTGGGGTGACGTAAATCGGCGTCCACCAGGGCAACGCTGCGTTTTGCCTGGCTGAAGATCGCCGCCAAATTGACCGCCACCGTTGTTTTGCCTTCGTACGGTTCGGGGCTGGTGACAATCAGCGTGTGAATCGGTTTTTGGACGGCGGCATATTCGAGGTTGGTGCGAAGCGAGCGGAAGGCTTCAGAGACGGGCGAGCGCGGCTGACGCGCCACATAGACTTCATCCCCTTTGCTTTTGTATTGCATTTCCGCTATGAAGCCCAGCACAGGGACGCCCAGCAGGCGTTCTACTTCGTCGGGGGTTTTCAGGGTATCGTCCAGATGTTCGACGAGGAAGACGATGCCAACCGCCAGCATCAAGCCGATGACGCCGGCAAGCACGATGTTCATGATGGTGCGCGGGCGGATGGGCATCTCCGGCGCGGCGGCAGGTTCGATCTGAACGATGTTGGGGGTGTTTTGCAGGCGGGCAAGCCGTATTGTCTCGAGGCTGTTCAACAAATTGAGGTAAATCTGCCGATACAACTCCAGCGTGGACTGCAGTTGCAGAAGTTGCGGGTCATTGCTTCCCTGATTGATCGGTTTTCCAAACACCACCAGGTTGGAGTAGATTTCCTGATATACGTTGAGCAGGGGTTTGATCTGGTCAATGCGGGCTTGCTTTTCGGCAATGAGAACTTTGTTCTGGGTGACGTAGGTGGGCAGGGCGGCGATTTCCTGCTCCAGCCTTACCACTTCTTCCTGCAGAGGTTTGATTTGCGCCTCCAGTTGGGCAATTTGATCCTGCAGGTTCTGGCTGGAGATTTGGTTGATGACAGTCTGCAGACCGGAGATTTGAGTCTCCATCTGCCGAATCTGTTCGCGCAGGCTTTCTTCGGCGGAGTTGAAACGTCCCGCCTGGAAGGCGTCGTTTTGTTCGATGAGTTTGACGACCAGCGTGTTCGCAATCTGGGCGGCGCGGGCGGGGTCTTCGTCTTCCACCAGCAGTTGAATGACCTGGGTGTCGCGGATTTGCTGAGCGGTGATTTGCTCACGCTCGATTGTGTAACCCAATTCCGCCGAAGCCGCATCGAGCACCGGCTGGGTGGTGACCAGTTGGACATACGTCTGAGTGAGTTGCTGACCGCTCAGGTAGGTGTAGTCGGAGACGCTCTCCTGCGGCGGACGCATAACCATGATGCGCGTGGATGCCTGATAGATTGGCGTCTGGTATTTGCTGAAAAAATACCCTCCTGCCCCTCCCAGGAGCAGACCCAAAATCAGAAGCCATGCCCAGTGTTTGACGATGCGAAAATATTCCTTCAATTCCATCCAAAACTCCTAAAGTGCGGGGACAGGCTTATCCTGCCGCTGGTGCACGCTGCATTTGAAATAATTGTACACGTTCTTCCCTGCCACAAACAAGATAACAAAAATAATTGTTTTAAATGCGCGCTGTAGGCGGATATTACACCTGCCCCGCCGCGCAAGGAATTCACGCGGAAGCCCGCGCCACGCCCGCCAGCGACGTTTGCACCGCCTCCGCCACAAAGCGGATGTCGTCATCGGCGAGGGCGGGGTAGAGCGGCAGGGTCACTTCGCGCGCCGCCGCCGATTCGGTCTGCGGCAGGTTTGCCGCACCGGGCGGGTTCAAATCTCGATAGGCGCTGAAGCGGTGAATCGGCGGGTAGTGGATGCTGGTTTGAATCCCCTGCGTCTTCATCGCTTCCATGAAAGGCTCACGCGGCGCACCTTCAGGGAGCAGGATGGGCAGCAGATGACACGCCGAAACGCCCGCATGTCCCTGAAAAGGAACGACCACCTGGGGGCAATGCTCCGCGAGCAGACGGCGGTACAGGGCGGTCTTCTCGCGCCGCAATTGATTGTTGTGCGGAAGTTTCCTCAACTGCACCCGCCCCAGCGCCGAGCGGATTTCATCAATGCGGTAGTTGTAACCCAGGTCCACCACGTCGTAACTCCAGGCGTGACCCTTGTGACGGTCCCAGGTCAGGCTGGTCATGCCGTGCGAGCGCAGCAGGCGCAGCCGCTCCGCTGTCGCATCGTCGTCCGTCACCAGCATTCCGCCTTCGCCGGTGGTCATATTTTTGTTGGAAAAGAAACTGTAACAGCCGATTTTGCCCCACGTGCCAGGCATGCGCCCATCCAGTTCCGAGCCAACGGCGTGAGCGGCATCCTCGATGACGGTCAAGCCATGCCGCTCCGCGAGGGCAAGGATGGCGGGCATGTCGCAGGGATAGCCGCCGTAATGCACTACCAGAATGGCGCGCGTGCGCGGCGTGATACACGCCTCGATGGCTTGCGGCGAGATGTTCAAATCGTTTTCGCCCTGGATGTCGGCGAAGACGGGAACGGCTCCAGCGTAGCGGACGGCGTTGGCGGTGGCGACAAACGTCAGCGAAGGAAGAACCGCTTCGTCTCCCGGACCCAAGCCTGCCGCCACGCAAGCAAGATGCAGCGCCGCTGTGGCGTTCGTCACCGCAATCGCGTGACGCGCGCCGGCATACGCGGCGAATTCTTCCTCAAACTCCCGCGTCACGGCGCCCATCGTCAGCCAGCGGCTCTTCACCACTTGCTGAACGGCTTCCTCCTCCTCGTCGCCAAAATCAATGTCAGAAAGCGGAACACGCCAATTCACAACTACTCCTCGGGCAAAAACTGTTCCCGCATGCTGGCGAAATCTTCGGCGGCTTGGGCGTAATCGTCGGGGCGACCCAAATCCATCCAATAGCCGTCGAAGGGATACCCGACGACCTTTTCGCCGGCGGCAATCAATTTCAAGACGAGTTCGGGGAAGTCAAGATACACATTATGAGGGATGAATTTCAACACCTGCGGCTCGAAAACGTAGATGCCCATGCTGACGGTGTAATCGTAGGTGGGTTTCTCGATGTAGCCGTGAATGCGGTGATCCCCATCCCACTGCACCACCCCCAGGTCAATTTTGACGCATCGCTTGTGAACGGCGATGGTGGCAATGCCGCCCTGCGAGCGGTGAAACGCAACCAGTTCCCGAAAATCCAGCGTGGTCAACACGTCACCGTTGGTGACCAGAAAAGTCGCATCCAGCCCCGGAATCAGCGAGAGCGGTCCCGCCGTGCCGAGCGGTTTCTCCTCGTAACTGTATGAAATGTTCATCCCCCACTGCCGCCCGTCCATGAAGAACGTGCGCAGCAGGTTGGCAAGGTGCCCCACCGTGAGCGTGATGTCGGTGATGCCGGCGCGTTTCATCTGCTTGAGCATCACCTCCAGAATGGGCATATCGCCAATGGGCATGAGCGGCTTGGGCAGAATTTTCGTGTACGGCGAAAGGCGCGTGCCCCTGCCCCCCGCCAGAATGACCGCCTTCATGCGTCCCTCCTAGAACTCATACGTACCCACTTGATAACGATGCAGGTTGCCGCGAATCCACTCGATGGTAAGCCTCAGCCCCTCGTCCAGCGCGACGGAGGGTCTCCATCCCAGCCGCTGGACGGCGAGGGAATTATCGGACACCAGCCGCAGGACTTCGGACGCTTCCGGTCTTAACCGGCGCCTGTCTTCTGTTATTCTGACAGTTCTGCCAATCTGACGGAGAATCCGCTCCGCCAGGTCGCCGATGGAAATCTCCTCGCCGGTTCCCAGGTTGAAGACTCCCCCCTCCACGCCCGGCGTTTCTGCCGCGCGCAGAAAGCCATGTACGGTGTCGGTGACAAACGTGAAGTCTCGCGTGGTGGTCAGACTACCGAGACGAATCTCATCCTTTGCCAGCGCCTGCGTGATAATGGTGGGAATGACCGCCCGCGCCGACTGTCTCGGTCCAAACGTGTTGAACGGGCGCACCGTCACGGCGGGCAGGCTGTAGGCGGCGATGAAACTTTCCACCAGTTTGTCCGCGCCGATTTTGCTGGCAGAATAGGGCGACTGTCCCTGCAAAACGTGACTTTCGCTGATGGGCGTCTGCCGCGCCGTGCCATACACCTCGCTCGTGGAGGTATGCACCAGCCGCCCCACCCCATGCTCGCGGCACGCCATCAGCATGTTGAGCGTCCCCATGAAATTGACCGACGCCACCTCCGCCGGATGGAGATAGGAATACGGAATGGAAATCAGCGCCCCCAGGTGAAAGACCAGGTCGCAGCCTTTGACGGCATCACGGACGGCGTGTTCATCGCGCAGGTCGCCCAAGACCACTTCCACTTGAGCGAGGTCGCTTTCGGTGAGCAGTTTGAGCAGCCCGAGGTCTCCGCGCGAAGTGTAGCGGACAAACGCGCGCACCTTCGCCCCTTTGTGCAGGAGCGCCTCCACGAGATGACTGCCGATGAAACCGCCCGCCCCGGTCACCAGCGCCTGCCGCCCGCGCCAAAATTCGCTCATACGGCAACCTTCTCATCTGCCATCTGCTCGGCAAACGTTTCGCCGGCAAATGAGGCATTGTCAGGCGGCGTCAACTGGCGGCGCAGAAGGTCGAGCACGTCCGAAAGCATCACCACGCGCAACCCAGTTCGTTTGTAGAGAGCCAGAAGACGCGCCCGGTCTTCCTCCTCAAGGCGTGTAAGGGCATGGAAGATGACGCCTGCATCGTATTTTTTTACCAGTTCCGGGAGGCTGGCAGTGAACCCCAACACTTTCAACCCTTCATAGCGCATGCCCTGTTTTGCAGGGTCGTCGTCCACAATGCCAACAATTTTATAAATTCGCTTGAACTCGCGTCGTTGCAAAAGCCACGCCGCAAACTCGCTTCCTTCCCCGGCGCCCACCACCAGCACGCGCTCCGGCGCGCCAAAGGTGCTGTTGCGGAGGGTGATCCAGCGGCTGGCGAGCCCGGTCAGCAAGCGCAGACGGTAGCGCACGGCAATGAAGCTCAACAGCACCACCAATCCCGCCGCCGACATAAAACGCACCGGCGGAAAGATGTGCGGGTGATACGCCAGTTCGATGCCAATCACTGTCACGGTGACCAGAGCGCAGGAGGCAAACAGACGCAGAACATCCTCCGCCGCCGGGTACGCCCAGGAGACCCCCCTCAACCCCAGCAGTGTGTTGAACAGGCTGAAGAGAAACGCCAGCACAACCGCCAGCGAGGCGGCGCGGTCGAGACCGATATCCAGCGGTCCGCTCAACCGCCAGAGGAACCCGGTCAAACCAATGCCGAGGAGGGCAACCACAAAATCGGTGACGAACCAGTTCAGATAGCGGCGCGAGAGGCGGGTGATGGGTCCGCCAAAGAGCCAGGCTTCGGAAATGGGTTTGCGGCTGAGGCGCGGGATCAGCACAACAAACGTCCAGAACAGCGTGTCGAGGTCAGTGAGGAGGTTGTGATGGCGCACATAGAGTTGGTCGAGGCGGAGTTTGTCGGGCAGAATGTTTTCGAGGTAGTCGTCAATCACACGGTCGGGGTTGAGGCGCTTTTCTTCGTCGCGGTAGAGAATACTCGCAGGACTGGTGATGCCCGGACGAACCGAAAGGATTTCGTCCCGTATCATCGGAGACCAGGTACGGACGATCTCCGGCGCTTCGGGGCGCGGACCGACGAGACTCATCTCGCCAATCAGCACGTTCCACAACTGAGGCAGTTCGTTCAACTTGGTGTCGCGCAGCCAATGTCCCAGCGGGGTGATGCGTGGATCGTCCCGCCCGGTGAGCGGAGGTCCGCTATAACTGGCTGGCTCTTCGCGCATGGTGCGGAATTTGAGGATGCGGAACTCCCTCCCGCCCCTGCCCACACGCTTCCCCCAGTAGAAGACGGGGCCGGGCGAATCGCGTTTGATGAGGATGCCCAGCACCAGGAATAAGGGGGCGAGCAGGATCAGTCCCAGTGCGGCGGCGATGACATCGAGCAGGCGCTTGGTGAGGTCGGAAAGACGTTTCTCGAAGCGGGCATACAGCCCGGATAAAGAGAGCAGTGAGGGCAGAGTAGCAGAAATGTTATGCATAATGAAAGAATCCTTGCGTGGAACTCACCTGGACTGCAAAGGTGGAGGCAGGGGTTGCTTTTCGAGCGGCAGCCGCCCCTGCAAATAAAACCGCAGCATGCCTTCGGCTTTGGAGAGGGCGGAGTGCCCGGGTCTCAGCCGCAGCCCCGCGCGGAGAAGCGCATGGCTGGCGCGGTTCATGAACGGACGCAGCCAGGGATGAAAGACAACTCTTTGGCGCACAGGCTTGGCAGTATACCCCATGCGGAATTTGAATTCGTCCACGCTGGGAGGAGCATCGAGGGAATGAAGACCGTAGAAGATTTTTGTCCTATTTCCCAAACGAGCAATCGCACTGGAAGTGACAGCATATGTCAGGGCGTTGTTGACGCCCAAGAGGAGATATTTGGTAAGACTTTGGTGGTACAAAATGCAATAATGGTCGTCGCACAAAAAGGCAAGCAACGATGCGGCTAACTTCCCTTGAACCAGAGCCCCCCATGCTTCGAATCCACTCAGCCCCTCTGCGCTTTCACACAGTCTTTGCCAGTCCTGCTCCGTTTCGGCACGCGGACGTGCCTGGCGCGCTAAAGTATCCCGCCTTAATTCCCAGCCTTCAATGGCAAGGCGGCGCATGGGGATTTGCTCGATGGATGACACCGATAATCCTTTTTTCACATCGTGCCGCGCCTTTTTGGACAGGTCAGTTTGGGAACATTGCCCACTCTCCAAAACCACGTGATAACTGGCGGCACCCAAACGAGAAGTTTGCAAAGTCGAATAACGCAGCGCCGCCGCTTTCTGATCAAACATCAAGGTTGCGATCTCTTCTTCATCAGGGGAAATAAGCCAGTGATAAGGAAACGCCTGCAAAACGCGCGGACCAAAGTCTGCCCAGTAACTGCTTTGCGTTTTGATGACCGTATGTCCCTGGCGGCGCAGCCATTCGGCAAAGATTTCAGCATTCATAGCATGTTCTGGTGCATCAACAATTCGGCGGGGATTTTTGCAGACAGAACCTGTTTGCGGTGAACGCCCAAAATCATGAAGGTTCTTTCGAGACGACGAATGATATAGCCCGCCCGCTGATCGCCGGACAAAGAAGGCTTGTTCCAAACAGCAACATGTGTCACCAGGGTTCGGATATCTCTATGGTAGGTACGCACATAGGTCATGATTGCCTGTTGAATGGCGGGCAGCACCCGTTTGCCGCGAAAGTTTTCAAATGTCCAGCCATCGTAGGTATAGGCTTCGTGTGGCTGTAGAGGATAGCCAGCTTCATTGCCAGGCGGAAATTCCAGCCAGACAAAGCCTGCAAATCTGCCTTCTGCACATGCCGTAAAGCATAAATCGCCGCGTTTAAGGCGGGCATGAAATTGTTGCATCCCATATTCCCCCCGCAGGGCAAGGATTTCTTTCTGCCCCTGCCAGGTTGTCAAGTTGCTTGCATTGCTCAATGTCTCAATGTGCAGGGGGACGGCAGGCATTACAGGAGGATCAGGAATTGCAAGGTCTTTTTCCAGCCGGCAAACGGTTTCAATGAAAAACACGTTTCGCCATGTCGCTTGTAAAGCCTCTCCAAGTCCACGCACACGATACAGAGAGATGAACTTCCTTTTTCCCTGCGCGGCGTTTCGCAGCAGTCTGTGTACAATGACTTCTGCTTTATCCTGCATAAGATTTCCCTTGCGGCGTTTTATCCTGCGCGATGGCAAGAGCGCGGAACATGGCATCATACGCATCGAGACATGCCTCCCGCGAATACCGCTCTTCCAAAGCCGCCCTGCCGTTTCTGCCCCACTCCGTCAATTCTCCCGAACGGTCGCGCAACTCTTTCACTGTTTCGGCAAGCAGGGCTGATTGTGCCGGAGGAACGACTACGCCGCATTTCTCTCTTTGCACCACAGCTGCCATTTCACTCGCAGCATCTGCCACCACCAAAATTGGACGAGCGGCAGCCATGATTGTAAAAATCTTACTTGGCAGAGAAGTGTGACTTGCCGCCGAATTCAACGTCGCTAAACACACATCAGCGGCAGCCAGCGCTTCGAGATACCTTTCGCGCGGTTGATAAGGCAAAAAGAGCACATTTTCCAATCCGCAGCGGAGCGAGCGTTCTTGCAGCGCCGCCTTTTTGACACCATCGCCGATAATGAGAAAAACAATCTCCGCTTCATGCCGTAGGAGGCAGGCGGCTTCGATGACATCCTCCAGCGCCGAGGTGTGCCCAATGTTCCCAGAATAGAGCAGGGCAAATTTACCTTCCAGGCTATGCACTCTGCGGAAACCGTTTTCCTTTGGCAGGGGGCGGATGAAATCCGGGTCTGCCCAGACGGGCAACACAGACAATTTAGAAGGGGAAATCCCTTTTGCCAACAGGTTTTGTCGAAAACTTTCAGAGATGAGGGAGATATGAGATGCTTTCCGATAGATGAATTTTTCCATCCATTCAAAAAAGCGGATCACAAACCGGTTCCGAAGCACTCCGGCATTGACAGCGGTTTGCGGGTAGAGGTCTTCGACCCGCAAAAGCCAGGGAATGCGGCGGATGCGGCTAACCAGCCAGGCAGATAGTCCCAGCGGGAGAGGCGGCGAAGCGCTCATGAGTACATCCGCTCTCCCGGCAGCCAGTCCACCCATCAGTGCCATCAGGCTGAACGTGCCGTAATTCAAAATCCGCGCCCAAAAAGATTTTGAAGGGGAAATGTAACTCCAGATGCGGATTACATTTACGCCGTTCAGTTCCTCGCGCGCAAGAAAAACATTGCGATACCCTTCGAATACTTTGCCATGCGGGTAACTGGGGGCAGCGGTCACAAATGTGACTTGATGCCCGTGCTTTAGCAGCCCTTCAGCAAGTTCCCTCGCCAACACTGCCCCGCTGACTTCTTCAGGAGCATAATGTTGTCCCATAATCAAGATGTGCATATCAGGTTATGTTTTCTCTTATAACACGGGCAGGGTTGCCTGCCACAATTACGCCAGCAGGAATCTCCCCCGTTACGACACTGCCCGCGCCGATGACACTGCCTCGCCCGATGACTGTGCCTTTCAAAATCAGGCAGTTCATGCCGATAAAGACGTCGTCTTCAATAAGAATGGGGGAAGCCAAGCCCCCCTGGGGTTGTTCCAGCCGGAGGTCCGGCTGAAGCGGATGGAAGTCGGAATCCACAATGATGGAGTTGGCGCCCACCGTGACGCGGTTGCCAACGACAATCTGTTTCGAAGCACAAAGGGAGCCGCCCGTCATGGAAAAATCATTTCCCGCCTGAATCAGACTACCCGCCTGCCAGGTGCAAAGGATGACCGGATGATTTGCCCCCAGCGGGTTCGAACGGACTGTGGAACGCAGCGCAAGGCGGTCTCCAAATTGTATTGTGCTATGACGGTGTTTCTGAATGATAGGGAAGCCATGTAAACGCCAGCCTTTACCCCAAGAAATGCCATTCAGCCCAAAAAGGAGACGATTGAACGGATACGCCGCTCCCAGCAGGAGACTGTTCCAGATTTTCCAGGGGGTGTCGAAAGGGTGATTCATAATTCGGCAGGCATATTCCCGACAAGCAAGTCTCGATAAAGGCGTTCGAGGCGATCAACCGTGGCAGTGATGGAAAACGCCTCTTTCATCAGTTCGGCACAGCCCGACCGATATTTCTCGCACAATCCCACATCAGACAAGAGGCGCTCCATTGCTTCTGCAAACATGCCAGCATCGAAGGGAACGACCTCCGCCGCGCGGCTTTTCAGCAAATGAGCAATCTCCACGCCCTCCGTAACCACCATGGGAACAGACATCAGACATGCTTCCATGATTGTGGTTGGGAAAGTGTCGGTGCGAGCCGGCAACACAAAGAGGTCGGCATCACGGTAGGCGGTCAGGACATCATCGCCGGTCAACAATCCCGTCAGGATGACGCGCCCGGCAAGATTGTAACGGGCAATGAGGGTCTGCACCTCGGCAAGTTGACCGTCATCGGGTCCCGCAATGACCAGGACGGCATTCACATCCATTAGGCGGGCAAACGCCTCGATGAGCATATCTACGCCTTTTTTGCGGTTGATGCGCCCAAGAAACAGAATCATTTTTTGATCTGCGGAAATATCATAACGGCGGCGGAAGATTCCGTGTTGGACGTTCAGGTTGTAATTGGAAGGGTCGAGCCCATTGGGGATGACGGTAATTTTTTCGTCAGCGATGCCGTGCGCCCGGATTTGTTCCCGTTCGCTCTCCTGCAGGGCAATGAATGCCTGCGCCCGTACAAGTTCACGTTTGCCAAGCAAAAGGTCATACATTCGTTTGACGAAAAACGAGTTGACGATGATTGGGATGGCGCCATGCGGTTGAACAACCAGAGGAGAAGGAGTGTTCTTCAAAACGTTGACAACCTGCAAATTCATGAAATTGCGATAGCCATTCAAGTGAACGACATCGAAGGAAGGCAACTCGCGCCGAAGGCGGGAAGGAAGATCGGGGCACCACACAGGTCCCAACGTACCGCGCCAGAATGGGAGGCGCCGGGCATCAAAATACACCACGCGGATACCATCCATTATGTCTTCGAAAGTATGCGGCTGGATTTTATGATGTTTATCAAAAAGGTTAGTGCAATATACCGTGACGCAATGCCCGCGGCGGATCAATTCTTTAGCGTTGTTGTACACGATTTGGACAGGTCCACCCCACGCAACGGCGGGCAGAAAACCAAGTGTTACCTGGAGGATGTTCATTTGCCCAGTCCAGCGTACAATGCGCGATACATATTTTGAGCAAATTTTTCCACGCCCCAGTCGGAGATTTTTCGACGCGCGGCAGACCCCATTTTCTGTAAATCCACCTGTCCTGAACTCATCCGGCTCATAATGTGACCCAAGCCTGATACGTCCTGCGGATCGAACGTGAACCCGTCGGTTCCCTCTTCGACCAAATCCGCCGCACAGCCTGCCCGAGCAGAGACCAACACTGGCAGCCCCGATGCCATCGCTTCATTGACCACCAATCCCCATTGATCCTGCAACGGCGGATGAATAAATGCCGAAGCCAAAGCGTAATAAGCCGGCAGGGTCCGATAGGACTGAACGCCCGCCAAAATCACATCCCCTTGAATGCCCAAATTCTGAATTTCACTTAACAGAGAAGCCCGTTCGGGACCATCGCCCACCAGGACCAGCCGCCATACATCCCAGCCACGGTTTTGACAAGTCTCCTTGTATACGGCATACGCACGCAACAAGCCCAAAAAATTCTTGCGGCGAAGAAAACGTCCAGAAGCAAGAAAATAAGGACGCGAGGCTTCCAGTCCTGGCAATTTCCCATATAGTTCAGGTGATTGTCGTATAAGATCACTCTGTTCAATAAAGAACTGGTTATCTATCACATCGTAACCATCGAAGATTTGGTCTGGATTCATTCCCAAATTTTCGAGATATGCCCTGTGCGGCGTCCCCGCACATAACGCAGAACCATACAAACCTACCAGCCTTCTCTTTGCTGTCTCAATGGCGGATATTCTGGGGGCGTCATCCCATTTTGAGTCGGACATCAGAATAGGAAGCGCTCCTTTTGCGCGGCACCACGCCAACAGAGACCATGCATCCCAACTGGAATAACCATTGATGGCAACCGCCTGTGGTCGAAGGTAATCGAGGCGTTTCCATGTCTTGCGCCACAGGTCAATTCTGGAAACCTTTCCTGCAGAGAGATGGGAAAACAAGGTCACATGCTCGAGGTCTTCATCCAGCCCTGCTTGTTCCCAGAGATATTCGTCTTCGGCGCCGAACATTTCAAGAGCCACCAACCGCAGACCACGTTTGGCAAAATAACCCGCCGTTGCCCGTATTCTGGCGACATGATAAGGTCCGAAACGGGGCCAGTGAATGACAAACACGCGTTGATCTGCGCTGTTTCGCATCAAATCCACGGTCAAATTGTTGCTTGAGCAAAAAGTTGTCTACGGCGGAGAAAAACACCAAATGACCAGCCAGCAACAGAACGCAGGAATTCGTTTCGCAAGAGAAACGCCGCTAATTTGAAATTGGGTGGCATGGCGTCTGTGATAATCCTGATGCAAATATCTTTATATCCGGCTTCTTCGAGCAGATTTCCCAGGTTCTGCGGCGTCCAAGCATAAAAATGACGGTGAAGGTCACCTGCGCGATACCTGTGGTGAGGAGAAGTCCGCCAGTCGTCCAGCGGCAAAAACAGGAGCAATTTTCCTCCATCCGCAATGTGAAGGCGCAATTGTTGGAGGGCAGTCAGAGGCGCCGGCACATGCTCCAAAGCATGGCTGGAGATGACGCGGCTGAACCGTACCTCTCCCAATTCGTCTAAAGTTGCAACACAACGGACGCCCAGGTTTTCTGCCATTGCCCTGGCAGAAGGGTTGATTTCCACGCCCATTTTGATTTTGCCCGGCAAACTTGATAACAGATACCCTCCGCCGCAGCCGAAGTCCAGCACGCTGTCTTCCGGGTGAATGAAGTCCGCCCAAAACTTCAGATTCCATTCTGCCCCAAGTTTGCCGGTCACCGCTTGGGCGGAAAAGTAAGCCTCACCTTGTTGCCCTTGGTAATGGGCGCTTACGCCATATCGCGGGGAGGGTGGTCTTGAAACTGTCATGTCGTCAACGTTCCAAAGAATGAATTTGCGCAGGTTGAGGCTCAAAACTCATTGTTTTGGAAGCCCGCTGCGATGAAATTTTCGGCAAGAAGAGCCAGACCAACAGCCCTGGCATCGCCATTGCGCCAATTGCCATCATTCCCCAGGTGGAACTACTTGCCCACACCATCCACAGAATGGACAGCCATGTAATTCCGATACTCTTGACCAGGTGGGAGGTCGCTGCCGCCAACGTGCCGTCCAATCGGCGGCTAAGGTATCCAGCCAGCAGGCATCCCAGCAACACCCCCACCCATCCGCCGTGAGCGTAAAAACTTCCCATCAGGGATGACTTGGATCCATAGAGAACCTGATCGAAGATGGCGGGATAATACCCGCTGCGGTGGGTATTTAACCAGTCTATTATGAAATATTTCTCTGGAAAAAAACGCGACGGTATCCAACCTGTTAGGGCATAATTCAAAACGGGCAAACCATAGTCAATTCCAATCCAGCGGTCATTGAGATAACTGCTCACATACCATGCCTGTATCATGGCTGTATCGGTAGAACTTAACACCTGGCTAACACGAGCAGGAAAAGCATCGATCAAATTGACAAGCTCGTTATTGATTTGACCATAACGCCAATCGGAATGTCCGCGCATCTGATACAGGGCAGCAACCAAAAGAAGGGATACACTCCAAACTAGAGGGGGCATTCGCATCCCTTTCTTGAGGGCGAAAACCATCGAGAGCGCCAGCAAAAGTGAAACTGTCATGTAACGGGACCAGGCGTGCGGAAGGGAAAATGCCAGAAAGAGCGCAACCATGATGCCGCCAAGCGCCTGCAGCCTTCTTTTATTGGAAAGAAGAAGGAGCAAAATGGGCGTGAATAGAAAGCCATAGCCTCCATTCTGGTAGCCGGTAATATTGCCTACAAATCTGCCACCCAGGATCAATCTTTCACCCTCCACCGGAAACAAGCCTGCCCGAAATACCAGCAGGGAGTACATGCCAAAGGCGGTAAACGCCAGCAAAACAAATAATGCCGGCAGGTTCAAGGATAAGGGACCGGGCGGCAGTCTCCAGGTGACCGGACGGTAGGAGGTCCGCAAGTACGCCACAAAAAAGGCGGCAATGCCCATCAAAATCAGAAGCAATACCCAAAATGCCCGCTCGATTCCGCCGCTAAGCGTCAGGAGAAATTGCAAGCGAGACATCGAAAGGTCATCGAACGATGCGGCAAAGGGTGAAAGAACAAAATAGACCAGAAAAGCAGTCCATGCCCAAAAGCCAGCCGTTGTCCAGCGGAACAAATCGCGCCGAACCAGCAGTGCGGCAAACAACACCAACTCCAGACTGATTAGTACAGCGGTAATCTGCAAAATGGAGGAAATTTCAAAATAAGGCATTATTCTTTCACTTCGGCAAAAATATGGCGGGCATAGGCTTGCACCAGGCGCTCCCGGTAACGTTCCCAGGTGAATTCCTGCACCCTCTCCCAGGCGGAATTTCCCATGGCAATACGGGCATCCGGGTTTTGATACAGATACTGGATTTTATCCTGTAATGCATCAACATCACAGATGGGAAAGAGCAATCCATCCACCCCATCGCGCACCACAGCGCCGGCGTTGGGAGTGGTGATTACTGGTAACCCCGCCGCCATCGCCTCATACACCACCAGAGCAGAACCTTCCGAAAGGGTAGGCAAGACAAAAACATCGGCGCTTTGATAGTATGCCCACAGTTCCACCTGCGTCAATTGACCTGTAAACCGCACCGAAACATCGGGAGAAACAAGCCCCTTTAACAGCGTTAGATATTCGGCATTGCCCTGCCCGACGACAATTAGTTCGCTCTGAGGAAGGCGCAGGCGGGTAAATGCCTGCACGAGGTGGTGAATGCCTTTTCGCGGGATGATCTGCCCCACAAATAAAATACGAAAATGCCTCTCTGCTCGTTCCCGATCTGGGCGTTCCGGCGAAAAATGGCGCAGAGTTACCCCATAAGGCAAAAGGATGATTTTTTGCGGAGGAATTCCCGAACACGTCATGGACTCTGCTACAAAAGGGGACGGAACAATCAGGAAATCCGCAACCTCATATTCAGCCAGCAAACGGTCGCGGTAGAGCGCCCGCAGAGAGCGGTAGGGCAAACCCAAACGGTCATATTCACGGCGCAGGGTTTCCTCCTGACGGTCCACGTGTTCGGCGCGCACGTCGCAAATGACGATTCCGCCTCTTTTTTTGACGCGCCGCGCCGTTCGCAGTCCCATGCCGTTGACAAAATGGAAGACACCAGCGCCTTCAGTTTGATGCAGGGTGGCAAGATCATACAGTGCGCCAAACCAGGCATCGGTGCGCGCCTGAGAGGTCAGGCGGAGGCGGCGCAGGGTTTGGGTAAACAGGTAAGGGAGGGGAAAGACGCGCGTCCGATGCAGATCCAGACCGGGCAGGGCTTTTCCGTTCAAGCGTTTGCGCAGGCTGGAGGACAGGAGGCGTTCCAGAAATCCCAAATCGTTTTCTCCGCGAAAAACACAAAAGTACTTCCACAACCAGCCGGCCTGGTGTAAAGCCAAGGCAGCGTGATGGTAGTGAGCGATGTTTCCCGCTGAGAGAATGATCTTAGGCATACACGGATGAGGAAAGGCGGGGATGCGGTTGCATGTCGTAAACATCCACACCCAGGCGCTCTGCCCAAAAAAGGATCCGCTTCTGTTCTTTGACCGATAAACTGGTCTGCCATCTCGATAGACGATCCTGCGCATCCCGATATGCTAGATTGTGATTGCTCATGCGGCTCGGCTGGGGCAGAAGGTCAAACACTTTTTTGGGGATATGCTCAACACCCAGCCATGGAAGCAGATTTTCCAACACTTCATGGGGATGTAGAACCAGGTCTTCGTAGAAGAGAAGCGCGTGTGGAATGCCTTGTAATTGACGCAGAGCGACAAGGTTTTCAACCGCCCACCAAACGGCGTGGGCGTCCAGTCGGTCGGTTTCGCGTTCGATCTCTGCCGCCCAGGGTTTCAAATGATCTTCCACCAGTTTTTCCTGTCGCAGGATGTCCCGCACGTCGGCATGCCAGGGCTGAGGCGCCACCAGACGGGAGTACACCACCGCGCAGGGATGCCGCAGGAGGTACACGATGCGGGGCTGGAATTTGCGATGGAGCCATCCCAGCATGAGATTGGCACGCACTTCTTTGATGAGAAAGCGGCTGGGAAACCAGGAGGTGCGTTCGTAATCCGTCCAATAATTGCGGAATTTACCGGTCACTATGCGACGCCACAGATCTTCCCATTCAGGATATTCCTCTTCGGGGCGCAGGTAGATGCTGCGGATGTAGGGATCGCGTTTGTCCCAGCCGGTGATCTGGCGGACGCGTTCGTTCCAGAGCGGAAAGAGCGGTTCGAAGATCTGCTGGACCCCAGGCAGGGCACACAGCACATCCGTAATCCAGGTTGTGCCGCTGCGTCCTGGGCCCGTCAGCAGGATGGCGCTGGCGGGTCGCGGGCGTCCCGACAGACCAAATTTCAGGTGTTCGCCAATCAAGCACGCCTCCACGTAAGCCTGGCGCATCCAGTGACCAAAGCTGGCGCCATCGGCAAGCGGTTTGATGTGATCGATCAATTTTCGGAGGTGAGTGTTCAAGGGATTCTTAAATCCGCCAGGGACCTAATGACGCGCCAGCCAAAGACCAGTTTCAGGGTATCGACCAGCAGCATGGTATTTTCGCCAAACCGCTTCTCGAAGGAGATATGGGCGATAAGCACGCCGACAATTGCCAGTCCTTTTACCAAATCCATCTCTGATTCTCTCATTTACGATCTGCCATGTACATAGTCATATTATTTTCTTACGCAAATTTTGATATTGAAAATAAGCCAACAAAACAAAAAAATTTATCAATGGAAATAATACAGCAATCATTATTGTCTTTAAGAGGTCAAACAGGGAATTAATCCGTTTTTGCCGTAACAAAAGCAAAACGATTTCCTGTAAATTGCTTTGGGATATTTCAATTAAATTCTTCAATTCATCAATGCGAGACTTGGTTATCGCCTTAACCTTCCCATCAAGGTCAGTCATTCTTCCATATTTGCCTTCGCTGTATCGTTCGATATCTCTCAGTCTGCTTTGATATATGGCGAGGTGTTGTTTTTTTTGACGAAACCAGTTATTACGAAACTTACTATAGCTAAGGTTTCCATCTCCGCCACTCCTTAATCGAGTGGCATTTCGACGGTACAGCACCAAAGGCTCATGTATGTAACGGATTTTTCCCAAAAGCGCAGAACGGAAAGGAACAACTGTATCTTCTGCGCCAATGCCTTCAGCCAACGGACCAAAAAAATCGAAGGCTTCCCGTCTCCAGGCATGAGTGGCACCATTGATGAATCCCGGGGTCGCCCTCGATGCATAACTCTCGATTTCCAGGTCTTTTGAATCGATGATTCTCGTTCGAAGCAAGTTCATTTTTCGCCCATTCTCATCGATCCAAATTGCATTTGAAAAGATCGAGTAAGCTTGCCGGTTGCTTGCCAGATATTCCTGACAAATACATTCCACCCTGTTTGGAAAAGATATATCATCCCCCGCTGCAGCCACGATTAATTCGCCCTTGATTTCTTCCATTACCTTGTTGATGTGCCCGATCAAGCCCAAATTCCGTTCGTTGCGGCGGACAATCACCCGGTTGGGTCCCTGGTAGCCGGCTGCCAATTCCTGCATGATTTCAAACGTGCGGTCAGAGGAACAATCGTCCGAAAGAATAATTTCGAGCGGCGTGTAGGTCTGGTTCAGAGCGCCCCGCACCGCATCAGCGATGAAGCGTTCCTGATTGTAGGCAAACAAGGCAAAGGTAAGCAGGGGTCTTTCTTCCGAATTAGGCATGCCGCACCCTGATTGAGGAAATTATGCGCTGGAGATGAGAACGAAAGACATCCGCACCGATCAAATTGCGCAGGGTTTTTAGTGCAATTAATCCCGCAATCAACGTTAAGCCCATGCCCAGCCCGAAAGCCAGCGGGACAAGCGTGATAAAGGACAAAGCAAATGCCGCCATCACAGCCGCCAAGGTCCAGCCAAAGAGGCGCAGGGAGGCGGGTGTCCATGCAAAGCCCGAAAGCCGTTTTCCGATAACCATCATGAGGCCGGTGTAGAAAAGGTACAAGGCAAAAAAGGCGGCGCCGGCGCCTGTCAAGCCCCACAGTTGCAGTCCAAGCCAGGCTGCGCCCAGAAAAAAGAGATTGCTAATTAGTTCTGTGAACAGATACAAACTTCCCCTTGACTTTGCCACAATCAAAAAACCGAGGGGCCACGAAACCAACCGCAGGTACGTGCCGAGTGCCTGCCAGCGAAAGATGTCGAACGCCGCGGCGAACTCTGCTGAATATAATAACTTCAACAGCCACGGACCGAGTGCCAACACCGCCAAAATGCCCGGCAGGGCAAGCAGGGTGCCGATTTGCGCCTGGGCGTTGATCAGGCGGTTGCTGGCGGTGTCATCCTGCGAGACTCCAGCCAAATGCGGGAAGAAGTCGGCTCCCATCGCGCCGAGGATAAAACCGACATACACGTTTGCCAGCGCGCTGGCGGCTTCATACAATCCGGTCGCTAACACTCCCAACTGGTGGGTGACGAATACCTTTACCAGATACGACGAGAGCATGGTCAATAGCCCTGCGCTCACAAAAGCCAGACCAAGTTTCAACAGTTTGAGCGTGATGAACCTGGTTTCATTCCAGGAAAGGAGAATGGATTCCAACTGGACCCGACGGGCATACCACCATGAAACTAGAATGGTCGTGGCAGCGCCTCCTATCACATAGAACACCACGCCCTGCCCCCCCCACCAAACCATCATTGGAACGCCCAGTAAAGTACCGAGGGCTGTTCCCATTACACTGACGCGTGCCAGATCACCGATGCGCCGCACTCCGCGAATCAAAGCCATTTGTGAAGAGGCAATTACCATGAAGAACACCGCCAGTGAAAGCCAGCCCACCGAAGTGGAATATTCTCTACTACCAAACGAAATCTCTGAAATCCACCCGCGCAAAACAAACACCATCAAGGCACCCATGCTGCCCAGTACAAGACTCAGTCTTCGGAAGACCAGCACGGTTCGGGACAACTGAACCTTGTCACTGCTCTCGACCGAAGCGGCAATCTCCCGCACTCCGCTAGTGGCGATGCCCATCCCACTCAGCGTAGAAGCCAAGCCCAAAATGGAATTGAACAGTCCAATCAACCCTATTCCTTGTGGACCAAGTAAAACCGCCACAATCTTTGATTGAACAATCCGAAACAGGATATTCAACGCAGAAGAACCGCCAATTACAGCAGTAGATTTGAGAATGCGGGTATGGATCTTTTCTTCTCTCATGAAAACATCCGGATCGCGGTAATCACTGCATCCACCTCATCAACACGCAGGTGCGGTCCCATCGGCAGGCTGAGCGCCTCTCGATGAATGCGTTCGGTGATGGGAAATGCACCTTCGGACAACCCCATTTCACGATAGGCGGGCTGTAAATGCGGCGGTACAGGATAATGAATGAGCGTTTCTATGCCCTGCTGCCAGAGATGTGACTGCAAAGCATCCCGACGTGGCGAACGCACCACAAACAAATGCCAGTTTGGCTGCATTCCCTGCGGAACAAAGGGCAAGGTCAGGCAGGTATCTTTTAGCCCATCCAGGTAGCGATCCGCCACTCGGGCACGGCGCTCATTCCACTCGTCTAAGACTTTTAACTTTACTCGCAGAAGCGCCGCCTGTAATTCATCGAGCCGGCTGTTGAAGCCCTTGTACAGATTGTGATATTTGACCTGCGAACCGTAATTACGCAGTGTTCTTATTTTCTCCGCCAAAACTGGGTCGTCTGTGGTCACTGCGCCCGCGTCGCCCCACGCCCCCAGATTTTTGCCCGGATAAAAACTCCAGCCCGCCGCATCTCCCAGACCTCCAGCCCGTCTGCCCTTGTAACGCGCTCCATGCGCCTGAGCCGCGTCCTCGATTACCTTCAACCCATGTTTGCGGGCAATGGCATTAATGGCGTCCATCTCCGGTGTTTGTCCATACAGATGAACAGCCATGACCGCCTTTGTGCGGGCTGAAATGGCAGATTCCAAACGCGACGGGTCGAGATTACAGGTTTCCTCCAGTGGTTCGACCGGGACCGGCGTTGCTCCCGCATAAGAGACTGCCAGCCAGCTGGCAATGTAGGTGTTGGCAGGGACGATCACTTCATCGCCCATGCCAATTTCATATGCCCGCAAAATTAAGTGCAGGGCATCCAACCCGTTTCCCACTCCCACACAATACCGTGTGCCCACATACCCAGCAAACTCTTGCTCAAACGTCTCAACTTCCGAGCCGAGTATGTACCAACCCGATTCCATCACCCTGTGCCAGGCGGAGTCGAGTTCCGCCTGCAACTCGCGGTAGGGCGCCTTCATATCCAGAAACGGAATGGTCATGTTACAAATCCGCTTTCAAATTTCTTACTACGCGCGCCGGCACCCCCATGACCAGGTCATACGGCTGGACATCCTTCGTCACCACAGCGCCAGCTCCTACGAACGCCCCTCTGCCCACTCTGACGCCCGGCAATAAACACGCCCCTGCCCCAATCGTGGAATCATCATCCACCTGCGGACCCAGGATTTGCTCCTCGTCATACTGGCGGGAGACCACCAAATTATCATTCGTGGAAGAGACCAGAACGCTGATGAAGACATTGTTTCCAATGCGGCAATTTCCCGTAATATGTGTTGCGTCCATGATGCGGGTGTAATTTCCAATCGTTGTATTGTAGTTGATGGTCACGTATCTGCTTATCAGACAATGATGCCCCACACGCACCTGTTCACGCAGAGAAGCGCCATCACCCAGCAATGTGTTACGCCCGATGGTCACATCATAAAAAATCACTGCATGGGGACCAATCGAACAGTCGGGTCCAATCTCCACTTTAGGAATATAGGAAATCGGACGAGCCGTGGCGCCTGCTCCCTTTGGCGGCTTGCCAATATATGCGCCGGGGAAAATTTCCACCCCATCGCCAATCACAACGCCCGGATTGATAACCACATGAGGATGAATATAGACGTTATTCCCTATGCATGCACCGGCACGAATGATGCTGAATTCTGCAATTTCCACATTCGAGCCAATGTCTTCTGCCTCAACAACCGACAATTTGCTAATCATGTGCTCATTTCGCTCCCTCACTGGATACAATGCTCAGATATTGTTCATAACTGCGAATATAGTCACTGGCATCATACACGTCGGACGCCAGCACAACTAGAATTGCATCACGCGTGAACTTGTACTCGATTGCCCACACCATGGGAGGAATGTGTAATCCAATATCGGGTTGATTCAGCACCACTTCATCACGATTCTTCCCATCATCCAGAACGACCGCACACGAACCCTGTACACATACCAGATATTGATGTTGCGAGCGGTGGGCGTGTTCGCCGCGCACCTCCATGGAAGGTACGTCAAAGATCACAAAGTATCGCTTTGGCGCAAAGGGCAGGTGCGTGTCATATTCTCCAAAGCTCAAACTTCCCCGAAGATCAACGATGCGCGGGAGTCTGATCAGCTTCGCCCCGCAAACTGACAAATCATCCGTTGCATGTACTGTAACCTGCGAGCGAATTGTATTCCTTGCCGTTGCGGAAACATAGCCGCGGATGCGGGCCGGGTTACCGACAACAATGGAATTAGGCGGGACATGGTGTGTGACCACTGCCCCCGCCCCGACCATCGCATTGCCACCCACCTCCACGCCTGCGAGGATGGTGGCATTGGCTCCAATGGATGCCCCTTTTCGAACATATGTTGGGATGGGTTTTTCGGTCGCTCGGTTGCTGCGCGGGAACAAGTTATTTGTGAAAGTCGCGTTGGGTCCCACAAACACATCATCTTCCAACCACACCCCACTCCACACCTGGACGCCGTTTTGCACCGTTACGCGGTTGCCAATCACCGCGTCATTTTCCACGAATACGCCGTTGCAGATGGTGCAATATTTGCCAATCTTTGCTCCCGCTAAAATATGTACAAATGCGCTAATACGCGTACCCTCGCCAATTTCCGCTCCGGGTTCCACAATCGCATTCGGATGAATAAATATTTTTTGATCTCTCATGGTCTCTCAACGCCGATTTATTTCCATGCTCCGCCACACCGACATTTCACGTGTGGTTTCTTTGAAATGCGGCGGCATTCATGCCGTTTTTTTTTTCGTTGTTATTACACCCTGCCTCAATCAATCCACATTTCCATTCGGCTTGCGGCCTGTCTCCTGGCAGTCACAACGATCAATCTGGCATGGGGCAGCGTGGCTGTTTATTCAGCATATTTTGTGAAAACGCCGCGTTATGCAAAACACTAACAATCTGGCAACTATAAAAAACACCCTTGCCCATATGCAAACATTCCCCTGCCTTATCCTATAGAAACTACCTTTTCTGCAACAGTCAGACTCAAACCTTGCATTTTTGTAATTAACGTTGACACATGACGAAAAGTACAGTCAATGGTTACCATCTCGATTTGAATAATTCAGCATCATCACGGGGAACATCGCATCACGATCACGGATCTTAGATACCTATCGCTCGTTTTCACCCAACCTGAACCTTCCGACATGCGTAAGACGCATGTCGGAAGGTTCAGGCTGTTCACCCTCCTCTTTTTATGGAATCGTAAAATTCATGTAAGGAGTAAAAGGACCGTATCCATAAGACCCGAAATCGCGGATGCGCCACTTGTACGACCCGCTCGCCAACCCCGCCAACTCCACAGGCGAAAGCGAACACGCGCTCCCTCCGGCACATCCCGCCTGCGCCGCCG
>JABRVZ010000059.1:0-49043 GCA_039961775.1 Chloroflexota bacterium
GCCCAGCCCTCCGCCGAAGAAGACCTCGGCTGGCTCAAGAACCTGAGCGCCACCGCCGAACCTCCCACCGAACCTATTCCTGCCCACCCTGCGTCTGCCGACGAAGACCTGGACTGGCTGAAAAACCTCGGCATTTCCGAACCCTCCCAGCCCGCCGAACCTTCCGTTCGCGCCTTTGCCGAAACGGGCGAACTTCAGCCCCAGGAACCTCCCGCCTCCCCCAAACCTTTCCAGACTGCGCCGCTCAACGAACTCCTCGGCGACGAAGCCCTGAGCGACACCACCCCCGACTGGCTCAAACAAGCGCTGGAAGAAACCACCATGCCGCCGCCCGGCGCCCCTTCACTGGACTGGCTTGCGGGAACGGAAAAACCTCAAGAAGAGACGCCTCCGACTCCGCCCCAGCCTGCTGCGTCTGCCCCAGCCTTCGCCCTCCCCTCAGCCGACTCCGCCATCCCAGACCTGGACGCCCTCTTCAACGTCGAAATGCCCGACTGGCTGGCAGGCGAACCCGAAAAGCCCGAAGCGCCCCAACCTGAACGCACGTCTGCGCCTCCCTTTGCCGAAGAGGGGGAAGCCCTTGCGCCGGTGGAACTGCCCTCGTGGGTGCAAGCCATGCGCCCGGTGGATTCCGCCATCAGCGGCACGGCGGCAAGCGTGGACATGATTACCGAACGCGAGGGACCGCTGGCGGGTTTCCGCGGCGTCATCCCGCTTGCCCCTGTCGGCTCATCCCTCCGCCCAAAACCCTTCTCGCTGAAACTGCAGGCGAGCGACGAACAACAAGCCGCCGCCGCCCTGCTCGAACAACTGATTGCCTCCGAAACCGCCGCCCATCCCTCCAAACCTGCGGCTGTCCTCTCGTTTCAGCGCGCCCTGCGCTGGGCGCTCTCTGCCCTCTTCTTGCTGGTGTTGAGCGCCGTCCTCTGGCTCGGCTTGCGTACCATGCCCATTCTGCCCTCCGCCCGCCTCTCCGACATCATCACCGCACTGCCCGAAGCCTCGCCGGTACTGGTGGTCATGGACTATGAACCCGCCTACGCCGGCGAACTGGAAGCCTCGGCAGGTCCCCTGCTCGACCAACTGGCGCTCTCGAAACGCTCGACGTTCGAGTTTATCGCCGTCTCGCCAAACGGAGTTGGGCTGGTCGAACGGCTGATGTCCAACACGAACTTGAGCAAACCCTTCCCGGCCGGGCTGGGATACCGCGCGGCGGAGCAGTATTTCAACCTCGGCTTTCTGCCCGGCGGGACGGCTGGCGTGGCTGGCTTTATTGGAAATCCGCAAAATTTCTCCCGCTACGCCGCCATTGCCCTCCTCACCGATAACGTGGAAACCAGCCGCACCTGGATCGAACAACTGGAAGCCGCCGGTCCTGAAATTTCTGCCAAACCGCTGATTGTGGTATCCAGTGCGCAGGCGGCGCCCATGCTTCAGCCCTACGCCGCCTCCGGGCAGGCGGATTTGGTGGTCAACGGTCTGTACGATGCGGCGCAATACGAAGCGTTGAATGTCTCCCGTCCGGGACTGGCGCGCGCGTATTGGGATGCCTTGGGCTTTGGGTTGATGATGGCTGTTCTCGCAATTGTCATTGGCGGCGCGTGGAGTTTGTATCTGCGTTTCCGCGATCAACGCGCCGGCGCGGAAGAGGGGTAGCCCATGCCACTCATCGAAGTACTCTCCGCACTAGTTGGTCTGGTTCTCACACTGATGGTGTTCAGTTACCTTATCGGCGATAACCCATTGTTCCGCATTGCCGTGTATCTGTTCGTCGGCGTCGCCTCGGGGTATGCCGCCGCGGTAATTGTTAACAACATCCTGCTTGCCAGAATCCAGGCGCTTCCGCTGGACGACCCCGCCCTGCTGACGATTGGATTGATTCCCATCCTGCTTGCCATCACCCTGCTGGCAAAACTCTTCCCTCGCGCGGCGTGGATGGGAAATTTTGCCATGGCGGTGGTGGTCGGCGTGGGGGCGGCGACCGCTGTCGGCGGGGCATTGACCGGGACGCTGATTCCTCAGGCTGAGGCGGCGGTAGAAGCGGTAAATCCCCGCTCGCTGACGGGGCTGGTGCAGGGCGGCGTCATGCTGGTTGGCACGGTTGCGGCGCTGGCGTATTTCCAATTCGGCGCAAAACGCGCGGCAAATGGAACGGTCAAACGCAACGCCGCGCTGGAAGCGCTGGCATGGCTTGGGCGAATTTTCATTGCGATTACCCTGGGTGTGGTGTTTGCCGGGGTGTACACGGCGGCTCTCACCGCCCTGATCGAGCGTCTGAACTCAATCATCATTTTCATCAAATCGTTTCTGGGTCTCTAACGTATGCCGACATCACTCGTCCAAAACGAATCCGTCCTTGCCATCGAAGTTGGCACAGCGGTGACCCGCGCCGTCTTGTTCGACGTGGTGGAGGGGCAATATCGCTTCGTTGCTTCGGGCAAAGCGCCCTCCACCGTCGAAGTCCCGTTCAAGGATGTCGGCATTGGGGTACGCGAAGCGATTGCGGCTTTGCAGGAAATCACCGGCGGCAAATTGCTGGGGCAGGATAACAAGCTGATTCTCCCCGCTCAAGCCGACGGTTCCGGCGTGGACGCGGTGGTGGCGGTCATCTCCACCGGCCCTGTGTTGCGGACGGTGATCGTCGGTCTGCTTTCGGATGTGTCGGTGCAGAGCGCGCGCCGGCTGGCAGAGACGACCTATGCGCGCGTGGTGGAGGCGCTCGATCTCTCCGATCACCGCAAACCGGACCAGCAGTTGGATGCAGTCATCCGCGCCCGCCCCGACCTGGTCATTTTGACCGGCGGCACAGACGGCGGCGCCTCCCGCGCCATGTTGAAAACGCTGGAGGCGATTGGGCTGGCGTGTTACCTCATGCCCGCCGAAAAACGCCCCATGGTGTTGTATGCGGGGAACGAGCATCTGGTTGGAGACGTTCACGAACTGCTGGGCGCGCACGCCGGCTCGTTGAAGGTCAGCCCAAATGTGCGCCCTTCCCTCGAGGTCGAACATTTGGACCCTGCCAGCAGTGAACTGGCGTCGCTGGTGGTGAGCCTGCGCCAGCGGCAGTTGAAGGGCGTGGATGAGTTGAATCTCTGGACGGGCGGGACGATGCTGCCCACCTCCTACGCCCAGGGGCGAATGGTGCGTTTCCTCAGCCGTCAGTACGAATCGGTGCGCGGTGTGTTGAGCGTGAACCTTGGCGCATCGGCGGCTTCGGTGGCGGCTGGCTTCAACGGCGAAGTCGTTTTGCGGACGTATCCGCAGTTTGGGCTGGGCGAAAATCTCTCCGGTCTGCTTCAATACACCGATATTGAAAGCATCCTGCGCTGGCTGCCGCTGGATGTGGACCCGAATACGATTCGCGAGTACCTGTATCAAAAGTCGTTGTATCCGGGCACGCTTCCTGCCACCAGTGACGACCATGCCATAGCGCAGGCAATTGCCCGTCAGGCGCTGTATCTGGCAGTGCGGGCGGCGCGCAAGGACTTTCCCAACGACGGGCGCGGTTCGCGGGATGTTTTGCCGCCGCTCGATTTGATCATTGCCGGCGGGGGAGCGGTGGGCGAAGGGCTCTCGCTGGGTCAAAGCCTGCTGTTGTTGTTGGATGCAATTCAACCGGTGGGTATTTTGCCGATGTTGGTGGATCAAAACAACCTGTTGCCGCTTTTGGGCGCCGCCGCGTCGCGGAATCACTTCCTGCCGGTGCAGGTGGTGGATTCGGGAGCGTTCATCGGGTTGGGGACGATTGTTTCGGTGGTCGCTTCTGCCAATTACGGCGAGCCGATTCTGCGCGTCAAGATGACGTACAGCGATGGAACGGATGCGCGCCTGGATGTGAAATTCGGCGGGCTGGAGATTCTGCCCCTGCCGAGCGGGCAGAGCGCGCGTCTCAGTTTGCAGCCGCTTCAAAAGGCGGATGCAGGCTTGGGTCCGGGCAGAGGCGGCACGGTCACGGTAACGGGCGGCGCGATGGGCGTTGTCATTGACGCGCGCGGGCGTCCGCTCAAATTCCCGCCCGATGCGGTGCGCCGGCGCGAATTAATCAAAAAGTGGCAATATACGGTGGGAGGTTAAATGCTGGCGCCGGTTCTTCACATCCTGCCTGTAACGACGATTGTCCGTGAGCGCATTTTGCCGGTGGCGGGGAAGGTGAACGCTTCCGTCAACCAGCGGGTCAGCCCGACGGATGTGGTGGCGGAAGCGTCCTTTTCGCGCGAGCATATCCTGTTGGATGTGGCGCGCGCCTTTGGCGTGTCTGCACAGGTTGCCGATACAATGATCAAGGTGCAGGCGGGCGATGTGCTCAAGCAGGGCGCAGTGATTGCCGAGAACGGCAGTTTCCTCTCCCGTTCGATCAAAGCCCCGCGCGCCGGGCGCGTGGTGGTGGCTGGCAGCGGGCAGGTTTTGATGGAAGTGGGCGATGCGCGCATCGAACTGCGCGCCGGTCTGCCTGGAACGGTGGTGCGGGTGCTTCCCGAACGCGGCGTCGTCATCCGCACGGTGGGGGCGTTGATTCAGGGAACCTGGGGCAACGGGCGCGTGGATCATGGCTTGATGACCAGCCTGATCGAACGAGAGGACGACCTCCTCACGCCGGATCGTCTGGATGTGAGCCTGCGCGGTTCGGTGATTTTAGGCGGGCATGTGGGCGATGCCGCCACCCTGCGCGCCGCCGCTGAACTGCCGGTGCGCGGCTTGATTATTTCCAGCCTGCACTTTTCCCTTCTGCCCGCCGCGGTACAGATGCGTTTTCCCATCCTTGTGCTGGATGGTTTTGGCGCGATGCCGATGAACTCCGCCGCCTTTGAACTGCTCCGCACGCACGACCGCAATGCCGTGACGGTCAACGCAGAATTTCCCGACCGGTACGGCGGCGGACGCCCGGAAGTGATTATTCCCAAAGAAGTTGTGAACGAACCGGACGAACCGGAAGACTTCGTCCCCTTTGCGGTGGGGCAAAAGGTGCGGATGCGGCGCTCGCCTCACGCGGGGATGGTCGGCTCGATCACCGACCTGCCTGCCGGGCTGAGCAAACTTCCCAGCGGACTGCGCGCCCCGGCGGCGGAAGTGAAACTGGAAAACGGCGATACTCTGCTTGTGCCTTTGGTTAATCTCGAAGTTGTGGGATAATCGGCGCAACGCAACGAAGAGGAGAATGCTCCATGACAGTGAACGACTACGACCCGATTGACGATGCCTTTGAGGACGAAGAGGAAGCCCCGGAAGAATCCAGCAACCGCACCTTTCTTTTTGTGGCAGGAGGGTTAGGCGTCCTCATTCTGGCGGCGCTGCTCTGCGTGGTTGGATATGTGTTCATCACCGCCAACTCCAACCGGGCGAATGAGGCAGCGGCGCAAACGCAAGCCGCCCTGCAGGAGGTGACCATCGAGGCGGCGCTGACGCAAACTGCCGTCGTTCAGGCGCAAACCCAGGCGGCGGCGACGCCAACCGTGCCTCCCACCAACACCCCGGTCATCGCCGAAGCGACCGCCACCCCCAGCGAAACGCCCAACCCCGCCACTGCCACTGTCGGCGCAGCGTTCACGCAGATTGCCGTCTCCACACAGACGGTCATTCCCACCTCCACCGCCCTGCCCAACACCGGCTTTGTGGACGAGGTGGGCTTGCCTGCCATGTTCCTCATGGCGCTGGCGCTGGTGATTGTCATTTTGCTGGCGCGAAGGCTGCGGTCGGCGCCGGTCAGATAGCCCCATGGCGAAGAATCAAAAGGACGGCAGTTCGAACTGCCGTCCTTTTTCATTTCCTCAACAGCACGCCTGCCAGTTCGGGCGTGCTGTTGAGGATCAGGTCTGCGCCTTTGCGCCTCAATTCGGGTTCCTCGCCAAAGCCGCACAGCACGCCCACCGTCTGCGCGCCGGCGGATTTACCCGCCCGCATATCCACGGTAGTATCGCCAATCATCAAGCATTCCTGCGGCTGGACGCCCATCCTTTGCGCGGCGAGCAGGATTGGGTCGGGGTAAGGTTTCGTGTGCGCGGCGGATTGACCGGTGATGACCGCGTCGAAATACTTCACAAGGTCGAACTGTTCCAGAAAACGCATCGTCCCCTTTTCGTCGCGTGCGCTGACCACTGCCATGGGGTAACGTCCCTTCAACTGGCGCAGCATCTCATCCACGCCGGGAATCAGCCAGAGCGTCTTTGAGGAGGGTCTGCGGTGGCGCGACATCCAGTCAATGAGCGCAACGATTTCATCGTCCAGCCCAATCGTATCGGTGAGACCAAGCAGGGCATTGCCCGGCGCTTCGACCCACATCACGAAGCGGCGGGCGGCATGTTTCGGGTCTTTGAATAGAAAGCGCGGGAAGAACCGCGTCACTTTGTGGACGTACACGTCATCCGTGTCGCTCAACGTGCCGTCCACGTCGAAGCACAAGGCTTTTATGCGGGGAAGATCGAGAGTCATGCGCCCAATTGTACCTTGACTATGAGCGGGACGGGATGTGCTATACTTCGATTATCACATTGACCTATGGCGCTTTCTGAAAATCCCGATCGGACTCGCGCATTACTGGAACTCCTCTACCATGTCAGCCGGGAGCTTGCCACCGCCCTGGATCTGCGCACGGTGCTTCAACGTGTGCTGTATGGCGCTCTGCAAAATGTGGGCGGCGAGCGTTGCAGCGTTGTGGTGCTGGATGACTCCGGTAAGGCGGTGGACGCCACCATCGTGTACGGTTCCAAAATGCACGAACATACCACCCAGCAGATGCGCGAAACCATGGAGCGCGGCCTGGCAGGCTGGGTCATTCAGAACCGTAAGGGAGTGTACGTTCCCGATACCGCCAAAGATGAACGCTGGCTGATGCGCCCTGACGATACCGACCGCATCGGCTCCAAATCGGCGATTTGCGTTCCCCTGCTGGCGCGCGAAAAACTGGTGGGGGTGCTGACGCTCGTTCACACCAAACCCAACGCCTTTTCCACTGAACAACTCGACCTGATGCAAGCCATCGCCGACCAGGCAGGGATTGCCGTGCTGAACGCCCGCCTCTACACCGAGAGCCAGCGGCAGGCGCGGGTGATGACCGCCCTGGCGGAGGGCGCAGCCGCCATGAACGCCTCCCTGCGCATGGAGGATGTGTACCAGCGCATCCTCATCCAGACCCTGCAGGCGCTTCAGGTGGAAACTGTGGCGCTGGGCATGGTGGAGGACGACCGGATTGTCTTCCGCGCGGCGGCGGGCAAAAACGAAGATTCCATTCGCGGGAGAGCCATTCCGCTCGGCATGGGCATCACCGGCACGGTCACCCGCGAAGGGCGTGGGGTGGTGGTACCCGACGTCCGACAGGAAAAGAATTTCGGCGAAGCAGACAGGCTCGAGGGCGTCGAGATGCGGGCGGTGGTCATCGCGCCGATCCAGACGCAGGGACGAGTCATCGGCATCCTCGAGGCGATCAATCCGCTTTCGGGCGTGTTCGACCCCGACGCCCTGCTCGTGATGACCGGCATCGGCGGTCTGGCGGGGACCTCCATCCAGAACGCGCAATTGTTCGAGCGCCTGCAAGCCGCCCATCAGCGCTATCGCGACCTGTTCGAAGAAAGCATTGACCCCATCATCATCACCGATTGGGAGGGGCGCATCCTCGAAGCCAACCGCCAGGCAAGCCTGCTCAGCGGGTACACGCGCGAAGAACTGCAAACCATGAGCATTGACCAACTGCATCAGGTCAATTGGAGCAAGACCGGCATGGAGTTCGAAATTTTGCGCGGCGACCATATGATTTCGTACGAAGCCACCCTGCACAAGAACGACGAGGCGCACCTGCCCATCGAGGTGCATGCCCGCCGGGTGGAATTCGACTCGAACGACTCGATTCAGTGGATTTTGCGCGACATCACCGAACGCAAGGAATTGGACAGCCTGCGCGAAGACCTGACCTCCATGATTTACCACGACCTGCGCTCGCCGCTCGCCAACATCATCTCCAGCCTGGACGTAATTGCCACCATGGTGCCAGAGCAGGAACGCACCACGGTTCTTTCCATCCTGAAAATTGCCGAAAACTCCACCGACCGAATCCAACGCCTGGTCAGTTCCCTGCTCGATGTCAGCCGCCTTGAATCGGGACAGCCCGTCGCCGACCAGTCGGTGGTGGATGCGCTGGCGCTGGTACGCAAAACCATGCAGGATGTGGAGCCTGCCGTGCGTGGGCGCAAGCAGACCCTGCGGGAAGACCTGCCCGATTCTCTGCCCGCCATTTGGGTGGACGAAGACATGGCGCGGCGCGTGCTCATCAACCTGATCGAAAACTCCAGCAAGTATTCGCCCACCGAAAGCATCGTGGAAGTGGGCGCGCGCGCCGAGGGCGACTGGGTGCATTTCTGGGTCAAGGATCAGGGAGCCGGCATTCCGCCCTCCGAACAGGACCACATCTTCGACAAGTTCACACGCATCCGCGGCAAGGGCAAGGTCGGCGGCTTGGGAATCGGGCTTGCCTTCTGCCGTCTCGCCGTGCAGGGACATGGCGGGCGCATCTGGGTGGAGAGCGACACCGGCAAAGGCTCGACCTTCCACTTTACCTTCCCGGTGGCGTCGGAAGAACAAAAACGCTCGGTTGCCGAATAACATACCTTCGGCAGACATGCCGATTTTCCAGGAGACTGCATTCAATGGATGCCATTGCAAAGAACGTTTACATCGAAGACCGCTTCCCCGGCGTGACCCTGGGCGTCATCGTTCAGACGCGCGGATTGATTCAAATTGACGCGCCGCCCGCACCCGAAGACGGACGCGCCTGGCGCGCCGCGCTGATGGGCATGGGCAACGGTCACGAACGCGTTCTCATCAACCTCGACTCTCACCCCGACCGCACCCTGGGCGTCCGCATGATGGACTGCACCGTCATCGCGCACGAACAAACCGCGCGCGCTTTTCAGAACCGCCCCAACACCTTCAAAGCCCAGGGCGACGAGACGGGCGCCAACTGGGAATCCATCCCCGGCCTGGGGAGCGTGCGCTGGGCGCCGCCTGAAATCTCTTTTGTGAGTCAAATGTCCCTGCACTGGAGCGACTCGCCGGTCATCCTCGAGAGCCGCCCCGGTCCCACCAGCGGCGCCATTTGGGTCATCCTGCCGGAGGAAAAAGTTGTCTTCGTCGGCGACGCCGTCGTCAAGGGACAGCCGCCCTTCCTCGCCCACGCCGACCTGCCCGCCTGGCTCGAAGCGCTCGACCACCTGCAAAGCGCCGAGTTCAAGGGTTACACCATCGTCAGCGGGCGCGGCGGCGTGGTCACCGCGCAAGCCGTCCGCGCTCAAGCCGATTTGCTCAAGAAGATTCAAGTGAAAATCGAAAAACTGAGCGAAAAGCGCTCCGTCACGCCGGCGCTCACCGACAAACTTGCCGACACGCTCCTGAAGGAATTCAAAGCCCCTGCCGCACGCCAGAGGCAATACCTGCACCGCCTGCGCTTCGGTCTGCGCAATTACTTTGCGCGCCACTACCCTTCTCCCTCATTCAACGCGGTGGACGAATAGTGAATCCCCAGCCCCTGTTTGAAACCACCCGCGGCGAAATCACCGAATCCGTTCACTACGGCTGTATTGCTGTGGTGGACTCGGGCGGCAACCTGCTTGCCTCCCTCGGTGACCCTCATCTGGTTGCCTTTTTACGTTCCAGCGCCAAACCCTTTCAGGCGATTCCATTCGTCGAACGCGGCGGCGTGGAGCATTTCCATCTCACCCCGCGCGAACTTGCCATCGCCTGCGCCTCCCACGAGGGGAGCGACCTGCACGTCCAAACCGTGCGCGGAATGCAAAACAAAGTTGGGGTTGATGAAACTCTCCTGCAGTGCGGCGCGCACCTGCCCGGTGATGTGGATGCCTTCAAAGCGCTCATCCTCCACAACCAGCCTCCCGCGCCCATCCACAACAACTGCTCCGGCAAACACACTGCCATGCTTGCCCACGCCAAAATGCGCGGACTGCCCCTCGACACCTACCTCGACATCAACCACCCGATTCAACAAGACATCCTCGCTTCCCTCTCGGACCTGTGCCTGATTCCGCCCGAAAAAATTCATCTCGGCACGGACGGCTGTTCCGCCCCAAACTTCGCCATGCCGCTCTACAACGCCGCCCTCGGCATGGCGCGTCTGTGCGACCCGCATGCCCTGGCGCCTCAGCGCGCCGAAGCGTGCCGCAAAATCACCTCCGCCATGACCTCCCACCCCGAAATGGTCAGCGCCGCCGGCGAATTCGACTGCGAATTGATGCGGGCAGGGGAGGGACGCATCGTCTGCAAGCGCGGCGCGGAGGGTTACCAGATTGTCGGTCTCATGCCTGGCGTGCTGGGTAAGGACTCGCCCGGCG
This sequence comes from Chloroflexota bacterium, assembly GCA_039961775.1. Taxonomy (GTDB): domain Bacteria; phylum Chloroflexota; class Anaerolineae; order Anaerolineales; family Villigracilaceae; genus Defluviilinea. The sequence goes on from JABRVZ010000059.1 coordinate 10,332, forward strand.
TGGGCATTGCCTTCAAAGTTTCGGATGGAGACGCCGCGCGGATGGACGCCCGCTATGAATGGAGCACCCGCGTCCGCCCGGCGGTGACGCTGGAGATTCTGCGTCAGTTGGGCGCCCTGTCCTCGAAGCAGGAGCAGGCTCTCGGTCGGTTCGGACCCGTAAAACCCATCTACAATCACCGCGGCATTCAGACCGGTCTGGCGCGTCCCGTTTTTTCCCTGTAGATTTCCTTTTTGAATGATGTTGCAACGCCCGCCTAATCACGATTTCAGGCAAGGGTGTTACAATGCAGTTGTAACGCACTTTCAGATAGAGAGTCATCATGCCAACCACCGGGGATCGCATCCTGCTCGTCGAAGACGACCCAAAAATCAGCGACCTGATTGCCCGCCAGACGCTCCAATTTGTGGGTTATCAGGTGGATGTTGTCGCCGATGCGTCCTCCGCCATCAAAAAGGCGCTTCACTCTCCCCCCGATTTGATCATTGCAGACCTTAACCTGCCCGGCTTGAGCACCAAAGACCTGCTGGTGGCGCTGGCTTCGCAAGGCATGGATACGCCCCTGCTGGTGATTGCCAACAAAGGGCAGGAGCAGGACATTATTCAGGCGTTCCGCCTGGGCGCGGCGGATTACATCTTGTGGCCCGCGCGTGATGCCGAGGTGCTCGCGGCGGTGGAACGTGTGCTGGCGCGTGTGCGCAGTGTGCGCGAAAACCAGCGGCTGGACCGCCAGGTCGCCGAGATGAACGAGCAGTTGCAGCGCAAGGTGCGCGAGTTGACTGCCATCATTGATTTGGGCAAGGCGGTGGTTTCGGTTACCGACCAGCGCATTTTGTTCCAAAAACTGGTGGATGGCGCGGCGCAGGTGACCGGCGCAAATATGGCATGGCTGCTGGTGCGCGAACGGGAGAGCAAGTCGTTTCTTCTTGTCGCCCAGCGGGGGCTGCCGCAGACCTGGGCAAAGTATATGAACATGCCGCTGGAAGACGGCATCAGCGCGCTGGTGGCGCTTTCCGGCGAAACGCTGGCGATGGAAGGCGACCCGCTTGCCAAATTCCGCATCGCCGCGTTGGGGAAGGCGGTTTGTGTGGTGCCGATCAAGGTGCAGTTGGAAGTGATCGGTATGCTGGTCGTGGTGCGCAAGGAGGCAAAGCCATTTACCGCCTCGGAACAGACCCTGCTGGAGGCGGTGGCAGATTACGCTTCGATCTCGCTGGTCAATGCCCGCCTGTTCCGCGCCCTGAACGAAGCGGTACAGTCTGCCCGCGAAGCCCAGAAACGGCAATATACAGTTTTGGAGAATGTGCGCAATACGGTTACAGAAGAAGTGCGCGCCGTGATGCAATCGGTGGACCTGCTTTTGACGGAAATGCCCGGCGTGCTGACCAACGATCAACGCCAGGCGTTACAAACCGCCCGCGCCGCATTGCAGAGGCTTTCCAGCGCGGCGGAAAGAACCATGCCCGCAGTACCCACGACGTCCAAAACAAAGTAAAATTTCTGCGGAACCCCATGCCGAAAAAAGACCTTATCCTGCTCGCGCTCGACGGATCACACACCTTGAAGTTGATGGATCGCGCCCTGCAAGCCGTCAATTACGAAACGGCGATTGCGGCGGATACAAAGGCGTTGAGCCGTCTGTTGCAGGAGACCACACCGGCTCTTTTGATGGTAGGCGAGCGTTTCGACGGTCATGACGGGCTGGAAATTATCGCAGAACTGCTCGAGCGTTTTCCCACACTGCCTTTCCTGATTTACTCCGAAAAACCAACGCCCGAATTTGCCAAGCGGGTTTTCAAATTGGGCATCAGTGGGTATCTTGCTCCGCCTCTGCGCACCGACGACATCGTGGGTATTGTGGAAGGGGCGCTCAAACATGCGAACCGCGTCGGCGATTGGCTGCGCCGCGAAGTCAAACGGACGACTTCCTCCCTCAAGAAACGCGCGCAAATTTCGGAAGCGGAGCGCTCGCGCCTTGAAACGGTCATCAACAGCATTCATGACAACGTGATGATTCTGGATGAAGACAACGTGATCCTGCTGGTCAATCCCGCCATGTGCGCCTCCTTTGGGCTGGACGGACAGGCGGTCATCGGAAAACCCCTGCTGGATGTCGTTCAACATCCCGACCTGCGCGCCTTGATTGCCAGCAACCACAACAACGACCCGCTTCAATATCACGAAATCAATTTCCCCGACGGACGGACGGCGAGCGCCCAATACATCGCCATTCCCGAAATTGGCTATGTCATCACCATGCAGGATATTACCTACCTGAAGGAAGTGGACCGCGTCCGCAATGAGATGGTGCATACCGTTTCCCACGATTTGCGTTCTCCCCTGACTTCCATCGTCGGTTATACCGAACTGATTGCCCGCGCCGGTCCCCTCAACGACAATCAGAAAGACTTCCTCAAGCGCATTCAGGAAAGCGTCCAGCACATCACCGCCCTGATCAACGATCTGCTGGATATTGGCAGCATCGAAGCCGGTCTCGACACCCGCCGCGAATGGGTTCAACTGGACGGACTTCTGCGCTACACGCTGGACATGCTTCAGGGGCAGATTAAATCCAAGCAAATCAAAGTGCAAACCGAAATTGACCCGTCTCTGCCTCCCATTCGGGCAAACCCCATCCGTCTGCGGCAGGTGCTCGATAATGTGGTCGGGAATGCCATCAAATATTCGAATCGTGACGGTGATGTCAAAATTTCCATCCGCCCCGAAGGCGACCAGGTCATCCTCCAGGTTTCGGATAACGGACCCGGCATCCCCATTCAAGACCAGGCGCACATCTTCGACAAGTTCTACCGCGGACGGAACATCAACGGTCAGGAAGGCACGGGGTTGGGGCTGGCAATCGTCAAAAGCATCATAGATGCCCACCAGGGGCGCATTTGGGTCGAATCCAATGTGGGGCAGGGAAGCACCTTTTTCATCGTCCTGCCGGTCAACAGTCCCACCATCCCTGTGGCAAGAAAATAAAACTTCGTTTCCCATCCAAAAGCAATGCCGCCGCCCGGTGATTTGCCTGGCGGCGGCTTTCGCCAAAGGAGGAGACAATGAGGAGCATTTGGAGGTGTCTTTGTGTTGTCTCCATGCCCCATCATACACTACCCCTCATAAATTTTGCTATGCAAAAAGTAATCTATCCCAAATGACATTAGGCGGGATTCATCCTCGCCGTTCGAGAAGGCGTCAGCGGAGTTTCGAGAGAAAAAGCCCGATACGTTGAATCGCCTCTTCGGGCGTGCAGTACGATTCCACGGTCAGGGAAGAGGCGGGGTTTCCAGTAATCATCTTCGAGACCCGCCGCCCCTCCTGGTGGATCGCCAGTACGGGTTTCTCCAGTCCAAGCGAGTATCCGATTTCATACCCGACGCCGTGCGAGGGTACGCTGACCTCTGCAATCAACACGTCGCAGGCGCGAATCCATGCCGCGTCGCGTGCATACACCTCCTGCGGACTCAACGCCGCCTCACGCGCCCCGACGCTTGACTCTGCCAAATGAGCCGTCGGCACCTCGTGACCCGCCTCCTGCAGGGCGCGCACGATTGCCTGATAGACCGGCTCGAACTCGCGTCCGCCGGTGATGGAGCAGGCAAAATAGATGTTCATTTTTGGGGCAGTCTCGAAAGTATGGAGTCGCGCCGGCGGCCTTCGCCGGGTTTTTGCGGCGCGCCGTCGCTTGTGCGAAAACTGTCAATTTCCGTGCTCAGTCCCATCCAGTCTTTCACGAGGAGCACCAGGTGAGGGGTCTTATCTTTGAAGAAAAAACGCGAGAGAAAGAGCCGTAAAATCAGCGGCGGCAGAGGGTAAGACTTCAACTCGAGGACAAGGGCGGTTTGAGAGGCGAGCGGCTCGAAGATGTCCCGCATCCAGCCGGACATGCTGCGGGGCGGGAAGAGTTGGTGCATTTCGGCGGTGGTCGTTTTGATGAGCCGCTTGTAGGAGATGTTGAAGCGCAGGAAGGGGGTGACCACTTTGAGATAGCCGCGAAATGGCTGCACATAGGCAATCTGCCGGATGATGAGAAAAAAGACTCCCGTCAGGATTGCCAAAACGCCGATGCCGCCCAGAAATTGCCAGCGTCCTACAATTCTTCCCACAGGGTCGGCATATTCCCCATAGGCGAGCAAAAACATCACCAGCCCAATGGCAAACATGGGCGTCCACCAGCGGTTGAGCAGGTGGCGGTAGACGATGAGCGGATATTTGCGGCCGCCGCGCGCCATCTTTGCTACTCTTCGTCACGCAGGCGGAGGGGTAATCCGCCTCTCTCTTCGACCTCGATCTGCTCGCCCCTCAACTGCCTGTCCAGCCTGCTGATTGCCTGGGTCAGGTCTTCGCCGCGCAGGCTAAAGGTGACGTCGCCGCGAGTCTTCTCGATGATGCCGCGTACGTTGTCGGTTTGACGGCGCAGACCGTTGGTGATGGCGTCGGGGTAATCCATGGTGACGAGGACGGAGTAGATGTCGTCCATGTGGTTGAGCAGGCGTTCCGCTTCCTGGGAGTAACCCGAACGGAGGATGTCGAGGATGCGACGGCGCAGTTCGCCGACGACTTCTGCCAGCCCGTTGAGGTAGGTGGTGTATTCCACATCCAGGTCTTCGGGAGTCTGAAGCGCCTGATTTTGGATCAGGGCGCAGGTCACGTTAGCTTCGACAAATTCCTTGAGGGCGTCTTGCGAGTAGCCGGCGTAGTACAAATCGGGGTGATTCCGCAGGTCATCCCGCAGTTTGTCTGCCAGGGCTTTTGCCTCAGCCAGGTATCCTTCCATGACATCGAATTCGTTGCGGTGCACGGCGCGGATGGCGAGCGAGCAGGCGCGGGTGAGTTGGCGCGCTTGCTTGAGCGCCTCCTCCCGCACGGCATTGCGCTGTTCGAAATGCTGGCGGATTTGTTCGGCAATCTTTTCCAGTTTGTGCATATTGACCTTCGTGGATTATTCCTTGGGTGGTTCGGGCGGTTGAATGCCTTTGAAGAGGTTATCTGCCAGGTTGCTGGCGTGAGGGACGGTGATTTCGCCAAAAGCGGCTTCGTACCGAGCCAGGTTTTCCTGCAGGGCGCGCAGGAGCAGTTTTGCGCTGAGCGGCGACATGAGGATGCGCGCCTGCACGGTGGATTTTGCCTCGCCGGGCAGAATTTGGGCAAAGTCTATGACGATGTCGGCAGGGGAGTGGGCAATCCGCGCCAGGTTGGTGTAGAGCGGTTTGAGTCCCTCGGGGATTTCGAGACGGGGACCCGCTACGGGGGGCTGATGGGCTGGGGTGGTCATGGTTCTGCTCTTTATAAAAAACAGGTCTAATCAAACAGGGCTTCCCCGTTTCATTAGACCTGTATGCGACAGGGCTAGAAGGGGATGTCGTCTTCGGGCGGCATTTCAGCCATTTCGAAGCCGCCGCTCTGCATGGGCGCCTCGCCGCCCTCGCCGCGCGAGGATAAAAAGCGAACCGTGTTGGCAGTCACTTCGAACGAGGCGCCGGCGGTGCCGTCCTGCTTCGTCCAGATGCGCGGACCGCCGGTGGCTTTATCGGGTGTGAGGCGCCCCTCTACCAAAACTTTCATTCCTTTTTTTACGTACTGGTTGCAGACTTCGGCTTGCTTGCCCCAAGTGGTGACGCGAAACCAGATTGTTTCTTTGATTTGTTCACCATTTCCGGCGGTGTACTGGCGGTTGCTGGCAAGGGAAAAGGATGTAACTGCCTGCCCGGAAGGTGTGTAACGCATTTCGGGGTCTTTGCCTACATTGCCAACGATGATAAGTGTGTGATACATGAAATAGTCTCCTTGAGATTCAGGTACCCGCCGCTTGCGGCGGGGGCAAACATGATGAAGTCATTTTACTCCAACCCGTGCCGTTTACCTAGAGATTTCCGCCGCAATTTCATTTCCTCGCGCGCGTAAGAGAAACCGCCGTTGGTGTCGTCAAAGCCGGCAGACCAATCTGCTGTTTGGAGGAGAACCATGAGCACATCAACCGCCCCCGCTCGTTACCACCCTGTTCACGTTGCCATTCACTGGCTGATGTTTCTGCTTGTCGTGATGATGCTGGGCGTAGGGAAGTTCGTCCTGCCCGGCATAGCGACGGATAACCCGCAAAAGCCTTCCATGCTGCAAACTCATGCCTACATTGGTATGTTTATCACGGTTCTGTTGGTGATTCGCCTGGTTTTGTATTTCACCACCAAACGTCCCGCCCCTGCCGATGCCGGCAATGCCTTCCTCAACTTTGCCGCCAGGGCAGTGCACTTCCTGCTCTACCTTCTGCTGATTGGCATGGCGGTCAGCGGGCTGGGAATGTTCCAGCAGGCGAACCTGCCGGCCGTTTTCAGCGGCGCGGCTCCCTATCCGGCGGATTTCTTTGCCTACCCCCCGCGCATCGGTCATGGATTGATTTCGACCCTCCTCATTCTGCTTATCGCCCTGCATGTTGGCGCGGCGCTATATCACCAATTCATCCGCAAGGATAACCTGCTCGCCCGCATGTGGTTTGGAAAGCGGTAATCTTTTGGGCATCGAATAGCGCGAATATCGAAAAATATCCGTGTTATTCCATGCCAGTCGCCATCATCAGCCTCGCCGCGCGCCGCCCAATCTCCACCGCAAAATTTGTCCCGCGGTCCCACGGATAGACCTGGCTCATCGAAGCAAAATACAGTCCTTCGATGGGCGTCTGAATGGCGGGAATGTTCCGCGAGTGATTGACCAGCGGCACAGGCTGGGCATAATTCGTCTTGTTCACCCAAACTTTTTTCACCCAATCCCGCTCGAAGGCGGGATTGATTTTTTTCAGCGCAGGCAAAAACCGCTCCAGCAACTCCTCGTCGCTCAGCGAGAAATACTCGTGACCCAATTCCAAATAATCGCCTGCATACACAATATGATCGCCGCCGAAATGCTCCGCTGAAACAAAATTCGTATGCTCCACCAGCGCCAGAAACGGATACCCCGCCTCCTTCGGCAGGTTGAACCAGTAATAGCCGTCCCTCGACAATTGCTGTTTGAGCGACAACACCATCACCACCGCGCCCATGGACTTGAGTTCGAGCAGACCTTTCAAGTACTCTTCGGGAAGATCGGGACATAATCTTGCCATCAGATTTGGCGACGTGGTGACCAGCACTTTGTCGAACGACTCGACCGCCCCCGCCGCAACGCTGAGACCTTTGTCCTGCTCCCGCTGAATGGACTCCACCCTCACCCCCAGCCGAATCTCCACACCCATCCCGCGCAGTCGCTCCGCGAACCTATCCGCAAACTGCTGAAAGCCTCCCTCGAACGTACCCAGCCGCGTCGTCCGCGCCTTGATGCGCGCCCACATCCACGCCATGTTGACTTCCTTGTAGTACGGACCGAACTTCCCAATCAACAGCGGCTTCCACATCTGCTCATAGACCTGCTTCCCCGCCCACTTCATCATCCACTCGTCCGCAGTGACCTTCTCCAGCGTGCGCCAGTCATTCGTGAGGCGGAGAAACAGTCCGACGAGACCAAAGCGGATTTTGTTCAGACCAAACCCCAGTCCTGGAAAGAGAAGCGCTTTGAAAATCGAATCGAACGGATAAAACCTCCCATCGTGGTACATCACCGTCAACGGGCGCGGAAAGATAACCTTGTCCATCCAGCCCAATTCTTCAATCAAACCAAGCATGTGCCTGTCCGATTGAAACCAGTGATGATAGAACTTCTCCACCGACCACTCCCAATGCGGCTCCTTGAAACCGCTTGCCAGCCCGCCCACAAAATTCGCGGACTCGAAGATGGTCACCTCATGACCCGCTTTTCGCAAATCGTATGCGGCTGCCATGCCGCCAAACCCGGCGCCGATGATGGCTGTTTTCATGCACGCTCCAGATTAAGATCGTCCTGAAGGTTTGATCAAAGCCTCGCTTGAAATCGAGGAACCTTCGGGACGTTCTGCGTAAGGTGAGTTGTTTGAGTGATGTTACGCGGTAGCGTGAGATTTATCTCGCGTTTTCAGGCGACAAGAATGTCGCGCTACGAGAAAACTGCGTAACATCGGTTATTTGATTCTTTTCTCGATCTTTTCCGCAAGGACTTTCAAGCGGTCCCACTTTTGCCGCACCACGTAAATCATCGCCAGGTTCTGAAGCCAGCGCATTTCACATTTGGGGTTTTCCGCCAACTGCTCGAAGACCTCAATTGCCTTGTCGTCGGTGCGGCGGGATTTGGCGTATTCCACCGCCAACTGCAACAGATAGGCTTCGCGCTGGCGTTGAAGCTGAGCCGTCTGCGCCAGTTTCGCGCGCATCTGCCCGATACGCTCCCGCACGCGGTTGATGGCGCTCTCCAATTCATCCACCGTGAATGGCTTGATCAGATATTCCTGCACGCCGATGGACATGGCAGCGCGCAGGGTGGTTGGGTCTTTTTCGGCGGAGATGATCACGCACCCCGTATCCGGGCGCATCTTCAAAATCTCCCGGTAGGCGGTCAGCCCGTCCATTTCCGGCATGTTGATGTCGAGCAGGGCAATGTCGGGTTGATGTTCCTTCGCCAGTTGCACGGCTTGCCTTCCGTTCGATGCAATGGCAACCACCTCCAAATCATCCAGCGTTGCCAGCATCAGGCGGGTATTGCGGCGCGTCTCTTGAACGTCATCAGCGATGAGCACCCTCATCTTCCTGCTCGGTTGTCCTTCGGGCTGAGACATGGGACACCTTGCCTTCTACCGTTGACCGATTTTCAAACGGAGGTTGTTCAAGTATAACCCAAGCCGTTCCCGTCCCCGCTTCACTCTGGACCTTCAGCCTGTTCTCCCAACTCCTTGCGGATGTCGTCGCTCCAGCGGATTCCCTGGCGCGCGAGATAATATGCGCCAAGCGCGGTAATCGGGAGCCACAAAGCGACATGCAGAACCAGCGTGTAGCCAGCCGCCACTGCCTGATCCACCCCGTAGGCTGTGAGGACGGCAATCCCGGGCGCGTCGAACGTGCCGATGTAGCCCGGCGCAGATGGAATGGTCGTTAACAGGTTGACGATGCCGTTCATTAACATCAGCGCAAAGAACGAGACGCTGAAATCGAAGGCGTGCATCACGAACCAGTATTTGCCCGTCTCCAACAGCCAGATGATGACCGAGGTGAAGAAGACCATCAGCACGTTGAACGGCGAACGCAGCGACTCCAGCCCGTGAAGGAACTTATTCATCAGGCTGGTCACTCGCTCATGAAACCGCCGGGGAAGGAGATGTTCGATAACCCAGACGCCGGTCTTTGCCGTGCGGTGTGGGAACATGGCGGCAAGCAGGAAGATGCCCAGCGCGCCGAGAAAGGCTCCTGTTCCAATCAACGCTACCTGCTGGATGTTCCCCACGAAGCCGGAAGCCCCCGTCAGTTTTGCCAGTTCGGGCAGGTTGACGAAGACGAAAGCCAGCATGACCACGCCGTCGAAGATGCGCTCGACGATGATGGTCGCCAGCGAAGCCGAGACGGACACCCCCTCCCTGCGCTTGAGGATGACCGCCCGCAATACCTCCCCGGCGCGGGCGGGATAGATGTTGTTGCCCATGTAGCCGATGGCTGTCACGGGGAACATGGTCTTCGTGGGTATCTTTTTGATGGGACCCAGCAGGTAGTGCCACCTCCACGCCCGCACCCAGACGCCGACAAAATACACGGCAACGCCGGGCAGGATCCACGCATAGTTGGCTTTTGTCACCGCGCCCCAAAAATCGCCCAGGTGGAGTCCACGCAGGGCGAGCCACAAAAACAAGATGCTGATGAGCACCCCGAGCCAGAACTGCCATTTTTTCATGCGGCGGATTGTACCAGAGGGCATGAGATAGAGAGGCGGCGTCAGGGGATTTCTCTCTTTGAGGCTATAATCCTTACCGTGCAAATCAATCAGCCTGCTCCCGATTTTGAATTACCCGACCTGCAAAGCCGCCTTCACCGATTGAGCGGTTATCGCGGGAAGATCGTCATCGTCAATTTCTGGTCGGCGGAGTGCCCGCACTCGGAACGCGCTGACCGCTCGATGATGGCGTCGCTCGTGCAGTGGGGCGGGGAGGTGGAACTTTTGCCCATCGCCGCGAATCGCAACGAATCGGTTCAGGCGTTGGATCAAGCCGCTCGCAGCCGGCGCCTGCCCAGGGTCCTGATTGACGCGGGGCATGTCGTGGCGGACCTCTACGAGGCGGTCGCCACTCCGCATGTCTTCGTCGTGGACCGGGAAGGCATCCTGCGGTATCGCGGCGCGGTGGATGATGTCACATTTCGGCATCGCACAGCAACGCGGTTTTATCTGGAAGAGGCGGTGGAGGCGTTGCTGGCGGGGCGTTTGCCCGAAGTGCCTGAAACGCCCGCCTATGGCTGCGCCATCGTGCGCGAAATTTGATAGAATCAAATCGTGATTGACATATCTGCCCGCATTGCCTTTCTCAAAAAGATCCACCTTTTTTATGGTTTGGACGATGCCGAACTCGAAACCATCGCCAACCAACTGGAGGAGGCTTCTTTCGCTGCCGGGCAGGTGATCTTCAAGCAGGACAGCAAATCAGATTACTTTTACATGATTTACAAGGGGAGCGTCCGCATCGTCCGCAAGCACGAGCGAAGGGAGATCCAGCTGGCGGTGCTCGTTGCCAACGATTATTTCGGCGAAATGGGGGTATTGCACCGCCGCAAGCGCTCTGGCACCGTCACCGCAATCGCAGATACCACGCTTCTGGTGCTTTCCCGCGAGAACTTCGAAAAACTGTATAAAAAATCTGTCCGCCTGCGGCTGAATATGGACGTGGCGGTACAAAGCCGCAAATTGGCGCGCTCTCTTCAGTTCAAATGGCTGAGAGACGATGAAGTGATTTATTTTCTGGCGCGCAAGCATCCCATCATTCTGTATCAAAGGCTCATTCTGCCTGCGCTTTCGTTGGGACTGCCGCTGGCGTTATTTTATGCCTATGCCTTCATTGCCACTTTTTTCATCGTGGCATTTGCGGCAACGCTTTCCCTGCTTGCCTGCATTGGCTGGATTGCCTGGACGGTGGTGGATTGGGGCAACGACTACTACATCGTCACCAACCAGCGCGTGGTCTGGCTCGAAAAAGTAATTGGCATCTACGACAGCCGGCAGGAATCGCCGCTCAGCACCATCCTTTCGGTGGGGGTGGAGACCCGGCAATTAGGACGCATCCTCGATTTTGGCGACGTGGTCATTCGCACCTTCGTCGGCAAGATTGTTTTCAACGACGTCAGCCACCCCGAACAGGCTCAGCACATGATCGAGGAATATTGGAACCGCGCCAAGGCGCAAGTCGTGAGCATCGAAAAGGAAGAGATGAAGAACGCCATCCGCAAACATCTCGGATTGCCGCTTCCGACTCCGCCGAAAAAGGATACGCCGCCCCCGGCTTCTTCCAAGCCTCAGCCGCGCACCCTCAACGCCTTCCTGCGCCTGCTTGGCTCGAACACTCTCAAGATGCGCTACGAATTCGGCGACCATGTGATCTATCGCAAGCATTGGGTGGTTCTCATTTTTCAGGCATGGGCGCCATTTGGCGGCACGCTTGCTTTGCTGCTCGCTTTTCTCATCCGTCTCTTTCAAATCACCTTCGACCCCCGCATCAACCTGTTCCCTCATCCCGACCGCTGGACGCCGGATACCTGGCTGGTAGTATTCTTCCTGACTTTCTTCCCGTTTGCCGCCTGGCTGGTTTACGAAATCATAGACTGGAGCAACGACAAGTACGAAGTCACCAACGAGCAGATCATTGACATAGACCGCAAACCCTTCGGCACCGAATCACGCAACGCTGCTCAGTTGGAGAGCATTCTGGGGACGAACTACATCCGCAAGGGCATTCTCGGTAACTTGTTCAACTACGGCACCGTGTATATCACCGTCGGCGGCAACAAACTTGCCTTTGAAGATGTGATGGATCCCGCCACCGTCCAATCGGATATTGACCGCCGCCGCATGGCGCGTTCCGCCGCGCAAAACGCCGCAAAAGTTGCCGCAGAGCGCGAACGCATGGCGGAGTGGCTCGCGACCTATCACCGCAATGCAGAGACTTTCAAAGAAGAGGAACGCCGCAACCAAAAACAGGAGTAAAATTCGGCTTCATTGGACTTTATCTGTATAAACCGCTGGTATTGAAGATTGCGAACGTATCCAAAATTTTCCAGCAGTTCGTGAAAATGTTGCAAGGATGTTTGTTGAAGCGTACTGGGCGTTCTCTAACGCTCGAAGTTGCGCTAGAGAGCGCAAAGTACGCAGGATGTTTGAATGATTGCAACAGAACAATTCGGCGCCCAAAATCGGCTATTCAAAGAATACAAAGGTAACCTGTAGAATGACCCTTCGCAAAATCGTAACCCTCCCCGACCCCGTCCTGCGGCGGAAAGCCCGCCCCGTCACCAAATTCGACAAAGACCTCCAGACGCTGATTGACGATATGGTGGAAACCATGCGCGAAGCGCCGGGCGTTGGTCTTGCCGCGCCGCAAATCGGACTCTCCGAGCGCCTGATTGTGGTCGAATATTACGAACACGAGGAGGATGAAGAAAACGAAGAGGCGCCCAAGAAGGTGTGGGCGGTGGTCAACCCGGAAATCGTCAAAGCCTCCGAAGAGACCCTGCTGGGCGTGGAGGGCTGTCTGTCCATCCCCGGGCTGTTGGGAGAGGTGGAGCGGCATGCCGAAATTCAGGTCAGGGGGCTGAACCGTCACGGCAAGCCGCTGAAGATCAAGGCAAAGGGCTGGCTGGCGCGCATCTTCCAGCACGAGATTGACCATCTGAACGGCGTCCTCTTCACCGACCGCGCGGTGCGCGTCTGGCAGCCAAAACAGGAAGTGGAGCAGGAACAGGAATTTTGACGACCTGCCGTTGCTCTCGCCTCTTCCATGTACCTGCGCCATCTCTCTCTCACCAACTTCCGCAAATTCACCCGCCTGGATATTGACCTGCCCAAGGGGGTGATTTTGTTGACGGGCGGCAACGCGCAAGGAAAGACCACCCTGCTCGAAGCCGTTTATTTTCTGGCGGCGTTCACCTCCTTTCAAACCCACGCCGACCGGCAAATCGTCAATGTGGAGGAAGCGAGGAAAGATTCGCTCACCGTTGCGCGGCTGGTGGCGGACTTTCAGCGTGAGAAGCGCAGGCATCGCCTCGAGGTGCGCCTCATTCTCGAACCGGTCGGCGTGTTGAACGGTCAGCGCCTGCGCAAGGAAATTCTGCTCGACGGCGTAAAGAAACCCGCCGGCGATGTGGTTGGTCAGTTCAACGCGGTCATCTTCGTGCCGCAGATGTCGCAAATCATCGAGGGCGCGCCCGATGACCGCCGACGTTACCTCAACCTGACTCTGGCTCAGTCGGTGCCGGCGTATGTGCGCGTGCTGGGCGAATACAACCAGGCGCTCACCCAGCGCAACGCACTGCTCAGGGCGTTGAGTGAAGGCTCGGGAAGCCGCGACCAGTTGGAGGTCTGGGATGAGGCGTTGAGCCGTCTCGGAGCGCAAATCATCCTGTGGCGCATCGGAGCCATTCAGCGCATCGAACATCTTGCGGCGCGCGTCCATCACGAACTGACTCACGGAACCGAAATCCTGCGCCTCGCCTATGAACCTGCCTATGACCCTTTGCCCAAACCGAACGGGCAGTTGGGCTTGAAGATTGACACGGCGGTGGACCGCTCTGGCTTGGGACTCGATGAAATTCAACGCGGCTTCCGCGCCCGGCTAAAGGAACTGCGCAACGAAGAGATTGCGCGCGGCGTGACCACCATCGGTCCGCACCGCGACGAATTGCGCTTTCTCGCCAACGACTTCGACCTCGGCGATTACGGCTCGCGCGGACAGATTCGCACCGCCCTGCTTTCGCTGAAACTTGCCGAGGTGAATTGGCTGAAGGAACGCACGGGCGAGTGGCCCGTCATCCTGCTCGACGAAGTGATGGCGGAGCTCGACCGTCAGCGCCGCGCCGATTTGCTGCACTATATCGGCGGGAGCGAGCAGGCTTTGTTCACAACCACCGATTTGAATCTATTCGACCCCGAATTTGTGCAGAAGGCGGAGATATGGAACGTGGAAAGCGGACGGGTGGCGAAGACATGAACCAATTGCAGCAGCGCGCCATCAAGATTCATGAAACCCTGCTCGCATTCTACGGTGAGCCGGTCTGGCGCAACCCGCTGCCCGCCATTGATGAACTGGTCTCGACCATCCTTTCGCAAAACACCAACGACGTGAACCGCGACCGCGCCTTCGATGCCTTGCGCGCGAAGTTCCCCGCGTGGGAGGTGGTGCGCGATGCGAAGGAAGAAGAGGTCATCGAAGCCATCCGCCCGGCGGGGCTGGCGAATCAAAAAGGTCCGCGCATTCAGCAGGTGTTGAAAGCCATCACCGAAGAGCGCGGAAATCTGGATTTGTCTTTTTTGTCTGAAATGAGCGTGGAGGAGGCGCGCGCCTGGCTCACGAAGTTCAACGGCGTGGGACCGAAGACCGCCGCCATCGTCCTGTGTTTTTCGCTGGGGATGCCCGCCTTCCCGGTGGATACTCACATCTACCGCGTGACGGGACGCATCGGACTCCGCCCGGAGCGGATGACTGTCGAACAGGCGCATCCTCATCTGGAGGCTTTGTTTCCGCCCGAAACGTACTACGCCGCGCACCTGAACCTCATCCGCCTGGGACGCGAGCTCTGCACCGCGCGCAAGGCGATGTGTGAGAAGTGCCCGATAAAGAGGTTATGCGATTTTGGGAAGAGCCGGATGGTCAAGTAGTCAAGTCGAACCATGAGACTATCAGACTACCAGACTACCTATTATCCCCATCCCCTCGAATCTTCCCTCTTTCCAATCTGCTGTAAAGCTTCTCGATGTTGTGTTCGGCAATTTCGTCGAGCGTCAGCCCCAGCTCGGTGGCGACCTGTGCCAGGTACCACAACACGTCGCCCAGTTCGGCTTTGAGCGCCGCGCGTGTTTCCTCGTTGATCTTTCCCTCCTTGTCGCGGAACACCTTCTTGACCTTGCCCGCCACTTCGCCCGCTTCGTTGGCAAGTCCCAGCACGGGGTAGATGACGGGGTGCCCAATGGCAGGGTAACCTGCTGTTTTGCGTGATTTGGTCTGATAGTCGTTAAAGTTCATGAATTAAACTCTCCTGCCAACCTCTTCCACCACTCATCCTTCTCGCCCGGCACAAAGGGAGTGTACAGAGTCAGCCGGTCGGCAAGACCGTTGTAGCGTTTCTTCAATTCGTCCGCCAGCCTGCTTTCGTCGGTCACCAGGCAAAACTCGCTCAACATCTCATCGGTGATGAGCATGGGCATCTCCGCCCATTCGCCCTTCGCTGCGTGCGCGGACAACGTCTCCGCAATTCCGCCCCAGCCGTGCAACTCCATCACCGCGCGGTAGGACGGGGTGGATGCGTAAAACGCCACCTGCGCGCGGGCAAAGTTCATCTCTTCGGGCGTGACGGCGATGAAAGCCGTGACCGAAATCGCCACATCCTGCCTCTTGCGATTTGCTTTGCCCGCCCCCTCCTCGATGGCAGGCAGAATGACCTCCTTCAAATAACGCGGAGTGTGGAACGGATGCACATGGAAACCCTCGCACAGTTCGCCTGCCAGTTTTGCCAGTCCCGTATTCACGCCGGCGATATAGATGGGGATAGCCCCACCCAGCCCCACTCCATTCCCCTCGAAAACAGGGGAGGGCAGGGGTGGGGGCTGAAAAAACGGCGACATGAGCGTGATTTTGTAATACTCACCGCGATAGTTCAACTTTGCGCCGTTCTGCCAGCAATCCCAAAATGCGCGGATGACCTCGATTTGCTCGCGCAGTTTCTTCACCGGCGACTCGGGCCACGGCTGACCGAACCTGCGCTCGATGTGCGCCTTGACCTGCGTGCCAAGCCCAAGAATGAACCGTCCGCCGGATTGTGCGGCGAGGTCCCAGGCGGTGTAGGCTAAATTCGCAGGAGAACGCGCAAAGGAAACAGCAATCGCTGTCCCGAAGTTGAGACGCGCCGTATGTTCGGCGATCAAGGCGCAGGGCAGGAAGGGGTCGTGTTGAGTCTCCTGAGTCCACAGCACGTCGAATCCGATCTCCTCTGCGGCTTTTGCAATCGCGGGGACGTCTTTCAAACCGACAATGGGAAGTGCAGCGTCGAGTTTCAATTCTCCAATCTCCAGTCTTTAATTTTCCAAAAGATATGCCATGATCCAATTCGTCGTGGCGTTCAAGCCATCCACGTGGGCGCGTTCGTAATTGTGCGAGGCGTCTATGCCGGGACCGATCAGCGCCAGCGCCACATCGCCGCCTGCGCGCCAGAACGCCTCGCCGTCCGAACCATAGAACGGATACACGTCGGTCTTGTATGGAATGCCGTGTTTTTCAGCGAGCGCGCGCAACTTCCTGTTCAACCCCTCGTGATAAACCCCGCCGCTGTCCTTGATGCACAGCGTGGCATGGAACTCATCCGACTCCTGTCCGTCGCCGACGACCGCCATATCCACTGTGACCAATTCTGCCACCTCCGAGGGGATGCCCGCCGCCGCGCCGTGACCGACCTCCTCGTAATTGGAGATGTGGAAGTACACGGTTCGCGCCGGACTTCGACCTGCCTCTGCCATTGACTTGATCGCCGCAACGAGATTTGCCACGCACGCCTTGTCGTCGAGAAACCGCGAGCGGATGAAGCCATTCGTCACTTCCACGCGCGGATCGAACGCTACGCAATCGCCGATGTTGATTCCCAGGTCGCGGGTTTCCTTTTCGCTGGTGGTCTTCACGTCCAGGCGGACTTCCATGTGGTCTTCATCGCGCGGCGTTCTGCCTCCCTCGCCGCCGTAGATGTGCCCCGACGCCTTGTCAATCAGCACTGACCCGCGAATCTTCCCGCCCTTCGACGTGAATACCCAGACCCCTTCGGTTTCCACACTGTTCCACTGTACCCCGCCAATGCGGCTCAACTTCAACCGTCCGTTGGGCTTGATCTCTTTTACCACCGCGCCAAGCGTATCCACATGGGCGGTCAATGCGACGGGCGGCAGATCGCTTTGCACTGTCCATTTTGCCACCAGCGCGCCTTTGCGGGTTCGTGATAATTCGAGTTGTTCGTATTGCGAGAGTTCCTTCTCCACGAATGCAATTGCAGGCTCCGCAAAACCGGTGGGGGAGGGAATGTTGAGCAGCTTGACGAGAAAGTCGACGAAATATTCCTGGTTGATGGCTGGTAATGACATGATTCTCCTCTTATGTTGTCACAAGTTTACAGGTTGGCAGGTTATAACGTTCAAACCTGCCAACGTTCAAACTTTCAAACCTTCGAACGCCTTGATCTTCTCCCGCCACTCATGCGGAATGGCGATTGTCTTTCCCTGCCGGTAATCATACGTCACCATGACCACCTCACCTTTGGAAAGCACCCTGCCCGTTTCCGCATCCACGACGTTTTGTTCCCACGTCATGGACTTGTTCCCCAATTTTGCCGCATGAACCCCCACCTTGATCTTTTGCCCGAAATAGACGGGTTCATGGTAGGTAATATGCACATCGGCAAGGATGACTCCGATTTCCATGAACGATTGGTCCTTTGTGAAAAGCCCCAGTTCGATCATATAGGCGATGCGTCCCTGCTCGAAATAGGTCAGATGCTTGGCGTTATTGACGTGTCCCTGCGGGTCCAAATCCCCGTAACGGACTTCGATGGGATGATAGAAGTTGAAATGGCTCATGCGGCGATTATACTCCGCCTCGATTTAGAAAATTTGTGCTATACTCCTGCCATGCCCATCATCCGTTCATCCGACATCGGAACCTACCTCTACTGCCGCCGCGCCTGGTGGTACAGGAAGCAGGGCGTCGAACCGTTGAACCAGGCTGAACTCGCGGCTGGAACCGAACTCCATGCCCGGCATGGACGTCAGGTACTGGCGTCCACGCTCACGCGCACAGTCGGGTTGATTTTCCTGTTGATTGCGCTGACCATGCTGGTGGCATATTGCACGGTTCAAATTCTTTAGCCTCCATTACACCGATTACTGATCACTGATCATCCGTTACTACTCTCATGCTCTATTTCGCCCTCCTCCTCCTTTTCCTAGCCTTCCTCTTCTTCTGGCAGTCGAGCCGCCAGCGGAGAGCCGCAGGGCTGCCCGGCGGGCGCGTCATCTACACCGACACGCACGGCTGGAACAAAGTGGAAAAACCGCTTTACTACGCCGCCCTCGACCTGACGGGCAAGCCCGATTACCTCATTGAAAAGAACGGGCAAATCATCCCTGTGGAGGTCAAATCGGGGCGCGCGCCCGATGCGCCATACGACTCGCACATCTTTCAACTGGCTTCGTATTGTTTGCTGGTGGAAAAGACCTATCAAAAGCGCCCGCCATACGGAATCATTCACTACGAGGGGCGCGACTTTGCGGTGGAATACACGCGCGAGTTGGAAGCGTCCCTGCTCGACCTGCTGGCGGAGATGAAAAGGGACGAGCGCAGGCAAGAGGTCTCTCGGTCGCACGAACAGGCGTCCCGTTGTAAGCGATGCGGATTCCGCCATGTCTGCGGGCAGTCGTTGGCGTAAGGGTATAATTCATTTGTCATGTCCGAGCCGTTCATTCCCAAACATCCCGTAGTGACAGCCTACCCGAAAATGCCCGAAGCCTTTACGGAAGTTGCGGCAATGGCGGCATATCTCAAGGAAAAGGGACTGGACGCGCCGCACGGTTCGATTTACGACGAAGAGTTGCGGAAACGGGTGCGCGCGGGAGACTTCGATCTGCTCATCATCGCGGGCGGCGACGGGAGTGTGTTGCGGGCGGGGCATCTCTGCGCGCCGAGCCGGGTGCCGATTCTCGGCGTGAACCTGGGGAATATCGGCTTTCTCATTCAGGTGGATCGCCACGAGTGGCGCGAGTATTTCGATAAACTGCTGGCGGGCGAAGCGTGGATCGAGAACCGCATGATGCTGCACGCCGAACACGTTCGCGCAGGTGAGATTGTCGGCTCGTGGGATGCGTTGAACGAAGTCGTTGTCGGGCGCGGACAAACCTTGCGCCCCGTTCGGCTGACGGCGTTTGTGGACGGGCGTCAGTTGACCAGTTACGTTGCCGACGGTTTGATTGCCTCTACTGCAACGGGTTCCACCGCTTATGCCCTCGCCGCAGGTGGACCCATCCTGCCGCCCGAACTTCGCAACATCCTGCTCGTGCCGATTGCCCCGCATCTTTCTGTCGATCGTGCGGTGGTGCTTGCCGCAGGTTCGATGGTCAGTATTCGGGTGAACAGCGAGAACGCCGTCTTGAGCATTGACGGACAGCCGTCCATCACCCTGATGGAAGATGACCGCGTGGATGTGCGCGCTGCAGATGTGACCGCGCAATTTGTCCGTTTTGGCGACCCCGGCTACTTCTACCGCAACCTGACCGCTCACATGAACGAAAACTCGTTGGGATTACCAAGATGACCGAGACAACAACCGAAACACTCTATTGCTACGTTCACCCCGCCCGCGAAACGACCCTGCGCTGCGCCACCTGTGAGCGTCCCATCTGCGTTTCGTGCGCCACCCGCACCCCCACGGGGTATCGCTGTAAGGAATGCGTGAAGGGACAGCAGAAGATCTTCAACACAGCCGAATGGTACGATTACATCGTCGGTTTTTTCGTGGCGGCTGTCCTTTCGGGGATTGCCTCCTTCCTTGTGATTCTCATCGGCGGAATCGGCTTTTTTGGCTGGTTCATCATTGCGGCGGGTGCGCCGACGGCTGGCGCTCTCATTGCCGAGGCGGTGCGATTTGTCGTCCGCAAGCGGCGGGCGCGCAATCTTTTCCTTACCGTCGGCGCGGGCGTGGCGCTGGGCGCATTGCCGGCGCTTCTCTTTCAAATTCTATTCTTTGATTTGTTCGGCGTCATCTTTCAGGTCATCTATCTTTTCATTGCCGTTCCCGTTGTATATACCCGCCTCTCTGGAATCCAATTGTTTCGATAAAAAGCTACTTCATGCTTACCGAACTCCACATCCAAAACTTTGCCATCATAGATAAACTCGATTTGCGCTTCGGTCCCGGCCTCATCATCCTCACCGGCGAGACGGGCGCGGGCAAGTCCATCATCCTCGACGCCGTAGTCATGCTCATTGGCGGCAAGGCGGATACGACCTACGTCCGCACGGATTCAGACGCCGCGCTGGTCGAGGGTGTGTTCCAGCTGAAAGGTCCAGAGCGGGAAGCGGTGCATGAGATTCTGAAACGCGAAGAGTTGATGGACGATCCCGATTACGTCACCCTCTCCCGCGAAATCCGCAAAGAGGGGCGCAGTGTGGCGCGCGTCAACGGGCGGACGGTGGCGGTCTCGCTCTTGAAGGAAATCGGCGCGCTCGTGGTGGATATTCATGGACAAGCCGAGCATTTATCCCTTCTTGATTCACGCGCACACCTGGGCTTGCTCGACCGCTACGCCGAAATTGCGCGTCCCCTCAGCGAGTATCGCCAGACCTATCACTCCCTCTTGAACCTGCGCCGCGAGTTGAACGAACTCCGCAAAGCGCAGGCGGATGCCGACCGCCGCATCGAAATGCTGACCTATCAGGTGGAGGAAATCGAATCCGCGCGCCTCAAGCCGGGCGAGGACGAGGAACTTCGCAAAGAACGCGACCGCCTTGCCAACGCCGAGTCGCTGGCGCAGAACGCGCAGGAGGCGCTTGCCATCCTCGACGAGGGTTCGCCCGATATGCCCGCCGCCAGCGACCTGATCGGGCAGGCGGCGCAGGCGCTCGGCGCGCTGGCAAAACTCGACCCCGCCCAAAGCGAACTGGCGAATCAGGCGGAGGTCCTGCTCGACACCCTGTCCGAGATTGTTCACAGTTTACGGAATTATCTCGACGAAATCGAATTCAACCCCAAACGGCTCGATGAAGTGGAGGAACGCCTCGACCTGCTCCACTCCCTGAAGCGCAAGTACGGCGGGAGCATCCCTGCGGTCATCGCCTACGGACAGGACGCTCGCAAACAACTCGAAACCATCACCGGCGCGGCGGAACGCATCGAAGAACTGGAATTGCAGGAAGCGAAATTGCTCGACGCGCTGGCGAAACAGGGAAGCCTGTTGAGTGACAAACGCAAGTCGGCGGCGGAGGCGATGAGCAGGGGCATCGAAGCCGAACTCAACGATTTGCGGATGTCTGCCGCCAAATTCCGCGTGGATTTTCAGACCAAGCCCGACCCAAACGGCATTCCCCTCGGCAACGGCGACCGCGTCGCCTTCGACCAGAACGGATTCGACAAAGTGGAATTTCTCATCGCCCCCAACCCCGGCGAGGGACTCAAACCGCTGGTCAAAATCGCCTCGGGCGGCGAGACCTCGCGCCTGATGCTGGGGCTCAAAAACGTCCTCGCCCGCGCCGACGAAGTGCCTTCGCTCATCTTCGATGAAATTGACCAGGGCATCGGCGGGCGCGTGGGCATGACCGTTGGGCAGAAGTTGTGGAATCTCTCGCGCAGCCATCAGGTCTTCTGTGTCACACACCTGCCGCAACTGGCGGTCTTCGGCGACGAGCATTATCAGGTGCAGAAGTTGGTACAGGGCAACCGCACCCTGACCCGCGTCGAACGGCTGGACGGAGAGGCGCGCCTGCTCGAACTCTCGCAAATGCTCGGCGAAGTGGGCGAAGGGACTCTGCGCTCCGCCCATGAGTTGATGCAGGTGGCGAGGCAGATGATCAAGGGAAAGTAGATTTCAAGAATTTCCCGCTGTGCATTTCACGAATTCTCACGGATCAAAATCAGTGAAAATCGGTGAAACCCGCGGCTGATGATTTAACTTTGCAGAACAGACGCCGCGACCATATACCTCTTCCCTCTTGCCTTGAGCAAATTACACTCGGACTGAGCCGCGCAGGTCGTGCAGCATTGACCATTGGGACCGATCTCCAGCAGTTTCCCTTTCCTGACCAGCAACTCGATCATGGAGAGAACCGCCGACGGCTGGGCTTCCAGCGCACGGCTGATTTCAGAGAGACTCAGCCCGTTCTCTTTCGCTTCCAACAAAGCAATGATCTGATTCAGCATGGACGGTTTATCCCAGCCCAAGCAGGCGTCCGCCCTGATAGACGAGGAAGGCGGCGAACCATGCAACCGCAGTCTGATAGATGGCGGAAGTCACAGCCCAGGATCCGCCGAACTCATGCCTGATCGCGCCGAGCGTGGCGACGCACGGCACATACAGCAGGACGAACACCAGCAATGAGACCGCGCTCAACGGCGTGAACCGTTCCCGCAGGGCAATGCTCAGGGCGGTGTCTTCCGTTTCCGCTTCCTCGTCCACGAGATTCACGCCGGGGAGGATGCTCAACAGAATTTTCCCCGAACTGACTGCCGCCTCCGCGAATCCCCGACCGATTTCGATCAGGTCTTCGCCGAAAGTTGTTTCCTCGTCACTCTGGTTTGCCTCCCCGCCCACATAGACCTGACTCAGCGTGCTGACGACGATTTCCTTCGCCATGAATCCGCTCACCAGCGCGCCGCCCGTCTCCCAGTTGCCGAAGCCCAGCGGGGCAAAAACGGGCGAAATCGCGCCGCTGACTTTGCCGAAAAAGGAGTCACGCTGATCCGCCACACCCCAGGGAAGATTGAGCAACGTCCACATCACCACCGACGCCAGCAGGATGGTCGTCCCCGCCTTGCGGACGAATTCACGCGTGTTTTCCCACATGTGGATGAGGACGCTCTTCAGCGCGGGCTGACGGTAGGGAGGCAATTCCAGCACGAATGCCGAGGCGACATCAGGTTTGAGAATCGTCCGCGTGAAGACCATGCCTGCGAGCATTGCCACAACGATTCCCAGCGCGTACATCGCCCAGATGACCGTCCCGGCGCGCGCACCAAAGAAGGCCAGACCGAACACAACATAGACGGGCAGCCGCGCCGAGCAGGACATGAGCGGCACGAGCAGCGCCGTCAGCACACGGTCGCGGCGGCTGGGGATGGTGCGGGTGGCGTAAATCGCAGGGACAGCACAGCCAAAGCCGAGAATCATGGGGATGAACGATTTGCCGTGCAAGCCCACCACGCGCATGAAACGATCCATCACGAAGGCGGCGCGGGACATGTAACCCGAGTCTTCGAGCAGGGCAAGGAAGAAGTACAACATCAACAGCCCGGGGACGAACACCAGCACGCCTCCAACCCCGGCGACGATTCCGTCAACGACGAGGGAACGCGTCCACGCGGGAGCAGAGACGAGGTCCAGAAAGAGGCGCAGCCAGCGGGCAATCGGTCCGTTGATGACCGCATCCGTCCAATCCAGAAAAGGGGATGAAACGTCAATCACAAGGCGGAAGACAACATACATCACCGTAAAGAAGACGGGCAGTCCCAGCCACTTGTGCGTGACGATGTCGTCCACGCGGTCGGTGAGGGTGAGGCGGTTGACGAGCGGGCGGCGCAGGGATTGGCGCACGACGCCGTTGATGTAGCCGTAGCGGCGGTCGGCGGTGAGCAGGTCCACGTCGTCGCCGAGCATGTCTTTCAGGTGAGCGGCTCCTTGGTGCGCCAGGGCGATGACCCGTTCGCCGTTGGGCATACTGCTCACGCGCTGAAGGATGTCTTCATCGGCTTCGAGCAGTTTGAGCGCCAGCCAGCGTTTGGGGTAACGCCCCGTGTCGAATTGCAGTTCGTCGAAGGCGGCGAGGAGTTTGGCGATTTCACGTTCGACCTTGCCGCCGTAGTCGAGTTGGAAGAGGGGAGTTGCAATGGTCATTGTGTGTCACTTGGTTTGAACCACGGAGACACTGAGTCACAGAGATTTTAAAAACTGACGTTACGCAGTTCATTCGTGCCGCGACATTCATGTCGCCTGAAACCACGAGATAAATCTCGCGCCACCGCGTAAGGTGAGTTAAAAATTTTTCTCAGTGTCTCCGTGTCTCAGTGGTTAATTTTTTCTCGCCGCCCGCACGGCTCTGTCGATAAGTTCGGAAATGCCCCTGCCTTTGTTGGCAGCGGTCTGCACGACGGGAATGTTGCCCAGCAGTTGCGAGAGTTCGTCCACGTTGATGGCTGCGCCGTCCTTTTGCAGTTCGTCGGTCATGTTGAGGGCGAGGACGACGGGCACTTCCAGTTCGAGCAGTTGCAGAGTGAGATACAGGTTGCGCTCGAGGTTGGTCGCATCCACCACGTTGACGACCACGTCGGGGCGCTCCTCGATGATGAAATTGCGGGCGATGATTTCCTCAGGCGAATAGGCGGTGAGACTGTACGTACCGGGCAAATCCACGATGTTGATGGTTCTCCCGCCGTATTCGATTTCACCCTCCTTCTTCTCGACGGTTTTACCGGGCCAGTTGCCCGTGTGCTGACGCAGACCCGTCAGCGCGTTGAAGATGGTGGTCTTGCCGGCGTTGGGGTTTCCCGCCAGCGCGATGGTGATGTCAGCCATGCGCCTCTCCGTGCGGGATCACTTCGATATGGGCGGCTTCCTCCTTGCGCAAAGCAAGGTGATAGCCCTTGATGAGGTATTCCACCGGGTCACCCAGCGGAGCATGGCGCTCGATCAAAATCGTCTCGCCTTTGACGATGCCCATTTCCACGAAGCGCCGGCGCAGTGCGCCGTTCCCGTTGATTTTGGCAATGACCGCCCTTTGCCCGGGGCGGAGAAGATGAAGTTGGATGGGTTCGGACATGGTTTTCCTTTGTTGCAATGAAGTTGAACCTGCTGCAGCCTACCGTCCACTGTCCACGGTCTTTTCCACAACCACAAACTCCGCCATCGAAAGCCCCAGCGCGACCTCCCTCTCGTTCACCAGGAGGGTGAGCGGACCCTCCAGCGGCGCGGCTTCGATGACGGTCACCCTCTGCCCCGGCAGGATGCCCTTCTCCTGCAAATACTTGAGCACTTCGGTGGAGGTGGCGTTGACCGCCCGCACCGTCACCGTTTCGCCCGCCGCCGTCTCGCGCAGCGACTTCCCCTCCAGCGGCGCAAACGTCCCGTTCGCATCGGGAATCGGGTTGCCGCGCGGGCAGACCGTCGGGTTCCCCAAAAAAGCCGCCAGCGCCTCGGTCACTTCGGGAGCGGTGGCGTGTTCGAGCGAGCAGGCAAGTTCGTAAATCTTCGACCACTCGATTTTCAAATGCTCGTACAGGAACACCTCCCACAGCCTTTGCCGCCGCAAGACGTTCGCCGCCGCCTCGCGCCCCTTCTCGGTCAGCGTCACGCCCTTGTACGGCGTGTGCGCCACCAGCCCCTGCTCGCCCAGCCGCCGCATCATCTCATTGGCGGAGACGGGCGTCACGCCTAGCCGCTCAGCGAGACGGGCAATCGCCACATGACGGTCGCCCAGTTCAGCCAGCGCCTTCAGATACATTTCCGTGCTTTCGCTCATGTGCGGCAGAGACATAAGGTAAACCTTCTGAAAATTTTATGGTTGACCTTATTATTTCACCGTCCCCCGATTTCGGACAATGACGTATGTCACAAATTTCACAAGAAGGATGTACGACGCTTCACTCCGCCCCGATAACTGCAACGTCCCGAAGGGGCTTTTCCTTCGGGACGTTTTTTCCTACCTCTTCATCGGCGTCTTCAACGGCGGCAGTTTATTCCCCTCGCCGCGTTTCGTCACCTCCACCCACAGCGAAGCGGCGAGTTCATAGCCGATGATGTGATCCTGCGGCTTCATCTGCAGGCGCAGCGGTCCCTTGAACGGGGCGCAGCTCAGCAGGTGGAACGGCGTCCCAGGCACGAGACCCAGTTCGCCGATGTAGCGCAGTTTCTCGAAGTCATGCGTGCGGACGCGGCTGACGATGCAATCCGAACCCGACGGCACCTCCAACAGCGGCTCATCGCGGACCTCCGGCATGATCCCCTCCTTCGACGGAATCGGCTCCCCATGCGGGCAGCGCGTCGGACGCCCCGCCAACTCGAACATGCGGTCTTCGATTTCCTCGTTGACGCCCTTCTCGAAGGTATCCGCCAATTCGTGAGCGGTTGCCCAGTCATATTTCATCACCCTCACCAGGAACATCTCCGTCAGGCGGTGGCGGCGCAGAGACGGCATGGCGATTCGCTCGCCTTCGGGGGTCAGGCGCACGCCGCGGTACGGCTCATGGACGAGGTATCCGCTTTTGTGCAGGCGCTTGACCATTGTCGAAATTGCCTGCGCCGAGGCTTCGACGTGTTCGCTGAGCAGCGACAGCGGAACCTGCTCATGGTCATGTTGGAGGCGGTAGATTTCAGCGGCATAGCGCCGCATGGCGGGACTGACAGACATGTACCTTTGTGACCTTTGTGTTCTTCGTGGTAAGAAATTTATCAACCTGGTTGAAAACGGATTGCAAATGGGTGCAAACGAAATTTACTATTTATATCTAGATTATTAAATTTATCCCGATTATAACATCCCCATCACAACAAAAAACTCCATCGGAGGATTAAATGCTTTCAAGTTACCTGCTTTCCCTTCGCGAGGGCATCGAAGCCGCTCTGATCATCGGAATTTTGCTGGGCGCGGTGCGTCTCATCAAACGCTCCGACCTTGCCCCAGCCGTATGGTTTGGCACATTGAGCGCGGTTGCCCTCAGCATCCTGAGCGCCGTACTTTTGACCCTGCTGGGGCTTGAATTGGAAGGCGCCGCCGAAGCCATCTTCGAAGGCTTTACCATGCTGCTCGCCGCCGCCCTGCTCACCTGGATGATCTTCTGGATGAGCGGACATGCGCGCACCCTGAAAACCGCCCTCGAAGCAGATATCCATCGCGCCTCGCACTTTGGCAAACGCGCCGTCTTTTTTGTCGCCTTCATCGCCGTCCTGCGCGAAGGCATCGAACTGGCTCTTTTTCTTACCGCAGCGGGATTTGTGGCTGGCTCCGTTCAAACCCTGCTGGGCGCGGCGCTTGGCTTGGGAACGGCTGTCCTGCTGGGATGGTCTCTTTTTGCCAGCACGGTGCGCCTCGACCTGCGCCGCTTCTTCCAGGTGACTGGCGTGCTGCTCATTTTCTTTGCGGCGGGCTTATTCGCTCACGGTATTCACGAATTCATCGAAGTCGGCTGGCTGCCAGCCATCGTGGAAAATGTCTGGGACGTCAGTTTCATTCTCAGCAAGGAATCCGTATTGGGTCAGTTGATGAGCGCGCTGTTCGGCTATAACCCCTCCCCCGACCTGACCGAAGTCATCGCCTATGTCGCCTACTTCGCCGCCATCGGTCTTGGGCTTCAGCGCTCGAGCCAAAAAACCGAAAACATTGCGCGGGCGGGCGCGTAATTCAGGCAGTCGAACCATGTTCCAGATCGCCGCTCCCCTCAGCCCCCACCTCGCGCAGGAGGAACGCCTTGCCGCCATCCGCGAGGCGTACAACGCTGACCGCTCGCAGATGACGCTCATGCTCGCCCACCAACTGCACATCCCCGAAGTGGACATCCTGCGCGCCCTCGAAGGCGACACCGCCTGCGAGCTCGATCCGGCGCGCTGGGAGGAGATTATCCGCGCCTTCGAGCCGCTCGGCGACGTGACGGTCATCCTCTCGAACGGAGCCGCCACCATCGAAGTTTTCGGTCGTTTCGGCAAGTTCTGGGTCAGGGACGGCTTTCTCAACATCCGCACCGACTCGCTCGATATGCACATCCGCGGCTGGGAACTGGCTTCGGTCTTTGCCTTCCGTAAACCCAGCCACCTCGACAAGCACGAAGCGCTCAGTTTCCAATTCTTCGACCGCCGCGGCAACGCCGCCTTCAAGGTCTTCCTCAACTTCGACGGAGGCGATCCCTCGCCTGAACTGAAGCAGAAATACGACGCGCTCATCGAGCAATTCAAAAAGTGAGCCGCTGATGTTACGCAGTTCAGCCGCGCCGCGATATTCATGTCGCCCGAAACCGCGAGATAAATCTCACGCCGCCGCGTAAGGTGAGTGAGCAGATAATCCACCGTCCCGAAGACTCCATCGGCTCAGCCTCGGGACGGTGGTTTGCTCACAAAACTCTAGTAAAATTCTACGTAAATCTACATTGTTCTGCCGAAAATTACATCTAAAATTACCTCACAGATGGCGAGGGCGCAATTTTCGCCCTTGCTCCGTTTAACCTCAACCACTCCACCACTTACCACTCTACCAATTACCAATCTACCAATCCACCAATCCACCAATCACCAACCATGTTCCTCAAACGCCTCCAACTCGCCCTCATCCACACCGCCGTCGCCATGACGCTCGTCCCCATCAACAGCACCCTCAACCGCGTCATGATCTTCGACCTCGGCATCTCCAAAACCCTCTTCACACTCCTCGCCATTTTCCCCTACCTGCTCTCGCCCGTTCAAGTTGCCATCGGCTCCTTCTCAGACCGTCATCCCATCCTCGGCTACCGCCGCACGCCCTACATCCTCGCGGGGCTTCTGCTGTGCGTCATCGGCGTTGCCGTCTCGCCGCAGGTTGCCATCCTCATCAGCGAAAACTTCACGCTCGGCATCGTTGCGGGCGTCCTTGCCTTCGGCGCGTGGGGGATGGGCTACAACCTCTCCGCAGTTTCCTACCTCTCCCTCGCCTCCGAACTCTCAGGCGAAAAGGGACGCGGCAAAACCATCGCCACCATGTTCACGCTCATGGTCATCGGCTTGATTGCGACGGGCATCAGCCTCAGCCGCCTCGTCCCGACCTTTGACCCCCTCACCCTCGAACGCGCCTTCCTCATCGTCGCCGCCTCCGCCCTGACCCTGGGCCTGGTCGGTCTCTTCAAACTGGAACCGCACGTCAGCCTTTCCTCCTCCCCCGCCAAAGCCGACACCTACACCGTCAAACAGATGACTGCCGCCATCACCGAAAACCGCGTAGCGAAAATCTTCTTCTTCTACCTGCTCCTGCTTCTTGCCGCCATCCTCGGGCAGGACGTTTTGCTCGAACCCTTTGCCGCTCAAGCCTTTGGCATGTCGCTGGCGCAGACCTCGCGCATCGTCTCCATCACCAACACCTTCACGCTTATCGCTTTTATTGTGGCGGGCATCCTCGATGGGCGCGTCAGGAAGAAATACGTCGCCCAATCGGGCAACCTCGGCGCGCTGCTTGGCTTCCTGACCATCGTCCTCAGCGGAGTCACCGCCAGTACAAGCGCCTTCTACATCGGCATCACCCTGCTCGGATTTGGCACAGGCATCTCCACCATCGCCAATCTCTCGCTCATGTTCGACCTGACCGTTCCCGAAAAGGTCGGTCTCTACATCGGCGCGTGGGGCTTCTCGAACGGACTCTCGCGTCTCGTCGGTCTGCTCATGGCGGGCGTGGTGGCGGATGTCGCCACGCAGGTCACAGGCGACGCCCTGCACGGTTATCTTGTTGTCTTTGGCATCGAAGCGCTGATGATGTTCATTGCGGCGATCATGCTCTACCGCATTGACGTCGGCGCATTCCAGAAGCAAGCGCACGAACCTTCCTTTACCGAGAGGGTTGCCGCGGTGGCGGATTGAATTTGTATCGCGCAGGAGGCGCACTCTTGCGCCAATCATGGACGTTCGAGGACGTCCGCTGCGCATCGAGGCAACGATGACAGACGAATGGCTTACCCTCAGCGATGCGGCAGATCTGCTCGGCGTGCATCCCAGCACGGTGCGGCTGTGGTCCGATAAGGGCGCGCTGCCCGTCCACAAGACGCAGGGCGGGCACCGCCGCTATAAGCGCAGTGAAATCCTCCTTTGGGCAGAATCCAATTCAAGGTCCAGAGAAGAAGCGCTCGAACCCGAGGGGATGATGAACGAAGTGGTGAAGAACGTCCGCATGCAGATTTCGGAGGGACGTCTTCAGGAGGAATCCTGGTATCAAAAACTGGATGAGGACGCCCGCATGCAATATCGCTTGAGTGCGCGTTCGTTGTTCCAGGGGTTGATGACGTACATCGCCACCAGCGGCGCGGAAGCCGCCACGGAGGCGTACGCTATCGGTTACGAATACGCCTCGCGCGCCCGCCGCTATAGCCTCAGTTACGTGGATGCGGCAAAGGCGTTCCTGTTCTTCCGCGATGCGTTGATTGAATCCGTGATTAAGGTGTACGGCGAGGCGAATGTCCCCGCCAAACGCGCCGCCGAGATGTACACCAAAATCCACACCTTCACCGACGATATTTTGATCAGTTTATTGGAGACGTATCGCAAACTGGAACATGCGAATCATTGAGAATCAAAAAAGAGCCGCAGCATGAAGCGCGGCTCTTTTTGTTGTGTCAACTAATCCGCCGCGGCAGCGACGGGTTGGACGACCTCATCAGGCTGCGGGCGGGCGGCAAAGCGGAACCCTGCAAACATCAAAATTGCCGAGAACAATTCGCCGAGATACAGATACTCCCCATAACCGAGGCGGGTGAGCGTGCTGGCGAATCCGATCAACAGCGCGCCTGCCGCAATCAACACGTTGCCGATGACGCGGTTGGGCATCACGCGCTTGCGCCAGAACAGATACGCGGAATAGATTGCGCCGCCCACCAGCGTCAGCAAGCCGTAGATGTTGAAGAACGGAGTTGTCAAACGGACAGGCGTGCCGAGCGGCAAAATGCCGCGCACAGCGGTCACTTCCTTGCCGCGATAGGTGGTGGTGACGGTCTGCGCGCCGGCAGGGACGGTCTCGCCTGGTTCCAAAACCTTCGTTCCGTATTGCTCGCTGATGATCCTGTCTGTGGTGAAGACCGCCTCGTCCAGTTTCGGCATCGCCTGCAGCATGAGATTCGCCGCAAACAGACTGCCCAACACGAGCAGCGCCGTTACCGCATGCACCCACTTCTTGCGCACCAGCAGGTACAGCGTCCCGTGACCGATCCAGGCGGCGTTCAACGCCGCGCCAAACAGGTACCAGACGAAGAAAACCCACTTGTTCCAGGCGAGGGCAAGGTAGGCTTCGGCAAAACTCCCCGCGCCGAACATCGCCAGCCCGATGCCCCAGAACAGAAAATGCGCCTGACGGCGCACGAAGAATCTCTGCAGGACGCTGACCGTGAAATACAGCATGATCACAGTCGAAATGAACGGAAGGATGTGATTGATGGACATGCTTTTCTCCTGAACTAGAATTTAACGAACCCCAGCAGAACCCCCGCGGCGAACAGAATCAACCCGAGCATAACGACACCCATCACTACCAGCGAGACGGGGACAATCTTCTCGAACAAAAACGAATCCTTCGGCATGTGCGATTTGCTGTTGGCGCGGTTTTTCTCTGACATGGGAGCCTCGTAATATTTTGGTTGTATTGTCTCTCTTTTATTTGAATTGACAACGTAGTTTGTGGAAGTTTTGATTAAACTCCCATAAAGAGCGCCTCTATTCCGCATGACATCCATCATCCGTTGCATGTATAATCGTCACATGCTTCTACAACTTCCCCTCATTCTCGAAACGCGGCGCAACCATGCGCTCGAACATGCCACGCTGCACCTGCTCGCGCGCACATACCGCAATCAAAGCATGGCGGGGCATTCCAACCCGACGGGCTTTTTCCTGCTCGGCGATTTTCGAACCGAAGATGTGAAATCCGCGGCGGCGGAAGCCTTTGCCCGACTCAAAAACGGCGAAAGCGGACTCGCCGTCCACCCCGGCTGCGGCACCAACCTCGTCGCCGCGGCGGTTCTTCCCGCGACCTTTGCCTGGACGCCGCTTCGAGGAGCCAAATCCACCCGCTGGAGGCTTCTCCTCGTCCCCTTCGCCCTGGCGCTCGCCCTGTTCGGATACTTCCTCAGCAAGCCCCTCGGTCCCTGGCTCCAGAAATACATCACCACCGAAGCCGATTTGGGGAACATGCGGATCGTTGATGTTCGCCTCGTCCGCCAGGGTGTGCACCGCATCATCACGAAAAGTTAACCGCCAAGCCGCGAAGGTCCCAAAGATTCCATAATTCTTCGCGAAGATTAATTTCCCCTTCGCGCTCTTCGTGCCTTCGCGGTGAAAAAAAAACATGCCCAACCTCTTCTTCCTCTTCGGCAACGACGAATTCGCCATCTCGCGCAAACTCAAAGAATTCGAGGCAGACTTTCCCGACCCCACCAGCGCGGACATGAACACCGCCCGCCTCGACGCGCGTTCCGTCAGCGAAGACGACCTGAACAACGCGCTCAACGCCATGCCATTCCTTGCAAAGCGGCGGCTGGTGTTGCTGGCGAACCCCTCCGCGAAATATAACAACGCCTCTTCGAGAAAGAAATTTCTGGAATACATCGAGAAGACCCCAGAGACCACCCGGCTGGTGATGTACGAAACTATCGAGCCGCGCGACGCCGACAAACACTGGCTGGTCAAATGGGCGGAAAAGAACAGCAGGTTGATTCAAACCAAAGCCTTCATGCTCCCGAAATTGCGAGATATGACCGGCTGGATCGTCAACGAGGCGAAGAATCAGGGCGGGCAAATCGAGCTGCGCGCCGCCGAAATGCTCAAGGACATGGTCGGCGTGGATACGCGTCAGGCGGGGATGGAAATCGCCAAACTGCTGGCGTATGTCAATTGGGCGCGCCCGGTCAAGGTCGAGGATGTGGAGGCGGTGTGCATTGTCACCTCACAGCAGTCGGTGTTTGACTTCGTGGACGCCCTCTCGAACGGCAACGGCAAGTCTGCCCAGCGTCTCCTGCACCGCCTGCTCGAAACCGATGACCCCTTTGCGCTGTGGGGGATGGTAGTGCGGCAATTCCGCCTGTTGCTGCAGGCGCGCGAGATATTGGACGGACGCGGCAACAAGGACGATGTGGCGCGCGCGCTTGGCGTGCATCCCTTTGTGGCGGAAAAGACCGCCCAGCAAGCCGCGCACTTTTCGATGGAAACGCTCGAAGCGATTTATCACAGACTGTTGAAGATTGACGAGGGGGTGAAAACAAGCCAGGTCACGCTCGACCTGGCTCTGGATACGCTGGTGGTGGAGTTGACGCGATAAAATGTGAATTTAGGGGGTAGAGGCTCTTGTGCGGAATGTTCCATTTCCGTTGTTATACCAAACCTTGTAATTGTCAGAATATTCCGCAACAAATACATCGGGTGAGTTGTCGTTGTTGAAATCGCCAACAATGATTCCATAGCGTTTGGAGTAACGAAAACTCTGATTTGATTTTGTGAAATTACCCTGCCCATCGTTCCACCATAGGATTGCCTTGTTAATGCCTGCGATAAGGACGTCAAGGTCGTTGTCATTGTCGAAATCCGAGAGGAGAACCTTTAGAGTTTGAGAGCCAGAGATTATTTGTGAGGAAAGAGTAAAGTCTGCCTCTTCACCATTTTGCTTTCCACCCTGATTGATCCACACATATGCACCATTCTCGTTCCCTACAAGAGCATCCATATCGCCGTCATTATCAATGTCACCCAGGTCAACCGATGTGCTGTCAGCGTTTCCCAGTCGTTGACCTGAGTCTGTAAAGTTACCCAAACCATCGTTGATAATAACGCGATCGGACGGGTCAGTGTTTCGACTTTCGTTTGGTGCAATCACAGCGGCGAAAAGATCGAGATCACCATCATTATCGAGGTCGCCCAAAGCCGCGGCGGACAGGGACAAACCATCAAGGGCGGATATGGCAGACGATTGCGGAGCCAAAATTCCCGTCGGGGTGGATGCGTTGATCCATACCCACGTGAAATTTGGTGTGTCGTCTTCTGCATCCAATGTGAAGACTCTTCCGCAGCAACCGGTGACAATCCCATCGAGGATGTTGTCGTTGTTCAGGTCGCCCAAAAGCAGGGAGCCGTATTGTGCATCACTGCGTGGCTGAGTAATGAACTGACTTCTCCCAAACTCGCCAGGGTTTCCGCCTTGCACGCCTCCCAGATTGAAATCCACTCGCAGGCGATAGCCATGATAAACGAACAGATCGGCATCGCCATCCTGATCCACATCCCCGGCGGTGGAAGCCCAGCCGGCTTCGGATTGATAATCTTCCATGCGCATGGGGGTGAATGTTCCGTTCTCCTCGTTGAACCATAATGTCAGAACGGCGAACGCTGTAAATTCAGATTCGTTGCGGACGTTCTGCAAAATGACATCCATGTCGCCATCGTTGTCGAGGTCTGCAAGGTTGATGGAGTTGTGATACGTGCCGCCGCGATCAAGGTTGTATGCGAAGACGGAGAAGGATATGATGCCCAGTAATATCATTCCAAGGACTATTAAATTCCCAAAACGCATGGAACGATACGTATTTTCCATTTTTGCTTTCACCTAAAACAAACTTTCCTGCCTCGCCTCGTCGCCGGGACCTCGCCAGCCGTACTTTTTGAAATCCAACTTGTCTTTTACGAACACAATTCCCTCCTCCTCCAGCAATTGACGCTGGCGTTCCGCGCCGGGGCGCTCGCTGATTTTGCCCTGCGAATTGATGACCCTCTGCCAGGGCACGTCGTCGGGGCAGGCTGCCATCGCGCCGCCCACCCAGCGCGGACCGAAGGCTTTGTAAGTCTCGAAATCCACGCCGGGCGGAATGGGCAGCATCAGCGCAATCTGCCCATAAGAAGCGACCTTTCCTCTGGGAATCTGCCGCACCAAAGTCCAGACTTGTTCGTAATAGGCTTGCTGATTGGGAGGGGATGTGAATTGCATCGTCTATTCCACGAAAGTTCCGCCGCTGATGGTCTTCTCCAATACCTGACGTTCCGAGTTGAAGGTTAATTCCACTTCGATTTGCTGGAAGCAGCGGTTCGCACCGATTAACCCCTTGCGGACGAAATAGCCGCCTTCGTCGTTCAGGCTCAAGTCATTGTCTAAATCCACCCGCCCTTCGATGATTTCGCCGCAGCGGCGGCATTTCACCTGAAAGATGTAATACCGCTTCGCCGGCTTCATCGGATCACTACGGAAGAGTTTTTTGAAAAAGTTCATAATACCAACCACCAATCACCAATCATCGCTTCCCACACCCTCCCCTCAAAACTCCCACTTCCTCAGCACTTCCATCGCCTTGTAACTCGTCAAATCCAACTGCAGCGGCGTGATGGACACATACCCGTCCTCCAGCGCGCCGAAATCCGTGCCGTCTTCGAACACACCGGTGGGCGCCTCGCCGCCGATCCAAAAATACGGCTTCCCGCGCGGATCCACCCGCGCATCCAGCGCATCGCGGTACACCCGCATCCCCTGCCGGGTGACCATATACCCCGCCAGTTCGCTTTCCTTCAGATACGGCACGTTCACGTTCAACACCACCCCCTCCGGCAAACCGTTCGCAATGACCTTCTCCGCCACGCGCCTGCCCACAATCGCCGCCGTCGAATAATCCAGCGGACCCTTGTGCCCCTCCGGCGAATTGAGCGAGACCGCAATCCCCCTCACCCCTGCAATGACCGCCTCCATCGCCGCCGTCACTGTGCCGGAGTAGGTAATATCGTGACCGATATTGGCATTCGGGTTGATGCCCGAAACCACCAGGTCAATCTCCTCCCGAATGAACCCCAGCAAGGGCAGGGCAACACAGTCCGAAGGCGCGCCGTCGCACGCAAAAGCAGACGTCCCGTCGGCAAGAAGCGTTTCCCGCACCCGCAGAGGGCGGTCCATCGTCTTCACATGCCCCGAAGCCGACCAGTTACGGTCCGGCGCAAAGACAGTCACTTTGCCCAGTTTGCGCATCTCCTGCGCCAGCGCGAGCAGACCGGGGGCAGTTACGCCGTCGTCATTGGTGACAAGAATGTGCATGGCTGATTTCCGATTTCCGATTTACGATTTCCGATTTTCGATTTTGGATTTTGGATTTACGATTGCTGGGTGATTATAATCCTCTCATGCGCCGCATGCCGCTCACTGCCCGCTGTTTACTGATTACTTTCTACCTGCTTTCCTCCTGCTCGCCTCAAACGCCGGCGCCTTCCCTCCAGACCTCCCTCCTCCTCTACCGCATCTCCCCTCCCGCCCTGCTGGAATTTTCAGACGACCTCCGCCTCCTGCGCGACATCCCTTTCTCCCCGCCTCCCAACTGCGGACTCTTCGACCTCTTCCCCGCCCCGGCGGGACCTCTCCTCCTCATCGAACTCAACTGCCCCGGCGGGCAAACGGTTCTCCTCCTCGACCTCGAAACGGGCTTCACCTCCCAACCCTTCCCCAACGCCGACAGCCACTTCCTCGCCTGGCAAAGCGACGGGCGCGCCGCCTACCTCAAAGTGGACTCGCTCGGCAGCCCCCGCATCCTCCGCGCCCATGCCGACGGCACACAGCAACTTCTCCCCATCGCCGAATTCACCTACGACCTCGCCGCCAAACCCGCCTCAACCGACTTCACCTTCACCCTCTCCCGCGGACTGGGCTTCGGCAGTGAACTCTACCTTACCCGAAGCGGCGGGCGCGCCGCCCAACTGCTCCACGCCAGCGACACCCACTACATCTCCTTTGCCCGCTGGTCGCCGGACGGAAAACAAATTGCCTTCCTCCAAATCCCCGACACGCAGACCCCCTTCACGGTGGGGGAGTTATGGGTGATGAACGCAGACGGCTCGAACCCGCGCCAACTTGCCGCCGCCGACGCCGGTCACGGCTACGCCGCGAACTGGTCGCCGGACGGGACCCAAATCGCCTTTGTGATGCGTGAAAACCCCGCAGACCCCGCCGCAGATGTCTCCAGCGAAGCGCTCATCAGCAACCTCTACCTCGTCGAAGTTGCCGGCGGGCAAATCAGCCGCCTCACCTCCTTTGAAGAAGGCTACGTCGAGACCCCGCACTGGTCGCCGCAGGGGAACTTACTGGCATTCAACCGGGTCGTAGATGGTAGAATGAGCGTGTTCATCGCGGACCTGTTGTCAGGGGAGATCAAGCCCCTCGAGACTGAATCAGCCTGCTGTCCCGCGTGGATGCGGAAGTGAGTTTCCAATGTTTCGCCGAGTCCCCCTCCTCCTTCTCCTTACGCTGGTCATTGCCTCGTGCGGCGCTCCTGCCGCCACCGAGCAGCCCCCTGCGCCCACGGCAGAACAGGCAACCCTTGAACCGACCCTCCAGCCGCTCCTGCCCGACACTCCCACTGCCGTCCCAATATCCACACTCCTGCCCACCTCCACGCCCACCGAAACGCCCCTGCCCCCGCTTGAACTGCCAACCGAGATTCCCAACGCGCCCAGCCTGCTCGCCTGGGACGGCGTCCCCACCTACCTCGGCGACTCTCAGCCCGGCTACGCGTTTCGCGTGCTGTACGACCCCGAAATCTGGGCGCTCACGCAAGACCAGTTCGGCTTCCCCGCGCTCGGTCACCGCGCCATCCCCTATTGCATCATCTCCGTCACCTCCGGGCGCGGACTGCCTGCCAACATCTCGGTGGAGCAGGATATTTTGTACACCAAGACCGTCACGTTCTACGTTGGCACTGCCTACGAAAACGGCGTGAAAAAATTCGTCACCTACACCGGCGGCGACGGCAAGATTTTCACCGCCTTTCAGGTTTCCTTCGAGGAGCAGGCAGACCAATGCCTGGCAGACGCCGAAACGGTTCTGACCACGCTCCGCTCTGTTCCCTCCTTCCAAGCCACCCCCACGCCGTAGGTGAATCCTCGTGACTCGCACCCCCCGGAACCTCTTCGCCGCCTTTTTGGTCAGCGCCGCCCTGTTGGGCGCGAGCGCTGCCCTCGCCGAACGCGCCTCCCTTCCCGCCCAGGCAGTGACTCCCTTCCTCTACCCGCCCTACCCCGGCACCGCCTCGCAGGAATCCATCTTCGACCATTCCACACCCAACTACACCTACGACAACAAAGTGTTGACCTACGCCGGCGACGTGGCGAACCGCAACTGCCCCGTTCCTCCGCCGCCGGGCACCCCGCCTCCGCAGAGCGGCGTGTGCAACGCCGGCAGCGGCGGCTACTGGTCTTACAGCCTCGGCGACTGGGTCTTCTACGACGGTCACGACGGCGTGGATTACGGCATCTCCTACCGCCCCGTCTATGCCGCCGCCGAGGCCAACCAGATCGTCTATGCCGGCTGGTGGGACCCGCAAAACCACAAAATCAACCTCGGCATCTACGTCCGCCTGCGCCACCCCAACGGCTACAACACCTACTACGGACACATGAGTTCCGTCGCGGTACAGGCGTGTTCCACGCCCGGCTGCACCTTCGTCCCTCACGGCGAAGTGCTGGGCATCAGCGGCACCACCGGCAACTCCTCCGGTCCGCACCTGCACTTCCTCGTCCGCGACCCGGCCGGCAAATCCGTGGACCCTTACGGCTGGAAGGGAAGCGGCTCCAGCCCCTGGGCGCCCCAGCAGAAAGAATCGCTTTGGGTTGCCTACCCCTCCCTCGCCTACTACGGCGCGCAAATCTACCCCTCCGGCGACCCGCTCGACTTCCCGCCCCGTCCCAGCGGCGGCATCATCGTGGACGACGGCTCGCTCGAATTCGACGAAACCCCCGACGGCTGTTGGACGCAAGTCCCCGCCTCCAGCGCCACCAACGGGCGCATGAGCACCGTCAAGCCGCGCAACACCTCCGCCACCTGCTCTGGGCGCTGGTCATTCCCGACCGGCGTTGGAGAGGGCACCTACGCCGTGTACATCCGCATCCCCGCCATCAAAGCCACCAGCCAGGGCGCGGTCTACACCATCCGCCACGCCGGGCGCAGCGACCGCATCGTCCTCAACCAGGCGGTCTTCCCCAACATCTACTACGTCACCGACGGCTGGGTCTATGCCGGCAAATACAACTTCACGGGCGCGGGAGACGAATACATCGAACTCTCCAACCTCACGCAGGATGAAACCGCCGGCATCGCCGACCTCGACCTCGGCGCGGACGCGGTTCAATTCGTCCTTCAAGGGGATGTGACCCCGCCTCCTCCCCCGC
>JABRVZ010000060.1:0-36240 GCA_039961775.1 Chloroflexota bacterium
GGCTCCTTGGAATGCTTGTTTTCGCAAATCCAAGTTTACACCAGGGAGCCCCTTATCCCGAATTCACGTTATTTCCCATCCTTATGGCAGCCGTTTTGTTCCTGGTTGCCTTTGTAATCCTGCGCCCGGCGCCGTCGCGCATGGCGGCGGTTGCTGCTTATGACCTCAAAGCCGGTCATGTAATTGTGGAACAGGACATCGAGTTGAAGCCTGTTCCTGCCGAACTATTGGCGGATGATGCTGTCAGTGACAAGGCGTTGATCGTCGGTCAACCTCTGCGCATTGACCGCGGCAAGGGCGACGTGATCCGCGCCTCGCATCTTGGCAACCTGGTCACGCTCCAGCCGAACGAACGCGCGATCTCGGTGCGCATTACAGACGCCAACGGCGTGTCCGGGCTGCTGACGCCGGGGCAGCTGGTGGGTGTAATCGCCACCATCCCCCAGGAAAACTCGGATATTTCCGGCACGTTCTCCAAAGCCACCATTGAGGGTTTGCGGGTGTTGTACATTGACCCGCGCTTCGCTGCCAGCCAGGACGCCAATGTCGTTCCTTCGGAGGCGACGCCTTCGGGGATGGGCGGATTGTCGGGGTTGAACACCAACGAACGCGCTCGTGAAGGGTCGGTGATTTTGGCGGTTCCCACCGATTTGCAAACGGTCTTCTATGATTTCTCCTCGAGCGGGGCGGTATCCGAATCGCGGAGCGTCAACGCCCTCGAACTGCTTGCCGCTCTCAGTTACACGGACGGGGCGTCGGTCACGCTCTACCTGATGCCGCAGGAGGGCGCGGGCGCTTTTACCTCTCCTGGGCTTTGGCTTCCCGATCTGATCAAGACTCCTCTGCCAACGGCAACGCCCACGCCGTTAGGGACGCCGGCTCCCGGAATGTCCATCCCTTCCACTTCCACACCGTAGGCGAAAGAGAGGCGCAGACGATGATGAATCAGAGCTGGGGTACGCCCCAAACGCAAAACAACGGCGCCGGGCAGGATACGCCTGTCTCGATCCTGCTGGCGCACCGTGACATGAGCAAGACCACAACGTGGTATCAGGCGCTGCAGATGGATGCGCGGTTTCGCGTGACATCGATGGCGAACGACGCCCAAGACTTTCGTTCAAAACTGGCGTCCTCGCCGGAGGTCATCCTGCTCGACGCAACGGTTTTCGACGGACCGAAGACGCTGATAGACGCGCTGACGTCCATCACCGGCGCAGTCTATCTGATTGTTCCGCCAAACGTTTCCGAAGAGCTGATCGCGCAGTTCAAGCAAGCGCCTGCTGTCAAACTGGTCTATCCGGGCGATGTGAACCTTGCAGAGTTCATGACGCGCGCTTATTCGGATGCGCTATCCCTGCGCCGTACCGTGCCGGCTGTCAATCAACAGGCATGGGCGGGCGGTCGCACGGGAGGCGTAATTGGCGGTTTGCGCATCATTACGGTTTGGAGCCGCGCGGGAGGCACGGGCAAGACGACCATTGCCGCCGCGCTTTCTCAGGCGGTTGCCAGGCGTTCACTCAAGACGCTTTTGATTGGACTTGGCAGTCCCGATGTGATGCCGCTGCAGATCGGTTTACAGCCCGAACCCAACATCCTTTCGTGGTTTTCCAACCCAACCGACGATGGATTGCGTGCGAGCATTCAAACTGCAGGCGATCTTCATGTGCTGGCTGGGTTTCCTGACATTCTTTCGGAAGCGCAGGGTGATAAGCCGGCGGAAGCCAAAGGCTCGATAACCGAGCTGGTTACGAGCTCGGCTTACAGTGGATATGCGGCAATTGTCCTCGACACACCTGCGGGCGGGATTGCGCCGCGCGCCGTTTCTGCCGCCAACACCTGGCTGATGGTTGCCCGCCCGACTGTTGCCGATGTATGGGCTTCGGTCGAGGCGTTTCGCACGGTCACACAAAAGAGCGCAGGGCAGCATCGCATTACGCCAGGCAATATCTTTGTGATTTTGAACCAGCGCACCAACGGAATGCTCACCCCGGACGAATGGCATCGCGCTGCCGATGCCGCCTGCCGCAAGATGGGGCTGGGGGTCGGTTTTCCGCCGGTTGTCTCGGTCATTCCTTACGTTCCCGAAGTTCCCATTGCGCAGGACAATGGGCGGTCGGCATTGGACGCCTCGGATGAATTTGCGCGACCGATTCTCAAACTGGCGGACATGCTCTTCGGGAATGTTGTAGGCGCGCCTGCGCAGCCTGATACGGCGAAGACGGTTCGTTTTGGACCAATCAAGATACGGACGAAGTAAGGAGAACACATGGCAGCACCGACAGGAACGGTGACAGGGTGGGGAGCGTCGCTTCCCACCCTGTCCGAAGAGCAGAAGGATGCCATTATCAACGAGATCTCGGCGCACTTTCAGGATTTGTCCCTCAAGGAATTGAGAGGTGAGCGGGAGAAATTAATTGCCAGAGCTCTGCCGTTGATACAGCAGGTTCTCTCGCGCACCGGCGCGTATGCCGCGCCGGACGAGATCAACGAGCTTGCTCGTGCAGTCGTTGCGCGGGTGGGTGGTCTTGGCTTTCTCGAACCGCTTTTGCGGACCGATTCAGGACTCTCCGAAATCACTCTCACGCCAAACGGCGATGTGTGGGTCTTGCAAAAGGGAGCTCCCTCCTTCGAGAAGTTGTCATTGAAACCGACCGTCACTGAAGTATGGCGTGCGGTCGAGACCTTGCTTGCGCCCCTGGGACGGTCCGTTACCGAAGCTTCGCCTTCGGTGGATGCGAAAATCCCGCGGCAGGAGGGGCTGGCGGGCGGAGCGCGGGTCAAGATCATTCATCCTGTTGTGGCGCCGGGGCTTGGATATCCGAGTATCAATATCCGTCTTTTTGAAGCGAGACCTGTTCCGCCGGCGCAGATCATTGAGTGGAACGTTGCACCTGCCGCTGTGATTCACGGACTGGTGGATCTGGTCGGCAAGGCTTTGCGCGTGTTGGTAATTGGCGGAACGGCGTCCGGAAAGACGACGCTGTTGTCCGCCTTGTGTCACGGCATCCCGAAGGATGCGCGGGTCGTAAAAATCGAGGACCCGGAGGAAATCTGGCTTGATCATCCGCATGTAGTCACGCTGGAGGCGCGTCCGGCGCAAGTGGGCAGTTCCATTGTGCCGTACACCCTTGCTTCCGGGGTGGATGATGCCATGCGCATGTCCCCGAAGTGGCTGATTGTGGGTGAGATGCGGCGCGGCGATGCGGTGGCAGCGCTGTTCCGTGCACAGATGTCCGATCACCCTGGACTCTCGACTTTCCATGCCGAGGGACCGGAAGCGGCGGTCGCCCGCCTGAATCTCTTGTTGTATGCTGATGTCGGTATCCGTGCTGAGAGCGCAAAGGAGATGTTCGCTCAGGCGGTTGATTTGATTGTGCAGGTGGGCTGGCTCGGCGGCAAGCGCGCCATGCTTGGCGTGTGGGAAGTTGGCAAGAGCCTCAAAGCAGGCAATGTTCAATTTCAACAGTTATATGCGCCGGGCGACAGCGAACTCAAACCGGTTTCCATTGTGAGACGGGTGTAAATCCAACGAGGCGTAAATGACAGACACTTTGACTTACTTCAACATCCCCTTTTTTCTGGTTTACATACTGCCCTTTGCCGGCGCGGGTGCGCTTGGGTGGGCGGGGTATCTGTTGGGGCAAAGGTTCGCCCCTGATTTCAGCCGCCGCACGAAAATTTCGCGGTTGGAGAACTTCGCCGGCGGCAAGATTTCCCTGGACAAGAAAGCAAATTCCGCGCCAGTCGGCAGTTTTGAGCATAAGGTGCGCATCGCGTTTTCGCGGTTTGGCGTAAACGCGGCGGGCAGGGAGGAATATTACCTGAATGTAGGAAGGCTGGCTGCCGGCGCTGCCCTGAGCCTGACCCTGATGGTGATCGGTTTGCCGTTCTTGACCAGTCTAATCGGGTTTATCGCTGGGCGGATCTTCGTCAACGGCTGGATTACGCGCTCGTGGAACAAGACGCGCACGGAGATGGAGGCGGAACTGCCCTCGCTTCTGATGCGCCTGAACGCCACCCTCCAAACCGCACAAAACGTTCCATCTGCGCTGGAAATTGTCGCCAAGACCCTGCGTGCCGACGGACCGCTGCGCGCCTGGACGCTGGAAACTGCAAATCGTATGCACGCTGAGGGACATGGCGCCATTGAAACCATTCGTCAGTCGGCGGCAGGCATGTCCATGTCGTTGTCTATTGTCGCCGAGTTGATTGGGCGTGTGTGGACAACCGGCGGCGAAGGGTACAGCAGGGCGTTCGGAACGGCGGCGGACAATCTCGAATCCGTCCTGGATGCGCGTGTGCTGGCGCGATCCAAAGGCGGGAGCGCTCAGGGAACCGTCAATATCCTGACTGTCATGACCTTCGGCATGATTGCCTTCATGACGCGCAATCCCGCGATGGCTGCGATCGTGAACACGCCGCTGGTGCAGGTGCTTTATGCCGTCGTCGCGCTGGTGATTGTCTATGGTCACAGCCAGGTAAGCGACATCATTGACAACGCAGTGTAGGAGCGAAGAATGATCTGGCAAAACCTTATCCCCCCGATTGTGGCTGGCGTGGTCGCCTATAT
Source organism: Chloroflexota bacterium (assembly GCA_039961775.1). Classification (GTDB taxonomy): domain Bacteria; phylum Chloroflexota; class Anaerolineae; order Anaerolineales; family Villigracilaceae; genus Defluviilinea. The sequence goes on from JABRVZ010000060.1 coordinate 4,571, forward strand.
CGCGTATGGATACTTCAGGAATGTTGACCTGACCTTTGGACGCTCAGCGTCGGCGCGGCTCGAACAATACGCCGCTGCAGACCGCAGAGGGCTTACCGACCGTCTTGGCGATTCGCTCATGGACCGCTTCGGATTGACTTTTGAGTCGCTCGAACACGAAATGCGCTGGGCGCATCTGGGCGGCTTCTACGAGGGCAAAACGGTCGGGAGCGTCATTGGGCAGTCCCTGCTCTATGCGGCGGCCGGGCTTGCATATATCCTAACCTTCAAAGCATTCAGCCCCGTCTTTCTTGTAGGTATCCTGGTGGCGGCGTATTATCCCGTCCTGGGGTTGAAGGGCAGGGGGGCGGATGCGCGTCAGATGGTCAAGCGCGCTCTGCCGGAAGCGGCGGCGCTGATTGCGGCGGAAATGGCTGCGGGGGGGTCTGCGGAAACCGCCGTTACCCGCGCTGCGTCTTTGCCCGGTCCATTCGGGAAATTGATCCATCAGGTCATTTCGACTGCCCAGCAGTCTGGGCGGCTGGTGTTCTCGCGTGACGCGATCGAAGGCGTGATGGTCGAGCAGTTCACACAGTATCGTATGCCGCACCTTGAAGCCTTTGCGCGTCAGATCGATCTGGTCGCCGCAAAAGGCGCCGAAGGACCGAAACAAATGGGTGAGGTGGCGCGGGGGCTGGCGCGTGAATATCGCTCGGACGTGGCAAAGTCCGCCGAAAGCTTGAGCAACAAATTGCTTGCGCCGATCACGCTGTACATTTTTGTCCCCTTCATGCTGGCAATTTTCATCCCGTTGTTTGCCAGTGTGTTTACGACATTCTAGCCATGAGTGTTCCGGGCGCTCTGATCTTTTCGTTTCTCTTTACCGTGCGTATGGCGCAAATTGCGCAGACAGGCGCGTATTTTCCCGGTCTGCTTCTGGCGGCGCAGGCAGGGATGGCGGCGTTTCGGATGATCTTTCGCGCACCCGCGACGAAAGAGGCGTCTTGGGGGGTGCAGGCGATGGCGTGGGCATCCGCATTTACACCGCTTGCCATGCAGGTAACAGACAGAGCATCGGGTTGGTTGAGTGTTCCCGGATTGCTTCTGGTTTTGTGGGCATTTTGGAGCCTGGGTGGTTCGTTTTCCATTGCCCCGGCGTCCCGTTCGTTGGTGACGCGCGGACCGTATCGTCTGATTCGCCACCCGATGTATGCGGGCGAACTGCTTTCGCTGTTCGGGCTTTGCCTTGGCTCACCCTCATCCTGGAACTGGCTTGTCTTGTGTGTCTTTGCCGTTTCAATTCAGGCGCGCATTACGCACGAAGAAGCATTGCTGGATGGCTATCCCCGTTATGTCCACATCGTAAAGTGGCGTATTCTTCCCGGAGTTTGGTAATGGTGGCATTGCAGTTGAACCTTCAAACAACACAGAAAAAAACACCCTCTCCTGACGCATTGGCAGCAGCAGAGCAAATCTTCCAGAAATTCGAGCAGCTCGATGCGGCACGGCGATATTTGTTCGTCGAATGGCTTATCGCGCACTGTCGTTTTGCTCACGGCGAAAATATCTATCACGGGTTGACTAACTGGCTGTCGGAGATGACTGCCGAGGATGCGAAAATTCAACAAGACATCATTTTGCTGGAGGCAGACTGGTGGGCAAATCAGACTGACGCGACCGTGCGGCGGTTGATCACTGAGCATCTCTCCGATAAGAAAAGAAGAAGAACATGAGAACCATCAAACACACGCTGATTGCGGCGGTTTTTGCCGCCCTTTTCCTGGCGCCGGCTGCCACAGCATTAGCGGCGTATCTCGGTCCAAACCGCACCGTTACTGAAACAACAACCGTCAAGAGGGTGTACTTGTATGAGTGCATGTACATCGAAGCCACTGGACGATGGCGCTATCACAGAATTGAAGACTGGCCGGCGTCGCTTGAATCCAAGCCTTGGCTGGCATACTCCAGCTCACCGTCGTGGCTGGGGTGCGTTCCTGCAACCAATGGTCATAAATATTGGGAACGGGTGGATGTGGAACAAACAACCACTACCACGTACCCGCCTGCTACTGTCAGCGGCGCGCTGCAGAATTGCACGCTGAACAATGGCTGGTGCGGCGTGACCGCTCCGGTTTTGGCGTTGAGCGGGATCGAGCCGGTAAGCGGATACGCAATTACCGCTATCGAAGGGACGCTGAACGGTCAGCCGTTTAGCTGTGCAGGGGCAGCCTGCAATCGAGCCTTGACCGAGGGCGACAACGCCTTCACCTTTTGGGCGCTTTCGTCTTTTGGCGACAGTTCCCTGATGGGGACACTGACCGCCAAAGTGGACCTCACGCCGCCGCAGATCATGCCGTCAATTTCCGGAACAGCCGGCACAAATGGATGGTATGTCTCAATGGCAGGGGTAAACGCAACTGCATCGGATGCCTTGTCCGGTGTGCAGGGGACAGTGGACGTTTCTCAGGATGGCGGGGCGACCTGGAGAAGTTTTCCGTTGACGCTTGCAGACGGACGGCATTCTCTGAACTTTCGCGCTTACGACAAGGCGGGGAATGTGCGAAAAGATACTGTGGAAATCAAAATAGACACGATTGCCCCGAACTTGGCAGCCGCAACCGACGGCGTTCTTGGGCTTGACGGCTGGTATGTGAGCGGCGCTGTCACAACCGTTTCCGCCGGCGACGCTCTTTCGGGTGTCGAGCGTGTGGAATACGACTTGAACGGGAGCGGCTGGCAGAGCGGCTCGTCCATTCCCCTCAGTGATGGGATCAACTCGATCTCAATCCGTGCGTTTGACAAAGCCGGAAACGCCAAGAGCGACTCGTTGACGATAAAGGTGGATACCGCACCGCCAATAATTGAACCGTCGGTTTCCGGGACGACCGGCGCCAGCGGCTGGCTTATTTCCCCTGGTGTGATTTCGGCGGCGGTGAACGACGGGACATCAGGGGTGAGCGGGGGAGTGGAGGTCTCCTTCGACGGCGGCTCTTCCTGGGAAGCGGCGCCAGTCACACTGACTGACGGCGTGTACGCCATGACCTTTCGCGCTTACGACAAGGCAGGGAACGAGGGCAGGGCGCCTCTCTCCGTGTCTATTGACACGATACCGCCGGCTGTGGCTCTGACTGTTTCGGGAACGCCTGGAAAAAACGGCTGGTATGTGTCAGATGTGCAGGTCACAACGTCCGCATCGGACGCCGTATCAGGCGTGGATTCCACGTCGGTACGCGCAAATGAGGGAGCATGGGTGTCCTCGCTGACACTCTCGGACGGGGCATATCGTCTGGATGCGCGTGCAGTAGATCGAGCAGGGAACGAAAATACGGACGCCGCTGAATTGCGCATAGACACTAAAGCACCTTCCAGTGCTTTTTCTGGCTTTTCAGACAACGAGGTTGTAAAGGGCGACCTCACCCTGACGGGGCAAGCCTTCGATACGGGCTCCGGCGTTGATCGAGTTGAAGTTTCTCTTGATGGTGGAACGACATGGCTCCCTGCGGACCTGGCAGGGGACAGTTGGGCGCTGCATTGGAATACCGCATTGATCCCCAATGGCGTGTACACCATACTGGTGCGTGCTACCGATGCAGCGGGTAACATGGAAAGTCCAACATCTACTCTGGTCCTCACTGTTGACAACCTTCCCCCGAAAGTCAAGATCACTGACTGGTGGTGGATTTGGGATAGTGGAGAGTACAAAATTTCCTCCAATACATTTCCCGTAAAAAACGTCACGGTGGTGATCAGTGACCCTGCAGACAGGTGGGCGCCGGTGAAACTGGAGTACAACCCCAGCTTGTCTTCCGCCAGTGTGGTGTGGGATAGGCGTTTTGGGGATGTGCTTGCGCCTTCGGGAAATTATCGTGTGCTGGTGACCGCCTGCGACATTCATGACAATTGCGCCGCGGATCAGGGCGTAATCAAGATACCGTTCTTCGCCCCGGTCCCAAGCGCCACCTCCTCGCCGTTGCCGTCGCCGGTCGTATCAGAACCTGTTTCCACGCCAGTCCCCTCTCCTGCCCCCAGGGTTGAACCGCAGCACGGTGAGGCAGTCCCGTCAACTGTGTCGTTCGATTCGCCGACTGGAACGGGACTAATCCGTGATCTCTCCTGGATTGCAGTTGCCCTTTCCATAATGGTTCTGTACTTCGGGGCGGTGGCGTTATCCGACCCGCGCCCCGCTGCCATACATGCTTTGGCTCGCGCCATCAATCAATTCAACAACAAAAGGTAGTTAAAAATGATCGAATATATTGCTCTTCTGTTGATTGCAGTCCTTGCGATTATCCTGACCCTGCAAAATCGCCGCATGGCGTCCTCTTTGCGCGGCATGGAGCGGGTAATCCAGAATTACTACGCCATGCAGGTGCGTGACCGCCGCACGGAACAGGCGCGGCATATCGGCGAAGACTTCAACGCGCTTGCCTGGATCAGCCGGCAAGTAAGCGCTGGACTTGATACCCCGCTTGAAGCGGTGGAAGTCATCCGGCTTGTGCCGGACATGAAGGCGGTGGATCTGCGCACGGCAGACAATCGCCGTTTGGTGGTCTCCCCCCTGCCCAAATCGGACATCCTGCATTTTGACAAACGTCTGCGCGCCAGAGGGGGCAAGTCCGCCTCGAAGCGCTTGGAGGCATTTGCCTCCCGTCCGCTGCTTACGCAATCGTTTTGGGGAAACGGCGTACAGGTGGTCGAGCGCGTGCTGGACGATTCAGCGGAGTTTTTCGACATCGAAGCGCAGGCGGCAGGGTCCCGTCTGGGTGTGAACTGGAACAATCCGACGCGGCTGTATTTCTATGTGGTGGAATAACATCCTCGTTCATTTCGTTTCGACTTCTCTGGTCTGCTGGATGGGATGGCAGGACTGGAAAACGCGCGAGGTACCCAACGCGCTGACGCTCCCCTTTGCCCTCGCGGGAATGGTCGGACTATTGCATCGTTTCATGGCAAATGATCCCTCTGCTGTCCTTTCCCTGTTTGTGTTCGGTCTGTTGACCGTTGCCGCCCTGCGCAGCTGGATGGGTGGAGCGGACTGGAAAGTCCTGATTGGGCTGTGGGGGGTGTGGACCCGCGGCGGGCTTGCCGCGCTTCTTGCTGCTGGTTTGTGGGGGGTGGTCGAAACGCTGCGGTCACATGACAAAAACGTTAGTTTTCCTGGAATCGCGGCTTTTTCTGCCGGTCTGCTCTTGACGTTTCTCGTCGAGATTTCTATAATACGGGGCGTTGGTGTAATTCTCCCAGGGAGAATTGCGCCTTTTTTTATTTAATTTTTTCCGAAAAGGAGAATCAACCATGACACTCAATCACTTCTTCAACTTGCTGCTTACAAAACTGCTCGACCGCCGCGGCGACGATTACGGCGAAAAAGCCGTCATCCTCGTATTGGTGGTTCTGGCGGGCGTCGGCGCCTTTGGCATGTTTGGCGGCAAAGTAGTCGAATTGATCACTCAGGCAGCTGGAGGCATGTAAAGATAATGAAGCGGCTGATCGATCTGCTGTTCAACCGCCGCGGCGATGAATTTGCCGAGACCGCCATTGCCATGCCGGTCATTGTGCTGATCTCCATTGCCCTGATGAACCTGACAATGGCGGGCTTTGCAAGCGTCAACGCCAACAACGCTGCCAATTATGCGGCGCGGGTCGGTTCAGTCACCCAGCAGGGTGCCGGAGGGGCGGCGTACAGTGCAGCGATGCAGTCTGTCTCCAATGCGCCGATTGGCGAGTATTCCGTGTCAGTATCCGGCGGCGGTTTTCCGGGCGCGCAGATTGCGGTGCAGGTGGACTGGTCTGTTCCAAACTATATCAGCGGTTTGCTGGCATTTTTTGGCGGCGGGCTGGGCGGCGATTTTCGCGGCACTTCCACATCAGTCTTCCGTCAGGAGGGGTGGTAGGTGTTACGCCTGTTCCTGTCGCGGCGGGGAGATGCGTATGCGTGGTTCGCCGCCCTGATGATTTTTGTCGGCGTCCCCCTGGCATCCCTGAGCATTGACATCTCCCGCATGATGTATGTGCGCGGGCACTTGCAGACCGCCGCGGATGCGGCGTGCCAGGCGGCGGTGGATGCTTTGGACACCTCCTATTTCATCGCCGCCGGCGAAGCCAGGATTGACGCCGCAAAAGGACGTTCCTGGGCGCGGCAGGTGTTCGCCGCCACCCTGGTGGATCAGGCTCAGGTTGGGTACGGATATGGAATCGGAATTGATTTCCCCGGACCGAAACTTGCACACTGTACAGCGACCGCCAGTGTGGAAAACATCATTCCCATGACGCCCGCCATGCACATTGTGGTCGAAACCACGTCCGAAATGCGCGTCAATCGGACAACTCCATAGGCTCTCATGGAACTGGAATTTGACTTCAGTGAGAACACAACGCTCTGGCAGGCTGCCGTCATTGTGGTGATGGTGTTGATGTTGGTCGGGTTGGGTGCAATTGGCAGCAGGGTCACACCTCTGACCGCAGACGGCGCACCGAAGATAATGTCCTGGTCCGACTGGCGTCTGCTTCAGGCAGAGAAGGCGTACTACGCAGAAGTGGAAGTCCTTCAGGCGGACGCTAATCAACTGGCGCTCATGTTGGAGTCCCGTCCGAGTCCGGTGGCGGCGCAGATGCTTGCAGAACGAATTACCAGACATACAAGGGATGGTGATCCATCCCTTGCGCCGGCGCGTGAGGCGTTGCTGACGGCTGCCCTGAACGTGCGCGATTGGGCGGCTGGGATTTTGGACCGCAACACCGCCATACGCTCGCTCGAAACTGCTTTTGAGTTGTTAAATCCATGATGGCAACACTCGTTCTCGAACAGCAGCGTGCGTTTGACGACCTGCTTACCGCCGAGCGGCAGTTACGCGCTTATAGCGAAGCCCAGGTGCGCGAACTACGCCAATTGCTCCTCGAAACCGCCATCCGGTTAGATGGGGAACGTTTCGAGGCGCTTCGAAGGGAAAACCCATCAATTCCCAGCTCTTGGACAATTGCTGACTGGAGCGCCTTCGTGAAAGGGATTCCAAGCGCAAAGGGATGGGGGGCGCCCATTGTACCGTCCAACGCTCCCAGCAAGCGCGAAAAGGAATTGATCCATCAGGTCGAGGCGTTGAAAGAGCAGTTAGATGACGCATTTCGTTTGCTGGAAGACGAGCGGGAGCGGGCAAAACGTGAACTTGAAAAAGCGAAAGCGGTCCCGACGCACGTCGAACCCGCCGGTGTCTCCGCTGAAATTGATCAGATGCCTGTCGCTCCAGTTCCCGACGGGGTTACGCCAACACTAGCGTACATCGTAAAAGATGCGCAGAACATACGAAAGGGACTTCCCAAGCGCCCGCCTGCCCCCTTTGTGCTGGATACTGGAGAGCGTGTAGGCGGCGATCTTGATACCGCCCATCGCCGCTATTTCATGACGATTTACCTGATGGGACGATGGGGCGTAAACGTTTCGATGGAGATTGCCAGGGTTGTCGGTCCGGCGGAGGGTATTTCTGCTGGATCGCGCACCCTAAAATCCATCATGGATGGCTTGGTTGGTTCCGGTATGGTTGTCAGCAAAAAGTTGGAGATTGAAAACCCCGACACAACACTCGCCGTGTATCGTCTAACCCAAACAGGCAAAGACCTTTACAAAGCGCTGTTTGGGGTCGAGCCGGTTGAGGACGAATGGACAGCGCTGGAGCGTGCTGGTTTGGACGAACGCACAACACTGGCAGTTCTGTTTTTCACCATCCATGCGCGCAAAGCCGGCTGGATGACGCGGGTTGCACACCAACAAAACCCTGCGGTGGTGTGGATTGGCAGGGAAGCGGAATCGCTGCACGTGGATGTAACCTTTGAGCGAAGCGGCGCTTGGAAGAGCTTGGTGCCTTTGAACGGAGGAAAAGCGGCAATTTGTACGGCGACCGCCGACCTGCGCCAGCGGTTGAGCGGCGACTGCAAACTCGACAAGGTGACGGGTGTGGCGACCGACATCGAATCGCTCGTACAGTTGAAGTACGAAATTACGAAACCCTCAGAGTTATGGATCGAAACATGGTGATCTGAAGCGTCTGCGGAGATTCGTGAGATTGCCTCGCGACTCGCCGCAGGCTGTTCAGCCTGAACCGTAGAACCTTACCAAGTGAATACGCCGGACAACCTCCGGCGCACCCAAAAGGTTCACCAGGATATGCGTCCTGGTGAACAGCCAGGGCGCGCAAAACAACGGAGGTAATTGTGGACAACATCCAAAACTACAAGACACTGACCGGGCTTACTTTTGAGGAGCTCACTCAAAAGCTTGACGAGGAACTTCCTCCGGACGCCTACAAGCCTGTCCCAGGCGGGGCAGACTTGACGGACATCGACCCAAACCACATGAGGAAGATCCTCAACCAGGTGTTCGGCATGTGTGGGATCGGCTGGGGATATTCTTACGAGCCCGCAGACCTCACTATACGTTGTGAGGTAAGAAAGACGAGAGACGGAAAGGATCGGCGGGTATTTATAGCATCCCTGAAGCGTATCCGTTTCTGGTACAAGCTGACAGGTTCGGCCACAACGTTTGTTTGCGACGTGTACGCTTCCGGCGGAAGCGAAAATGACGTTGAAGCGTATGCCATGAGCGGCGCCATCACAAACGCCCTCGGTAAGGCTGTGTCTAACCTGGGCTTCCAGGAATCCGTGTATCTTGGGAAGCGCAGCCACCACAACGTCAGAAAGCCGAAGAAAACCGCAGCCAAACCCGCTGCACCGAGGACACCCGTCCAAACACCTGTTCCACAAGATGACGAGATTCTGGACGAGATCGTGGAAGAACCGGCGGACAACCCTATCGTCACCCCAAAGGTTGACGCCCTGTCCCCGGATGAAGCGGCAAATCTTGTCATTACGAAAGAAATGACAAAACGCCCAGAGCGTGTCGGTCAGAATCTCGGTGCGCAGCCGCTCGAAGCCATCGAATGGTGGGCAAACAAAATGAAGCCTGCCAACGAAGCCCAGAAGCGGCTGCAATCTGCCGCACGGGTATTGTACAAAGTCCGTTCCAACGGACATCATCCTGTGGCTGTATAGTCCGGCGCAAAGGTTCTGCATCTTTGGGAGGCGTAACGCCGCCTCCCAACCTTGCAGGTTAACAGGCAATCCGCTTCGCGTGATGCCTGACGCCTTATTGCACATTAACAATTGAGAAATCGAGGTTTATCCGGGCGGACACCCTTCGCGGCTGTTCCGCTCGACGCTAATCAATTTGGAGGCTATATCATGAAGAAAAAAACTTCAAACGGCGGCGCCGCAGGCGTCCGCGTCAATGAACAATTCGATTTGAATGCTGCGACGGTCACGGGAACGATCGTGAAATTGTGGGGTCGAAACCGCGACGTCTTTCTCCGCCTGCGCGTCTCCCTGCGGGGAGACGTGCAGGAAACGGAGGATGTTTATGCTTGTTATGTGACAATTCGCATCCCTGACGGCACGATCGGCGGCAAGCTGGTGACGTTGCAGCCGGGTATTGTGGTGCGTGTGGACGGGTATATTACCCATGCAAATTACGAAGAGACTCTGCGCCGATTTTTGAATGTGGCAGGCAGGGATGACTTTTTCGACAAGCACATCCCTCCCGAAGACTTGGATGCCTGGCGCGCCATCCAATTCCGCCGCCAGAACGCCGTATTGAACGCGCTCAAGATCGAGCCGCTGGCTGCTGGGAAAAAGAGTCAGGGTGAAAGTGTGAATCTAGCCGATCTCGAAGGCATTGTTGCCAAGAAATGGGAGTATCCGCGCGGCAAGGCGGTGGATCAGTTTGTCAGGATTGCGGTGTACGATGAATACACTCCTGCGCGTGACGACAAAAAGGGCAACTTCGGCAAGCCCTATCGTCAGCCGCATTACGTCAACGTCCTGTTCCCTGACGGCAAGACGGTGGAAGGCATCGAGGTCAAGGTCAAGACCAAGCAGCGTATTCGCGTGCGCGGCGAGTTCCGCGACCAGGGACGCCGTGTGACCCTGCGGGACGCGCTGGTCTCCCTTGGATCGAGCGATGTCATTGACATGATGGGGCGCGTCATCAATCCTGAAGCGTTGGACGAAATTTCTGCCCAGCAGGAAAGTCTGCATGTTTTGGCGAATGCCGTGATTGTTTATAACTGATTTTGTCTGCCCTCCACGCCGGTCTTTCAGATGCGGCGCCGCAGGTTCGCGGCCTGCTGGAGGCTTTCCAAACTCCTCGTCGTTTCTTCTCCTCTCCTCCTCGCCTCGAACGAAGGCGCATCACGCCTCGTTCGTTCCTATGGCGAGTTTCCGAGAGGAGGCGATAGCCAGACGAGGCGTTTGTTGGCGGCGCCACCCCGCGCCGCCTGTATCATCCCGAACAGCGGCGCTTTTGCGGTGAGCGCTGCGGGTTGTTCCAGGTTCGACTCCTGGCGGGATGACTGCAACCGGACATACTCTGTGCACAAATACGGACCGCATTGACACTGCGTCATTTGCGTGCTGTGTTCCTGCCCGAAGTTCCTGCCGGTTCGAGCGTTGGGCTAACCGCCCTCGTTTTCTTGTATGTGGGTTTGGCTAACCGCCTCCACATACAAAATTTTTGGGTATTGTGGCGTCATAAACGCCATTTACCAAAGTCCCTTCCCTTATTATTGCTGGGGGAGCGGACTTTGAAAACAGCCCGTCGCTCCCTCAGCCATTCGGAGGTATGCGATGGCTGCTTTCATTTCCCCTGCCTCGGCGCAACTGACGGAAGAGCAAATTCGCCAGGTCCTGCCAATGGCGTCAAAACAAACCCGCCGTGAAGCAGAGTCCTTTCTCGCAGGTTTAGCAAATCTGACGAGACTTGCTGAAACAGAGTTGCGCGCCCTCATAAACGGTTACTTGCGCCAGGCAAACGCAGGACACTAACCGTGTCCAAGATGCCGGTGTACGACACCGGCATCCTTTTTTATATTGCTTCCGCATCATCCAAACGCGAGGCTGCTTTTTCGATTTCACTTTCCCCTGGCTCGCCGTATTTACGGGCGGTTTCGATGGAGTGACCGAGCATTTTGGCGCGGGTCTCGATGTCCACGCCCGCTCTACGCAGCATGTAGGCGCAGGTGTGGCGAAGAACGTGAGGCGTAACCGGCTCTTTGATTCCTGCGCGGCGTCCTGCTTCTGCGATCATGTTCTGAATGGCTCGGATCGAAAGGCGGTTGCCTATTTCTCCGCGCAAGGTAACAAACAAGGGTGCCTCCGGGACATTCTCAAGCCCAATTTTTTTGCGCACTTCCAGCCATTCCGCCAGCCGCTTTCGAGCGGGCAGTGGGATGGCTGTTTTGCGTTCCTTCCAGCCTTTGCCCCTGCGGATGTGGATGGCGCCGCTCTTTTCTCGGAGTTCCACATCCCCGACGTTCAGCTGATACACCTCTTCCACGCGGGGACCTGCGTACATCATCAGGAATACGATAGCGCGGTCGCGGACGAGCTGGTGTTCTGCGTTCTCGCGCACCCGTGCTTCAACCTCCGTTGCTCGCTTGCGCTTCGGCGCGCGGTCCAGCCACGGTTGTTGAAAAACCGCCTCGAAGCGGGCGCGCTGTTTGTCGTCCAGTCCGCGCGGTTCTCCCTCGGCTTTTCGTGGCAGTCTCAATCCCAGCATGGGGTCATGTTCGATTGCTTTGGATGCTTGCAGGAATTTCACGAAAGCCCGAAGCGCGGCGGCTTTGTGCAGGACGGTGGCGATGGCGGATTTTCGCTCCAAGTATGCGATGTAGTCCTGGATGACCTTCTTGTTCAGCATGTAAGGATCGCGGCGCAAGGCTTCCATGGTGAAAGCGGCGCCTTCCGTTTGTTTCCACCATTGCAAGAAATTGGCTGCGTCGTGAACGTACCCACGGATGGTTTTATCGGACGCACCTTCCCTCTGGCGCGAGGGAAGTGGGGCGGCGTTCATATAATCCCCAAATGCCCGCAGAATGTCTTTGTCTTGCAGCGCGGTCAGAATATCGTCGAGATAAAAACGCGGGTTACGGCGCGACGACATAAAGATCCTCCTGAATGTAAGGCATCATACGGCTCTTGACCGCCTGTTTTCGCACCAAGTCAACTTTTCTTCCAAGCAGGTCTTCAAGGAAGAATTTCAAATTGAAGTAGTTGTCCACGTCAAGCACGGCGAATTCGACCAGGATGTCAATATCGCTGTGTCTGCGCAGTTCGTCTCTGCCTGCCGAGCCAAAGAGCTCCAAGCGGGTAACGTCAAAAGATTTGATTTTGTCGGCATGTCGCGCAAGCCGCCGGCGGATTTCGGCTCTGCTTTGTACGGGGGGGCTTTTGCGGGTTCGTGTCATTTGGGTTACTCCTGTTCGTTGTCTTCTGTTTTTTACGCAACGAGAATGACATCATCCTGGCTGCATAAATGGCAGTTATTTGCTTTGATTATATGCTTTCGCTTCGTACAATGCAAGTTGTACGCAATGAAAAACACTCGGTTTTAGTCCGCCTTGCAAAGTGCTAAGGCTGGTGCAAGTCCAGCGAGGTGACTTTGCTTCGTATGAAGCAATACCATCATACAAAAGGAGAAAAACACAATGTACAAAAAAATTTTTCTACTGCTGCTGGTTGCGACCATCGCGATCACAGCATTTACACCATTGGCATCGACCCGTATGGAGCATTCTTGGACTTACATCTCAAAAACAAGAACGCTTATCGTAAAGGCTTCTTTGCCTAATGGAGAAACAATCGAAGAGGGTTTCATCAATATAAATACACCGTTTAGGCATGATGTCCTTGCTACTGTCGATGCAAAAAATTCCTCCGTCGCAGCAGTAAGATTGAAGAATGTAAAACCCGGCACTTTTTGCTCATTTGCATCTTTGACAGGTGTAAAAGGCACATTTTTTCAGTCCAACATTTGCTTTACTGTGAGGGATAAGAAGTAAACAACAGATTCTTTGTCTTGTTCTTGCGTAGTGCTGGGAGACCCCCAGGTGGTGCAAATCCACCAAGAACAATTGAAGCGGTTGTAAGCCGCTTTAGAATCAAAAAAAGGAGGTATGGCAAAATGCCCATTCCCAATTTCGACATCGACAAAGTGATTGCCCGCCAGCGACAAGCGCGGCGCCAAAAGACTCAAAAAATCATCCGCGCCGTTATTATCGCCGCTCTCGCCCTGCTGATCGTTTTCATCTTGTTGCGAGGTGGATGATGGCAGCCTATCCCGCCATCTGGCTTGGAGTGACTTGGGAGAACGGACGGGTATTTCCGTCCGTTTCCGTTTGTCTGCCGCCTGGCAATGACGGCGATGAGGTGGTTTCTCTACTGGAAAAGTATCCGACGCCGATCCGGGACGTTTCAAGCCAGGACGACTTTTCCTCTTTCGTGGCGCGCTGGATGAAGTACGCTCAGGAACAAGGTTACTCTTTCGAGTTCAATGAATCCCTCTTTGAGCAGCACGGCGAAAAGTTTCTTGTCGCGCCTCAATAAGGAGAGATATGGCGAACAAAACCTATCAAGAACAAAACAAAGCCATTGTCCTGTCATCCCATTGCCATGATGATATTGTAGATGGCAAGATCGTCTTTGCACTTTCCCCATTCGCCAAGTACGCTCTATGCCAGGTTTTGGACGTGGCGCTTGTACTCCTAATCATCGGGAGCATGACGCTTCTGTCCAAGACCAATACCACACCGCTTCTTGGGATGGCGTTGGTCTTCCTTCGGTTGTTCTGGTTCTTTCCTGCCCAAAAGGTACGGGACGAACTTATGAGCAATAAATCACCGCGCAAGCGGTAACATAAGGAGGTAGGTGATGTTCACCACCATTGTAAAGGGTCTCCTTCGAGACCCGCAATTTGTTCTCCTTGCCATCGCCCTGATCGCCATCCTGGTAATCAAGGCTTTCTAGGAGAACAGAGAGAAGCTACCCGCTTCTCTCTCTTCCCAAGCCCGTATTTTACATGCGGGCTTGGGAATTTTTGAATGATCTACGCCGCATCCTGTAGGCAGGTGTCACGTTCGAATCGTGAGTAATGCGAGGGGCGCAAGTTGGGGCGGAACCAACATGCGGCACCACATTTGTGAGGGCGGTCCGTCCTTTGGGACGTGCCGCTCTCTTTCGTTCTGGAGGTATGTATGACAACAACTACAACGCAAACCGGGTTGGTTGGCTTTCTGTGCGAGGTCACTGACCAGCCCGTATCTTTCGATCAGTGCCTTGCTTGTGCCAGGAAAGGCGCGCCAGACTGTCCAATGGTCCCGGCGGCAATCCACGCCGCGATCCATTCGATTCGTGACCCGCAGTATGCCCAAAAAATGGCGGAAGAGGCAGGCGCCAAGATTGGTTTTTCGGTCACCGAACTTCTGAATTGTCCCCGTCAGACCCGGCTCAAGATAGAAGTTCCTTTTTACGAAAAGCCGTCCGCCTTCTACCGAATGAATCGGGGAACGGGCTATCACCATCTGCTCAGCCGGTACGATGGAGGCATTTGCGAAAAAACCCTGACTTGGAAATTTATTTTCCGAGGGAGGTCGATCCTACTGGTCGGTACGCCGGATTTGGTGGAACTCACACCGGATGGCTGGTTTATTACCGACTACAAGGTAACAGGCAAACCCCCATTTGGGAAAAAGGTGACCCTCTGTGCGAGGTGCGAGGGTGAGACCTACGAAGGAGATGACGGATTGACTTGCCGCGAATGCGGCGCAATTCTGCGTTCCAAGTCGGAAATCTTGCGAGAGTACCGCCCTCCCCAGGCGCGTTCGTCTCATATCATGCAGGTCAATTTGTACGCCCTGCTGATCGAGAAAAACGCAGAGAAACTCGCCGCCATGGTCGGGATGTCGAAGCCTGAGAAATTTGCAGGCGCCGAAGTGGTGTACTTTGGCGAGAAAAGCCCGGTGCGCTGCCCCGTCAAGCTGGACCGCGATGCGGCGATGACCTTTCTCAAAAGGTCACTTGCCGCTTTAATTGCAGACGATCTGCCTCCTGTTCTTTCGGATGTGGACGAACTTTGGCGCTGCGATTATTGCCCCGTCCGCACGATTTGTGAACAGATCCATGGCGGACCGGTTGGCAAGACACAATGATTCCCCAGGGAGGCGTCCACCCCGCGCCTCCCCTTTCCTCCTCCGCTCTGAAAGATGTTTCAGATTGGAAGAGGAAAGGCTATCCGCCTTTTCTGGGCGGAAAAATTCCGCTCCCCGATATTCTTTACCGGGGAGCGGTTGTCATCGCGCTTCCCGGTCATCAGGAGGTTGTGATGACAAAAACATTCCGCCGCCGTGACGACCCTCGCCCCCAATCTGGTTTCCGATTGGAACTTCCAGGCGGTCGTACACTCTATCTCTCACAGGATGAGGTGCCAGGCGCTGCGCAAGTTGCCCAACTGCATCAAGCGCTTGGCGCTTCGCCTGAAGAGATTGGCAACGCTGTCGTGGAGTGGCTGAATCTTCGCCGAAAAGCGAAGAAGTTTGCCCAGGGCGAGTAATGGTTGAGGGAGGGCAAAACCCTCCCTCAACCTCCTGCAAATCTGGCAGCGAGCCTTGCAATGGAGCATCCTAATACCGCCGCGCGAATTAAGGTGACAGGCGCGTGTTTTGTCGGAACCGCCTTCATGAGCTGTTCCCGCAATGCCTGCTTGCTGTCACCGCGTTTCCAGTCGCGCCAGCGGTTGCCGCGTAAGACCGCCTGCTCGACCAGTGAACGCTGATGCAATGTTGCTTCTGCCTGTTCAAAGGACAACCTGTCATCGTCGTCGGGGAGAGACGCCCGCCGCTCGATCACGATGACAAATTCGTCGTGTCCAAACGGTGTGGGCGCACGTTCGACGATCTCGTTGATTTCATGCAGTAAATCATCCAGATCATCGCCGCCCTTCGGATTGAAAATCCAAAGGATGCTGTTGCTGGGACGATAGATTTCCTCCAGACTTGCAGCCAAGGAAGCCAACGACGGCATACTGACAAGTAAAAACCGAACAAGCCAACGCTGTTGCGTGAGCCCGGCGTTGATCAACCATACCGCCGCCCGATGAGCGGCGTTTTTCCACAACCACTCGTTTACTTTTTTCATTCTCTTTAGCTCCTGTTCCAAGAATCGAAAACCCGGCTTGCACCGGGTAAAAAAGCGGGCGACCACCGCTTAACGCAGTTCGCCCTTCCTGACGCAAATTATACATGCCTTGATTTGATTGTCAATGTTTCGCGCGTGGGCGCGGTCAGCTGACCGCCGGGTTCGACTCCCGGAGAAACATTTTGCGGCGTTGCGCCGCAAGCTAACGCAGGATGACGCTCAACGCCTGTAATTTCATAAAGGAGGTATGCTGTCATGGCTACCAATAAAAATAACCGCCCGTCCAACTATGTCATCCTCACCCTGATGGCTGTCCGCGATGGAGAATCCCGCTACTCGCAGAGCGGCAAACCCTACGCTTTCGTCCGCGCCTTCCTGTCACAAGGCAAGGTGAAAGACTCGGACGAATACAAACCGTCGGTTTTCTTCGATGTAAAGGGGTTCAGCCCCGATGAAGAAATGTCCGATGTTGTCCAAGCGATCGCCGACATTCGGAAGAAAGACCGCTTCACGGTCAAAGGACGCCTGGGCATGGACGAGTGGACCGGCGATGATGGTGCGAAACACCAGCAGTTGGTGATCTTCGCGCAATCCATCACCCCCTACGTCTTCCCGACGGAAGAGGGAGATGAAGAAGAAGAACTTGAAGGCGAGCCTGCCTAATTCTTCTTCGCCATGGGCGCGGAATAAAACGCGCCCATTCTTCGCCCGCCTGGTGGCATACAAGGCAGTCCGATTCTGCCTGGGCGACTTGCGAGTGGGGCTGATGCCCAACTCCACCAGCGCGTTCGTGCGCTGCGCCTCTCAACAGGCGGCGAGCGTCGTGAAGATGCTCGCCGCCTCCCTTCGGAAAAGGAACAGGTGATTCCTTTTTCGAGCGGAGGTTGATCGTAAGGTCAGCCTGCAAATCAACGGGCTACCCGCCCCATCTATGAGAGGTGCAGCCATGTTCGTGTTAACTCCTATTCTCGGTCTGTTTGTCATTCTTGCGCTCGTCAACACGGCGAGAGCGATCCTATATGCCCGTTCCGGGCAATGGGACGTTGACAAAAGACTGGACGCCTACACCAAACGGATGTAGGCACGGGAGCGGGTGGAGTCCTTGCGCCCCACTCGCAACCCTTTGATACGGGTTGCTTCATCGGTCGTTGTGTTTCCCACGAAGATCGTTGAAGCAACCTGTTCTTGATGGTTGCGAAGTCAACGGAGGTATCGATGGATTCAACAATTCTTTCCTACCCCGATCGCGGTGCGGGCGGCTCCGCCAAATGGCGAGGCAACCATTCGCCGCGGTTGAGCGAAGATTTGTTCCTGTGGCTCAAACCGTCGTTGGTCTTCGATCCGATGTGCGGGTCGGGGACGACCGGCGACGTAGCGAAGCGCATGGGAATCGCGTGCTGGCAGTCCGATCTGCACAGCGGGTTCAACATCTTGAAGGATGATTTTCCCGGCATGGCAGATCTGATCTTCTGCCATGACCCGTACCACGACATCATTCGATATTCAGGTAATGTGTGGGGCAGCGCTCCGCACCCTGACGACCTCTCACGATGTCCGGATTACGACACATTCATCCAACGGATGGACGTTGCCCATTACCATGCCTACCAAGCAGTGAGACCCGGCGGGCATCTGGTGGTCTTGGTTGGCGACGTGAAGCGCAAGGGCGCACTCTATCCTTTGCAGCGCGATTATCGCTGGTACGGTGAACCCGTGCAAATGCTCATCAAATTGCAGCATAACGTCTGGAGCAACGGGCGGATGTACGATGGCATGAGCGATCCGCGCATCATGCACGAATACGTCATCGTCACCCGCAAACCGCGGCAGTTTACATCTGCCTGGATGGTGACAGTGCGGCGGAGCGAACGCCTTAGCGTGGATCAGCGCGAAGTTGCAGGACAGACCTGGCAGGGCATCGTATGGACCGCGCTCGTCGAGTGCGGCAACCGCGCATCCTTGCAGGAAATTTACGATCACATCAAAGATCACGTCCGCGTCCGCCGGGCGCAGGCAAATGGCACTGACTGGCAAGCCATTGTGCGCCGCGTCGTACAGGAAACTTGTACGAACGTTGGGCGCGGCATGTGGGCGTTGCCAACCTACCAAAGAGCGTAGTCTGCTCTTTTTTATTTCCAATATGGAGGTATTCAATGACAACAAAATCCCCAAAAGACGGCGCCACATGCGCCGTGTGCGGCAAGGGTTTCACTGACGAAGAATGGGAGAATCGCCATTGGGTTCATCGCCCTGGCTGTCCTCATCAGGGCGAGCTTGAATCGCAGTGTGACTGTGGTGACGATTACGGCAATGTGACGCATGAAGACCATTGTCCAAATTGCATCAGCATCCATTTGAAGCAGCACCTTCCGCGTGATCTCTACGGCAATATTTACACCATCACAGCAGAGCATGTGATGAACGTCTTTTCCGAATTCATGCGGCGGAATCCCGATCTAGTTGAAAAGATTGACAGGCTGGATATGTTCCGCCTGGCGGTCGAGATCCAGGACTATATCGGGAGTGTGGGACTCATAGATTACATCGAAACAGCGGTCTCGGAGGCAATCCGTGACCGTATTGCCCATGAAGTGGAGGACGAAAATGACTAACCATTTCAAGCGCGCCCGCGAGGATGCTTCCCTGTGGGCGCGTAACACCTTGAAGCATGATCCTGCTTATTGGGTAATCATGGACACGGAAACCACTGGACTTGATCCGAAAGCCGAAATCGTCCAAATCGGTGTGATTGACGGCGCCGGCAAAGTCCTCGTGAACAATGTCCTTGTCAAACCTACGGTTCCCATTCCGCCAGAAGCCACGCGCGTGCATGGCATCACGAACGAAATGGTGAGGGACGCGCCGCCGTTTCCCGAAGTCCTCCCGCAACTGCGGGATGCGATCAATGGGAAGTTGGTGGTCATCTACAATGAAAAATACGACATGCGCTTATTGCGGCAAAGTGCAAGAGCGCACGGTATCGCGCTTGACCTTGATATAGACACCGTTTGCGCCATGTTGAAGTACGCCGAGTGGAACGGCGATTGGGACGACTATCATGGTTCGTTCCGCTGGCAGAAACTTCAGGGCGGCGATCATTCCGCCCTTGGCGACTGCCGCGCCACGCTTGACCTCATCAAGAAGATGGCGAACGGATAAGGATGCATCGCTAAGGAGGCGCAGCATGACCACACTTATCGCCGTGTACAACTCGGACGGGTGTGTGGGGCGTTGCGACGCGAAATGCTACGAGGCGCATGAGCCGCGTTGCGAGTGCGTCTGCGGCGGGCGCAATCACGGCGCCGGGTTGAAGCAAGCAGTGGAAAGCACCCGCGAACTTGCAGATACTTTGATGCAGGAATATGCCAAGACACACAATATGAGGGAAATAACCTGGGAAATTCCTGCCCTGCAACCTGTTCAATTAAGTTTCCTTGAAAAGGGAGGGTGAAACACCCTCCCTTTATGGATGCACAACTCTCAATCCAAGATATTTTTCAAAGCCGTCGTAATCGTTATCTTTGTGCAGAAGATCGTGCTTGTTCACGATGCAAAAAGTGGCAATCAGGCAGTCTATGGTTTTCCGCACGGTTACTCCCTGGCGTCGCAGCAGCCGATAGTTGCGGGCGCTTTGCAGGGCGAGATCGGGATTGACCATTTGTGCCTGCACGAACTTCCCCAGGGCGCGGCGGGCTTTCTCAAAGTCGGCATCTTCACGAAACCCTTGCAGGACTTCCGCCAAAATGAGGTCTCCAATCAGAATAGGCGTTTGATCCACAACCCGGTCAAGGTAATCTGTTTGTGGGCTGACAATGCCGTTGAAGTAGTCGATCCAGACGGTGGAATCAACAACCAACATGATCAAGCCCCAATGCGCGACAGGCGCTGTTCGTGTATATCGCCTTCCCATCTCAACTTGCCGCGTAAATTGCGGATTTCCGCCTGCTCGTACAGAAGCACCAGCAGGCGGAGCGCATTCTGCACCACCTCCCGCTTGGTTTTGATGCCCGTTAGTTTTTGAGCCCGCTTGATCAATTCATCGTCCAGCACAATGTTGGTTCGCATGTACGCCTTCCTTTCGTGTGTATAAAAATTATTTGTTGTGTGTATTATATATTAAACCGCCCGCTTTGCGTACCCATCTTCCCAAGATGAGCAGGCAAAGCGGTCTGTTTATGACTGCCATCAAATTCGGAGGTATCACTATGACACTCAAAATCTCAAAAACAGAACTGGCAGGCGCCTTGA
Source organism: Chloroflexota bacterium (assembly GCA_039961775.1). Lineage (GTDB taxonomy): Bacteria > Chloroflexota > Anaerolineae > Anaerolineales > Villigracilaceae > Defluviilinea. The sequence goes on from JABRVZ010000060.1 coordinate 24,812, forward strand.
ACGCTCTTTCCTCCTATGTAGGAAAATTCGGTCTCGGTGTCAGTGTGCAGGATAATACCCTGCATTTGTTTGCTTACACCGACGACGGCAGTGCCCTGGCGCGCATTCCCTGCAATTGCCCCAATTTCGAGTGGGTGTATGTGGATGGCACGGCATTGAGCGATGTGGTCAAACTCGCAGATGATGACGTGCTCGAGATGCACTTTTCCGAGGCAGGGTTGTCTTTGAAGTTTCGCAATTCGACGAGCGAACTCCGCACTTTGTCGGCAACTATGCCGCTCGATCTTGCAAGGTTTTGCGAGACAACCGCGCTTATCAAAGGCAATGACCTGGGAGCGCTTTCTGCCATGACGGAAGCGGCATCCACCGACGAGGCTCGCCCCAATCTCAAGGGTGTCTATCTGTCGGCGGAAGGCGATACTTTGACGGCGGCGGCGGCGGACGGATACATTCTCTCTTACACATCCATCAACGCAGAAAACCTTACAACCGTCAAGGGGGCGCTCTACTCCGCGAAGGCGCTAAACCGCGCCAAACGCGCCATTAAACCATCGGAGGATGAACCAATCGCCATTGGCTTCGGGGCTGGAAGCATTACACTCTCTACCCGGCGGGATGGTGTCAATTTTTTGTGCGCTGTTCCGCGCGTTGGGGATGGTTTCCCCGATTTCAAGGCAATTGTAAAGGGGATAAAAACAACGCTCGAAGTCCAGATCGAAACCCGAACCTTGGATGCGTTTCTTAAGCGTGCTAGCGCCATGGGGGGGAGCATCTACATGCAAGTTGTAAACGGCTTTTTGTGGATGATGGCGTTGAACACAATGGAAGAACGGAAGTCTCTGGACTCGGTTGCCGTGGGCGTTGAAGGGGAAAGCCCGCTGATGCACTACGCAATTGGGCTCTTCAAAGACGTGAGCAAGGCGTGTGCCCCAAATGGGCATGTAACGCTGAAGTTTCCTCAGAACAACCTTGGTCCAATGCTTATCGAGGGCGGCGCAACGGTAGCCGCCATGCCGCTTATGTGCGAATTGAAAGAAAGCCCATTCAAGGACTTGCAGCCTGCCTTGATCTAAACTGGAGGTGCAACATGGCAGATTTCTGCCTGGACTGTTCAAGGAAAATGAATTTTCCTGAACCTGACATCAAAGCCGACCCTGGCACCATTATATTTGATGTGTGCGAAGGTTGCGGCGAAGGCTGGTTCGACGAGAACGGGAAGCGCGTTCCCGACTCCGAATAAGCCTTGGCGGAGAGGCGCAACCCGCCTCTCCGCTTTTTTTCAAAGACCCCTCCGCCTGTTTCCGTGCCATAGTACGGAGACGGGCGGAGCGGTCTTTTTTACAGCCGCGAAATCATTGGAGGTATGTCGCTATGACAAAAATTAAACTACTTACATTACGGGAGACGCCCGCCTACCGTGTCTCCACAAATCCGGCGGTATGCACCACGCCTGAACTACTGGCTGCCGTAATCGGAGGATCACGGCAAATTGAAGCAGCCGAAAATTTGCTGGCTTCTTTTGACGGCGATCTTCGGCGCATATATAACGCACAGCCAGATGAGATTGCCAATGTGCCCGGCGTCGGACCACAAACAGCGGTCAGAATCAAGGCGGCACTCGCGTTGGGAATGATGCTCAACCGTCCAATGGAAGATGCGCCGCTCTCAGTGAACTCACCGGGGGATGCGTATGCTTTGCTCCGTGAAATGGAAATGTTCGAGCAGGAACACTTGCGTATCATCTTGCTCAACACAAAATCGCATGTTGTTGGAATCCCTGAAATCTACATCGGGACAATCAACTCTGCGCAGTTGCGCATGGCGGAAGTTTTCCGACCTGCCATTCAGCGCAACGCAACCGCGATCATCCTGGCGCACAACCACCCTTCGGGTGATCCCACACCCAGCCCGGATGATGCGTCAACGACGCGGACTGCGGTTCAGGCAGGCAAGTTGTTTGACATTGAAGTGCACGACCACATCATCATCGGACACGGCCGCTATGTATCCATGCGTGAGCGCGGGCTTGGTTTCTAACCCCCTACGAGGTATGACATGACAAATATTCTTTTTCACTATATCCATCGCGACGAAGGAAACTCGAAAGATTTCCTGACAGTTGTTCTCGAAAATCCTGACAATCTGCCGCTTGACGCCATAGAAGCAAGGATTAAACGTCTATTGGTGGATGGCGTTTTTTTCGTCCCCAACAGCATCGGTCTGCCTCGCTCGGATTATGCCGATCCCAGCGACTGGCACGAATTTGACCATATCGAGGAGAGCGATTCTTTCCTCTCGACAATTCAGTTTCCGTTGATGACAGTAGGACAACTTATTGACCGTTTGCAGAACGAGCAGCGTTCAGTGAAAAACCAACGCAGGAGTGAAAAAACGGTTGTTTCCTTGCTTCAATTTTTGAAGAACCTGCGGGGTGTTTTGGGTGATGTTGTTAAGTCCGGCGGGAACGGCAAGATTGTGATGGTCTTCAATAAAGAAGACTGGTCGCTGCTCTTGGAGACTCTCGAACTGGATGCCAAGTCAGAGATTTTTGAATCGAATCTCCGCGAGAGCATTTTGCTGGCGCTTGGACGCTCCAAACTCATCGACATCGCCCCGCTGAAAAAGATCTGGCGAAAAATTCCATATCTGCAAGCCGATGTCATGAAAATGCGGTGAAAGCGAGGGGTAATGCGAATCCCTTTTTTCTCAAAACGCCCTGCGCTTGCCGCCGTCCTGACCGGACGCGAGCTCAACGCGCTCTATTTGGATAACGATACCACTGCGGCGCGCCTCCGCTTTTCGGATGGCAGCGCAGTGGCAATTGACCTGCGGTCGCGCCGTTCCAGTCCAATAAAGGCAAAAGAGTATCCTGTTTGGATCACCTTGCCCGGCTGGGTGCGCATCACCAATGTACTCGAAGATGCCAGCCAAATCATTCTGGTCGTTTCCGGAGCGATTTACACGGCGCGGATTTCGTTGCGCGTCAGTCGTGATCGCTGGCAAATCCACTTTTCAAATGGGCGGCTCTTCTAATCCGCCCAATGAGGTATGTGTATATGAAACCCCATTACTATATTACTTCTGTCCACACGGACGACGAAAACGAATACGAACCCACCCATTGCTCCATCGAACTCGCGCCGCGCGTCTTGTGGAAGATCATCCGCTACCTGATGACCGCTTGGATCATCCAGAAAGTCAACAGGGAAATACAGGAAGTCCGCTTCCGTTTCGACGAAGTGAACTGGCTGAGTATCAAGGATGATGCTGAAACTGATCCACCTGAAGGCGTAATCTCCGAGGGAGGCTTGTCTGTCTTCGATGACATGACACTGCACTTGCGCGGTGATCAATTGGAAGCGCTTGGCTTTGGTTATTTCCGTCTCCATTGTTATCGAAAATACGGAGCAAGTTTCTACTCAGAGGACATTCACTTACGGCACTTGGCGTTTCCAGCCCTTCGATATTGGCGGTTGTTCGGAAAGGAGTGTTTCGCATGGGCATGAATCCTATCGTCGAATTTGGGCAGTGCCCGCGCTGCAAGTCGTTTGAGCTTGTCTCAGATGATACCGATCCTGAAGATTCGATTGAATACTGTCTTGTGTGCGGTTTTGTCCACAGTGACCAGGAAGGCGATTTGCCGCTCCCCCACTACTCTTTTCAATACCGCACGAAACACAATCTCATCACGAAAGACATTGAGGAACTTCACGGCTGTATGCCGGTGGATAACCTTGTCGAAGCCGAAAACTGGCTCAAAGCCCGCGAAAGCGAAGGTATTGAGTTTGTCAAAGTCGTCCTAGTCAACGAGGAAGGTCATGTCATTTGGCTGCGTGGCAGTCCTGGAGACTGGAACTGGGCTTGTACTTAAGACGATCTGTCTCAAAGCGTGGAGTGAGGGTCCCCCCCTCACTCCATTTTTGTTTGAGGCTGCTCCCCTGATCATTTTGTGGTCAGGGGAGTGGTCTTAAACCACTGAAATCAATTTTGGAGGTATGCCACATGGCACAAGATTTTTATTTCGACGGTCAACACCTTGATCTCGGAACCCCCGCTCAACGCCTGCAAAGAAACAGGCAGGCGATCCGTTTGGCAAAGGAACTCGCAGCCACCGGGCGCGAAGCCTTTCCGAATGAGATTGAACTGCTCTCGAAGTATGTCGGGTGGGGCGACTCACGACTCGCCTCACGCGTGTGGGAGCTGGAAGACATTCTGACCGAGGACGAACTGCGCTTCGTGCGCACTTCGACCCTTAACGCCCACTACACCGCCCTGCCTGTCATCGGGGCTATGTGGGACGCCGTCCTGCAATTGGGATTTGGAGGACGTCCCTTCCGCGTTCTCGACCCATCCGCAGGGATTGGGCATTTCAAATCCATGATGCCCGCCTCGCTTCGCAATTGGGCGGATTGGACCGAAATTGAATTAGACGGTCTGACTGCCACGATCCTGAAAGCGTTGCACCCGAACAGCAGGGTGCTCAATGTTGGATTCGAGGCGGCAAATCTCCCCGATGGGATGTTCGACCTGGCGATCTCCAACGTCCCTTTTGGGGACTACGGGGTCTTCAGCAAGACATTGCCAAAATATCTCACCCACCCGATCCACGACTTCTTCTTTGCGAATACCTGGTCACTTCTTCGACCGGGCGGCGTGTTGATGTATATCACATCCCGGTACACGCTGGACAAGAAAGAAAACCGCATCCGCAAGTGGCTGGCGCGTCGCTTTGACCTGCTTGCCGCCGTCCGCCTCCCTGAAACGACGTTTGAGGAAAACGCCGGCACGAAGGTTGTGACAGACATCGTTATTATGCGGAAACGAGCGGAAGAAAATGCAGAAGAACCGTTGTGGGTCAATACGGGTATGTATGAGGCAGATTATCGCACCACGACGATCAATCAGTATTACCTTGAACATCCCGACATGATTCTTGGCAAGCCGTCCATGCACGGAAGGATGTATCAAAGCGACGGCTACACCGTTTTGCCAAACGAGGGTGACTTGTCCAGCGAACTGCGGCGGATTTTCAAAGCAGTCTTGAGGAAACTGGAGCCGGCAAGTCACCCAAAGGACGAAGCAGCCCCGCTTCAATTTTCAGATTGCGTGATCTCGTCCACCGCAGCCGCAGTCTCTCCTGTGGCTGTCAAACTGATGGAGATCCACGACGCCGCCAAAAGATTGATTCGCGCTGAGACGCGCGGCGATACAAAAACGGCGTTGCTGAGAGACATCCTCAATCGGCTCTACGACGCCTTCGTGGAGCAATACGGCCCGATCAATCGCCCCCAAAATCTGCGCCACATCAAAAATAGCGCAGAATCCCATTTCCTGAAAGCGCTGGAAAACTATCATCCGGAATCGGATACTGCCCAAAAAACCGACATCTTTTTCAAGTCGGTGGTGCGGTCGGCGGCGGTGCAGGCGGATAATTTGTCCGCCAGTGACGCTCTGTTGGTTTGTTTGGACCGCACGGGAAAGGTAGATGTCCCCACTATCGCAAAGATGGCGGGGATTTCACCCGACGACACCATCGAGATGTTGCGCGGGATGATCTTCTTGAACCCGCAAACATTTCAGTGGGAAACCTCAGAGAAATATCTTTCCGGAAACGTCAGGGAGAAGCTGCGCCAGGCAAAAGCTGCGGCTTTGTACGATCCTCGTTTCAAGGAAAATGTGGTGGCGCTCGAAAGTGCCTTACCCCTAAAAATTGAGGCGGTGCATATTCGCGCCCCTCTTGGCGCTGGTTGGATCCCGGCTGATGTGGTCGAGGATTTCCTTGACCACTTGTTTCAAGCAGGACAATACCACGTTACATACATCCCGGAGTTGGCGACTTGGGAGATCGATGCGCACAACACCCATTACGTTTCGCATAAACTTTTCATGTTCAAGTGGGGAACAAGGCGCATAAATGGTTTAGCGCTGGTTGATGCGGCGCTGAACTCGCGCGACGTGGTGATCTACGATGGTTCTGGGGATGACCGGGTTGTCAACACCAAAGAAACGGTCGCTGCCCAGCAAAAGCTCCTTGAAATCAAAGAGGAGTTTGAAAAATGGCTGTGGAGCGACACAGAACGAACAAAACGCCTCGTCGAAATTTACAACGAGGCATTCAATTCGGTGAGAAACATTCGGTACGACGGCTCTCACCTAACAACGCCAGGCTTGCATCAAGCCATACGATTACGAAGCAACCAAAAAGATGCCGCCTGGAGGATTATCCAAAATCCAGCTACGCTGGTCGGGCACGAAGTCGGCATGGGCAAGACGTTGACTGCCATCGTCGCCGCGATGGAATCGAAGCGGCTTGGTTTGATAAAAAAGGCGATGGTGGTTGTTCCTAACCACACACTGGAAAATTGGCAGGTTGCAATGCAAACCGCCTATCCTGGCGCCAATCTTTTGCTCCCCACTGCTTCCGACCTGACAAAAAACAGACGATCGGAGTTCATGAGCAGGATCGCAACAAATGAATGGGACATGATTCTTGTTCCATTTTCATCTTTCAAACTGCTCCCTGTGTCGCGCGACACACTTGTGAGTTTTTACCAGGAGCAGATAGATGATCTTGATGAATATCTGTGCGAGCTGAAGGGTAGAGAGAACGCGCGTGCCGTGAAAGAAATTGAGAAAGCGCTTCTCCGTTTCCGCAGGAAAATGCAGGAGCTCCAAGATTTCAAAAAAGACGACGAAAAGGCAGTTACCTGGGAAGAGCTTGGCGTTGACATGCTCATTGTCGATGAATTTCACGCTTATAAAAACCTGTACTTCACAACGAAAATGACGCGCATTGCGGGGTTGAGCAATACCGACTCGCAGCGTGCCTTCGATATGTTTATCAAGTTCCGCTGGACACTCAAGCATGGAGGCAAGGTGGTTGGACTGACCGGCACACCGATTACCAACACCATCGCCGAAATGTTCACCATGCAGCGGTTTTTCCAGATGGAAACCCTGAAAAGAATGGGATTGGCGCAGTTCGACGCTTGGGCGCGTCAATTCGCCCTGGCTGAACCTGGGCTGGAAATGGCTCCCGATGGTTCAGGTTTTCGCATGAATACCCGCTTCCGCAAATTCGTCAACATGCCAGAGCTAATGCAAATTTGGCTCCAGGTGGCGGACATGCGCCGGATCGATCCCGCCGAAATTGAACGCCCTGAGTTGTATCAGGGCAAACCTGTGGCAGTGGTATCCACTGCCGAGAAAGATCTTGACGATTATGTCCATCAGCTTGCCCTCCGCGCCGAAAAGGTGCGAAGTGGTATTGTTGATCCTCACGACGACAACATGCTGAAGATCACCAGTGACGGACGTAAAGCCGCGCTGGATCTTAGTCTTGTCGTGCCGTCATACCGAGGGGCATCAATGCCCAAGATCGACATGCTTGTCGAGCTGGTGGCAGAGATATGGAGATTGACCGCTCCCGTTCAGGGCACGCAGTTGATCTTTTGCGACTTGGCTGTTCCAAAAGCCAAATAACCAAAAGCAACAAAAAGAGTGGCGCTGAGCGCCACTCTTTTTAGGAGGTATCACATGAACGATGATATTGATGTTCTTCTTGATGTTTCAGACACAGACGCAGAAACAGAAGAAGAAAAATCTTTAACTACTAACATCTATAGCGAAATCCGGTTGCGCCTGGCGAAGAAAGGCGTTCCGCCGGAAGAGATTGCTTTCATCCATGACGCCCGCGATTCTCAACAACGCGCCGCCTTGTTTAAGGCGGTAAACGAAGGAAAGATCCGGGTCTTGCTCGGATCAAATGAGAAGATGGGCACAGGACTCAATGTTCAAGAGCGGTGTGTGGCAACACATCACATCACCCCTCCTTGGCGTCCTGGGGATCTCGAACAACAAATTGGGCGGATGTGGCGGCAAGGAAACATTTTTCCAACTGTCTTCTGCTTCACCCATATTACTGAGAGAAGCTTCGACGGCTATATCTGGCAGTTGCTGGAGAACAAAGCCGTTTTCATCTCTCAAATCATGAACGGAAGCCTGGCAGACCGCGAGGTGGACGATATTAGTGATACCGTCCTGACCTTTTCCGAGATCAAAGGGCTTGCTTCTGGCAACCCCAAGATCATGCAAAAAGTCGTGCTGGACGCGGAATACGCGCGCATGACTGCATTGCGCTCTGCATGGATTTCTTCCATGCAATCCATCCGGAACGACATCCGCTGGCATCAGGCGCAATTGGAACGTGACCGCCATTATTTGAACGCCTTGCAGGAGGCGATCGGCATCCGTAACGCCAATACGACCGACGAGTTTGTAATTGAACTCATCAAGGATGAGACTGTGCATATCGTCAAAAAACGTGAAGACGCGGGCAGAGAGATCAAACTGCTCGCAGAGCAAGCAGCACAGAAGATTTTGAAAAGCTCCGTAGAAGCCATCAAGATCGGTCATTATCGGGGTTTTGCCCTATGGAGTACCTGCACGAACATCGAAGGCTCGACCGCCGTACCCCTCGTCTACTTTGAGGTAGGCGGGAGGAAGATTGAAATCGGCGGAACCGATAATGTGGGCATTACCCGCAGTCTCGACATGGCGTTGAAGGCGTTGGATGAAAAAGCCAAGAAAGTCGAGGAGTCCATCGCTATTACAGAGAAAAACATAGCGTCGAGCGAGGAAGCGTTGATACAACCATGGGAGCATGAGAAAAAATTCCACGACATCGAGGAGGAACTTCAGGCTCTCGAAAAAGAGTTGCAAGCAACCAACACGGATACACCTGTGTTGGGGAGGTCCAACAACTTTCAACGGACCACCGATGATGTCCGCGACGCTCTCATGGCAATAAAGGAAATGATGAACACCATGGCGCCCTCCCGGCTTGCAAACGAGGAGCAGCCCATCCCGCTTACAACTGAAAGCCTCGCTGCTCTTGGCGAGGAAATCAAACGGCTCCAATCTCTATACGATTTTGGGACAGCCGTACAACTTAGCCTGTTTGGGGACGCACCGGTGCAACCGAAGAAGCGCCGCCAGTAGTAACAAGGGGATGCCTAAACAGCGTCCCCTTGTTTCTGTTTTTTTTTTGAAGCAATAGCGGGAAGCCTGTTTCCGAAACAGGTTTCCCGCCATCGCTTTAATGCGGTGAAAGATTAAATTGGAGGTAAGCAGTGAAAAAATTAACCCGCCAACAATATGATGATTTGGATCGCGCGCTCGCAGATGTGCAAGACGCAGAATTTGACAACCGAGTAGGAACCCATGCTATACTTATGGCTACCCTGGCGAAGATTGGTTATACAGTCTTTAGTGTTCAGGAAGCGATTGAAAAAGCTGTATCACTTCTTTCTGAAGGATGGAGCGATGAGTAAAACGAACATTCCAACAGTTGGCGACTTTGTGCGCCTTGGAACATGGGTCGGAGTAGTTCTTGATGTTTTTGCATCTGAAACTTCCACCAAACATATCCTGCAAATTTTTTTTGCCAAGAATATCTATAAGCAACAACCCCCGGAGCTTCATATCTTGGAAGACATAAGCGAAATACTGAGCGCTGCAACCGCTGACGATCTGGAAGATGAGCTTCGCCGTTATGAGGAACGGAAGCAGAGGGATTTGGATATTCTTCGCAATCAGACGCGAGTGACAGCGTAAATCAAATTGTATCGAGGCAAAAGCAGAGGCGAGTTCGCCTCTGCTTTTTATTTAAGGAGGTATTCATGAAAACATTGATTCCCACACAGGTCAATGTTCAGGTTTCACCATCATCAGTGATGGTGAACGGATATTTCTACATTGTTGACCTTGGGGAGCATGTCCGCCCCCGCTATCACCACGTCGGAATCAACGGGGCATGCACCTGCGTTCTCGGACGCAATTGTCCCGCGGTGAACGACGTGAGGCAGTATCTGGCGGACGGAGGCAAACGAGCCAACCGCCCCCCTTACGGCTACTACCCTGTCCCTCCGGCAAAATGTCCGGTGTGCGGGCAAGAAGTGCATTATGATGCATCTTTAAGCTCGCGTCACCGCGGTGCAGGGTGGCAATGTGCAGCCGGCGGTAAAAGCCACTACTGGCAAAATCGAGCGCGAATCAGCGCCAAGCGCCAGCGCTTGGCGCAACAAGGAAAGGTAGTGTGAGGTATGAACAACGACTTGACCAACGGTTTGATTGAGATTCTCGGTGACATATGCACCACTCCTCTTTTTTGGGATTGTGAATGCGATGAACGCTACATCCATCCAGTCCGCGAGGATGTGTGCCTAAGGTGTGAAGCGCGGCGTGAAGATCAACACGAATTCTCGTGTCAATGAGGTCATTACTCAGTGGCTAGCAGGATCGTAGCCGCTTCAAAAAGCCTGATCTACTCGGTCAGGCTTTTTATTTTTTTAAGCAAAAAAGGCAATAGATATTGAATTTCTGTCTGTCTCGCGTCAATACAATTGCGTCTGCCAAAATTCATCATATCCTACGGAGGCAGATCAATGTTGCTATCTACCATCACCGAAACCTTCTTACTTGAACGGAGTGTGGCACGATATTCGCCGAACACACTGCGCGATTACCGCGTGACGTTTACCAAACTGGTGAACTTCCTGGGGGATGTCGAATTTCGAGAAATTACCCGCAGTCGGATTGTTGAGTTTTTCGACCAACAACCAGTGTCTGCGAAAACGCTCCGCAATTACCACACCGATTTGTCCGCGCTCTGGCAGTGGGCAAAACAAGAGGGGCTGTGCGAAGAAAACCTCATCCGTTCCATCCGCCCGCCGATTGTCGAGAAGAAAGAAGTTGTTCCGTTCAACCGGGTTGAAATTCTTGCGTTACTGGACCAGGTGACTAAAACAAACAATCCGATTGTTGCCTTGCGTAACAAGGCAATTTTGTATGTCCTGCTCGATACGGGTGTGCGGGCGAGTGAATTGTGTGGATTGAGAATCCAGGACATCAATCAGGTGACAATGCACATCATGGTATTCGGCAAAGGGAAAAAAGAACGCCATATACCGATTTCTCAAATGACGCTCGCGGCAATTCAGGATTACCTGAAACAGCGGGGAGGAAAATCAGAATGGGTTTTCGTTACAATGAACAACCACCGCCCAATAAACCGTATACGGCTGGGAAGCATTCTGGAAAAAATTGGCAAACAGGCTGGCATTGGGCATGTATATCCGCACCGATTTCGGCACACGTTTGCGATTCAATTTCTGCGGAACGGAGGAAACATCTACTCATTACAGCGCATCCTAGGGCATACCACTCTCGACATGGTGAAGCGATACCTTGCTATTTCGCAAATTGACCTTGACCGCGACCACGCGGTAGCCTCGCCGGTGACGTGCTGGCTGGGGCATTAATTTTCACAGTTCGGGTCCGTGAGGTCCGCGGTTCAAATCCGCGCACCCCGACAGATTGGGAGACACTTCCGTTTGGAGGTGTCTTTTTTTGTCCGCGTTTCTCCCATC
>JABRVZ010000061.1:0-64417 GCA_039961775.1 Chloroflexota bacterium
TGCCGGAAGGCGTGGAGATGGTGATGCCGGGCGACAACGTCAACCTGACGGTGGAACTGATCGTACCGGTTGCGCTGGAGCAGGGTTCCAAATTCGCCATCCGTGAAGGCGGTCTGACCGTCGGCGCCGGCGTCGTCACCAAGATTCTTGAATAGGTGCCGGTATGACCAAGCAGAAAATTCGCATCCGCCTCAAGGCATACGATCATCGCGTTCTCGATCAATCCGCAAAACGGATTGTCGAAACCGCAGAACGCAGCGGCGCTCACGTCGTTGGTCCCGTACCCTTGCCAACACGCACAGAACGGTTTACAATACGCCGCTCGACTTTCATAGACAAAGACTCGCACGAGCACTTTGAAATCCGTACGCACAACCGTTTGATTGATGTACTCGATCCGGATTCAAAAACGATTGACATGCTGATGCGCCTCAACCTGCCTGCAGGTGTGGACATCGAAATCAAAATATAAATTGGTCGTCAAAACGAGAGTAGAGACCGCACAACGTAATCTCTACTCTCGAATTTCGACAGCGTAAGAACGGCACCGAAACGGGCGAAACAAAACCCCCGCGTCCCGCCGGACCGTTGGACTGCGCTGAGCGGAGATGATGCAGCCTAAGCCCAGGCTGACAGTCTCATAAAAAATTTTTCGAAGGAGAAAACCGAGATGTTGAAAGGGCTTATTGGAAAGAAGATCGGCATGACCCAGATCTTCGATGAGCAAGGCGTCGCACAACCTGTGACGATCATCGAAGCTGGGCCATGCTTCGTTACCCAGGTGCGCACTCCTGAAAAAGACGGCTACGCTGCCGTCCAACTGGGTTTCGGTGAAGTTCATCCCAAGCGGTTGACCGCCGGTGAACTGGGACACCTCAATACACGGGGGCTGGCTCCTCTCAAATTCCTGCGTGAATTCCGCTCTAAGGAAGCCGTCAATGTTGGCGACAAAGTGACGGTGGAAGTCTTCATGGTGGGTGAGCGCGTGGACGTGGTGGGTACCAGCAAGGGGAAAGGATTTGCCGGCGGTGTCAAACGCTATCACTTTGCCGGTGGCAAGAAAACTCACGGTCAATCCGACCGTCATCGTGCGCCGGGCTCCCGTTCTTCGGGAACAACGCCGGGGCGTGTTTATAAAGGCTCGCGCGGTGCAGGTCACATGGGGACTGACCGGGTGACTGTCCAGGCTTTGAAAGTCGTCATGATTGACCCCGAACGCAACCTGATCGGCGTGAAAGGCGCGGTTCCGGGCAGCAAAGGCGGCCTGGTCCTGATCAAAGAGGCGCGCAAGCAATAAGCGTCGAAAAAACGGAGCAGGATACTTATGAAAGTAGATGTACTGAACATGGAAGGCAAAAAGGTTAGTGAGATGGAACTGCCATCCACAATCTTTGAAGCCCCAATCAATGTGGATTTGATGCATCAGGCTTACGTGCGCCAGATGGCAAACGCGCGCCTTGGCACTCACGATACCAAAGTCCGCGCAGAAGTTGCCGGCGGCGGCGCCAAACCGTGGAAGCAAAAAGGCACGGGACGCGCCCGCCAGGGTTCGCGCCGAGCCGCTCAATGGGTCGGAGGCGGACGCATCCATACCCCGCATCCGCGCAGTTACGAACAGCGCATGCCCAAAAAGATGCGCCAGGCGGCATTGCGCTCCGCGCTTTCTGCCAAAGCCGCGGAATCTGGTGTGGTGGTTGTTGACGATTTGAAACTGGAAGAGACCAAGACCCGCATCATGGCAAAGGCAGTTTCCAACCTCGTCGGCACGGCGAGCGCTCTTATCGTCATGCCGTCCAAGGATGACACTTACGAAGCCGTGATGCGCTCTGCCGACAACCTTGCTGAAACCAAGGTCTTGCTTGCCAATTATTTGAACATCCGCGACCTGCTGGGTTTCGATAAAGTCATCCTGCCTGTCAAGGCGCTGGATGTGCTTGTGGCGCATCTTGGTTAGGAGTTTGTGACCCATGACCACCTTTTATGAAATTCTCCGCCGTCCGCTCGTGACGGAAAAGACCAGCCGTCAGACCGGTCAAAATCAATACTCCTTCATCGTTGCGGACTCTGCCACGCGTACACAGGTCAAAGACGCCATTGAAACAATTTATGACGTCACCGTGACGCGTGTCAATATCATCAATGTCCCCGCCAAACGCGGCCGTCGTTTGCGCAGCCGCCGACTGTCCATTCGTAAGCCTGGTTTCAAGAAAGCGATTGTGACCCTGGCGGAAGGACAAACCTTACCCATCTTCGAAGGGGTGCAGTAATGCCAGTAAAAAAGTACAAACCCGTTACCCCCGGCACCCGCGGGATGACCGGCTACACATTCGAGGAAATCACCAAGACCACGCCTGAGCGCTCCCTCATCGTGCCTCTCCGCAAAAGCGGCGGGCGCAACGCCCAGGGACGCATTACGGTTCGTCATCGCGGCGGCGGGAATCGTCGTTTCATCCGCCTGGTGGATTTCAAGCGCGACAAGCACAATATTCCCGCCAGGGTTGCCGCCATCGAATATGATCCCAACCGCACCGCCCGCCTGGCGCTTCTTCACTATGCCGACGGCGAAAAGCGTTACATCCTTGCTCCGCTGGATGTCAAAGTGGGCGATACGGTAATGTCGGGCGCCAGTGCAGAAATTCGCCCCGGCAATGCCCTGCCGCTTGCGAATATCCCGGTCGGTACCATGATCCACAACATCGAGATCAAGGAAGGACGCGGCGGTCAGATGGTTCGCTCCGCCGGTGGTTCAGCCCAATTACTTGCAAAGGAAGGCGATTTTGCCCAAATCCGCATGCCTTCCGGCGAAGTACGCCTGATTCGCCAGACCTGCTACGCCACCATCGGACAAATCGGCAACCTTGACCACAACAACGTCAAACTTGGCAAGGCTGGGCGCAAACGCCACCTGGGCATCCGCCCAACAGTGCGCGGCTCGGCGATGACCCCCCGCGACCATCCTCACGGTGGTGGTGAAGGACGTCAGCCGATTGGTTTGCCCGGTCCGAAAAGCCCCTGGGGTAAGCCCACCCTGGGATACAAGACCCGCCGTAACAAAAAGACCGATCAGTACATTGTTCGCCGGCGCAGCAAGAAGAGCCGCTAAGAGGTAAAGGTACGCTATGTCACGATCACTCAAAAAGGGTCCTTTTGTAGAGCCCAAATTACTGAAACGAATCGAAGCCATGAATCAGAAGGGCGAGAAGAAAGTCCTGCGCACCTGGAGTCGCGCCAGCGTCATCTTCCCCCAGATGGTTGGACACACCATTGCCGTCCACGACGGACGCCGCCACGTTCCGATCTACATTACCGAGAACATGGTCGGTCATCGTTTGGGCGAATTCGCCCCGACGCGTACGTTCCGCGGACACATGGCTGGCGAGAAATCCGCCTAGCAGGAGAGTAAACCATGCAAGATTATCAGGCACATTTACGTTCTCTCCCCATGTCCGCCCAAAAGGTTCGCCTGGTTGTGGACTTGATCCGCGGCAAGGATGCCAATGAGGCGCTCGAAATGCTCCGCTTTGTGAACAAGGCGGCGGCAAAGCCTGTCCGCAAACTGCTGGCTTCGGCGGTTGCCAATGCTGAGGAAAACTTCGGCGTCAGCCGCGATGACCTGTACGTTGCGCGGATCTTTGCCAACGAAGCAACCACGCGCAAATGGCGCCGCTTTGGCGCGCGCGGGCGTTTCAAACCGATTTTGCGCCGCAGTTCACACATCACTGTCGTCCTGCGCGAGCGCGGGTCGTAACCGGGAGAGAAGGAGACATCATGGGTCGTAAAGTTCATCCGATTGGCATGCGCCTTGGCATCAACCAGGGCTGGCAGGGACGCTGGTTTGCGGAAGGCACGCAGTATCGCGATCAGTTGCATCAGGATCTTGCCATCCGTCATCTGTTGTTGGGCATCCCCTCGAAGGGTGGGGCGGCAAAGAACGCCATGGTCCGCAAACTTCGTGAAGATATGCCCGATGCCATCAAAACCGGCAAAGCCGGCATCTCCCGCGTGGAAGTAGAACGATATCCGGGCAAGATTCGCGTAGCAATCTTTACCGCCAAACCCGGCATCCTGATTGGACGCAAGGGCGAAGGCGTGAAGAAAGTGCGCACCTGCCTCGAAACTCTGGTCGGTAAAAAAGTGGAACTCGACATCAAAGAGATCGCTTCCCCGGATACGGACGCCATGCTCGTGGCAAAGAATATTGCCGATCAACTCGAGCGCCGCATCGCCTACCGCCGCGCCATGAAGCGCGCCATTCAGCAAGCAATGAAGCAGGGCGCAGAAGGCATCAAAATTCTGGTGGGCGGACGCCTGGGCGGCGCCGAAATGTCGCGCGACGTCTGGCTGCGCGAGGGGCGCGTCCCTCTGCAGACGTTGAGGGCAAACCTGGATTATGCCCGCGCGGAAGCCACCACCACCTATGGTCAAATCGGCGTGACGGTTTGGATTTACAAAGGCGAAGCCGTCCCCGAAACCGAAGAAAAAGCGGAGGCAACCGAAGGTGTGTACGTGAGCGAATAGCCGCGTACGGGTTGCAATCTGAGAGGTAAGAATATGTTAATGCCTAAACGTGTAAAGTGGCGCAAGCAAATGCGCGGCCGCATGAAGGGAAAAGCCCTGCGCGGCGCAGAAGTCAGTTTTGGAGAATACGGTTTGCAGGCTCTGGAGCCGGGGTGGGTGACCGCACGTCAGATCGAAGCCGCGCGCCGCACCATCGTCCGCGAAATGAAACGCCGCGGCAAAGTCTGGATCCGCATCTTCCCAGCCAAACCGTACACCCACAAACCCCCCGAAACCCGCATGGGTTCCGGTAAGGGCAACGTTGAATACTACGTGGCAGTCGTCAAGCCGGGCCGCATCATGTTCGAAGTGGGCGGCTTGGATGAAGAAACCGCCATCCAGGCGCTTCGCAACGCCCAGTACAAGTTCTCGATCAAGACCAAGATCGTTTCGAGAAGCGAAGCAGGAGAGCAGGCATGAAAGCGCTAAAACCCGCTGCAATTCGAAATATGAAACCGGGCGAAATCGAAGCCAAACTTGCCGACGCCCGCGAAGAATTGATGAAATTGCGCTTCCAGCAGGTGACGGGTCAGTTGACCGATACCAGCCGCCTGCGAATTCTGAAGCGTGAAATTGCCCGCATGCTCACCATTCTGCGGGAGCAGACGCAGGCTGAAGTTGTGGAAGGTGAAGGATGAACAATCGTCGTCGAATCGTTGGTGTCGTCACCAGCAACAAAATGACCAAGACCGTTGTGGTCGAAATTACGCGCAAGTTCCGTCACCCGTTGTATCGCAAAGTGGTGTACTCCAGCAAGCGCGTGAAAGCCCATGATGAAATCGGGTGCCAGGTTGGTGATGAGGTTCAGATTGTGGAATCCCAGCCGATTTCACGCGACAAGCGCTGGGTGGTGGAGAAGATCGTCACCCGCGAAACGCGCACGGAAGACGCCGGCGTGGCGGATTTGAAGGTGGAGGAGTAAGCCATGATCCAGCACGAGTCTCGTCTGAAGGTTGCGGATAACTCCGGCGCACGCGAACTGCTGGTTATCCATGTGTTGGGCGGTTCCACCCGCAAGTATGGCGGCGTGGGCGATGTCGTGGTCGCCACGGTGAAGTCTGCCTCTCCGCAGGGCGGCGTGAAGAAAAGCGAAAAAGTACGCGCTGTGATTGTGCGCTGCTCGAAAGAATGGCGGCGTGATGACGGTTCGTATATTCGCTTTGACGACAATGCCGCGGTCA
Organism: Chloroflexota bacterium; assembly: GCA_039961775.1. Classification (GTDB taxonomy): domain Bacteria; phylum Chloroflexota; class Anaerolineae; order Anaerolineales; family Villigracilaceae; genus Defluviilinea. The sequence goes on from JABRVZ010000061.1 coordinate 5,739, forward strand.
TTCTGGATGCCGATGGCGTCAATCCCAAGGGCACCCGCATCTTTGGTCCCGTTGCCAGGGAACTTCGTGAAAAAGGTTTCATGAAGATTGTCTCCCTTGCGCCGGAAGTGCTCTAAGAGGAGTGTAGAGGTATGAAGGTAAAGATTCGCAAAGGCGATACCGTCGAAGTCATCAGCGGGCGTCTTGAGGACAAAGGCAAGCGCGGTCAGGTGATCAACGTTTTGTTGGATGAACGCCGCGTGGTTGTGCAGGGCATCAATATCCGCACAAAGCATCAAAAGCAGGTCCAGACCGCGGCGGGACGCAACATGAACCCGGGACGGATTCAGTTCGAAGGTTCGATTGACATCTCGAACGTGATGCTGGTCTGCCCTAAATGCAAGGAACCCACCCGCGTTTCGGTCCAACGCGCGGAAGACGGCGTTCACCGCGTCTGCAAAAAGTGCCAGGAAATGATTGACTAGGCGCCCTGGAGTAATGAGCGATGAATATTTTGCACGAACGTTATAAGAATGAAATCGTACCGGCGCTGCGCAAGTCGTTTGGTTACAAGAACATCATGCAGGTGCCGCGCATCGAAAAGGTCGTTGTCAACATTGGCATGGGCGAAGCGCTGGATAACCCCAAAGCGCTCGAGTCTGCCGTGGCAGACCTGACCATCATCACCGGGCAGAAGCCGGTCACCACCAAAGCCCGCAAAAGCATTGCTAACTTCAAGTTGCGCGAAGGACGCTTGATCGGTACGAAGGTGACCCTGCGCGGCGAACGCATGTGGTCTTTTCTGGACCGCCTGATGAATGTGGCTCTGCCGCGCGTCCGCGACTTTCGCGGCGTTTCTCCCAACGCCTTCGACGGGCGCGGCAACTATACGCTGGGACTGCGCGATCAATTGATCTTTCCGGAGATCGAATACGACAAAATTGACAAACTGCGCGGTATGGAAGTCACCATTGTTACAACTGCAAAATCCGACGACCAGGCACGCGCCCTGTTGCAGATGCTTGGCATGCCGTTCAGCAAGAAGGAAGCGTAATTATGGCAAAGAAATGTATGCAATATCGTGAAGCCCGCCGGCGGTTTCCCTCGCAGGTGCGGAATCGCTGTTCCCGTTGCGGACGCCCGCGCGGCTACATCCGCCGCTTTGGGCTGTGCCGCATCTGCTTCCGCGAACTCTCGCTTCAGGGTCAAATCCCCGGCGTTGTGAAGTCATCCTGGTAGGCTGGAGGAAGAGCATGGCTATAAATGATCCAATCGCTGATATGCTGACTCGCATCCGCAATGCCGTGATGTCCGGTCAAACCATGGTGGCAATGCCCAGCTCCAAGATCAAGGTGGAAATCGCCAAGATCATGAAGGAAGAAGGTTACCTGGAAGGTTTCGAAACCGTGGAAGGCGAGACGCCGTCTCAGAAGGTGCTGCGTCTTAAAATCAAGTATGTCGGAGAACGCCGCATGCGCCGCCCGGTCATTTCGGGGCTGGAACGCGTCAGCAAACCGGGACGCCGCATTTACACGAAAAAACAAAACATCCCCTGGGTGCTTTCGGGAATTGGCGTAGCCATCCTTTCCACACCCAAGGGTGTGATGACCGGTGCCCGCGCCCGTCAACTGGGAGTGGGCGGCGAGATTATCTGCAAGATCTGGTAGCAGGCAGGAGGTATAAGTGTCTCGCATAGGACGTTTACCGGTGACCATTCCGGCTGGTGTGCAGGTTGATGTACACGGCTCGAATGTTCACGTGAAAGGACCCAAGGGCGAACTCAAACGCACGTTTTCGTCGCTGATTGATATTGCCCTGGAGAATAATCAGGTCATCCTCAAGCGCAATTCAGACAAGCCCGAAGAACGCGCGCTGCATGGAACGACCCGCGCTGTGATTGCCAACATGATTCAGGGTGTGAGCGCCGGTTTTTCCACTGTGCTCGAAGTCGAAGGGGTGGGGTACCGCGCCGAAATGGATGGCAAAACGCTGGTGTTGAATGTCGGCTATTCCCACCCCGTTCGGGTGGAACCGCCCGCCGGCATCACCTTTGAAGTGGATCAGAAGACCCGTCAGATCAGAGTGATGGGATATGACCGCGAAGTCGTCGGTCAGACGGCGGCGGAAATCCGCCGGGTGCGCCCGCCGGAACCGTATCATGGCAAAGGCATTCGCTATGCGGGTGAAAAGATCCGCCGCAAGGCTGGAAAAGCCGGGAAAGGAGCCAAGTAAAGTATGGCGAATAAATCTCGTGCCGTTGCGCGCTTGCGCCGTCACACACGCGTAAGGAAAAATCTGGCAGGGACCGCTGAACGTCCGCGCTTGAACGTCTTTCGCAGTCTGACGGGCATTTACGCCCAGGTGATTGATGATCAGGCTGGTCACACGCTGGTCTCCGCCTCCACCGTGGATAAGGACCTGCGCGACAAGGTCAAAGGCTTGAAAAAGTCGGAGCAGGCGAAACTGGTGGGACGCGCGGTTGCAGAACGCGCCCTGAGCAAGGGCATTGAAACGGTCGTATTCGACCGCGGCGGTTATCGTTATATCGGACGCGTCAAAGCCCTGGCAGATGGCGCCCGTGAAGGCGGCTTGCGCTTCTAGTGGAGAATAATCAAGATGGCAGATAACAGACGTAACGAACAGCAGGATTTCGAAGTTCAGGATCAGTTCGAAGAGCGCGTGATCGAAATTGCCCGCGTAGCCAAAGTTGTGAAGGGCGGCCGCCGCTTCCAGTTCCGCGTGACCGTGGTGGTGGGCGACAAAAAAGGAACCATCTCGATGGGCGTTGGCAAGGCAAACGCCGTACCCGACGCCATGCGTAAGGCTTCCGAACGCGCCCGCAAAAAGATGCGCGTGGTCAACCTCTCCGGCACGACCATTCCCCATGAAGTTCTGGGCAAGGTCGGCGGAGCGCGTGTGATGCTGAAGCCTGCCTCCCCCGGTACCGGCGTGATTGCTGGCGGCGGCGTGCGCGCCGTCCTCGAAGTGGCTGGCGTGCGCGACATCCTGACCAAATCACAGGGCAGCGCGAACGTTTTGAACGTTGTACAAGCCACGTTCGACGCGCTCTCACAGTTGAAGTCGCCTCAGGAAGAAGCCGCCCGCCGTGGAAAGAACGCGAGCGAACTGATGCCCTTCTGGGAACGGAGGAAGCAGCATGCCTAAGAAAGAATCCGCCGGCAAGACCATCAAGGTGACGCTCGTCCGCAGTCCCATTGGTTACACCAAAGACCAAAAGGAAACTGCCAAAGCGCTCGGTCTGCGCCGTTTACATCAGACTGTCGAACACAAGGACACTCCCGCTTTGCGTGGAATGATCCGCAAGATCATCCATCTGGTTCAAGTCGAAGAGTAGCAGGAACGAACGATGAAACTACATGATCTCGTGCCCAATCCGGGCTCCAAAAAAAATCGAAAACGCGTCGGGCGCGGCATCTCTGCCGGTCAGGGCAAGACGGCTGGACGCGGCACCAAGGGACAGGGCGCCCGCTCCGGCGAAGGCGGCAAGATTTACCGCCAGGGCGGCAATCTTCCCTTTTACCGCCGCCTGCCGTTCATGCGCGGTCAGGGATTTACGCCCCTAAACCGGGTCGAATACAACGAAGTCAACCTGGACCAACTGACCGAATCATTCCAGTCTGGCGCCGAAGTCACCCCCGAGACGCTTGACTCTGCCCGTTTGTTGCGCGATCCCCGCAACCCCGTCGCCATTTTGGGACGCGGCGATGTTGCTGTGGCGTTGAAAGTGCGCGCCCATCGCGTTACCGCCGGCGCCAAAGCCAAAATTGAAAAGGCTGGCGGCACCGTGGAACTGATCGGCTCATAAGGAAGCAACCATGCCTGACAAGAAACAGTCCGCCTGGCGTTATTTGTGGTTCTCACAAGACATTCGCAGAAAACTGCTCATTACCATGGGCATTCTGATTCTGTTCCGCCTTGCGGCGAACGTCCCTGCGCCGGGCGTTGACCGGAATGCCCTGCAAGCCTTTTTTGCCGGAGCAGGTTCGGGAGGCTTCATTGGATTTTTGAACCTGCTTTCCGGCGGCACGCTCTCGAATTTCTCCGTGCTGGCGATGGGTGTTTATCCCTACATCACGGCGCAAATCATCCTGCAATTGCTTGTACCCATCATCCCCGCCCTCGAAAAGAAGATGAAGGACGACCCCCGCGAGGGGCGCAAGTGGATGGAAAAGTGGACTTACTACCTGGCGGTACCCATGGCGGCGCTTTCTGCTATCGGTCAGATCAACACCTTCAATGCGCTTGCCAGACAGGTCATCATCCCGTTCGGTTTTACTTCCGAACTATGGCTCTCTTCCCTGACGACCCTGGTGGTCATGACTGCAGGGACGATGTTTGCCATCTGGCTGGGTGAGTTGATCTCAGAATACGGCATCCGCGGTCAGGGCTTGTCGCTCGTCATTTTTGCCGGTATCGTTTCGCAAATTCCGCAACATCTCATCACCTTGTGGAACGACGAAGTGAACCGCTGGTCTCTCATCACTGCCATGGTTGTCGTGATGCTGTTGACCATCCTTGCCATCGTGTACGTTCAGCAAGGACGCCGAAACGTTCCCATCATTTACCCGCAGAAGAGCGCCATCTTCTACGCCATGCAGCGCGGAAAAAACGTTCGCATGCCCCAGCCCACCCTGCCGCTCATGGTCAACCTGGCAGGCATGATCCCATTGATCTTTGCCAGCGCGCTTCTACAGTTCCCTGCTATTGTGGCTGGGTTCTTCGTGCAGTCCCAAACCGCATGGGTGAAAACCGCCGCCACCGCTGTCCAGTCGTTTTTCAACCGCACTGGTCCCGATGCCTGGGGATACTGGACGCTCTATTTCATCATGGTGGTTGGGTTTACCTACTTCTATACTACGGTATTGTTCGACCAGCAGAATTATGGCGACAGCCTGAAGCGTTCGGGCGCTCAAATCCCTGGCGTTCACAGCGGTACTGCCACGCAGAAGTATCTTAGCAAAATCCAATCCCGCATTACTTTACCGGGCGCGCTTCTGCTGGGAGTGGTGGCAGTCATGCCATTCCTGCTTCAACTGGTATTGCCTGCCGCCTCTTCGAGCGCCGGTTTATTCCTTGTCTCGTCCTCGGGTTTGCTCATCGTCGTAGGCGTCGTTCGCGACACCTTTATGAACATCGAAGCGGAACTCAAACTGCACGGTTATCAGGAAAAACTACTCATCAGTTAGGAATAGTCCATGACCAAATACCTTGTCCTTTTGGGACCTCCGGGTGTAGGCAAAGGCACGCAGGCAAAAATACTTTCGGAAAGGACAGGTTTGGCGCATATCTCGTCTGGCGATTTGTTTCGCGAGAACCTTAAGAATCAGACGGAACTAGGAAAACTTGCTCAGACCTATATGAGCCGCGGCGAACTCGTTCCCGATGATGTGACCATTGCCATGATCCGCGAACGCCTCAGCCGCCCAGACTGTAAAACGGGCGCCATTTTGGACGGTTTTCCCCGTACCCCAGCCCAGGCAGATGCGCTCGAGGCGATGCTCAAGGAGTTCAACGGTCATGTGGACGCCGTACCGTTCATCACAGCAAACGAGGACATTCTGGTGGAGCGCCTGAGCGGGCGTTGGACATGCCGGGCAAGTGGTCACATTTTCAACGAGAAAACCAATCCTCCCAAGGTGTCGGGAGTTTGTGATTTCGACGGTTCGGAACTTTATCAGCGCGATGATGATAAGTCGGAAACTGTCAAACGCCGCATTCGTGTCTATCTGGAGCAAACCAGTCCGCTGGTGGATTATTACCGTAATCATGGTAAGTTAATCGAAATTGATGGAATGCAGACTATCGAACAGGTCGCCCAGGCGCTTGCCTCTGCATTGAGTATGTAGGCGATATGAGCTGGGCGCGTCAGATCCACATCAAAAACCAGTCTGAATTGCAGATCATGCGCGAGGCTGGTCGCATCAATGCAACGGTGCTGGCTGCAGTAAAAGAACTTTTAAAACCGGGTGTTTCCACAGCCGACCTCAACGCGGCTGCTGAGGAAGTGCTGAGGAAGCATGGGTGTAAATCGCCCTTCAAAGGATACGGGCATCCTCCGTTTCCTGCGTCCATTACGGTGAGCATCAACCAGGAATTGGTTCATGGCATCCCGAGCAAATCGCGGAAGTTGAAAAACGGCGATATTGTGTCAGTGGATTGTGGCACTATCCTGGATGGGTTTGTTGCAGACTCGGCGTTCACGGCCGGGGTGGGAGAAATCTCCCTCGAAGCGCAGACCCTGCTCGAGGTCACGCGAGGCGCGCTCTACGCCGCCATCGAAAAGATGCGGGTAGGCAACCGCACGGGCGATGTGTCGGCGGCAATCCAGAAGTACGTCGAGAGCCGCGGTTTTTTTGTGACCCGTGAATATACCGGGCATGGGGTAGGGCGTCAGATGCACGAAGGTCCGCAAGTGCCGAATTATGGCAGGGCGGGCACCGGTGTGCCTCTGAAAGCAGGCATGACCATTGCCATCGAACCGATGGTTCTGGCGGGCACGGCGGAAACGCGCGTTTTACCTGACCAGTGGACTGTTGTGTCTGCTGATGGATCATTGACAGCGCATTTCGAGCATTCGGTTGCGGTCACAGATGGAGACCCTCTCATCCTGACGGACCTTTAAGCGCAGTCATGGTCTGGACGAAAAAAGACTGAAAGTATATAATTATTTTCTTGGCTATTTGCTTTGAGGAATAACGAGCAAGGAGAAACAAAATGAAAGTTGCACCGTCAATACGGAAGCGCTGCGCCAAGTGCAGAATTGTCAGGCGCAAAGGCAGAGTGTTCGTCATCTGCGAAAATCCAAAACATAAACAACGACAGGGATAGTGTGAACTATGGCGAGAATCGAAGGTGTTGACCTGCCCCGCAACAAGCGGGTGGAAGTCGGTTTGACATATCTGTATGGCATTGGTCCCACACGCGCCCGGGAAATTCTGGCTCATACGCGGGTCAATCCCGATACCCGTGTGAAGGACCTGTCTGAAGCAGATGTGGCGGCTATTCGTGAATATATCAGCAAAAATTTCACGGTGGAAGGCGATTTGCGCCGTGAAGTGCAAATGAACATCAAGCGTTTGATCGAAATCGGCTCTTATCGCGGTTTGCGACATCGCCGCAATTTGCCGGTGCGCGGTCAGCGTACCAGGACCAATGCGCGTACACGCAAGGGCGTCAAGAAGACCGTTGCCGGGCGCGGACGCCGCCGCGGCGCAAAGAAATAAACGGCTGGAGAAACTATGGCTCAAAGTGTTCGTTCCACGCGCCGCAGTGCAGGCGCCAAGAAAACCAAGCGTACTTTGTCTTCCGGACAGGTGCATATCTTTGCTTCCTTCAACAACACCATTGTCACTGTGACGGATATGGAAGGCAATACCGTTGCATGGGGCAGCGCCGGTTCGGCGGGCTTCAAAGGCTCGCGCAAGAGCACGCCGTTTGCCGCCCGTCTTGCTGCCGAACAGGCGGTCAAAGCCGCCCAGCAGTTGGGAATTCAGGAAGTGGAGTTGTATGTCAAAGGTCCTGGACCCGGACGCGAGAATGCGATTCGCGCCGTGCAGGCGATGGGACTGAAGGTACGTTCCATTTCTGATGTGACGCCGGTTCCGCATAATGGATGCCGCCCGCCCAAAAAGCGACGTGTGTAATTTGATGTTGAAGTAGAGGAAAGTAGTTTATGTCGAAAAATATCAGTCCGGTTTGTAAACTTTGCCGGCGTGAAGGCGAAAAACTCTATCTCAAGGGTGAGCGTTGCTTTACCCCCAAGTGCGCGTTCGAACGGAGAAGCTATGCTCCTGGCCAGCATGGACGCACGGGAAGCCGTGCCGGCGGTAGCCGCACCGGGCGCGAATCCGATTATCTTCGCCAGTTGCGCGCCAAACAGCGTGCCCGCCGCATCTATGGCGTTTTGGAACGCCAATTCCGCCGTTATTATGAGGTTGCCCTACAGCGCCGCGGTCTTACGGGTTTGAATCTCTTGCAAATCCTCGAGTCTCGTCTGGATAATGTGGTGTACCGCCTCGGTTACGCGTCCAGCCGCGCCCAGGCACGCCTCATGGTGACGCATGGTCATTTCACCGTGAATAACCGCCGCACCGACGTGCCTTCCATGCTGCTTCATGAAGGCGATGTCGTGGCGGTGCGCGAAGGGTCACGCGGGTTGGCGTACTTCAAGTCGCTCAGTGAGCAGGCTGAAGCGCGGACGGTGCCCGGCTGGTTGAGCCGCGACACAAAACAGTTGTCCGGCGTTGTTCAACGTCTGCCTGAGCGCAGCGAAATTGACAGCACCCTGAACGAGCAGTTGATCGTTGAATACTACTCAAGATAATCATTGGAATCGGTCTTCGGCGGGCATTTTGCCCGACGGGGCTTTTGTTGAAAAGAATGGGAGAGGTGAACCGTGACGGGTATCTCGAACATGGTGATGCCAAAAATCGAGCGCGAGGCTGAAGCTCGAAATTACGGTAAATTTATTATCAGCCCTCTTGAACGCGGCTACGGCGTGACGCTGGGCAATTCCTTGCGCCGCATCCTGCTCTCTTCCCTGGAGGGCGCGGCGGTGACATCCATGCGCATTGCCGATGTGTTGCACGAGTTTAGCGACATCCCCGGCGTGCGCGAAGATGTCATTCAGGTGATGCTACAGGTCAAGCAACTGCGCCTCAAACTGGACGGCGTGGAAAGCACGCGCATGCACCTGGAAGTGCGCGGCGAAGGAACAGTCACCGCGGCGGACATTATCACCCCCGCCGAAGTGGAAATCGTCAACCCTGAGTTGTTCCTCTTCACCGTGGATAACCCCAAAACCAAACTCGACATCGAATTCACCGTCGAGCGTGGGCGCGGGTATTCCCCGGCGAACGAACGCAGCGGGCACATGCCCATCGGCGAACTGCCGATTGACGCCATTTTCAGCCCGGTCAAGCGCGTTAACTGGGAAGTGACCTCCGCCCGTGTGGGGCAGAGCACCAACTACGACAAACTCATCCTCGAAATCTGGACAGATGGCACCATCTCTCCTGAACGCGCCCTGAGCACTGCCGCCAAAATCATCATTGACCACCTGCGCTACATCGCCGGCGTCAGCGAAGAGACCCTGACCATCCCGGTGGAAAAGGAAATCGGCGGCAGTCGCATCGCCAGCGAACTGGCAGATACCCCCGTCGAAGCGCTCGACCTGTCTGTGCGTGTCTTCAATTCCCTCAAGCGCACGGGCATCACCACCGTCGGCGACGTGCTCGACCTGCTCGAAAAAGGCGAAACGGCGGTCATGTCCATCCGCAACTTCGGTGAGAAGAGTCTCGATGAGCTCCGCCAGAAGATGCAGGAAAAGGGCTTCATGAAAATCGATTCGAATTCTGCGGAGTAAAGTAGACATGCGACATCAAGTATCCGGTTACAGGCTTGGACGCAGTACGGGCGCTCGGCTCGCACTGCGCCGCAACCTCATCAAACAATTCTTCATGCACGAACGCATCAAGACCACCCGCGCCAAAGCCGCCGCCATCCGCGGCGAGGCAGAACGCCTCATCACGCTTGCCCGCAACAGCGCACAGGCGGATGATGCCCAAAAAGTTCATGCGCGGCGTCTGGCGGCTGCCAAACTCGGCGACAATCAGGTTCTCAAGCGCCTCTTTGACGACATCGCGCCGCGCTACGCCAACCGCAACGGCGGGTACACCCGCATCCTGAAACTCGGTCCCCGCATGGGTGACTCGGCGGAAATGGTTTTGTTGGAACTGGTTGAAGAATAATCCGTAGTGGCGACTTCAGTCGCAATGGCACGTTACAAATTGACCCTTGCCTACGACGGCTCCAACTTTCATGGGAGCCAGCGTCAGAAAGGCAGGCGCACAGTGCAGGGCGAACTCGAAACCGCTCTGACCCAACTCGGCTGGACGGGACGCTCGGTCATCCTCTCCGGGCGAACGGATACGGGCGTTCACGCCACGGGGCAGGTTGCCTCAGCCGACCTGGACTGGTCTCACGCTGACGCCGACCTCCTGCGCGCGCTGAATTCCCTTCTGCCTGCCGATATGGCTGTCTGGTCGGTGGAAGCGGCGCATGCCAGATTCCACCCGCGCTTCGACGCTGTTTCCCGCACGTACCGCTATCGGCTGTTCTGTCAGCCCCTGCGCGACCCGCTCCGTGAACGGTTCGCCTGGCGGGTTTGGCCTCCGGTGGATGCCCGCCTCCTGGAGCAAGCCGCAGAGTCATTCCTCGGCACGCACGACTTTTCTGCCTTCGGTTCCCCGACCACTCCCAGAGGCACTACCGTGCGAACCGTGACAAAAGCCGCATGGACGCAAACCGGCGGCGATGAATGGCAGTTCGAAGTGCAGGCAGATGCCTTCCTCTACCGTATGGTGCGCCGCATGGTGTTTGTGCAGGCGGCGGTTGCTCAGGGAAAGGCAGCAGCGGAGGACATCGCCCGCTCTTTAGCGGGACAGGCTCCGGCGGAGTCCCGAAGCGTCCTTCCGGCGGGGTTGGCGCCCGCGCACGGGTTGACGCTCGTCGAAGTTGAATATCGTAGTTGAAGGTCAATGTATCAAAACATTTTGCATCACCTGCGCCTCGAAGCGCAGAGCAAGAAACGGAGATTGGAAAGTGTACAAATCGTACTATCCGAAAGCAAGCGAAATCGAACGAAAATGGGTGTTGGTGGACGCCGAAGGGCAGAACCTGGGGCGCCTTGCTTCGCGCATTGCCCACGTGCTGCTTGGCAAGCACAAGCCGACCTTCACGCCGGGCGTGGACCTGGGCGACAACGTGGTGGTCGTCAACTGCGAAAAGGTGACCGTGACCGGCACGAAGACCAGTTCGAAACTGACAACCAAGATGTACTACAAACATTCGAACTACCCCGGCGGTCTGAAGTCCATTTCTCTGCGCGACCAGTTACAGCAGCATCCTGACCGCGTCCTGCGCGCGGCAGTGTGGGGCATGCTGCCGCATAACCGCATGGGGCGCGCCCTGCTCAAGCGCTTGAAAATCTACGCGGGTCCAAATCACCCGCACAGCACGAACAATCCCGAACCGCTGGCGATTGCCTGAAATGAGGAAGAAGGAATATGGCACAATATCATGAAGCAGTAGGACGCCGCAAGGAAAGCACCGCGCGCGTGCGCGTGACGAGCGGCTCTGGCGCGTTTGTCGTCAATGAAAAAGCGGCAAACGTGTACTTCACCCGCATTGGCGATTTGCAGGACGTTTTGCGCCCCTTTGCCGCAGTGGGCGAGGACGCCGGCAAATATGACATCAGCGTCAAAGTGGTTGGCGGCGGTGTGACCGGTCAGACCGAAGCGGTGCGGTTGGGGCTGGCGCGCGCCCTGCAGGCGCTCAACGCCGATTGGACCGCCGCACTGCGCAAGCATGGCTTGCTCACCCGCGATGCCCGCGAGAAGGAACGCAAGAAGCCCGGTCTCAAGAAAGCACGCAAGGCGCCTACCTACACCAAGCGTTAAAACATACCGTAATTGGATAATTGGTAATTCGTAAGTACGAATTACCAATTAATTTTTTAACGGAGATTTTCATGATGGACTTTGCCTTGCTCTCTTCGGTCTTCGAGACTCTGCGCCTCACCCCGCCCTCCAGGCTGATTCTGCTCGAAGCGCCGACTCTTGCCTCCGCGCATGTGCCGCCCTATCCGCCCGATACGCCGGCGTTGTTCGTCGGCGTCGTTTCGCCTGAACTGGCATTGCACATCAAATCGGTTTTGCTGACGACCTATCCGCGGGAACATGCCGTGACCTGGGTGAGCGGCGGAAAGTCACAAAAGGAAACGGTGGCGGAACTGACAGGAGAAGCCTTTGGCAGTGAGGTATGTCTGTATGTTCCTGCTTTGGGCGAAGGGACATCCTTCGAAGCTTTTGCCGAAATCGTTGCCCATCTGCGCGCGCCAGATGGCTGTCCGTGGGATCGCGAACAGACGCATAAGACGCTCCGCAAACATTTGCTGGAGGAGGCATACGAAGCCATCTCCGCCATCGACTCGGGCGACTTTGCCGACATGCGCGAGGAATTCGGCGACCTGTTGCTGCAAGTGGTTCTGCAATCGCAGATTGCCAGCGAGGAAGGGCAGTTCAACATCAGCCAGGTGATTCACGGCATCCACTCGAAGATTGTGCGGCGGCATCCGCACGTGTTCGGCGACCTGAAACTGGACGGCGTGGACGGCGTGCTGGCAAACTGGGAAAAACTGAAAGAGAAGGAACGAGGCGGAAAGAACGACGATAAGGGAATTTTGGACGGCGTTCCGCTGGCGTTGCCCGCCTTAAGTCAGGCGCAGGAGTATCAGGAACGCGCCGCAAGGGTCGGGTTCGACTGGACCAAAATCGAAGGCGTACTCGATAAGATTGCCGAAGAAATCGAGGAAGTGCGTCGCGCAACGAACGGGGCGGAACTCACCGCCGAACTGGGCGACCTGTTGTTCGCCCTCGTCAACCTGGCGCGCTGGAAGAAGGTGGACGCCGAATCCGCCCTGCGCGCGGCGAACATAAAATTCAAAAAGCGCTTTGCCCATGTGGAGCAGGGCGCAAAGAAGCAGGGGCGGAATTTATCGGAACTGACGCTGGATGAGATGGAGTCTCTGTGGCAGGAGGCAAAAACGGCGGAGTGACAGGCAAGGGTCAGCGGCTGCACCGAAACCGTTCCAGCGCCTGTTCGAACAACGCCTGCGTGTTGTCTGCCTGCGGGCTGTACACCTTCCAGGCGAAGGCGCGCTCGCCGCAAATCCACGCCCCTGCCGCGCCGAACGGCAGGACGGGGGTTGCCGTTGAAGTGATGGGGGTGTAGATGACGTTCATGTCGCGAACCAGTTTTACGTCCAGGCTGCCGACGCGCGTGTCCACATCGTCCAAAATCAGGTCGAGCATGAATTGTGGGTCGGCTGTCCCTGGCGCAATCTGCCAAATCATCTGAATGAACAGGTTGGCGTTGAACGCCGCGAGTATCCCTTGCGAATAAGTGCTGGGAGCGGTAGGATTCTTCTGCGCGCTGACATCGAAAAATGCCATGTCGGCGGGGTGCCCCACGCAGAACTGATACTCGCAGAACACGCCGGCAAGGTCGAATGGCGTAGCGGTGGGGAGGGGGATGGGCGGCGGCTGGCTTGTGCCCGTTGGCATCGCCGCCAATGTTTGCAGCACTGCCACTTGAATTTGCACATTCGGGTCGGGTTTGGGCGCGCAGGCTGTTAAAATCAGAACGAGGAATAACGTCCAAAAACGCATTGGGCGATTATACAATGGAACAAATCCGTCGGCGGGTTCGTCCCTTTTGCAAAGGAGAACGAATGAAAACACTTTTGAAATTGTTAATATTGGCTGTGCTTTTGAGCGCGTGCGCGCCAGCCGTCCCAGACCAGCCCATGACTCCCTCAAGCGACTCTTATCCGAATCCCTCCTACCCGAATCCAGCTTACCCGAACCCTGACGCTGCCGCAGACCTGACCCCCGCCCAACAGGCGGCACTCACGCTTCTCTCTCAGACCTTGAACCTGCCCGCCGACCAACTGACCATCCTCTCCACTGAAGCCGTCACCTGGTCTAACGGCTGTCTGGATGTGGAACGCCCCGGCATGATGTGTACACAGGCGCTGGTAGAAGGATACCGCATTATCGTCGAAGCAGACGGCAGGGAATATGAAGTCCGCACCAATGAAACAGGCAGTATGACGGTAATTGCCAATGGCATGGACGCCGGCTCGTTGATCGAAGTCGTACTCATCCGTCAGTTGGCTGAGAACCTGGGGCTGGCGGAGGAGAGCGTTACCGTAGTCAGCAATGAGCCGGTTGAATTTGCAGATGCCTGCCTGGGCGTTGCCATGCAGGATGTGATGTGCGCGCAGGTCATCACGCCCGGACGAATCGTCGTGCTGGAAGCGGATGGCGTCCAATACGAATACCATGTCAGCGACGACGGCAGGCGTATCCAGCCCGCCACACTTGCCCTCACCTGGTCACGGGATGGCGGCATTGCAGGATTTTGCGACCGCTTGACGGTGTTCCGCTCAGGGGAGGTGTATGGCAGTTCATGCAAGTCCCAGGCGGGAGGGACAATGGGGACGTTTTCGAGCCTGCTCTCCGCTGGCGAAATCGCTCAATTGCAGGGCTGGCTGGCGGAGTTCGGCTCAGTGAGCATTGAGTCTTCGGACCCGAAGGGCGTTTCGGATAGGATGACCGTGACATTGAACCTGTATGGCAGCGGTTCAGCCAAGCCTCTCAAGGCTGACGAGGCTGAGTTGATCAATCTGGCGCAATCGCTGTATCAGAGACTGTACAAATAAGCAGGCGATGTTACGCGGTAGCGCGAGATTTATCTCGCGTTTTCAGGCGACATGAATGTCGCGCTACGAGAAAACTGCGTAACATCGGTAAGCAGGTTACCAGGCGTCCCGAAGGCGAAAAACCTTTGGGACGCTTTTTTTATTTGCCATGGCAAATTTCGACCAAAATAGTGTAGTTTGTCATGTTGACAGCAGGTTTGCTGGTGAGGTATATTCCAGCGTAACCCATCCCCCCTGGGGGGGGTAAGTTCAGACCTCCACGCGATGTCTGGACGAATGAGGAAACCATGGATAACCAAGATACTCTCAAAAGGCTGAAGACCGTCGAAGGTCATTTGCGCGGCGTCATCCGCATGGTCGAGGAAGATGCGTACTGCATTGACGTCATCCGCCAGATCCAGGCGATTGAAGCCGCGTTGAACAAGGTCAGTTCGCGCATTCTGGAGGACCATCTCAATTCCTGCGTCATCACCGCCATTCAGGGCAATGACAAAAAGGAGCGTGAGCGCGTGCTGAAGGAAATTACCGAAGTGTTCGAGATGTCCACGAAAGTCTGATGGACTGATAGTCGCGTAGTCTGATTCTCGAAATATGCAAGAATTGGCAGAAAAGCCAATCACCAATCACCAAACAGGAGAACTCTCATGACCACTGTAACCTATACCGTTCCCGCCATTCACTGCGGACACTGCACCCACACCATTGAAATGGAGTTGAGTGAGTTGCAGGGCGTCCAGTCCGTCAAAGCGGAACTCGACACCAAGAAAGTCACCGTCACTTTCGATGCGCCCGCCAGCGAGGAAAAGATCAAGGCTTTGCTTGCCGAGATCAACTATCCCGCGGAGGGATTGCTTTCGCTGTAATTGGTAATTACCAGTTGCCAATTACCAATATCCAATTACCCCATGTCCGACGCCAAACAACTCACCCTTCCCATCACCGGCATGACCTGCGCCAACTGTGTTGCCACAGTCGAGCGCAACCTCAAAAAATTAGATGGCGTGCAAAACGCCGTGGTCAACCTTTCTTCTGAGCGCGCCACGGTGGAGTTCGACGCGTCCAAACTCAAACTGACCGATTTCATTGCCCGCGTGGAGCGCGCCGGCTACGGCGTTGCCACTGGCGAAGCCGACCTCATCATCAAACGCCTCGCAGACGACAACGACGCACGGCGGCTCGAAAAGGCGTTGACCAGCCTCGATGGCGTGCTGGAGGCGCAGGTCACCTACACGACCGAAAAGGCGCGCGTCAAATACATTCCCACCGTCATCAGCCAGGCGGAATTACGCCGCGCGGTGGCGGCTGCCGGTTTCGAAGCGCTGGAACTCGGCGGCGAAGCGGAAGACGCCGAAGCAAAAGCGCGCGAACACGAAATCAACGAACAGCGCCGCCTCCTTATCATCGGGCTTGTCTTCACGGTGCCGCTGTTCCTCTTTGCAATGGCGCGCGATTTCGGTCTTCTGCCCGATATGTTCTATACGATGTCTGCAATGGAAGGCATGGCGCGCGTCCCCGCCGCATGGACGAACTGGGTGATGCTGGCGCTCGCCGCCCCCGTTCAGTTTTATGTGGGCTGGCAGTATTACGTCGGCGCGTACAAGGCGCTCCGCAACAAATCTGCCAACATGGACGTGCTCATCGCCATGGGTTCCTCTGCCGCGTTCTTTTATTCGCTTCCCATCACCTTTGGCTTGCTGATGGGACACGTCTATTACGAGACGGCGGCGGTCATCATCACCCTCATCAAACTGGGAAAATTCCTCGAAGCCCGCGCCAAGGGACGCACCTCCGAAGCCATCAAAAAACTGATGGGGCTGCGCGCCAAAACCGCCCGCGTCATCCGTGACGGGGAGGAGGCGGAGGTCTCGATTGACGACGTCCGCGTCGGAGACATTGTCCTCGTCCGCCCGGGCGAAAAGATACCGGTGGACGGCGTGGTGGTCGAGGGGCGCAGCGCCGTGGACGAATCCATGCTGACGGGCGAGTCGCTGCCTGTGGAAAAGAAGCCCGGCGACGCGGTCATCGGCGCGACGCTGAACAAACTTGGCATGTTAAAGTTCGAGGCGACCAAAGTCGGCAAGGAGACCGCCCTCGCGCAAATCATCAAGCTCGTCGAAGAGGCGCAGGGAAGCAAAGCGCCCATTCAAAAACTGGCAGACCAGGTTTCGGCGGTGTTCGTGCCGATTGTCATCGTCATTGCCCTGCTCACATTTGCAGGCTGGTACTTCTTCGCGCCGCAGGTAGACGACCAGTTCACCCGCGCCCTCATCAACATGGTTGCCGTGCTGGTGATTGCCTGTCCATGCGCGATGGGGCTTGCCACACCGACCGCCATCATGGTAGGGACGGGCAAAGGCGCAGAGGCGGGTATTTTGTTCCGAAATAGTGAAGCCTTGGAAAGAGCGGGCAAGGTGAATGTGGTTGTTCTCGATAAGACTGGCACAATCACCAAAGGTCAACCTGCCGTAACCGACATTGTTACGAACAGCCAATTACCAATCACCACTCTCCAATTACTGCAATTGGCTGCCTCTGTTGAAAAAGGCTCCGAACATCCCCTCGGTGAAGCCATCTGGGCGGAGGCGACGACTCGCGGATTGCGTTTGGCAGAGCCGGCCGGGTTTAAGGCAGAGGCGGGGTTTGGCGTGCAGGCTGAGGTCGAGGGAAGAAGCGTCATGGTTGGGAACAGGAGAATGTTCGAGAGTCGCGGAATCCCATTGAGCGGACTCGAGTCTGAGATCGAGCGTCTTCAATCCGAAGCCAAAACCGCCATGCTTGTTGCGGTGGACGGCCTTGCTGCAGGCGTCATTGCCGTGGCGGATACCATCAAGGAAGGTTCGAAGGAAGCGATTGCCGAATTGCACAAGATGGGTCTGAAGGTGGCAATGATTACCGGGGACAATCAGAAAACTGCCGAAGCGATTGCAAAGCAAGTCGGCATTGACCAGGTTCTCGCCGAAGTGTTGCCCGAAGGCAAATCCACCGAAGTCAAAAAACTTCAGTCAAACGTTGAACGTTCAACGTTAAACGTTGTTGCCATGGTCGGCGACGGCGTGAATGATGCGCCTGCGCTGGCTCAGGCGGACGTGGGCATTGCCATTGGCACCGGCACCGATGTGGCGATGGCGGCGGCGCCCGTGACGTTGATGAGCGGCGACTTGCGCGGTGTGGCGCGGGCTATCAACCTTTCACGCAAGACGCTTCGCACCATCAAACAGAACTTGTTTTGGGCGTTCTTCTACAACGTTATCCTCATCCCTGCCGCGGCGCTGGGGTATCTCAATCCCATGCTTGCCGCCGGCGCGATGGCGTTCAGCAGCGTCTTCGTGGTGACGAACAGCCTGCGCCTGCGCAGGGTGAAGATTTAGTCGGAATTACGAGGTTTTATGTCGCGTAAGCAAACACCTGTGCTAGACCCCGTAATCCTGATGGTGATTGGCATCGGTCTGTTGACCATCGCCGCGATCATGCTGGTGACGCAAAACCAGGGTGAGCAGGGGATCTCCATCGACGCGGGTTCCACCAGCCTGATGGTCGCTTTTGTCACCGGCTTGACCACCGGCGGTTTGAGTTGTCTCGCCGTGCAGGGCGGTCTGCTCGCCAGTTCGCTGGCGCACCAGATCGAGCAGGACTACCTCGAGCAGTCCGCGCAGAACACGAAGCGCTCCAAAAAGGGAGGGGTGGCAGTCACCCGCTCGAACACGGCGCTTCCCATCCTGCTATTCCTCGTCTCCAAACTTATCGTCTACACCCTGCTCGGCGCACTGCTCGGCTGGCTTGGCTCATTCCTTGCGCTCAGCCCGGTCACGCGCGCGGTCCTCATGATTGCCATTGGCATCTTCATGATTGGGAACGCGCTCCGCATGTTCAACGTGCATCCCATCTTCCGTTACTTTTCCATCGAGCCGCCCAAATTCATCACGCGCTACATTCGCAAAACCGCCAAAGGGACAGACACCGTCACGCCTATTTTTCTCGGCTTTCTCACCGTATTCATTCCCTGCGGCGTGACGCAAGCCATGATGGCGACCGCCCTCGGCACTGGCAGCGCGTTCATGGGCGCGGCGCTTCTGTTTGCCTTCACACTCGGCACCAGCCCTGTCTTCTTCATCGTCGCCTACCTGACCACCGAACTTGGCGCACGTCTCGAAAAATTCTTCATGCGCTTCGTGGCGGTCGTTGTCTTGATTTTGGGATTGGTGACTCTCGACGGCGGACTCAACCTGATGGGCTCCCCCTACTCCTTCACCAACTTTGCGCGCGGCTTGACGACTACCGCCTCCGACTCAGGGACGCCTGCTTCTGCTCCCAGCGCCGACCTTACGCTGATGGTTCGCAACGACGGCTACTTCCCGCAAACGCTCACCGCTGTGGCAAATCAGCCCATTGTGCTGAACCTCGTCACGAACAGGACCTATTCCTGTTCGCGCGACTTCGTCATCCCCAGCCTGAACTTCTACCAACTCCTGCCCGACACCGGTTCTGTGCAGGTGAACATCCCCGCCCAGCCTGCGGGGACCAGGATATTCTTCACCTGCTCGATGGGCATGTACACGGGCGAGATCATATTTGAATAACCGACCGTGGACCGCAGACGGTGGACGATAAGACACGGTCTGTCGTCCACGGTCTGCCGTCCGGAACAAAGTGACCCATGCTTAAAAAAACCTTCAAAATCCCCGATATGACCTGTTCCAACTGCGCCATGAAACTGGAAAGCCTCGAAGACACTCTCGATGGCGTCAGGGAAATCAACGCCAGTTACCATCGCCTGGAAATGGTCATCGAATACGATGAGACCAAACTGACCGAGGAGCAAATCATTGCCGCGGTGAAGAAGAAAGGCTATCAGGCGATTCCCGCATAGTCATCTTGCCCGGCATTGTGACAACACGGCGGCGGTTGCGCCGCCTTTTTCATTTGGTATACTTTCCCCATGCCCCGTTATTTCACCCTACAGGAAGCCAACGAAGCCTTGCAAACCATTCGTCCCCTTGTGGAGGAAATGCTGGCGATTCGTGCGAAAATCCTTGCCGCCCAGCCCGAAGCCTGGCCCGCCATTGAGAAATCGGCAGGTAACGGCGGGAATCAGGCTTTGAGTGCGTTGGTGCAGGATTTCGGTCGGTTCGACGCGCTTATCCATCAGATTTTGGAGATGGGCGTCCAGATCAAGGATGTCAATATCGGCTTGTTCGATTTTCCCGCTTTGCGTCAGGGACGGGAAGTGTACCTGTGCTGGAAATATGGAGAGAAAGAGATTGCCTTTTGGCACGAAGTTGAAGCAGGGTTTGCGGGGCGGCAACCCATCGAAGATTTCTAACAACAACGGAGACGAATGAACAAGGGTATTTTGTATGGCATTGGCGCGTATGCGCTTTGGGGCTTTTTCCCCATTTACTGGAAGTTTCTTCACGACGTACCCGCACTGCAGGTGATTGGTCACCGCATTGGCTGGTCGTTTGTTTTGCTGGCGGCGTATATTTTGCTGAGCGGGCAGTGGCGTGAGTTTCGCTCGGTTGCCTTCCACCGCAGGACGATGGGCATCTATGCCATTGCAGGGATCTTGCTTTCCTTCAACTGGTTGATTTATGTTTGGGGAGTGAATGCCGGTTTCATTGTGGAGACCAGCCTGGGATATTTCATCAATCCCTTGTTGAGTGTTTTGTTAGGCGTGATTTTCCTTCGGGAACGTCTGCGCCCCTGGCAGTGGGTGCCGGTGGGGTTGGCGGCGGTGGGAGTAGGGTATCTCACGTTTGTGTATGGGCGTCCGCCATGGATTGCGCTTTCGTTGGCGTTTACTTTTGGCTTTTATGGCTTTGTCAAAAAACTTTCGCCGCTCGGTTCGTTATACGGGTTGACGCTAGAGACCGGCATTGTCTTCCCTGTGGCACTGGTGTACCTGGTCTTCGTGGGTGTCAGGGGGGCGGGGGCATTTCTGCACGATGGTTTGCAGGTGGACTTGTTCCTCATTGGCGCCGGGCTGGTAACGACCGTCCCTTTGTTGATGTTCGCTTCGGCGACAAAGCAAATTCCGCTCACGGTGGTCGGGCTTTTGCAATACATTGCGCCCACCCTTCAATTTCTCATCGGCGTGCTGGTGTACAAGGAGCCTTTTGATTTTGCTCATTTCATCGGCTTTGCCATTGTTTGGGTGGCGCTGATTGTTTTTGCGGTTGAAAGTTACCTGGCAAACCGCCTGCCCGGCGAACCCATCCCTGAATTGGGCGAAGGGTGACGATGCCCGCCGGGAAATTTGGTTGTTCCCAAAGTCTGCGCCGCCCGGGTCTGTGAGGTGACTGGATGAAATTCTTCCAACGGATTCTTGCGCCGCCTCGTTTTGACGATGACCCCGAAAAAACGCGGCAGGCATTCCTTTTGCACGCCACTTCGCTGCTCATGATTTTTGTGCCGCTGGCGATGATTTTTCTCAATCTCAAAAATCCTGGCGTTGTCGAAAATACGGTCAATTATGCGCTGGCGGGGGTGGTTGTTTTGCAAATTCTGGTTCAATGGTTCATGCGAAAGGGGTATGTTCGCCCTCTCATCTTCATTGTCTTGTTGGCGGGGTGGTCGGTGCTAACCTGGATTGCCAGCAGAATGGGAGGTGCAGGGGATGTGGTGGTGCTGGGATATTTCATCCTCCTTTTGGGGGCTGGGTACGCCCTGGGCTGGCGGACAGTTACCCTGTTAACCACCTGGACGCTTCTTGCCGTATGGACTCTTGCCATTTTCGAATCCCTGGGGTTGCTTCACCCGATCAATAGAGACCCCATCCGCACCGCCATCGTATTGACCATTTTCTTCATTGTTGCCTCTTTCGAAATCTATTTTATGATCAATGAGTTGCGGCGTTCGCTCGACAACGCCCGCACGGAACTGCAGGAACGTCAGCGGGTGGAAAACGTGCTGCGCGAAGAACGTGAAAAGCTTCGACTTGCCCTGAGCGCATCCAAAATGGAGACGTGGGAATGGAATATCGAGACCGGAGCAGTTTTATGGTCAGAGGGAATTGAAGCGTTATTTGGCTTGAAGAAAGGGGAATTCGACGGCAGATATGAAACGTATCTTTCCATGATTCATCCCGATGACCTGGCTGAGGTTCAGCATGAAATTCAACAGGCGCTTTCCATCGAAAACTACGATTATGTAGTGGTGCATCGCATTCGCCTGCCCGATGGCAGTGTACGCTGGCTGGAAGGACGCGGAAAGGTTTATCGTAAAGAGGACGGCAAACCGCACCGAATGATTGGTACGGTTGTGGACGTGACCAGCCGTAAGAACGCCGAAGCCGAACGCGAACGTCTGATTCAGGAACTTGCCGCAAAAAACCGCGAACTCGAACAATTCACCTACACGGTTTCTCACGACCTGAAAGCGCCCATCATCACGCTCAAGGGCTTTCTCGGATATTTGAACGAAGATGCCCGCGCCGGAGACATTGCGCGCCTTGAAAAGGACATCCAGCGCATCAACGAAGCGGTGGACAAAATGCACCGCCTCCTCACCGAACTGCTCGAACTCTCGCGCATTGGGCGTCTGATGAACCCGCCTCAGTCCGTTCCTTTCCGTGACCTGGTTGAGGAAGCGGCGGAATTATTGCAGGGACGCCTTCAATCCGTCAATGCAACACTCAAAATTGCCGACCCTCTTCCCACCGTCTATGGCGACCGCCGCAGGCTTCTCGAAGTGGTGCAAAACCTGATGGATAACGCCGCCAAATTCTCTGCCGTTCACCCTCAGCCGCTCATCGAAATCGGATACGAAGGCTGCGAAAAAGACATGCACGTTTTCTATGTGCGCGATAATGGCATCGGCATTCCTCCCGAATACCATGAACATATCTTTGGGCTGTTCAACAAACTCGACCCAACAACGGAGGGGACAGGCGTGGGGCTGACCCTTGTCAAGCGCATTATCGAGTTTCACGGCGGCAGGATCTGGGTCGAGAGCGAAGCCGGGAAAGGCGCAACTTTTTACTTTACCCTGCCGGCTGCCAGTTCCAATTCAGTATAATCGTCGCTATCGGTACAACCATTGGGCATCGAATTCCATAAACTCATTTGAGGCAATTCGTGGGAATTTGATGCCAAACATGGGCTTACTGAAATTCATCAAATTCAATCAAGGAGCGTGGAACCATGAACTTTGCCATGTGGCGCAAAGCCTTACAAGTCATCCCCGAAGTTTCAAAAGCCGAATGGGATAAACTGGATGTCATCTCCAAATGGCTGATTTCCACCCGCGCGGCGGTTCTCGTCATGACCTTTATCTCGGCGGCTCTCGCAGGACTTTTTGCCTGGCGCGACAACGCATTCAGTTTCCTGCCCTGGCTTGCCCTCACCTTCGGGCTGATCCTTGCCCACGCCAGCAACAACATCTTCAACGACTACACCGACTACGTCCGCGGCGTAGACAAAGACAACTACTATCGCAACATCTACGGCGCCCAGCCGGTTGCCAGCGGCCTGATGACCAAACGCCAGCACCTCACCTACTTTGCTGTCACCGCCCTGATTGCCCTCGTCCTGGGCATCTACCTCGTCTTCTACACCGGCTTCAGCCCCATCACCTGGATCCTGCTTGGGCTTGGCGCTTTCTTCCTCCTCTTCTACACCTGGCCCCTCAAGGGACTGGCGCTGGGCGAAGTGGCTGTGCTAATCGTGTGGGGTCCCTTGATGATTGGCGGCGGATACTTCGTCCTTGCCCGGCAGTGGAACTGGAATGTCGTTTTTGCCAGCCTGCCCTACGTCCTGGGTGTGACCACCGTCATTTTCGGCAAACACATTGATAAACTCGAGATGGACGCCAAAAAAGGCATTCACACCCTGCCGGTCGTCATTGGCGAAAAAGCTTCCCGCTACGCCGTGCTGGCAATGATGATTGCCCCGTACTTCATCACCCTCTACCTGATTGCCATAAAGTTCTTCACACCGGTCATGTTGATTGTGTTCCTGGCGGTTTCCACCTTCCTCAAATACTACCCTGTTTTCCTGAAACCCAAGCCCGCCGTCAAGCCCGAAGGACAGCCCGGCTGGCCCCTCTACTTTGTTGGTTACGCCTTTTACAACAACCGCAAATTTGGCTCGCTCTTCATGCTTGGCTTGCTGATTGACACCGCCCTGCGCCTGCTTCCCTTCACTCAGAATTTCTGGCGCTAGAAAATCGCTCTCATGTCCCTTTTTGCGTGGGCAGGCTCATCCCTGCCCGCGCGCGTTTAATTTCCACTTTGGTTGTATAATTTTGCACAATCTGTTTGTAACTCAAGTCAATAGGAGAGAGACCCATGCACATCAACTTTGCAATGTGGCGAACTGCCATCTGGCAACTCGTCAAAATGGACGATAAAAAAGAGTGGGATTCGCTCGATGTCGTCTCCAAATGGCTTATCGCTACCCGTTCTGCTGTCACGCTGGTCACCGTCTATTCCTGCGTGATTGCCGGCATCCTCGCCTGGCGCGACGGCTACTTCTCGTGGATTCCCTTCCTAATCCTCACCCTCGGGCTGTTCATCGCTCACGGCACCAACAACCTGCTCAACGACTACACCGACTTCAGCCGCGGACTCGACAATGGCAACTACTTCCGCACACAATATGGCGTCCACCCGCTGGCGCAGGGCTTCTTCACCAAACCCCAGCAACTCCGCTGGTTCTTTGTCAGCGGCGTGCTTGCCGCCCTGGCGGGCGTGTGGGCGCTCATCACCACCGGCTTCAACGGCGTGGTCATCGGTCTGTTCGCTTTTGGCGCAATCGTCCTGCTACTCTACACCTACCCCTTCAAATACTGGGGCATCGGCGAGCTATCCATCTTCCTCATCTGGGGACCCATCCTGATCGGCGGCGTGTACTATGTCCTTGCGCTCGTCAGCGGGCAGGAAATCGTCGCCTCCAAAGTCTGGAGCGCGGTGCTGGCGGGCGTGCCATACGGTTTGGGAGTCGCCAGCATCAACATCGCCAAACACATTGACAAGCGCGAAGACGACGCCGCCCGCGGCGTGGGCACCTTCCCCGTGCGCGTTGGCGAAGCCTTTGCCCGCCGCACCGACCAGTTTGCGGTCATCATGATCTACTTCATCATCCTCTACCTCGTCTTCGTCACCCGCTATTTCACCCCCGCCATGCTGGTCGTCTTCTTTGCCTATAAAGACGCACTGCGTTTCCTCACCGTGCTGAACAAACCCAAACCCGAAAAAGCCCCCGAAGGCTGGTCCCCCTGGCCCGTCTGGTTTTCGGGCTTCGCCTTCCAGCACAACCGTCAATTCGGCGGTTATATCCTCCTCGGGCTAATCGCCGACGCCCTCCTGCGCATCTACCTGCCCAACTTCTGGGCGTTCTAACTCACTTCCAGCCCTTTGATTTCCAGCCATGCAGGTTCGGGGTTTGCCAGGACCCCGAACCTGATTTTTCCCTGCGGGGTGAACTTCGCATATTGATTATCAATCCAGATGACCACCCCCATCGGCGGATTCGGACTCACCGCCGACTCGAACACCCGAACCTCATCCACCTCGAAAGAGACCCGCTTCAGACTCCACTCCAGCCTGTATCTGTGCCAATCTGTCGGATCAACGCTGACATCGTTCCTCTGCAAATCAACCCCATCCTCCGCAATGACCTTGCCTAACAACCGCCGCGTCCACTTGCGCGAGAAGGGAAGCGCCAGCCCGGCGGGTATCAACAACGGATGAAACTTCGGCGAGCGGAAGGTTTGGGCAAGAAACCCGTTGGCAGGCTTCTCCGAAAACGACAGGTAATTTTCAGGCGATGCTCCAAAAAACCAGACCGCATTCGGCAGGGCAGGGAGGCGGAACGCTCTCCCGCCAAACCCCAGCGACATGCCGAAAGGGTCATTCCACAGGCCGAATCCCCAGGTTCCGGGGAGGGGAAAGCCCGAAGTCCGCGCAGACAGGCTGAGGGTCAGCCCGAAGCGGTGCGGGAAGAGATGTCTTTTGGGGATTTGTATGTAATCGTCCAGTTGGGCGAGGCGGTATTCATCCGCTTTGCCGGCAGGAATGCTCAGGCGGTAATGTCTGCTGGAGAGTTCCTCCACGCGCGCCGATGGGGTGGTTCGGGAAGTCTGCAAGGTGAGCGGCATTGCTGTGGGGGCTTGTCATGCTGGGGGCGTGTGTGTGCGGTAAAACTTGAGGTAGCGCATGCCGTAGCCGTCCCGCCCGCGCAGGAGGTCAATGGCTTTGATGGTGAGGCTGTACTTCATCGGGTCGGTGATGGCGCAGGTTGCGCCCGCGCCGATGGCAAGCGCAAGGAACGCCTGGTTGATGACATCGCGCTCCGGCAAGCCAAACGAGACGTTGCTTGCGCCGAGGTTGATGTTGACGCCAAATTCCTTGCGCACCAGTTCGATGGTGGTCAGCGTGACCAGCCCGGCATTGCTGTCTGCGCCGACGGTCATGACGAGCGGGTCAATGATAATGTCTTCGAGGGGGATGCCGAGTTTGCCGGCGCGTTCGATGATCTTCGCCGCCGCGGCAAGACGCGCCTGCGGGTCGTTGGAAATGCCTCCCTCGCCGATGGTGAGACCGATGACCGCTGTGCCATACTCTTTGACCAGCGGCAAAACCGCCTCCAGCGACTTGTCTTCGCCGTTCACCGAGTTGACCAGCGCCCGTCCCTGCACAAGCGGAAGCGCCGCCGCCAGCGCTTTCGGGTTGGGCGAGTCGAGGCATAGCGGAATGTCGAACTCCTCCACCAGCATCTTCACGATGGTGGGCAGGTAATCCACATCGTCGGTGCCAGCCATGCCCACGTTCACATCGAGAAGGTCTGCGCCGGCTTCGATTTGCTTGCGGGCGAGGTCGCGCACGTAGTCAAGGTTGCCCTCCTGAAGAGCCGCGGCGAGTTTCTTGCGCCCGGTGGGATTGATCTTTTCGCCGATGATGGTGAAAGGACCCTCCGTGCTGATTTCCACTTTTTTGGTTTTGCTCCTCAATATTGTCTTCATGGGACCTCTTTTTGTGGGATGGTTTATTGTCCGTTCATCAATGCCTTTGCCACGTTAACCGCGCCGACAGCGTCTTCGCTGTAACCGTCTGCCTCGATGCGCTGGACCCATGCCTGCGTCACAGGCGCGCCGCCGACGATGACCCGCGTCCGCTTGCGCAGACCTTTGCGATCCATCGCCTCGATGACTTCCTTCTGACGGATCATCGTCGTGGTGAGCAGGGCGCTCAGCCCGACGATGTCTGCGCCGACCTCCTCGGCTTTGGCAATGATGGCATCTGCCGGGACGTTGACCCCCAAATCATACACTTCGAACCCTGCCGCCGTCAACATCGTCCCCACCAGCGATTTGCCGATTTCGTGAATATCGCCCTCCACCGTTGCCAGCACCACCTTGCCGAGGGTCTCGCGCGAAGTTCCCTGCTTCTTCAATTCGGGTTCCAGCACGGCAATTGCGGCTTTCATCGCTTCGCCTGCCATCACCAGTTCGGGCAGAAAGACATTGCCGCAGGCGTAACTATCGCCCACCTCGTTCACCCCTGCCACATAGCCTTTGGTGATGGCTTCCAGCGGGTTCATCCCCGCCGCCATCGCCTGCCGCGCCAGGTCTGCGGCGGCATCGGCATCCCCCTCAACAATGCTTAGCGCCATCGCTTTCAGCAACTCTTCCGACATACTGCCTCCTCTTGAATTTCCCTTCATTATTGCATGCTTTACCGGCGGCGTCATGTGATTTTTGTCGTATTTTTGGAGCGTAGTGTAAAATACATCCATGCGAACCGTATTTTGGGAAGACAACCAACTCAAGATGATAGACCAGCGCATCCTGCCTGGTCGTTTCGAGATTCTTTCGTTCAGAGACCATAAGTCTGTGGCGCAGGCAATCAAGGAGATGGCGGTGCGCGGCGCGCCTGCCATTGGAGCCGCTGCGGCGTTTGGTCTGGCGCTGGCGGGATTCGAATCCGCTTCTTCCTCGACCTCAGACCTGCTCGCCGACTTACGAGCCGCCTCTGCCACGCTGAAATCTGCCCGCCCGACCGCCGTCAACCTGGCTTGGGCGGTGGACCGGGTCATGGATGTGGTAACAGGCGCCGGCGGGGAGCGAAGCGCAGACGAGGTCCGGCAAATGGTCCTCGAAGAGGCGCAAAAAATCGCCGACGAGGATGTCGAGATCAACAAGCGCATGGCAGAACACGGCGCGAAGTTGATCAACGACGGCGATACGGTCATCCATCACTGCAACACAGGCGCGCTGGCGACGGTGGATTGGGGCACGGCGCTGGGCGTCATCCGCATGGCGCACGAACAGGGCAAACGCGTGCATGTGCTGGTAGACGAGACCCGTCCGCGGTTGCAGGGCGCGCGGCTCACGGCGTGGGAACTGGAGCAGTACGGCATCCCTTATGAAATCATCAGCGATAACATGGCTGGATATTTTCTCAAGGCGGGCAAGGTGCAGAAGTGTTTTGTCGGCTCCGACCGAACCGCCGCCAACGGCGATGTGGCGAACAAGATCGGCACATACATGCTGGCGCTTGCGGCTTTCGATAACGGTGTGCCGTTTTATCCCGTCGTTCCCACCTCCACCATTGACCTTTCGCTCGCGCATGGCGACCTGATCCCCATCGAAGAGCGCGACCCGGAGGAAGTGCTCGGCTTGGAATTTCACGGCGAACGCGTTGCCCCCAAAAACGCCAAAGCCCGCAACATCGCCTTCGATGTGACGCCCAGTCGTCTGGTCACTGCCATTGTGACTGAAAACGGTGTGGTGGTTCCGCCCTTTGAGGTTAATCTGCGGAAAGCCGTTGCAGGAGGATAGCGCCGTCATGTTTCAAGCCCTGCCTCCCACCCGCTATGACCTGCGGTTTTCCGTCGGCGGGATTCCCGTCCGTGTGCACCCGCTGTTCTGGC
Source organism: Chloroflexota bacterium (assembly GCA_039961775.1). Classification (GTDB taxonomy): domain Bacteria; phylum Chloroflexota; class Anaerolineae; order Anaerolineales; family Villigracilaceae; genus Defluviilinea. The sequence goes on from JABRVZ010000061.1 coordinate 33,891, forward strand.
TGATTGCCCTGCTGTTGGGTTCCTCCGGCAGCCTGGCGACAATTCCCATTTGGATTCTTGTGGTGTTCGTTTCGGTTCTCGCCCACGAGTTGGGGCATGCGCTGGCGTTTCGATTCTATGGCATCCGTTCGCAGATTGTGCTTCACGCCATGGGCGGGCTCACCATTCCCGAAGCGATGCCGTGGGGCGCAGGCTGGGCGAGGGTTTCGCCAAGCCCCAAACAAGAAATCGTCATTTCGCTGGCGGGTCCGTTTGCCGGGTTTGGGTTTGCGGCGCTGGTCATGCTGGCGGTCGTCGCTTCGGGCGGAACGCTTTTGACCAGCCGCTTGTTTGGCGTTCTGCCTCTGCCATTGACGGCGTTTTTGCCGTTCGGCGGGAATCTGCTCAGCATTTTTGTGACCATGCTCCTGTTTGTCAACGTGTTCTGGGGCATTTTCAACCTCCTGCCCGTCTTCCCGCTCGATGGGGGACAGGTGACAAGGAATGTGCTCATTCAGTACGATCCGTGGGACGGCGCGCGCAAGGCGCTGTGGGTGTCGGTCGTCGCCGGCGGGTTCATCGCTCTGCTGGGAGTGGTGGTGATGCGAAGCGTGTATGTAGCGTTGTTGTTTGCCATCCTTGCGTTTCAAAGTTATCAGTCTCTGCAAAGGCGTTATTGATTTTTCACGGCGCGCAAAATTGTCGGGTGAATTTCTAGACAATGCGCTCATCACATGATAAACTTTTGCCCGCACGAACCATCGGCGTGACGCTCGGCGTCACGCCTTTTAGTGTGAATACTTGTCATGGCAAACCTGAAAGACGAGGCGGTCAAATCTGATTCTCTCGTCGCGAAAACGTTCTTTGCGATGACAGAGGTGACATGGACATTCTTCTTACCGGCTCTGTAGCCTACGATTACCTGATGACCTTTCCGGGTCACTTCAAGGAACAAATCCTTCCCGAACGGCTGGAATCCATCAGCCTTTCGTTCCTCGTGGATGGCATGACCAAACAGCGCGGCGGAATCGCGCCGAACATCGCCTACACCATGGCGCTGTTGGGAGAACGTCCGCGGGTGATGGCAACCGTAGGAGAGGACTTCGGGGAGTACCGCAACTGGCTCGAATCGAAAGGCGTGGACACTTCGCTGATGAAGGTGATTCCCGGCGAATTCACCGCTTCGTTCTTCGCGACGACCGACCGGCTTTCTGCTCAAATTGCCTCGTTCTACCCCGGAGCGATGGCGCACTCTGCTACCCAGTCGCTCAAGGAGTTGGACAAGAAACCGGATCTGGTCATCGTTTCCCCGTCTGCGCCGGATGCGATGAAGAAGTTCCCCGCCGAGGCGCGCGAGTTGGGCATCCCGTATCTCTACGACCCCAGCCAGCAGGTGCTTCGTCTCGAAGGGCATGAACTGGCGAGGGACATGGAAGGGGCGCAGTTCCTGTTTTGCAACGATTACGAGTTCGGCTTGATTTCCAAAAAGACCGGCTGGAGCCTCGACCAGATTCTCGAACACGTCAAAGTGCTGGTCATCACACGCGGCAAGGACGGCGCGGACCTCTACGTCGGCGGCGATGCGGTGCACATCCCCACCGTCCCCGAAGAGAAAGTCGTGGATCCCACCGGCGTGGGCGACGCCTTCCGCGGCGGATTTCTGGCGGGGTACTCGCGCGGCTTCGACTGGAAGTTATGCGGCGAGATCGGTTCGCTGGCGGCGGTCTATTGCCTCGAGCAAAAGGGGACGCAAAGCCACCATTACACCATCCGCGAGTTCATCGAGCGGTTCCGAAGGTACTTCGACGATGGCGGCAAACTGGATGAGTTATTAAGTGATGTTACGCCGTAGCGCGAGATTTATCTCGCGTTTTCAGGCGACATGAATGTTACGAGAAAATTGCATAACATCGATTACTAAAGTAATTGGTAATTGGCAGATACCCAATTACCAATCCCCCAATTACCAATTTGAAGGAGCAACAATGAGCAATTACGATATCAAAGACATCAACCAGGCGGAAGGCGGACGCCGCCGCATTGACTGGGCGGAACGCGAGATGCCCGTTTTGCGGGCGATTCGGGAGCGCTTCAAAAAGGAGAAGCCGCTCAAGGGTCTGCGTATTTCGGCGTGTCTGCATGTGACGACCGAAACCGCCAACCTGATGCGCACGCTGCAGGAGGGCGGCGCGGACATTGTGCTGACCGCTTCCAACCCGCTTTCCACACAGGATGACGTGGCGGCGGCGCTGGTGAATCAGTATGAGATTCCCACCTTTGCCATCAAAGGCGAGGACAATGCCACCTACTACAAGCACATCCGCGCCGCGCTGGAACACAAGCCGCACATGACGATGGACGATGGCGCCGACCTGGTCTCTTCCCTGTTCTTCATCGAGATGGGACGCTTCGATAATCTGGAACCCTCTCTTGCCGCATGGGCGAGGGGACTTTCCGAAGCCGAACGCAAGGAACTGCTCAAGGGCGTCATCGGCGGCACCGAAGAGACAACGACGGGCGTCATCCGCCTCAAGGCGATGGAAAAGGATAAGGTCTTGAAGTTCCCTGTCATCGCCGTCAACGACGCGCTGACCAAGCATCTCTTCGACAACCGCTACGGCACGGGTCAATCCACCATTGACGGCATCATCCGCGCGACCAACGTCCTGCTGGCTGGCAAGATTTTTGTGGTGGCAGGCTACGGCTGGTGCGGACGCGGACTCGCTTCGCGTGCGCGCGGCATGGGCGCGCAGGTCATCGTCACCGAGGTGGACCCGTTGAAGGCGCTCGAAGCGGTCATGGACGGGTATCAGGTGATGCCGATGCACGAAGCCGCGCAGATCGGCGACATCTTCTGCACTGTCACGGGCGATATCAACGTGATTGACGGGAGCCATTTCGAGGTCATGAAAGACGGCGCGATTGTGGCGAACTCCGGTCACTTCAACGTGGAAATCAACATCCCCGCGCTGGAGAAGATGAGCGTCGGCAAGCCAAACCTTGTGCGCCCGTTCGTTGACCAGTACACGACGAAGGACGGACGCAAGATCAACATCCTCGGCGAGGGACGCCTGATCAACCTTGCTTCCGCTGAAGGGCATCCCGCCTCGGTCATGGACATGTCCTTCGCCAACCAGGCTTTGTCTGCCGAGTACATGGCGAAGAACGCCGACAAACTGGAGAAGAAGGTCTATTCGGTGCCTGAGGAAATTGACAAGGAAATCGCCCGCCTCAAACTCGAAGCGATGGGCGTGAAGATTGACACGCTCACCGACGAGCAGTTGAAGTATTTGAGTTCGTGGGAAGAGGGAACGTAAATCAGTGATCAGTAAACAGTGATCAGTTGTCAGTGATCAGTGAAGCCTCGCGGCGAAAATTCGCGGGGCTTTTCTTTTAGCAGCTCACCTTACGTTGTAGCGCGAGATTTTGCAAATTAATCTAGCAATAGCGTAGCGCGAGATTCATCTCGCCTTTGGCGCAGGCGTCACCAGATATGGCAAGCGACATGAATGTCGCGGCACAGACGCTCATATCTGGATTGTTAGAATAATTTGGAAAAGGACAAAATGTCGCGTTACGGGAAAACTGGCTGGCATCAGTTAAGCAGGTCAGGGAATCTGGTAAATCGAGTAAACTCCATCCGCGGTTTGGCGGGCAAGTTGAAGCAGGCTGAGCGTCTCGGAAAGGGCGTTTCGCAGGGATGAGGATTGATAGTCGGGGTTATTTTCGAGCATGAACTGCCGCCCCTGTTCATAAACCAGGATGTAGTTGTATCCCTGCGCCTTCCATTGGCGGATGATTGCCTCAGGGGTTTTGTAGAGGTAAAGGTCGTGGGCGAAGTTGGCAAGGATGGGGTCTGGCTGAGTGGAGCGGGGAAGGTTGTAGGAACGCGGCTCGAACAGGCTGTATAGCCGGGTATTCGAGGGCAAGCCTTCCATGATTTGCATCAGTGCGGCGTAGGGAGGGTTGACGCTCGCGATGTATTGTTCGCGGGTTTGCGCGCCAAACGCAACCGCCAGCGGGTCCCGCTGAAGGGTGAAGACGCCGCTCTCGAATACGGTCAACGCCAGGACAACCCCCACGATGGCGTTGAAGAGAAAACTGACGCGCAGGTTCGATGTGTCGAGGCGGGCAAGGGCATCCCAGCCCAGCGCGGCAGGGACAGCAAAGGGCAGAAGGGCAGGGAAGAGCAGGCGCGTTTGCCAGAGGGCGGCGGAGTGGATGACGCCAAACGTCCAGGCGGCGAAGGACAGGGCGGAGAAAAGGCTAATGGAGGTCAGCGACCAGGCTTGGGCGGAGTCCCGACGCGGCGCGGTCAGCAGAATCCAGAGGGCGGCGGGGAGCAGGATGAGGAAGAGGGGTCCGATGCGCCCGTCGAAGTAGTTGGCGTCGCGGTAGCCGAAGGTGGCGTCGAGAGGGATGCGGAGGAGTTGGTAAAAGTCCCAGCCGATGCCGGTGCCGGGGGCGGCGTACCAGCGGGCGAGGAAGTTGTCCCAGTATTTGCCGCCGAAGACGAAGGGATAGAAGGGGTTGTCCATGTAGGCGGCGTTGCGTAAGTACCAGGGAAGGGCGGTGAGGACGGCAACGGCGCTGAATTGGGCGGCGGCGCGGAAGCCTCTGGAGAAGGGGCGGCTGAGGAGCAGGCGGGAGGGCGCGGCTTTGAAGCGGGAGACGAGGTAGAGCGCGGCGATGGTGTAGAAGCAGAGCGCCATATCGGCGTATGCCCACGAGGCGACGAGGGGAAGGGAGGGGGCGGTTGCCAGCAGGAGGAGGCTCTTGCGCCCGATACCGCCATCCCACGTGCGGGATGCCCACAGGAAGAGCAGGGCGGCGGAGAGAACGCCCCAGGTGAAGTGCATCAGTTGGGCGGAACGTTCGGTTTTGAACGCCAAGCCCCACAGGTAGAGGTTTTCGGTGAGGTTGGGGAACCAAAAGTGGGGGATGTTGACCAGCCTCAAGCCGCCGTCTTGCAGAATGCGGGCAGGTTGTGTGAGGTGGTAGAAGAGCGCGTCGAAGGCTTCGAATTGAGGGGCGAGGGTGAGCGCAAAGGAGAAGGTCAGGAGCAGGAGCAGGGCAATTTTTTCCAGCGGTTTGAATCCGCTGGCGTGGAGGTGGAGTTCGCGGATGAGTGCGCCTGCCTCCGCGTGGAATGAGCGGTATGCGCCGGCGGCGAGGGAGACCAGGGTGAGCAGGAAGAGACCCAGGCGCAGCAGGGGGGGCGTGGAAAGTTGGACGAGGGCGAGGAGAAGCCCCAGGATGCCCAGAATCCCCAGCCCAATGCCCAGGCTCAGGATGAGTCGAAGCGGCGGGTCGTCATCTGACCTCCAGCCTGCCCGGCGCAAAAAACCTTTGCCGAGGGCGTAGGCATTGAACAGAAGCAGGGCGGAGACCAGCAGCGTCCGAAGGGTGTCTGCCAGCCCGGCAAAGGCGGAGAGGGGCGGTTTTTGGACAACGTAGAAAGCCGCCAGCAGGATGCCCGCCCATGCCAGCGCAAGGAGCGCGAGCGAACGTCTCATTTAGCCGCCGCTTTTGAGGTAGATGCCCTTGGGGTCGAGGTCCTCGCGCAGGATGCGCAGTTCGTTTTCGCTGGGGGGCGCGGTGGTGCGCAGTTGCGGGGCGATTTTCAAATCCCAGCCGGTGTTGGCTTTTGCCTCGTCGGCGGTTCGGCCGGGGTGCAAGGCGGTGAGGGTCATCTCGCCGGTTTCATCGGGTTCGAGAATGCCGATGTCGGTGACAACCGCCAGCATCCCGCCGCCGCGCAAGCCAGCCTTTTCACGGTCGCCGCGCCCGCCGATGAAGCCCGCCGAGGTCATGAATTCGACTTTTTCGGGGAATCGCCGCTTTTGATGCGGGGTCATGATGTAACAGCGGTTCGCCCATGCCGCAATTTCCTGCGAGCCGCCGGAGCCGGGCAGGCGCACTTTGGGATGCTCGTAACTGCCGATGACAGTGGCGTTGATATTGCCGTACTTGTCAATTTGCGCGCCGCCCATGAAGCCCACATCCACGTTGCCGCGCTGAAGGTAGTTGGCGAAAATGTCGTACATGCTCACCACCGAAAGCGCGCCGCTCACCAGCGTTGGGTCGCCGATGGAAAGCGGCAAGCGGGCAGGCTCCGCGCCAATGACGCCGGCTTCGTAAATCATCACCAGGTTGGGGGCGTGAGTCCGCTTGGCGAGGTTGCAGGCAAGGTTGGGCTGACCGACGCCGACAAAGACCACGTCGCCGTCGCGCAGCAGGCGGGCAGCGTTGATGATCATCAGTTCGGCGGAGGAATAGTTGGTTTCGTTCATACTTCTCCTTCGGCGTTAGAGAACGCCTGTTACGCATTGGTGTTCGAGAACGCCTCCTGCACATTGGCGTTACACAACGCCTGTTTCGCGTAAAAATGATTGCATGATGTCGAAGACTTCCTTCGGGCGCTCCAGCGGGAGCAGGTGCGTGGATTTTTCCAACGCTTCCACCCGGACTTTGGGCTGTTTCTTCTTCACGAGCCTTGCCGCGTTCTCGAGGAAGGTATCTGTCTCCCCGCCGCGGATGAAGAGGGTCGGTGTTTCGAGTTTGGGCAGGTCGCGCCAGATGTCGAAGTCGTGTAAGCCCGTGCGGTAGATTTGGGCTTCCCATTCGGGAGAATAGACCAGTTCGTAGCCGCCGTTGGCGGAAGGTCTCGTGATGCCGGCGATATATGCCCTGAGGCTCTCGTCGTTCATGTAGCGGAAGACCGGGCGGGTGCGATATCCGCGAAAGACGATTTCCAGGTCATCGAAGGTGCGCCGCCGTTTTTGAGCGGCTCGGATGAGCGGGTGCAGACGATCTCCCAAGCCAACGGCGCGGAGGACTGCCCACATTGCAAGGACCGGCGGAACGAACAGCACCGGGTCAATCAACACCAGCGCGCGGAATTTGCGCGGATCATGTAATGCCGCGCGCAGCGTGACAACCGCTCCAATCGAGTGTCCCACACCGATGACCGGCTCTGTTTCGTGTTCTGCCAGAAAGCCCAGCAGGTCATCCGATAATGGATGCCAGGTTTGAAGCTCCTGCGGCTTTGAACCGTTCCACAACGGGCGCAGGTGCATCCCAAAGACACGGTATTCTGTTTTCAAAAGTTCCAATAAAGGTTTGTAACAGCCGGGCGGGTAGCCGTTGGCGTGTAGAAAGTGAAGCGGCAGCCCGTTACCGCCAAAAGTAAAATTTTTCATCCGCTAATCTTCACAAATTGGGATCAATGGGTTTATGATGTGTAAGTTCCCTGGGGGCTTGGTCGGGATTTGCCGGGGTTAAAACCATTCTTTTCCATTCGAGGTTTCTTTCCCTTCCGAAATTGACCAGCAAACCAACCGGAAGTCCCGTGGCTCTGCGGTAATTCAGAATCTGTTCTTCTTCACGTGATGTCAAATGGTCGAGAGCCTTGAGTTCAACGACGATCTTTTCGTAACATATCAGGTCGGGCTTGAAGAAGTTCTTGAGTTTTTGTCCTTTATAGAAAACGAAAACATCCTGTTGAGAGACGTTTGGAATTTTGCGGCTCATGAGTTCGATCTCCATGGCGTCCTGGTAAATTGCTTCGCTAAAACCCGCTCCCAACTGATTATAAACTTCCATCGCCGCACCAATGATGGCATAGACTTCATCCTTGAACAACAATTCTGCCATGACTTCTCCTTTTTCCACGAGGGAATAAGCCGATCCACTAATCTTCGCCAATCCCCACGAATTTATAAAGGATTTGCGTAAATTAGCGAAGATTTGTGGATTTAATATCTCCCATAATTGACCCTATCGCTGTAACGCGCTTCCACCTTCAAGCGTTCGTGTGTTTCTACGCCAAGTTTTTCCCAATACTCGGCGCGATCCTTCACGCCGTACACCCATTCCTCCAGCCACGCTCGCACGCTCTCCGCCGACTCGCTGATTTTGTCCCATGCGAGATAGAACTCGTTGTCGCGGTCGTAATATCCTTGCGCATAGGAGGGATGACAGGCAAACGGGACGTGACACACCGCGCTGACGACAATGCCGGGAATCATGGTGCGGTTCGGGTCGGACCTGATAACGGATTCGTCCACAATTTCCTCCGCCGTGACGATGACCTTTTTCGCGGCAAAGGCGGCTTCCTTCTGCTCGCCGATGATGCCCCATAAGTGCGCGTTGCCGTTTTCGTCCGCGCGCTGAACGTGAACAATCGCCACATCCGGGTTGAGGGCAGGGACGACGATGACCTCCTTGCCGCCGTAGGGGTCGGGGATGCGCTTGATGTTGGGGTTGACGTGCTCCAGGTCGGTAGCGCCGGTCTGGTTCATGGGTAAAAAGGGCAGCCCCGATGCGCCCGCCTGCAGCCGTGTAATCATGCCGAAGTGAGAGTATTCCTCCCATTCCAGTTGTCCCTTTTCGATGGCAGAACGGACGACGCGCAGACTTCCTACGCCGGGGTTGCCCATGTATGAAAAGATGACTTTCTTCGCGCACCCTGCCGCCACCATCTGGTCGTAAATCAGGTCGGGGGTGGCGCGGGCGAGGGTGAGGTTCTTCTTCCCCTGGCGGATGATTTCATGCCCTGAAGCAAAAGGGATGAGATGGGTGAAGCCAGCGGCATAGACCGTATCGCCGTCTTTCACATAGGTTGCAATGGCATCAGAGAGCGATGTCAGTTTGCTCATTTTTTCGCCTCTTCTTTGGGTTTTGGTTTGAGTTTTTTCAAGATGCTGAAACGCCCGCTGGGCGGCATCGCTTTTTTGTATTGGGCACGAAACAAAAAGCCCACAATGATCAGCACCATGCTCCAGCAAAAATAACTAAAGATAGGCTGCTGTTCGGCTTCGGACATCATGAAGAAAATCAGCAGCCCCACCCCGATCAGCAGGAAAAAGGTGCCAATGCGGTAGAGAATTTCCTTGCGGTCGAAATCCTGCGGTGCGCCCATGTCGTTGTTAGTCTGGTTTTTTTGCGGAGAAAAGTATCCTGCGAAACGGATAGAACACAGGTTTTTCGGGCATGGCGGCGCGCATTTTGGCGCGGACGGCTTGCAGAAAGTCGTCTTTGTGACCGCCAAGCCGTTCAAAATAGGGGACGAGCGCCGTGCCGGAAATCCATTCTACCACTGCGTCGGCGCCCTCCAGAACGTGCGGATAGACCTTTTCGAAGACGGTAATTGCCTCCGCGCCGCACTCGAAAAGGAGGCGGGCATACTGGTCAATGGTTAGAACCGGCGAAAGACGCTGGAATCCGCCAAGAATGGATTGAAACGGCTCTTCCGCCGCTGTCTCGCGGTATATCTGGTGAGAGATGTGGTCGTGGTTGGACGGAACCTGCACGGCGATTTGCCCGCCGGGCGCAAGGCAGCCGAACAGGCGCGGGATGAGTTCCGCGTGGTTTTCGCTCCATTGCAGGGCGGCGTTGCTGAAGATGAGGTCCCAGGTCCCTGTCAGCGTGGATTGGTCTCCGAGTTGGAAGACCAGGCTCGAGGTCGAGAAAGAGGCGGCTTTTTCCAGCATGTGGGGGGAGTTGTCGAGCCCGGTCACCTGGCTGTCGGGGAGACGGTCTGCCAGTTGACGGGTCAGTTCGCCGGTGCCGCATCCCAGGTCAATGACTTTGAGATGCGGGCGCACGTCCACCAGCGCCAGCAGGTCGTAAAACGGCGCGGCGCGTTCGGTTTGAAATTTGTGGTAGAGGTCGGGGTTCCAGGGCATGACAAAAACTCCCCTCTCCTTTTTAGGAGAGGGGCGGGGGTGAGAGATGGATTATTTGCGCCTGACGGCTTTCTTTTTGGCAACCTTCTTGACCGTCTTCTTTGCCTTCTTGACCGGCGCGGGTTTGATGAGCGTTTGAATCTGCTCGTGCATGTAGAGTTGGACGTAGTAGTAGCCGCCGCCGTTCTTGCCGGTTGCGCCGGAGCCTTTCCAGCCGCCGAAGGGTTGGAAGCCGGGCCACGCGCCGGTGGTGGCGCCCTGCGGACGGTTGGCGTAGGTGACGCCCGCTTCGATGTTGTCGAAGAACCATTTGACTTCTTTGGCGGAGCCGTAGAAGCCGGCAGTAAGCCCGTAGTTGACGCTGTTGGCGATCTTCATGGCTTCGTCGAGGCTGCTGACCTTGCCGATGGTGGTGATGGGCAGGAACATTTCATATTGCCAGAGGCGGTGGTCGTAGGGCAGGTCGGTGACGAGGGTGGGTTCGCAGTAATAGCCTTTGTCGAAGATGCCGCCGGTTTTGACGTGCCCGCCGGTCAGGAAGTTGCCGCCTGCCTGGCTGATTTCTTCGGTAAAGTTCTTGAAGTCGTTGTAGGAGTTTTGGTTGATGACGGGACCGAGGTAGGTGGTGCGTTCGGTCGGGTCGCCGATGACGAGCTTTTCGGTTTTGGCTTTGAGCAGGGCAATCAGTTCATCGTAGACCGGTTCCTCGACGAGGACACGCGAGGCGGCGGAGCATTTCTGCCCCTGCAAGCCAAACGCCGAGCGGACGATGCCGGTGGAGGCGTCTTCGAGGTTGGCGTTGCGGGAGACGATGGCGGGGTTCTTGCCGCCCAGTTCCAGCACCACCGGGCGCACATAGTTGCGGTTGGCGAGGTCGCGGTACATCTTCATACCCACGTCAAAGGAGCCGGTGAAGGTGGCGCCGTCCAGTTCGGGGCTGTCCACCAGCGCCTGCCCCAGCGTGGAGCCGGGACCGGTCACAAAGTTGAACACGCCGGGCGGGAAGCCGGCGTCGCGCAGGCATTCGGCGTAGAGGCGGACGATCCAGGCGGTGTCGGTCGCCGGCTTGAGGACGACCGTGTTCCCTGCCACAAGGGCGGCGCCAACGGGACCTCCGCTCAGGGCGAAGGGGAAGTTGAACGGCGAGACTACCAGCCACACGCCGTAAGGCTTTAGCACCGAGATGTTGGTCGCATCGTAGCCCACCAGCGGGTCTTTGCCCATCGGTTTGATGAAGCCGTCGTTCTCCTCCATCATCTGGGCAGACCAGTACATCAGGTCGGCGGTTTCCTGCACATCGCCGAGCGATTCCATGCGGTTCTTGCCCACCTCCAGCGCCATTGCCGCGCCGAGGTCGAAGATGCGCTTTTCGATCAGGCTCGCCGCTTTGCGCACCAGTTTGACGCGGGTCTTCCAGGGTGTGCGGCTCCAGGCGGGGAATGCCTTGCGGGCGGCTTCCATCGCCATGCGGGCGTGCGAGGCGTTGCCTTTCTGCATCACTGCCAGCACCCAATCGGTGTTGACGGGCGAGCGGTCTTCGAATTTCTCGTCCGCGAAGACATCCTTGCCGTCAATGAACATCCCATATTCCTTGCCCAGGTTGCCCTTGAGTTTGGCGACAGCCTTATCGAAGCCTTTATGCAGTTCCTCGGGCGGGTTGAACATTGTGGCATACGTAAGTTTGAAAGCCATGCTTCCTCCTGATTTATCTGATAGTCTGATAGTCAAATCATCATGTCGTCATTCGACCAGCGACGAGCAAAGTATAGTCTAGGATTTCACAACCGTCAAAGATAAGCATCGGGAAATGCCGTGACGAACATCCGTTAATCTGCGGGTAAGGTTTTTTGGATATAAGGGGTCTGATTTTGTAACAACAAAAGGATAAACGATGAAAACCCGCCTCTTTCCGACCCTCAGCCTGATTGCCTTTCTATTGGCTTCGTGCGCCCCGTTGGCTTCTCCTGCTCCCAGCGTGGACCAGCCCTCGGTTCAGGCGCCAGCCTCCCCCGTCGCGGCAGAAGCGAGCGCAACGCCTGCCCTGAGCGAAGCGCCAGCCCTTCCCGCCGAGTCCGCCGCACCGACGCCTCTTCCTGTTGCCACTTCCCGCGGTCCCGACCTGCACGCCACCGACCCGGCGACGGTCAATTTGGCTTCCGGGGAGTTGCAGTTTGTCGAGTTTTTCCGTTTTACCTGAGGCACCTGCCGCGCCATGGCGCCCATGGTTCATGGGCTCGAAGCGAAGTACTTTGGCAGGATTCGTTTTGTCTATCTGGATGCCGACGACCCCGCCACGCGACCGTTCCAACAGCAACTTGGGTTTTACTATCAGCCGGAGGTCTATTTGCTGGACGGGGACGGCAATGTGCTGAAGAAGTGGGTGGGTTTCACAAGCGAGCAGGAATTCGAGGAAGAGTTCGCAAAGTATTTGCCGTAGAAGCAAGACAGCCGCGCAAGCGGCTGTCTTTGTACGTCGGGTATGTTACTCGGTCAGGTCTTCCAGAGCGGCGTCGGGAGCGTTCTTCCTCACCGACTCGATGCCGCCTTCCATGGTGGCTTTGCTGGAGTACATTTCGCTCTGCCCGATGACCTGCTTGTTGGCGGCGAGAAGCACAAAATACGGCTGTCCGTTTTTGGCGGTGCGGCGTTCATAGTTGGCGTCGCTGCCGGCATTCTGGCGCACCGATTCAATGCCGTTCAGCGCGGCGCGCTTGTTCGAATAGGGTTCACTGGTGAGAATGACCTGCCCATTGGACGCTTTGAGGTTGAAGACAAAACTTCCTTTGTTGGTCTTTTTGAGTACGAATTTTCCAGCCATGTTGTGCTCCTTTTTTATTGTGGTGGGTGATTTGATAGCGGCGCTTACTTTTCTATTATAGACAACATGCGCCGGAATGCAAGTGAGCAGGTAACTGACGTTACGCAGTTGATTCGTGCCGCGACATTCATGTCGCCTGAAACCACGAGATAAATCTCGCGCCACCGCGTAAGGTGAGCAGGTAATTTTTGCTTCTCAAGATTTCTGTTATATAATCGGGCGGAATTCATTCTTACAGGAAACCGTGATGTCCGACACCCCACTCGTTGTAGAAAATCTGTCATTCCGTTACCGCGACCGCCAGGATACGGCGATTCGTAATATTTCCTTCGAGGCGAAGCCGGGCGAGGTGCTTTTGATTGCCGGCGCCAGCGGGTGCGGCAAGACGACCCTCATCCGCTGTATCAACGGCTTGATTCCGCGCTCCTACAAGGGCGAGATGACCGGTTCTGTGCGCGTCTTTGGCGAGGACACAGCCACCTGGAAACTTGCGCAAATTTCACAAAAAATCGGGACGGTTTTGCAGGACCCCGAACGGCAAATTCTCGGCACAAAAGTGTTGAACGAGGTCGCTTTTGGGCTGGAAAACCTGGGGCTTCCGCGCGAGGAAATTCTCGAACGGGCAGACGAGGCGCTCAAGTTTCTGAAGATTTTCCACCTGCGGGAGCGGGAGACGTTCACGCTCTCTGGCGGGGAAAAGCAAAAGGTGGCGCTGGCAGGTGTGCTGGCGATGCGCCCGTCCATTTTGCTGCTCGACGAGCCGCTGGCGAGCCTCGACCCTGCCTCGGCGCAGGATGCGCTGGACACCGCCCGCTTCCTCGCCGACCAGGGCATGACCATCCTGATGGTGGAGCATCGCGTGGAGGACGTTTTGCGTATCCAGCCGGAGCGGGTGATGTTCATGAGCGGCGGCGAGATTCGTTACCTGGGGAGTCTTTCGGGGTTATCCAAAGTAGTGAACTACCGCGAAGTCAAACTCCGCGCCGAGGAGATTGTGGAACGCGCCCGGCAGGATCCGCCTCCAGCGGAGATTAAGATCCTTCCGAAGGTATCAGGCGCAGGGGCGGAGGAGGAACCGCTGGTGAAGTTCGAGGATGTCGCTTTTGGGTATGAATCCGATGTGGAAGTCCTGCACGGCATCAATCTCGAAATCCGGCGCGGCGACGTGATCGCGGTGTTGGGTCCGAACGGCGCGGGCAAGACGACGTTCGTCAAGCACGCCATCGGTTTGCTCAAACCCAAAAAAGGGCGTGTGCTGGTGAACGGGCGCGATACGCGCGAAGCCAGCGTGGCGCAAATTGCCAGTACGCTGGGGTATGTGTTTCAGAGCCCCAGTCACATGCTGTTTGCGCCGACGGTGCGCGAGGAGTTGTCGTTCGGTCCCAAGAACCTTCATCATTCGAAGGAACAAATCGAACAGGAGGTGAAAGAGGCGCTGAGAATTGTGAACCTTTCAGACAAAGAGCAAGACCCGCCGCTGGCGCTTTCGTTTGGCCAGCAGAAGCGCGTGAGCATTGCGGCGATCCTGGCGATGCAGTCCCGCATTCTGGTGATGGACGAGCCGACCGCCGGGCAGGATTATCAGAATTACATGAACTTCATGGATTCGATCCTGCAACTGCCCTCCTTCGAAGCCATCCTGTTCATCACCCACGATGTTGACCTGGCGGTGATTTACGCCAACCGCGTGTTGATCGTGAATGATGGGAGACTGGTCGCCGACGGAAAGCCGCAGGATGTGTTGCGCGACTTCGACCGACTCAAAGCCAACCGCCTCGTGCCGACCTCGCTGCTGGCTCTCAATCTCGAACGTTTCCCCACCACGGGCCGCTTCCTTAAGGCTGAGGCGCTGGCGCACATCTGATTTTTGCAGAGGAGAATGGAGAAATGAACAAAAGTCTCACCAATGTTGCCCTGTCGCTTGTGGGCGTTTTGGCAATCCTGCTCTTGCTGGTGTATGGAGTGGGAAGCGTCAATGAGCGTTTTCAGACTGGCGAGAACGCCGTTTTGCGTTTTGTATTCGTCGGTTTGGGGCTGCTCGTTGCCTTTGTGATTTACTACGTGACCCGCGATAATGCGGCATGGGAAGTAGGCACCCGTCAGGTGGTGTGGATGGCGATTGGCGCGGCGTTGTACGCTGTGTTTTCGTGGCTGTTCAACGGCACGGTCTTTGTGGTGCCTTCGGTCAGCCAGGTTGCCCTTCGCCCCGCCATTGCCATTCCCATGTTCTTCGGTTATGCCTTTGGACCGGTGGTTGGTCTCTTCACAGGAGCCGTTGGGAATACCTTCGGCGATGCGCTGACCGGCTTTGGTCTGTTCCCGCAGTGGAGCATGGGCAACGGTCTGGTTGGCTTTATTGCCGGGCTTCCCATGCTTTTTGGCGACAAAAAGAAGAGCCTGGATACGGTACTTTGGACAGGCGGCATCCTGACCTTGCTGGCTGTGGTGATGTATTTCCTCAACCCCGATCAGCCCAATACGCTGTTCTTTGACCCCGCTAACAATGTGTTTGGCGACGCTCCAATTACACTCTTTGCGGGTATTTCCCTGGCGATTGGGTTTGTGCTGGTGGCGGTCGTGCGTTTTGTCTTTGGCGGCAACCTGGATATTGCCGCTGCAGTGACCTGGGGCATGCTCGGCAACATCCTTGGCATCGGTTATGCCGCCATTTCCGACATCTGGATTAACGGCTACTCGCCGGTGGTTGCCATCGTCGGTGAATTCCTGCCGGCGGCGGGCCCCAACCTGATTTTTGCGGCAATTCTCGTGCCGCTGCTGGTTGTGGCTTACGCTTCCGTGCAGAGACAATCTGGAAGATAAATAAGTATTCCCCTACCCCCAACCCCTCTCCCAGTGGGAGAGGGGCGAGGGGTAGGGAAGGTGAAACCATGTTAGTTGCCTGGAAATACCGAAAACGCGAAAACTCATTTATTCAATCGTTCGATCCGCGCGCCTGGCTGATCTTCTATGCCTGCTACCTGGTGGGGCTGGTCACTTTTTGGGATGTGCGGTATCTGCTTCCCTTTTTTGCCGTTGCGCTCTTCGTCCTTTTTACCTCGGGGGTGAAGTGGCATGAGATTCGCCGCGCTTTTTTGTTCATTGTAGGATTTGTCTTCTTTTTTGCCATTCTGACCTTTCTCACCGGGCGGGGAGGGGTCGAACATTACGCAGAGGAACACTTAATCCGCCAGTTCAAGGCGCCCTTTTCGCTTTTCGGTTGGGTTCCCACTTTGGACATTACCATCGAGCGGATTTTCTATGCCATCAGCCAGTTTGTGAAAGTGGGGAGTCTGGCAATCATGACCATCCTGATTCCGTATTCTCTCGACCCGCGCTTGTACGGCATTACCTTCAAGGGACTTGGTCTGAGCGACAAATTCGCCTACGCCATGGACCTGACCATGCGCTTCATCCCGACCTTCGCCCGCGATTTCCAACTGACAGTGGATGCCCAGCGGGCGCGCGGCTACGAACTCGAAAAGCTCAGCGGCGGGCTGGTGGAACAAGTCCGCAAGATGGGACCGATTTTTGTGCCGGTGATTATCCATGCCATCATCGGCAGCGAGGACATCATTGACGCGATGGACTTGCGCGCCTTTGGTATCGGTCCGCGCACATGGATTGACGTGCTGGAGCGCAAGCGGCGCGATCGCATCCTGATTCGAATCGGCGTTATCGTTCTCATTGCTTCCCTGGCTTTGGGGGTTTTGGGGTTTGGCACCTTCTGGGTCCCCGAAGCCCTGTTCAAACTGGCAGGCGGTTAAAAACAAAAGCGACGCGGACGGCGTCGCTTTTGTTATCGTGGGAAGGGGGACTTAATGATGCCCGATGTATTTCTCTCCCGCCTCGATGCGGACGTTCAGACGGTTTTCCTGCGGCGGGAATGTGCAGGTGGCGTAATCGGTGAAAGCGCAGGGCGGGTTGTAGGCTTTGTTGAAATCCAGGAACACTTTGCCGTTGTCGTGTGCGTCGGTGTAGTGGTAGCGCCCGGAGGGATAGGTTGTGTCGCCATTGGTCAAATCCATGAATTGAATGTACAAACGCCGGTCGGGCAATTCACTGGCGACCAGTTCATACGTCTGCCCGTTCAACTCGAAAGTGACATACCCCTCCATGCGTTCGTCTAAAACAGCGCCCAGGATGTCGGGCATTTTGACGATGCGCGGCGTCTCATAACGGACATAGACAGCGGGGATGCGAAATTCTTCGTCAACCGGGTACCACTCACGCGGCGGAAAGGTGCGGCGCTGTTCCCGCGTGTTATCCCACAAGCGGATACCTACTCCTTTGGAACGGCGCACCACCACCATGCGCATGTCGTTGAAGGTGATGAAGCTGGGAACGTCTTCCTGGTCGGCATCCAGCAAAGCGGACTTTGTCACCGTGCCGTTGACCTCCACCGGTATATCGCCTTCCACATGGAGCGTGACGTTGTTCCCGTCGAACTCGAAAATCCCCAATCGCCTGGGCGCACGGGCGGGCAGGCGGATATCGCAATCGGGGTCGGAGCCGATGATGTTTTCACCCGTCCGAAGCCAGAACAGCCCTGCCAGCGCCAGCCAGCTGTTTTCGCGGCGCAGGTTCGCGTCCACCTCCTTGCGCCATTTGAGCACATTGTTGATATATTCTTCGTTAGGCATGTTGTGATTATACCGTTGCCGCCGAACAACCGATTTACAGTTTTGTAGAGAACTTCTTCATTTGCGATACATCTCTCCTGCCTCCACCCGGAAAGGCAGGGTGTTTTGCGGCGGAGCGAAAATGCAGGTGGCGTACGGCGTGTACGCGCAGGGCGGGTTATAAGCAAAGTTGAAGTCGAGGGTCACCCTGCCGTTTTTGACCGGCTCCGTGTAGCAATAGCGGCTGGGCGGATAGGTTTCGATGCCGCTCGTCTGGTCGCGGAAGCGGATGAAGAGCGAGCCGTCGGTTTTTTCGGCGGCATCCAGTTTGAAGGTCTGGGAGCCGAAGCGGAAGGTTACATATCCGTCGAGCCGGTCTTCCACCGTGTCGCCGAATGTGTCGGTATGTTCCATCGCCTGCGGTTGTTTGTACCGCGTGTAGCGCGCAGAGATGCGATACTGCCGGTTGACCGGGAACCACTTCAGGGGCGGGAAGGAGAAACGTTCATTGCGCTCGTTGTCCCAAATGCGGATGGCGTACCTGCCGGCGTGTTCGTGGACGACCAGCCGCAGGGTTTCGCCCCAGGTGATGAAACTGGGCTTCGCCTCTTTGCTGGACTTTAGAACTGCTTTCTCAACCAACCGGTCATTGACTTTCGCCCGCACCCCCTCCGCCGCCGTAAAGCGGATGGTTTTGCCCCTAAGTTCGACAACCCCGAGGAAGGTGGGGGCGCGTTCCGGCAGAATGACCTCGCACATTGGGTTCGAGCCAATCAGGTTTCTGCCTTCGTTCAGCCAGAACAAGCCCGCCAGCGCCAGCCAGCCGTTCTCGCGGACGAGTTCATCGTATTTTTTTGCCCGCCACTGTAAAACTTTTTCCTCGTATTCGCGTTCCTTTTTGGTTGTCATAGGGTGATTATACTGTACAAGAAATTGCCCCACGGTTTGCATGCTCGATCCGCCGCGGGGCAATTACCAATCTCCAGTTGCCCGCTTCTACTCCTCCAGCGTGCTGATGTCGCCTTCGGGCAGACCCTGCGCGCGCGCTTTGAGCACACGGCGCATGATTTTTCCGGAGCGCGTCTTGGGGAGTTTGTCCACGAATTTGATATCTTCCGGCCTCGCAATGGCGCCCATGTGGGTGGCGACATGTTGACGCAGTTCCTCCGCCAGCTCGGGCGAGGGGGCAAAACCCGCGCGCAGGAGGACAAAGCAATGGATGCCCTGTCCCTTGACCTCGTGCGGAAGCCCGATTGCCGCCGCCTCTGCCACTGCGGGATGGCTGACCAGCGCCGACTCGATTTCTGCCGTCCCCAGCCGGTGCCCGCTGACCTTGATGACGTCATCCACGCGGCCGATGATCCAGAAGTAGCCGTCTTTGTCACGTTTGGCGGAGTCGCCGGTGGTGTATTTGCCCGGGTTCTTGGACCAGTATTGGGTCACGTAGCGATCCGGGTCGCCGTAGATGGTGCGCAGCATGGCGGGCCAGGGATTCTTCAGGACGAGGTATCCCTCGGTTCCATCCGGGACGGGATTGCCGTTTTCGTCCACCACTTCCGCTTCCTGTCCAAAGAAGGGACGCGTGCCAGAGCCGGGTTTGAGCGGAACCACCGGAGTCGGCGTAATCATGAACATGCCGGTCTCGGTCTGCCACCAGGTATCCATGATGGGACAGCGTTCCTTGCCGATGACGCGGTAGTACCACTTCCAGGCTTCGGGGTTGATGGGTTCGCCGACGGAGCCGAGCAGACGCAGGGAGGAGAGGTCGTGTTTGTTGGGCCAGGCTTCGCCGAAGCGCATCAGCCCGCGAATGGCGGTTGGGGCGGTGTAGAGGATGGTGATGCCGTAACGCTCCACGCACTGCCACCAGCGGTTGGGGTAGGGGTAGGTGGGTCCGCCTTCGAACATAAAGGAGGTCGCGCCGTTGAGCAAGGGACCATAAACGATGTAGGAGTGACCGGTCACCCAGCCGGGGTCGGCGGCGCACCACCAGCGGTCATCGTCTTTGATGTCGAAGACGTATTTGAGCGTGGTGTAGATGCCGACCATGTAGCCGCCGTGCGTGTGCAGGATGGCTTTGGGTTTGCCGGTGGAGCCGGAGGTGTAGAGGATGTAGAGCGGGTCTTCGGCGTCCATCACCTCGGTGGGACATTTGCCGTTAGCGATGGGCAGGGCGCACAGGTCATGGTACCAGTGGTCGCGGCCGGCTTCCATGGGAACGTCCTCGTTCACACGCTTGACCACGATGACGTTTTCCACGCTGGGGCAGCGTTTGAGCGCTTCGTCCACCGTCTTTTTGAGTTCCACCACTTTGCCGTTGTTGAAACTGCGGTCTTGTGTGATGACCAGTTTCGACTGGCTGTCCTCGATGCGTCCCTGCAGGGCGTCCACCGAGAAGCCGCCGAACACCACCGAGTGAATCGCGCCGATCTTGGCGCATGCCAGCATGGCAAAAACGATTTCAGGGATGCGCCCCATGTAAATGGTGACGCGGTCGCCTTTTTGCACGCCCATGGCTTTGATGATGTTTGCCATGCGGCTGACCTCGCGGTTCATGGCAAAGTACGAGAAGGTGCGGTGCTCCTTGCCGTCTTCGCTTTCCCAAATCAGCGCCAGTTTGTTCTTGCGGTAGGTCTTGAGGTGACGGTCAATGGCGTTGTGGACGATATTGACCTTCGCGCCGACAAACCACTTGAAGAACGGCTTGTTCGAGTCGTCCAGCACCTTGTCCCATTTTTTGAACCATTCCAGTTCCTCGGCTTCTTTTGCCCAAAAACCCTGCAGGTCTTTGCGGGCAAATTCAGCCAGCGCCTCCCAGTCTTGCACGGTTGCCTGCGCCACCACCTGCTCGGACGGGTAATAGACTTCCCCTTCGAGTTCCTGCTGTGTTTTTGCCATCATAGTCGCTCTCCTCTGAATTGGAATTTGGTTGAATTTCAGACGTTGGATGTGGTGAACTCCCATGCCATGCCGTGCGCGCACAGGATTAGCCCGCACAGCAAAAGCGCCTCCAGTTGCAGCGGCTGTAACCCCATCAACTGCGAGACGCCGGAAAAGACCGCAAAAAGCAGAACCAGCCCATAGAGCGCCGGCGCCGCCCAACTGTTGCGGCTGAACGCCCCTGCGGGACTGGTCTGCCGCGCTGCTTTGATCAACTTCCCGGAAAATACCATGCCCGCCCCCGCCGCAATGATAAAAATGCTGCGCCACACAAAGGGATTCTCCACTCCCACCTGCGCGGCAAGACTCATCATGCCGGGAACGAGAAACGAAGCATACACGCCCCCCGCCATGCGCTTTTTCACCTCATCCCTGAACCATTCCGGCTTTCCCCTCACCACCGACCACCACAACCCCACCAGCGTAAAACAGGTGGCAGATGTGACCGCATAGAACGTACTGATGTCCATGCTCCTCCGAGTCTCCTTTGGCGGGTGGAATTATAGGATATTTTGGCGAAATGCTCAAACTTTCTATTGAAACACCCGAAGGTCAAAAACGCTACTATTCCACCCAATCCAAAAACTTATACCATGCCCCCGCCAGCGGCAGGAACCACGGGAAGCCATTGTACAGTCCCAGCGGCGCGCCGGGAAACGTGAACTGGGCAAAGGGATGTTCCGCAATGTTTCCCTTCAACATCGCCTCAGCGACCGTCTTGCCCAGGTACGTTCCCATCGCCACGCCATGACCGGCGTAGCCCAGCGCATAATACACTCCCTCCTCCTCGCCCACGTGGGTCATCATATCGAAGGCAAAATCCAGCGTGCCGCCCCAGGCATATTCCACCTTCACATTTCTCAACTGCGGGTACACCCGCACCATCTCCTCCCGCAGAATTTCGGCGCTCCGCTGAATGGTGTTCTTCGTCTCCGGGAAGAACGCCGCCCGCCCTCCAAAAATCAAGCGGTTCTCCCACAGCCTGAAATAATTCAAGTAATGCTTGTAATCGAAAATCATGCGGTTCTTTGGGATGAGTTCACGAACCAGTTCATCCGAAAGCCGCTCGGTTGCAATAATGAACGACCCAATGGGGATGACCTTCCTCTGCAATTTCTTTGTGACACTCCCCGTATAACCGGCTGTCGCCGCCAAAACGGACTCTGCGCTCAGCGTTCCCCTTTCCGTCTGGAGGAAGAACCGCTTCCCCCTCCGCTCGAGCCTGCTCACCCGCGCCCGGGCATGGAGCCTCGCCCCAGCCTTTTCCGCCGCACGCGCCAGCCCCGCCACATACTGCGCCGGGTTCAACCCTCCGCTGACCTCATCCACCAGCCCGCCGTGATAGACCGCCGAGCCAATTTCCTCCCGCAACTCGCGCGGCGCGACAAGCCTTACCTTGTGGTCGAACTCCTTTGCCATGAATTCCACTTCGCCTTTGAGCGCTTCGTAATGCTGAGGCTTGTTTGCTGCCAGCAAATGACCCGTGCGGGCAAAGCCGCAATGAATCTCCTCCTCCCGAACGATTTCCTCCACCAGGCTGACCGAATCCAGCGAGCACTGAAACAACTGTCTTGCCAGGGCGCGCCCATACCGCTTGAGCACGGTTTGCATGGGGAGTTTGAGACCGGTCAACACCATGCCGCCATTGCGCGAACTTGCCCCCCAGCCGATGGATTCAGTCTCCAGCACCACCACCCGGACACCCTGCTTTGCCAGCGTCCGCGCGGCGCTCAAACCCGTATATCCGCTGCCGATGACGGCAACGTCCACGTGTTCGGGCAGGGGCGTGATGGTGTTCTCATCCCCGGGCATTTGAGCGGTTGTGAGCCAGTAGTTAAGTTGGTTCATGACACTCCAAAAAGACCTGACAGGCTTCCGAAACCTGTCAGGTCTGGTTAGACAAGGATCGTTTTCCAGTCCATTTCCTGCGCGGTTTTGTGCAAGCGGTGATCGTCTTCGACGATGTGGCAGGTCAGGTTGGTGAAGAGTTTTTGCGCCATCTCACGCACCGGTTCGAGCGGGACGACGGTATCCAGCGTCCCGTGGATGAGGATGGTTGGAACAGAAACAGGCTCGAGGTCCAGAAAGGAACCGAAAGGGTCACGCAGGAGGGCAGGGGCGAGCAGGACAAGTTTCCGCACCTGAGCCGGGTGTTTGCAGGTATAGACCGTCCCCATCAAGCCGCCAAACGAGGAGCCGATGATCGTCCAGTTTTCTTTGGCGGCGAGGATGGGTTCGAGCTGGGTCATGCGTTCTTCGAACGAGCCTTTGAAGTCGGGGGTGAGCATGCCGGGAAACCACTCGCGGAATAAACGCGCCTTGCCGCTGTTGCTGTCGCTTTCGAGACCGTGAATGTAGATAAGGCGGCTGGTGTCCATGTTTACCGTTCGGAATGTTTTTGCATTTGGAACATGATGACCTGCGCCAGCGCACCGATGACGAAAATGGCGCCGCTGGCAAGGATGCGGGCGATTCCAAAGAGCGGCAGGACGCCGTAAATGAGGTAGACGCCAATCAGGCAGGAGACGATGATCAGCGCCCACTCTTTGAACAAGCCGATGATTATCGTGCCGAGGATGCTGCCGGCGATGAAGGGGAGGAGGGGCAGGGTGGTACTGCCCGGCGCAAAGTATTCGTTGAAGGCGAAGCCGCCAATCAGGAAGCCGGTGACGTAGTAGCCGCTTTCTTTGTTGATGAGCGTCAGCGCCGCGCCCAGAATCCCCATCCCCAGTAAAAATGCAGGCTCTGCCCAGGCGGGCAGGGCGGGCGGCAGGAGGTGGGTGAGGCGGAGCCCCAGAAACGCCGCCAGCGCCGCAGAGAAGAGAAAACTGAGTTCGCGTCCCAGAAAGAGAATGATGACGCCGGCAACGCCTCTTACGGCAAGTAAACTCATGTTTCACTCCTTTCCTTTTGCCGGCGCGTGCGCAGGATTTCGCGCAGGCTGGCTTGAAGTTCTTCGGGCAGTTCGGGCGACATGCGCCGCAGGGAAACTGCGGGGAGCGGGTTTTTCGATTTTGTCACGATTTCTTGAAGAAAGAACACCGTCTCATCGGGCGATGCCTGATAGAGCGCCTTGATGAGTTCCTGCAGGTCGAATTGTAACGCGGCAGGCGAGGCTTTGAAAATCGGTTCGACGATGTCCAGCACGGGCGGGAGGTTGTCGAAGTCGGGGGCTTTGACCAGCGGCACGAGCGCCTGAATGCCGTTGGACCACATGCGCTGACGGGCGGGGTGCAGCCATTCCCGGACGAGGACGAGGAACAAATCGGGCGTTTCGCGGCGCAGGCGGGTGAGGCTGGTGGTGAGCAGGGCGGCGCGCACGTATGGGTCGCGGACGGCTTGCGTCCAGGCGGTGAGGCGGGCGAGCAGGCGTTCCTCCTGCGGCGGGATGCGCCCCAGCAGGAAGGCGGCGAGCAGGCGGGTTTCGAGCCAGCCTTCGTCCCAGAGGGCGTCGGCGAGTTCGAGCGCCTGGATGGGGCGTTGCTCTGCCAGCGGACCGAGCTCTGTTTCGATTTGCCGCAGGACGACGGGCGGCGTTCGATAGGTGGGGAGCACGGACGAGGGCGCCACGCTCTGACTGCGTAGTGTGCGGTTGACGTAGAAATCCAGCACCTCGCGCAGTTCACGCAAAAAATCCGCAGGCTGGTCGAAGAGATCAGCCAGCCGTGCGGTTTGCTTTTTGAGACGGGCGAGGTCTATGGCGGGCATGGTCGGTAATCAGTGTGCAGTGACCAGTAATCAGTACGGTTACACTGATTACTGGTCACTGATTACTAATATGCTCTGCCGAACAGGACTTTCTTCTCGGCTTCGTTTCCGCAGACGATGCATTTGCCTTTGCTTTCGGGCTGTCCTTCGAGCGGGATGCAGCGGGCGGTGGCTTTGGTGTCTTCCTTGATTTTGGCTTCGCACGCCTTGTCGCCGCACCAGTAGGAGAACGCCCAGCCGTCGGCGACGACCTGTTTCAGTTCATCGTAGGTCTTGGGGGCGTGGATGTTGGCGTCGCGGAATTGGGTGGCGCGTTGGAGGAGTGAAGCATGAATTTCGGACAGGAGCCCGCTCACGGTCCCGGCAAGACCCGTTTGCGAGACGAAGGATTTGCCCTCGCGTCCTGCCACGTCTCGTCTTGCCAGCGCAACCGAGCCTTTTTCCACATCCTTGGGTCCGATCTCGATCCGCACGGGGACGCCGCGCATCTCCCAGTCGTTGAACTTGAAGCCCGGCGTGACGCCTTCGCGGTCGTCCATTTTGACGCGGATGCCCGCGGCTTTGAGTTCGGCAAAGACCCTGTCCGCCGCTTCCATGACCTTGCTCTTCTCGGCGTCGCTCTTGTAGATGGGGACGATGACCGCCTGAATGGGCGCAACCTTGGGAGGCAGGATAAGCCCCTGGTCGTCGCCGTGCGTCATGATGATGGCGCCAATCATACGCGTGGAGAGACCCCACGAGGTAGTGTAGGCGTATTCGAGCGTGTTTTCTTTGTTGAGGAACTGGATGTTGAATGCCTTGGCGAAGTTCTGACCGAAATAGTGGGAGGTGCCCGACTGCAGGGCTTTCTTATCCTGCATCATCGCTTCGATGGTGGTGGACATGACCGCGCCCGCAAATTTTTCGGTCTCGGTTTTGATGCCTTTGATGACGGGGATGGCGCAGTCGTTGATGGCAAAGTCGGCGTACACGTCCAACATGCGGAAGGTTTCCTCTTTGGCTTCCTCGGCGGTGGCGTGCGCGGTATGACCTTCCTGCCAGTAGAACTCGGCGGTGCGCAAAAAGAGTTTTGTCCGCAGTTCCCAGCGCAAGACGGAACCCCACTGGTTGATGAGGATGGGCAGATCGCGCCACGATTTGACCCACTTGGAGTACATATAGCCGATGATGGTCTCGGAGGTGGGGCGCACAACCAAGGGTTCCTCCAGTTTTTCGCCGCCGCCGTGCGTGACCACCGCCAGTTCGGGCGCAAAGCCTTCCACGTGTTCCTTTTCCTTTTCAAAGAACGACATGGGGATGAGCGTGGGGAACGCCGCGTTGACGTGACCCGTCTCCTTGAAGCGCCTGTCGAGCCCTGCCTGCATGTTTTCCCACAGCGTCCAGCCGTAGGGTTTGACGACCATGCAGCCGCGCACGGGGGCGTAGTCTGCCATGTCGGCTTTCAGGACGAGTTTGTTGTACCATTCTGCAAAGTCTTCTGCACGGGTGGGTAATTTATCTTCAGTCATTTTTCCTCTTCATTTCGTTTGCATGTTTACAGGTCGGAACGTTCGAACGTTCAAACCTGCCAACTTTCCAACCGATCTACGGCAGTTTTCACATCCTCAGCAAACTGAATCAACTCGCGTTGTTTTGCAGGGATGTAACCGTCGAATTCCTTGAAAAACTGATCGAACGTGGACTGCCAACCGCGCCCGACCAGTATCAACGGGCTCCGGTGACGGGACTCCACGATCATGAGATTCCACGTCAGGGCGATCTCGGTCAACGTGCCGGGACCGCCCGGCAGGGCAATCGCCGCATCGCACTCCTCGACCAGGACCTGCAGCCGCTCCAACAGGCTTTTCCTCCGCCGTTCCTCTTTCACCCACCGATTGGGTTTGACGGGTCTCCACGCCTCGATGTCCTCGCACGTCACACCGACGACATGCCCGCCTGCCTCATACGCCCCGCGTGAGACTGCTTCCATCGTGCCGATGTAGCCGCCGGTCAGGACGGTATGTCCGTGCTGGGCGAGGAGCCGTCCGAGGAGCATTGCCTCCTCGTAGGCTGAGTCGCCTTCCCTGGGTTGTGAGCCGCCGAATACAGAGATGTTCATAACTTCAGTTCCAGTTACCAAGTAATTTACCAAGTTACCAAGTTACCAATTTACCAAGTTACCAAGTTACCAATTTACCAATTTACCAATTACCAGTGGTCAATTGCCGCTATCCCATTCGCGAGACTTGTTCACTTCGATTTTCTTCAACACCGCTTCCTCCAGGTCAATCCCTGAAATGGACGCCAGTTGCAGGAGGTAGAGCGTCACATCCGCGAGTTCGCTTCCCAGTTCGTCGCGGTCGCGGATTTCATCGGTGAATTGAAAGTGTTCCAAAATCTCTGCCGCCTCGATTGCCAGCGAAACTGCCAAATTGCGCGGCGTCTGCGGACGTTTGCTGTCCGCCGCGTACCAGCCTTTCGATTCGACAAGGCGGTGCATTTCTTCGGTGAGTTGTTTGATATCCATTCTATCCTCCCCTCAGCCCTGCGCCCTCTGCCGGTGCGAGAGGGGAGGGGGTGAGAGTAAAATAAAAAACGGCTCGCCAGAGTCTGGGAGCCGTTCGCCGACGTGTCGAACTGAACCTAACCAGACCGGGCAGGCATCTCGTCGCTTGCAGGGGACGGCAGCGGGTTCAGCATTACTAAAGCAATCCTGTACATGATGCGCCGATTATACCTGAAAATGCAGGCATGCTGGGACGGTTTGAGGGGTAAAATGGACTTGCTCGCATGAACCTCAAATCACAACTCGAATCCACCCTCGCATCCGAACAACTCCGCCTCCTCCGCCTCGCTGCGGATGAAGCCTCCCAAAGCGGACTGCCGCTCTACATCATCGGCGGTTCCGTGCGGGACCTGATCCTTGGCGCCGCCATCAAAGACCTCGACCTCACCGTCGAGGGGGACGCCATCGCGCTGGCGCGCGCCCTTGCCAAACGGCACGGCGGCAAAACGACCGCCCATTCCAAATTCGGCACCGCCAAATGGTACCTGCCCAAAGACTTGCAGACCCAATCCTCCGAAACCCTCGACCTCATCTCAGCGCGTTCCGAAACCTACAAACATCCCGCCGCCCTGCCTGCCGTCAAACCGGGAAGCATAGATGACGACATCCGCCGCCGCGACTTCACCATCAACACCCTTGCCATCCGCCTCGACGGTGACCACTTCGGTCAACTGCGCGACGACCTCGGCGGCATGGACGACCTCAAAGAGGGCATCGTTCGCGTTCTGCATCCAAAATCGTTCGTGGACGACCCCACACGCATGTACCGCGCTGTCCGTTATGCCGAACGGTACGGATTCAAAATTGCCGAAGATACGCTGGCGCTCATCCCTCAAGCCCGCCCGCTCATCGAAAAACTCTCCGCCCAGCGCATCCGCCACGAACTTGACCTCATCCTCGAAGAATGGAACGCCGCTTCCATGCTTGCCCGCCTTGCCGACCTGGACCTGCTCCAGCCTATCCACCCCGCATTGACTTTCGATGAATCCATGCGCGAGCGGCTTGCACATCTGCACACCTATCGCGGCTTACAGCACCTCTCACCCTGGAACATCACAAAGGGCGAACAGATGCGGAACTCCGACCTGGGCTGGCTGTTGTGGCTCATGTCCCTTTCACAGGAGCAGGTGTCGGCGTTGAACGACCGCCTGCACTTCACCGCAGACTTGCTCGCCTCGCTGTTTGCCGTCTCGACAATGTACGCATCTCAGTCAGCCTTTATTGGGTTGAAGCCGAGCCAATGCGTCGAACGGCTGGAATCCTATCCCATTGCCGCCGTCGAAGCGGTGGGATACGCGGCAAAAGACCCGCGCGTCAGGGAATGCTTCGACGAATACATCTCGAAATGGCGCTACATCAAACCGCACACCAGCGGCGAAAGCCTGAAAGCCCTCGGCGTCGAGCCGGGACCTCGCTACGCCGTCATCCTGCGCCGTCTCCGTAACGCCTGGCTGGATGGGGAGGTCAAAACGGAAGAGGAAGAAAAAACGCTGCTGAAGACGCTGCTCGACCAGCCTCCAGCCTCCACCTGATTATTTATCGGGCGCTCCAGCCCAAAGTCACGGAATTGATGCGAAGCGCGCAACTCTGCCTGCTATAATGGGTTGAGAAATCAAAATGTCCGAACGCAAAACACTGCCGCTCGATTTCCCCTACCGCCTGCGGGAGCCGTTTCTCTCCACCCCCGAACTGGCGTTGTTCCGTGTTTTGCAGAGAATGTCTGGCGGGCATTATGTTGTTTGCCCCAAGGTGGCGCTCAATGACATTTTCTATATCGTCCGCCCAAACGAGAATGTGCACTTCTTCAACAAATTTTTCCGCAAACATGTCGATTTTTTGCTCTGCGACCCCGAAAAATTCAAGCCAGCCATTGGCGTTGAATTGGTCAAACCCATTGCCCGCAACGAAACGCGCGAAGCCGACCAATTCATGGAAGACCTCTTTCTGAGCGCCGGACTTCCACTGGTGCATGTCCCTTCGAGCGACTCTTACTCCGAAGATGATCTGGAAGAATTGATCAAACTTGCCGTCCTCAAGGTCAAAGAAAGGCAGCCGCTTCGCGCCTCGACGGATACCGACTCGGTCCCGATGTGCCCCGTCTGCGGTAAGATGATGGTCCTGCGCATCCACCGCACAGGACCGGAGCAAGGGAGAAAGTATTACGGCTGCATGGACAGCCCCAAATGCAGCGGAGTGGTGGCAATCGGTTGAAAATTAGTATTCACCATAGATAAACACCGATGGACGCGGATTTTCGGATACTACTGCTGCAGAAAAGTTTGGCGCCTCTGTAACGAATGCGCAAACCCATCAGCCGACGTTTTCTAACGTCTGCACAAGAATTACACGCGAACCAAACGTTCCCCAAAATAAGTTTGTGGTTTCATGCGTAGTGCCTTTTCAGTTCGGAGGCGTACCTTGCGCCGACGATTTCCCGATTGCGCTTCAACCAATCTCTGAACATGATTTTTCCGCGCGGCGGTTCTTTGGAGACCAGCAGGTTTGCCATCAACCCTTCCACTTCTTCGGGCGTGAGAACGACATCCCTCACGAACAGACTGATGATTTGCGCCGCCAGCAGCGCCAGCCTCGGCGGGACGGAGATCAACAGCCGCCTCGCGCCAACGGTCTCGCCGACCAACTCCACAAGTTCCTTGAACGTGTACGAATCGGGACCGACCGCGTCAATGACAAAATTCTCTTTGCTGTACACAGCCTCCACGGCGAGCTCTGCCAAATCTTCCACGTGGACGGGCTGGATGCCGTATGACCCATCGCCAGGGATGAAAAAGACGGGGAAATGCCGCAGGAAGAAGGCAATGTTATTGATGAGAATATCCTCCCCGCCGCCGACCAGCACGGTGGGGCGCAGGATGGCGTAGGACAACCCCGACTCGATCACCGCCTTCTCGTTTGCCGCCTTGCCCCAATAATATGGCAGATGCGACTCTGCCGACGGGTTGGCGATGCTGATGTGAACGATTCGCTTCACCCCAGCGGCTTTGGCAGCGTTGACCAGTTTCCGCGTGTTCTCCACGGCGCGCGGTTGAGTGTTTTCGCCTTTGTCGAAGCGCACCCAATACGTATTGACCAGCACGTCCACGCCGCGCAGAGACTGGGTCATGCCTGCTTCATCGAAATCCAACGGATAGGCTTTCACCCTCCCGTTAAAAGGGTCGGGGCGGTTAGGGTGACCCGTCAGCGTGATGACCTCCTCGCCGCGCTCCAAAAGCCGCTTTGTGATGTACTTGCCCGAATAACTAAATGCACCTGTCACTGCAATTTTCATTTTTGCTCCTTTATGTCGCGCTGAGCGATGCGAAGAGTCTCTCGCTTCCTGGCAAAATCTCTTCTGATTACTTCAATACACTCAAAATCTTCGTCACGTTCGAGAGTCCCAAACTCTCCAGCCGAATAACCGCCTTCGCCAGACTGTCAATCGCATCGAAGAACTCCTGCAGCGCCTTCACCCGTTCATAGACGAAATGCCACTCCTCGTCTTCCACCCAATTCGCCTCCAGCGCTGCCAGCGTTTCCTTCACCGAGCGCACGGCACGGTCAAATTCCGAATTTTGCCGTTCCTGCAAAATCGAACGGATGGCGGCATAAAAATCCGTTTCGGCGGCGTAATAATCCTTGCGGTCGCCGAGTTTCGTGGAGCGGTGTACCAGCCCCATCCGCGCCAGCGTGCGCACCTCGGTACTGACCGCCCCCTTCGTCAACCCCGTTCGTTCCACAATCTCATCCAGCGAGAGCGCGGTGGGGGAGAGATACAGCACGGCAAAGATGGCGCCCATCCCTTTGGGGAAGCCCCAAAAGCGGCTGATCTGGCTGAGCCCTTCGACAAAATCCTTCTTGATTTGTGAGAGTGTATTGGACATAGTCATTTTGTATGTTTAGTAATTACTAAACGAAATATATGATAAAAGGCGGGAGTTGTCAAGGTGACATAATTTGCGCGTAGGCAAGTTGTTATGAGGGGCTTTGGACAAGTGCGACTGTCAAAAATTTGGAAATAGCATCGCCGTCCTTCCGCCTCATCCCTACGGGACGGCTGACTCTGCTTCGGAGAGCGGAATCAGCCTCTCGTGCCTTGTTTGGGCGAACGCATCAGTAATGGATACATAAAAAACGTGAGTTCGGGTTAGGCAACCAAAGCGGGCAGGGTGCCCAAGCCGAGAGAAGGTTTCTTGGGCTGACGACAATACGCTATCACGCCGCAAAGCAGA
>JABRVZ010000062.1:0-9892 GCA_039961775.1 Chloroflexota bacterium
CCCCGTTGCCCACGCACACCGCGCCTGCTCCCCTCCCCACTCTCGACCCGAATGACTGGAAGAACTGGTCTGTCATCCCATCCTTCATTGACCCAAGCCTGAAAAAAATTTACGAGCTCGGTCTTTCGCTCGGCAATGACCCGCATGCGTTTTCCATCTTCGGCGACTGTCAGACACGCCCCGATGAATTCTTCGGCATTTTCGAAACCGACCCCGCCTCTCTCGCGGACCTTTCGCCTGAACTGCGCGAAACGGTTGCCTACTTCGCCGGTTCCTTCAACCGCGAATCCCCCACCGCTCAGGACGGCACGACCCCCGGCGCTCTGTTGTGGACGCAATGGCATCGCGGCGAGTACGGTTGCACCTTTGCCGAGACGCCCGTCCAATGTGAACTGCGGATTCATCGCCCCTCGTTCGTCATTATTCAAGTCGGCACACATTTCGAATCGCGCAACGCCGATTACCTGCGCCGCATCATCACCCAACTGCTGGACGCCGGTGTTGTCCCCATCCTTGCCACCAAAGCCGATAACCGCGAAAAGGACGAGCGCGTCAACCGCGACATGGCGCTGCTCGCCTCCGAATATGACCTGCCGCTCTGGAATTTTTGGGCGGCGGTCTCCGACCTCCCCAATCGCGGACTCTACACCCGCTCCGACCGCCCCCTGCAAGGCGACATCTACCTCACCGACGAAGCCGCGCAGCGTCACCGCCTGACCGGGCTCGAAGCGCTGAACGCCGTCTGGCGCGCGGTGACGGGACAATAGACCTTCTCCGAATTAACTTTTTGTTCCACGAAGTTCACAAAGAAACACGAATTCCTTTCTTTCTCTTTTCGTGTGCTTCGTGGATATTTTTGTACTTTGGACAGAACCTAAAGAAAAGACGACCCGCTGGGATCGTCTTCATCCCTTCAAGGGCGGCGCGTCTTTGTCGTACACGAATACCTGAATATCCATACCCTCGTTGTTCAACAGGTCAATGGCAGGTTGGAACGTCGCGTCTTTGATTGCCTGCATATCTCCCGCCGGGGCATAGACGCTCAAGCGCGCCTCCTCCTCCGACATCTTCACCGCCTTGATCTCCGCGCTTCCGCACACGGCTTTGATTTTTGCAGTCATTTGCTGAATGGCGTCATCAAGCGTCATAACAACCTCTTTTCACTCCTTCCTGCTTTCCACGCTCAGTTCTCTGTCCTCTCCGCCGGTAAAAACTACCTCGCCAATTTTGCCACAGTCACGCCCGCGCCGCCTTCGGTCTCTTTCGGCTCCTCAAACGAAACCACATACGGGCTGGACTTCAACGCATTCCGCACCGCGTCGCGCATTTTACCCGTTCCCTTTCCATGCACGATGCGCACAAACAGCAAACCAGCCGAATAGGCTTTCTCCAGATACCGCTCCAATTCTTCCAAACCTTCGTCCACCAGTTTGCCGCGCAGGTTCAATTCGAGCCCCGGCGACTTCCTCGAGTCGAAGGTCGCAGGTCGAACGTCGTTTGACTTTGGACTTTCGACTTTCGACTCGCCGCCAGACTTCCTCACCAAATCTGCCAGCCTTGCCCGCACGCGCAGACTCCCAATCTGAACTTCCGCATCGGACTCAGCCAGGGCTGTCACTACACCTTCGGCATTCAGCGTGCTGACGGTGACCCGCTCCCCGAGCGACAGTGGACGGAGGACTGTGGACCGTCCACCGTCTTCGGTCCTCGGTCGCCTTTCAACAGGCTGTTCCACCTTCTCTTCGATGACTTCAACCTTCTCCTCAATCGCCTTCAATGCTTCGAGCGGTTGTTTCGCCTTCTTCAACTGCGATTTCAACGACTCGATGTTCTTTTTCAATATGGCAACTTCCAGTTCGCCTTCGGCGCGGGCTTTGGCAAGCACTTCGCGGCGTTCATCTTCGATCTTTTCGAGCCGCTGTTCGAGTTCCCTGGTCTTCGCTTCGAGGCGGGCGCGGGCTTTTTCCAGTTTTTCGCGTTCGCGCGAGGTGCGGTTGCGTTCCTTGCGGATGTCGTCGAGCAGTTTGTCGGCGCGCAGGTCGTCGGGGTGGATCTCTGCCTTTGCCGAATCAATGATCGGCTGAGGCAGACCGAGGCGCTGGGCAATGAGCAGCGCGTTCGAGCGTCCGGGCAGTCCGATTTCGAGATGATAGGTCGGGCGCAGAGTTTTGATGTCGAATTCCAAAGAGGCGTTGACCACGCCCTCGGTCGAATGGGCGAACGTCTTGAGTTCGGGGTAGTGCGTGGCGATGAGCGTCATGCACCCCACATCGAGCAAATGCTGGAGGATGGCGCGCGCCAGCGCCGCGCCCTCCTGCGGGTCGGTGCCTGCGCCGAGCTCGTCGAGGATGACGAGGGAGCGTTCATCAATCTGCTTGAGGATGCGGATGATGTTGGTGATGTGACCGCTGAACGTGCTGAGGGACTGCTCGATGGATTGTTCGTCGCCGATGTCGGCAAAGACGTTTTGGAAGAACGGCAGTTCCGAGCCGCTTTGCGCCGGGATGTGCAATCCGCTTTGCGCCATGAGCGCGAGAAGCCCGACGGTCTTCAGCGAGACGGTCTTGCCGCCCGTGTTGGGACCGGTGATGACGATGGCGCGCGTGCCGGGCTTCGGGTCAACGTCAATGGGGACGACGGTGGCGGGATCGAGGAGGGGATGGCGGGCTTGGAGCAGTTTGATTTTCGATTTTCGATTTTCGATTTTCGATTGGTCTGATTGTTTTCTGCTCACTGTGAGCTGTTCACTGATCACTGGCTCACTGGCTCGCAGTTCCTCCGCATACTTCGCCTTGGCAAAGACCAGGTCGAGCATGGCGAGGTTTTCGATGCCGTATTTGAACTCAGCCGCGTGTTCGCCCACCTGCATGGAAAGTTCATGAAGGATGCGTCGTTCTTCTTCGCGCGCCTTCAGTTCTAGCTCGCGCAGTTCGTTGTTGAGTTCCACCACCGGCAGGGGTTCGACGAACAGGGTCGCGCCGCTGGAGGATTGGTCATGGATGACCGCCTTGATTTGTCCCTTGAATTCTGCGCGCAGAGGAATGACGTAACGCCCGTCGCGCTGGGTGATGATGGGTTCCTGCAGTTTGTTAGCCGCCTCGGTGAGATAACGCTGCAAGCGCGACATGAGACGGTCGTGCGCAATTTTGACCTCGCGCCTTAGCGTGGCGAGTTTTGGGGAGGCGGAATCGAGCACCTCGCCGCGGTCGGAGAGGACGCGCGTGATGGCGTCCACGATGCCGTGCGTTTCGGGCAGTCCAGCCGCAATCTGAGCGAGACGCGGGTATTCGTCCGTTTTGCGTTCGAAGGTCTTCTTCAGTTCGCGGCACGAAATGAGCGTGGATTTCACGTCCAGCAGTTGCTGAGGGTCGAGTGTGCCGCCGCGCGCCGCCAAATCCACCGCCGGGCGGATGTCGTGCGCGCCGCCAATGCTCACGTCCTGCACGGAGAAGAGCCGCCGCGCCTCGGTCGTTTCGGCGAGGCGGGCGAGGGCGAGGTCGTACGAATCGGTTGGCTCGAGGGCAAGCGCCAGTTCCATTGAAGCGGAAAAGTCGCAGAACGACTTCAACCGCTCGCGTATCTTTGGGTATTCCAAAACTTGCAGGCTTTTCGTGTCCATTGCGGGGAATTATAACCACAGATAAAGACAGATGAGATGAACGTCTCCACAGCACTCTGCAACATCATTTCGGAAAACCGTGTTATACTTGCGCCGCTCTTCAAGAGCGCACAGTTTGGGAATTGTTTTGGTCACTCTGAACGCCCGACGAACGTGTAGTCGGGCTTTTTTGTTGGGCGGACGCGTCTGCGAAGACAAGTCTGATTGGCAGGAAGAAGTAACGGAGTCATCGGAACAACCCGCAAAAAAGGAAAACGATGACAACCGAATTTACCTCCCTCAACCTGCGCGACGAAGTCATGCAGGCAATCACCGAACTCGGCTACTCCACGCCGACGCCCATCCAAGCCGCGCTCATCCCCCTCATGCTCTCCGGGGCAGACGTGATCGGTCAGGCGCAGACCGGCACCGGCAAGACTGCCGCCTTTGCCCTCCCCATCCTTCATCACTTTCAACCGCAAAAGCATGTGCAGGCTCTGGTCCTCGCGCCCACGCGCGAACTCGCCCTGCAAGTCGCCGATTCGATGAACGAGTACGGCAAACATCTCAACGTGCGCGTGCTCGCCGTCTATGGCGGTCAGCCCTACGGACCGCAAATCAGCCGCCTCAACCGCGGCGTGGACATTGTGGTTGGCACGCCCGGCCGTCTGCTCGACCTCATCGAACGTAACGCGCTCAACATCAAACACATCCGCACGCTCGTTCTCGACGAAGCCGACGAAATGCTCAACATGGGGTTCATGGAGGACATGGAAAAAATCCTCGCGGAGACCCCTGCGGAACGGCAGACCGCGCTCTTCAGCGCCACCCTGCCCCCGCGCATCCGCTCCCTCGCCAGCCGCTTCATGCGGGACCCTCAATCTGTCACCATCAAACGGGACTCGCTCAACGCCTTAGCCATCGAACAACGCTACTACCTTGTCCACGAAGCGGACAAGACCAACGCCCTGACGCGTCTCTTCGAGATCGAGCCGATCAGGAGCGCGCTGATCTTCGCCCGCACCCGCGCCGAGACCGCCGCCCTCGCCAACGAACTGGTCGTGCGCGGCATCCCTGCCGAAGCCATTCACGGCGACCTGGATCAGAACGCCCGCGAACGCGTGCTGGGACGCTTTCGCGCCAATCAGTTGAAAGTGCTGGTCGCCACCGATGTCGCCGCCCGCGGGCTGGACATCGAGGACATCTCGCACGTCTTCAACTATCACCTGCCCGATGACGCCGAAGTGTACATCCACCGCATCGGGCGGACGGGTCGCGCCGGAAAGGCGGGCGTTGCCATCACCCTGCTCTCGCCCAAAGAAAAACGCCGCCTGCGCGAGGTGGAAGCGCTCACCAAGCAGACCGTCACAAAAATGGAACTGCCCACCGTTGCCGACATTCACCGTCACCGCGAGAATAAAGTCGTCGAGACGGTGAAGATCTGGCTTGGACGCGGACGTTACAAGCGCGAGCTCGAAATGGTGCAGGAACTCATCGAAGCCGGTCACGACCCGCTGCACATCGCCGCCGCCGCCATCAAGATCGCGCGCGCCGATGAGAAGCAGCGTCCGATCGCGGAGATTGGGGAAGTGAAGGCTGAAGCCAAATGGAAAGCCGAAGGCGGAAGAAGGGAAAGGTTTGAGCGGCGCGAAGAGTCTGGGCGCGGAAACAGGCAAAGGCTTAAGGGCGACGCGTCTCACGAGGAGGGCATGGTGCGTTTGAAGATCAACAAGGGCAGGTCGAGCGGAATCCGCCCGAACGACATCGTCGGCACGATTGCCTTCCATGCCAACATCCCGGGCTACACCATCGGCAAAATCCGCATCGAGGACAAGATGACCTTCGTGGACATCCCTGCAGACTTGCTGGAACAGGTGATGACGCACAACGGCAATTACCGCATTGGAAAAGAAAAAATCAGCCTGACGAAGGCAAAATAGAAAACAGTCCCCGGAGCGGGGACTGTTTTCATTTGACAATCTTTTTGGCATCTTCTACACTATCGCCATGAACAAACACCATGCCCGCACAGTCTGGTCATCGGACGGGGGCGATCAGCGCAAGAAGGACACCGCTCCGCGCGTATCAAAAGGGACCTCCCTGCCGCCTCAGCAACAAACCGCCTACCTGCACCGCGACAAGGGCGGGCGCGGCGGGAAGGTGGTGACGCTGGTCAAAAATCTCGTGCTTTCCGAGGATGATTTGAAGTCGCTGGCGAAACAACTCAAACAGGAATGCGGCTCCGGAGGGACGGTGAAGGACGGGGTGATTGAAATTCAGGGCGAGCACCGCGAGAGGATTGCGGCGGTGTTACAGAGACTGGGGTATCGGGTGAAGATTGCGGGCGGGTAAGGCAAACGCCGATTTATCTACACCCTCGCCAGAGTGATTTCTCTCGGCATCTCGTCCCACGTCCTGCCGTCGAGCAGCCTGCCCGCCTTCTTCTTCTGCACGCCTCCCCACTGCTTGAAAAAGAACGGGACTCTCGCCCTCAGGCACTGATCCCGCACGCCGATCACCCATTCGCGCTCCAGCGGACGCGCCCCAGGTCCCGACTCGCCGCCCACGATGACCCAGTTGATTCCCTTGAGATTCAATTTCGGCAGCGGACCCAGCAACGGCTCCACCGACAAGAATTTTATCTTTGCGCCTGTCTTACGCAAGTCGTCAATCCGATAGACGTAATCCTTGTTCTCCACGCTGACGCCCATCCAGATATTCTCCGTCCATTCCAAATAGGGACTGAGTTCCGCCAATCGTTCTGACCGTTTTGTCAGCACCTGAAACTGATGCCAGTGAGCGCGCTTCATCACATCAAAGACGCGCTGAATGAACTCAAAAGGCACGTCCTTGTGGAACAGGTCGCTCATGGAATTGACAAAGATGTATTGCGGGGTCTTCCACTCCAAAGGCTTTTCGAGAACATGCTCGTGCATGGTCAACTTGAAGCCGTTGACGTAATTCGGCTGCCCCATCGCTTGCAAACGTTTCGCCATCCGCTCGGCGTAGCAATGCTTACAGCCAGGACTGACTTTTGTGCAGCCAGTGAGCGGATTCCAGGTGGATTCCGTCCACTCGATGCGGGATTGGGTAGCCATTTTCTCCTCCAAGATGAAACATCTTTTCAATTATAGCCCAAACGTTCTAGGAATGATTAAAAATGGATTACAACACCAGGAGGAAATTTGCCTTTCCTTCGTTTTGTTCCATCAGTCTTAATTGGCTCAATAGATATATCGTTCCCATTTTCAAGATGGCATAATGCTTTTTTTGCGTGCGTCTCAATATAAGGGGTTTTATCCTCAACAAAAGAAATAACATCCTCTGACTTTTGCACCGTTCCTGAGAATTGTGCTTTTAATATCTTTGCCAAATCAATAGACGGATCCAACTCAAAAAGCACAGGCTGATTGGGGTTGGTCCGATCAGAGAACTTAAAACCGCTTTGGCTATCCACCTTCCAAAATGCTTCTTTCATTTTCTTATGACCAAGAGGGTGGTTGCTGGCAAAAAACAGATAGTAAATAACCTTATTACGTTCATCGCACATTTCAAAATACCTTACAAACTTAGCGCATTCGAGAAGTTTGCTTTGGTAAAGTTGTCGAAAAGCAAGGACACGATCCTGAGAATTGATTACAGTTTCGATCTCTTTGTCAGAAGCACCCATCAAGTCTTTGATATGTTGTCGATCTGCGGCTAAAGGATGTTCGACAAATCTGTTAACAGAATCTACCATGATGTTGATAAAAACTTCTGTGCGTGAATTTATCATTAACTTTTTGACTAATCTAAAAGGAGCACCTTTAAAACCGAATGGGTCAATGAAAGCAAAAGTAGGTGCTAAATGAGCGCCTCTATTTTCCAGAGCATCTAGAATTTTTGTGAGGGTGTCATCAAATTCATTGACCCTTATATCTATATGAAAATTTTCTGGGATACTCAAAAGAGATATCTCATTTTCTAAATACCTGATTCGATCATCTCGTTCGTCAATAAAAAGGAAAGTCACTTTTGAACTCGCTAAAACTGGTTGTTTCATAGCCTCTTTTAATGCAATTATTGGCGAGCCGTCTTCTCCCCCAATATATCTTCATGGACCGCAAAAACCGTCTATGTAAACAATCCGAGGAAGTTTAGCGCCCAGAATTGCAAACCAAGCGCCCAAATATCTTCGCAGAATTTCATGCTTTGCCTTTGTATGAGGTTCTATTTCCCACAGAGTTGCGGATGGCTTGGTCATGTTTTACCTCCCAATTTCAGTACACTGATGGGATGATAAGGAGTTGGACGAGTATCAAATCAATTTCCCATTTCG
Source organism: Chloroflexota bacterium (assembly GCA_039961775.1). Classification (GTDB taxonomy): domain Bacteria; phylum Chloroflexota; class Anaerolineae; order Anaerolineales; family Villigracilaceae; genus Defluviilinea. Next base: position 7,917 of record JABRVZ010000062.1, read on the forward strand.
AACAGCGTTATACATCCTGTCGAAAATTGCAAGAATTTCTGGAGCATCACCAATCTCAGATAAATATCTATCCACATCAGCATAGCTTGTATGAAAAAACCGTTCGAACAACTGCGGCCCACGCATGATGTTCCTGCTGGGTACATAAATTGGACCATAGCGTTTTCGAGGGTTGAAATAGTACAGGATGGGAAGCAACTCTTGCGGAGATTGAATTTGATATCGAACAGCCAGCCCCGCCCAAGTTTTTATGAACTTGCGATTGATGTCAACAAACTTGCCCGTATCGTGATCGTCGTTGTACTTCAATTCCGTGTAAACAATCAGACCGTCATCTGTTTGAAATAATCCGTCAACATCTTTGGTAATTCCCTGCCGTTGCTCATCCCTCGCCTGTCGTTCTATTACCAAAATTTCTTTCAATAGTGCGTCAAAAATCTTTGTGCAATCGTCAGGGCTGTTGGGCAATTGCCTTTCGGTGATGTACGAGTCAATCAAGGCGTCAGTCTGAGGAGTAAAAAACAGCCTTATTTTCTTTCCCGAGTCCCCCATCACTTTAACACCAGTATCAATCTCAACGATATTTCGAAGTAACTGCTCGATAAAATTGCCGAACTTAATGTTGAGCCCTTGCAGAATTCCGCCAACGATTCGATATCGGATTGGCACAAAATGAACTTTTTCTTCGTGCTTTTCTATCATCCTGCGAATGTTCTCGGGCGATGTGCTTTCCTCCAACATTTGCAGTACTGTCTTACGAATGATTTGGTTAACCTGGTTGCTCATCGAAAAGCCCCTTTTCTATGCGGTATCGTTGACGGACCTCGTCCAGCACAACCAAATGGCTATTCTCTTGCAAGTACCAATGCTCCCAGCCATTGCATGGAGCGCCGTTCATGTAATGACTGCCAGCCTTGTGAATGCTTCCCTCGAACCCATCTGCCGTGCGCAGCCTTGCGTCGGGTTTGATGGTGGCAAAACGTGATTTATCCTTTGCAAAGAATAATTTTTGACCTGGCTGTAAAAAGCCGTTTTCAACCAACGCAGAGAATTCTACCTTTGGAGCGGATTTGCTCTTGCTTTTCACGTCGAATGTTTTGGCGTCGAACATCTCTGGCTGAACAGAATCAATTCGTTTTTGTGCAACACGGATATACTTTTCTTCTCGTTCAATTCCAATCCAATTGCGATGAAGCCGTTTAGCAACCACGCCTGTTGTCCCGCTGCCAAAAAACGGATCAAGGACAACATCGCCAGGATTGCTTGACGAAAGAATGACACGATAAAGCAGAGCCTCAGGCTTTTGGGTCGAATGCGCCTTCTCGCCGTTTTCGTCCTTAACGCGCTCCGATCCTGTCGCTAGCGAAACCAGCCACCAATCGGAACGCATCTGTTTTTCCTCATTCAAGCCTTTCATGGCTTGGTGATTGAAGGTGTATTTCGCTCCCTTCCCCGAACTTGCCCAGACCAGCGTTTCGTGAGCATTGGTGAAGCGCACACCGCGGAAATTGGGCATCGGGTTGGTCTTGACCCAGATCACATCGTTTAAGATCCAAAAACCCAAATCTTGCATGATGGTCCCAACACGAAAGATGTTATGATACGAGCCAATCACCCAGATCGAACCTGTGGATTTCAACACGCGCTTGCAGGCAGTGAGCCACTTTCTGGTAAATTCATCGTACGCGGCAAACGAATCAAATTGATCCCACTGGTCATCCACTGCATCCACTTTGGTCATATTTGGGCGGTGGAGTTCATTTTGCAGTTGCAGATTGTAAGGCGGGTCGGCAAAAATAAGGTCAATAGACTTTTCAGGCAGAGAATTCAGAATTTCGACACAATCGCCTTTGAGTATTTGGTTAAGAGGCAGGTTCATAACAACACTCCAGTATTGTTATTATAGCCGATGGATGCCTGTCTCAAATCTCAAAAATTGTCCTCACTATACTCCCTCCTCCTCCACCCCCCTCACC
>JABRVZ010000063.1:0-28194 GCA_039961775.1 Chloroflexota bacterium
CAATCATTCAAAAATCTTGCATATTTTGCGCTCTCTAGCGCAACTTCGGGCGTTAGAGAACGCCCAGTACGCTTCAAAACACATCCTTGCAACAGAGCAATAGCATGGCAAAAAGGCTTCCAAAGCCTTGAGACTTCGGAAGCCTGGCGCTTACCTCTCCACCCGCACTTCGACGATCCGATCCAGCCGAAAATTGCGTTCCGCATTCCGCAGGTGACAATACGCCTGCAAATAGACGTAATCCGCCAAGCCAATGACTTGTTTGGGTGTGATCCAGCGTTCGGTCTCGTTGCCTTCGCCGTCCACGTAACGGATGAGGATGCGCCTGTTGCTGTAAATTGCCTCCCCCAGTTCGGTCGGGAGTTGGATGCCCTCGTTGGGCCACACCGGCGAGTTGTAGATGCCGATGTAGGCGTCAAGCGGACGCTTGAACTGTTTGAGCCCATCCATCATGGCGAAAAAGATACCGCGCAAGGTGCGGGCGTCGTCGAGGGCGCGGTGTACGGCGCTCATCGGAACGTGAAACGCTTCAGCGATGGATAATAGACTGTTGGAAGGCAGGTCATAAAACTCACGCGCCAGCTTCAAGGTGTCAATCAAGTTTGGAATCTGGATTTCATGCCCCAGCCGCTTGAACTCACTGTCCAAAAACTGAATGTCGAACTGTGCGTTGTGACAGACCACCACCGTATCGCTCAACAGACCCAGCACTTTGGGAGCGACCGCCTCGAACACCGGCGCAGACTTCAAATCCCTGTCGGTCAACCCGTTCGTGGAGGCGGCGCCCGGCGAAAGCGGACGCTCGGGATTCACGAGGGTCTGATACTGTTCCTTGATGCGTTTCCCCTCGCTGATGACGATTCCCACCTCGCAGATGCGGTCGCCAAACCAGGGCGAGAGACCGGTGGTCTCCAAATCCAAAAAGGCAAAACGTGCGCTGGCAATATCGAACATGAGTGCTATTTTACAGTAAAAATGTACTTCCCGTCCGGTATGTTTCGACGCTCCCCTGGCGGTACACCGTCACCGCGCCGGCGCCATACACCTTCCACGACTTATTTTCGCCGTCGTCGAGCATGCCGGTTTGCTCGTCAATGCCAAGCAAAGTGACGTGAGGCATCTCCCGCGTCAGCCGCGGCGCCCAGTTTTTTCCAAATGTGTCATGATGCGGCAGGACAAGCGCATTGGAAATGAGGTTCAACCCCTCGTGGATTTTCCCTTCGTAAGGGTCGTAATAAAACTGACACATGACCATTGCCCCCGCACTGCTCCCTGCTATCACCGCACCGTTACGATACGCATCCAACGCTGCCTTCCATGCCAGACTGCCCTTCAGCGTCTGCCCAAGATAATGGGTGAAACCGCCGAGCAGATAAATCACCCTTGCCTCACGCAGGGAGTTTGCGATTTTCTCGTCGTTCGCGCTGACCTTGTCAATCAGCGGCAGGGAGACCACATCCCTCGCGCCAAGTCCTTTGAACCAGCGGACTCCGTTGTTCCCAGCGTTGACGTGGTTGCGGTCCGGCGCAGCAGCCGTCGGCAAAATGCGAAGCGGGGCGTCGAATCCGCCAGCCAGTTCGAGGGCGCGCAGGTCAGGGTCGCGCATCCGCCCGCCGAATTCCGCGCCTCCTTCCAAAAGCAGGTATCCCATCAAAAGTATTTCTCCCAGATTCGTTTCTTTTCCTCCTGCGGGATGAACGACGCTTCATACGCGTACCGATTGCACGCCGCGATTTCCTCCATGCTCATGCCCAGCACTTCATGCGCGATGCGGTATTCGTTGTTGAGGTTGGTTTCGAGCACTTCGGGGTCGTCCGAGTTGATCGTGACCTTCACGCCCAATTCGAAGAGTTTCTTCAACGGATGTTCCTCGATGGTGCGCACGGCGTTGGTGAGATAATTACTCCAGGGGTTGACCTCCAGCGTGATGCCGCGTTCTTTGAGCAGTTCCACAACCTGCATATCTTCAATGGCATGGATGCCGTGACCGATGCGGTCGGGGCTGGCAAGTTCGATGGTTTCTCTCACGAACGAGGCAGGCGTATCTTCGCCGGTGTGGATGGTCACTTTCAAACCCGCCTCCCGCGCCTTCCTCACCGACGGCACAAACTCACGCAGAGGGAAATCGCGCTCGCTGTCGGCGAGGTCAATGCCGAGGATGTGTTCGCTGTGGCGGATCGCCCAGTCCACGGTACGGACGCAGGACTCGGGTCCCATACTGCGGGAGGTGATGGCGATGTAACCGATTGCCATATCGAACTCCGCCTCGGCGCGTGACTTTGACCTGATCAGCCCATCCAGGCATTCGTCCCAATCCAGGCTGTGACCGTGAAACGCCCAATCGGGCGAGAAGCGCACCTCGAAGAGTTTGATGTTCTGTCTCGCCGCGTCTTCGAACAACTCCCAGGCAATGCGCTCGACGATTTGCGGCGAGGCGATGCTTCGCTGAAAAATCTCGAAGGCTTCGAGGACCGCGTGCAGGTCGCGCATCTGGTCGTAAACCTTGACGTGCTTGTCCAATTCAGCGACTTCATACGCCGGCAGGGGCAGGTGGTACTGCCGCGCCGCGTCAATGATGGTCTGCGTGCGGATCGAGCCTTCCAGGTGAATGTGAATTTCGGTCTTGGGGATGTCGTTGTATTGGGGGTCAAAGTTTTTCATGGTTCCTCGGGTGTGTTCGATTTTACCTTCGCTCCACCATAAACGAAACGGACTCTCAGGCTGAAAACTTCGAGAGTCCGTTTTGCGTTCCATTCCCTGCTTTCTACACCCTCTCGCGTTCCCAAATCGCCATCGCAATGACCTCCTGATCCACAGGCGTCCGATCCACGCGCACGCCGACCGCGTTGTAGATCGCGTTGGTGATGGCAGGCGTGGTGGGGATGCTGCAAATTTCACCCACGCCCTTCGCGCCGTAGGGACCTTCCGCCGTCGGATGCTCGACGATGATGGAGGTAATCTCCGGGGTGAGCAGAATGCCCGGGACGCGGTAACGCGCCAGACGGTCCGTGACGACGCGCCCTTCTTCGACGATGAACTCCTCGGTCAACGCGTGACCCAGTCCCATCATCACGCCGCCCTCCACCTGTCCCTGCAAGCCCAGCGGGTTGACCGCCATGCCCACGTCGTTGGCGGAGATGACGCGCAGGACGCGCACTTCGCCCGTCAGTTTGTTGACTTCCACTTCCGCCGCCTGCACGCCGAACGAAAAGGCGAAGTGCATGTCGCCGCCTTCGCCGAGCGGCTGGGTCTTCGGCGCTTCATATTCGTAGCGGACGCGCGGCTGCTGCCCAAGGGCGGTCATCTCTTTGTACACGTCGGCGTAGGTGAGCGAATGCCCGTTGACGCGCACGACGCCGTTCTCGAAGCGAATCTGTTCGGGGCGCACGTCGAATTTTTCGGCGAGGGTGGCGGAGATTTCGTCGCGCAGCGTTTTGGCGGCGTAGCGCGAGGCGTTGCCCGTCACGTAGGTCTGACGCGAAGCGGTGGTGGGTCCGCCGTTCGGGGCGAGGTCGGTGTCCATCACGAGGACGCGCACCTGTTCGGGCGGCACCGACATTTCCTCCGCCACCACCAGCCGCATCACTGTGACCAGTCCCTGCCCCATCTCGGCGGAGGAACTGCGGACTTCGAACGTGCCGTCGGCGTAGAGTTCCACGTCCGCGCCTGCCTTGTCGGGCGCGCCGCCGCCGAGACCTGTGTTCTTGTACGCCGCGGCAAAGCCCCAAGACCGTACCAGGTGCAGAGCGCCAGGTATCACGCGCGGCTCGAACAACTCCTCCCGCGACAGACCTGACACCTGACACATGACACTTGAAACTCTATCAATACACTCCATCAACCCCACCGACTCACGCAACACCTGCCCCGTATTCGTGACGCTCCCCACGCGCAAGGCATTCATACGGCGCAGTTCGATGGGGTCAACGCCCAACGTTTCGGCGAGCATGTCCATCATGGACTCGACCGCAAACGCCGATTGCGTCACGCCGAAGCCACGGAACGCGCCCGCAGGCGGATTGTTGGTGTACATGGCATAGCAATCCGCGCGGACGTGCGGGATGTCGTAAGGTCCCGCCGAATGCGTGGTGGCGCGGGTCATCACCTTTTCGCCGAGCGAGGCGTAGGCGCCCGTGTCGCCGTAGAGTTCGGTCTCGCAGGCGGTCAGCCGCCCGTTACGCTTTGCGCCGATCTTGACTCGAATCTGCGTGGCGTGGCGCTTCGGATGGACGAGCAGGCTTTCATGTCGGTCGAAGAGCAGTTTCACGGGGCGTCCTGTCGCGTGCGCCAGCATCGCCGCGTGAATCTGCCCCATCACGTCTTCCTTGCCGCCGAAGCCGCCGCCCATCAACTGCCCCACAATCCGCACCCGCGACTCGTCCCAGCCCATCACGCGCGCCACCTGCTGACGGTCCTGATACGGAATTTGCGAACCGCAATAAATCTCCATGCGCCCGTCGGCGGTCGGCACGGCGATACTGCACTCAGGTTCCATGAAGGCGTGGTCGGTGGTCTGCGTGTGGAAGGTGTGTTCGAGAATCACATCCGCCTCGGCGAAGCCCCGCTCCACGTCGCCCTTGCGGACCTTGATGTGCTTGAGCAGATTTCCCTTTTCGTGGATTTGCGGGACTCCCTCCTGACGCGCCATCACGGGATTGGTGATGACGGGCTGCGGATCGAACTCCGCTTCAATCAGACCCGCAGCCTGCTCGGCGATCTCAGGGCTTTCCGCGGCGACGATAGCGATCGCATCCCCCACGTAGCGGACGCGTTCCCCCACGCCCACCATCACGGGCCAGTCGTAGATGACCAGTCCATGATTGCGTTCGGCAGGAATATCTTCCGCGGTCAGCACCGCCGCAACGCCTGGCAGGGACTTGGCTTTGGAAATATCGAGTGTGGTCAAAAAGCCGTGCGGAATCATCGCCCGCCGCACTTTGGCGTAGAGCATCCCCTCGAACTTCAGGTCGTCGGTGAAGACCGCTCTGCCCGTGACCTTATCCGCCGCGTCGTGACGCGTGTGCGTATGACCTACCGCCTTGTGCGGGTGAATCGAATCGGGGATGCGCGGCTTCTTCACGGGTTCGCCCGTCCGCAACGATTCCGCCGCGGCGAGGATGGCATTCTCGATGGCGGGATAGCCTCCACAACGGCAGAGCGTATCCTTGAGCGCAAAACGGATTTCTTCGCGCGTCGGGTTGGGATTCCGCTGAAGCAGCGCATACGCCGTCATAATCTGCCCTGGGATGCAGAATCCGCACTGCACCGCGCCATGTTCGATGAAGGCTTCCTGGAGAGGATGGAGATTGCCCCCCTCGGCACTTCGTGCCACTCCCCCCAAATGCGGAGTATTTGGGGGGAGGAGGAGGGGGGACAACCCCTCAATGGTCACAATCGTCTTCCCATCCGCCCGCTCGGCGGGATAAATGCACGAGACTACAGGCTCGCCGTCCACAAGGACGGTGCATGCGCCGCATTCCGCCTCCTCGCAGCCGATCTTCGTCCCTGTGAGGCGCAGGCGTTCGCGCAGCAAGGCGGAGAGAGTCTCGCCGGGGATGGCTTCGAGGGTATGAGTTTGTCCGTTAACGGTAAGGGAGATTTGGTTGGTCATGGGTCACTTCCTAAAGGAAACCACGGAGGAAACCACGAAGACACTGAGTCACGGAGTTTTTTTCTTTGCCTTTTCTGTGTCTCCGCGTCTCGGTGGTCTTTTACGGAGTTTTTTCTTTGCCTTCTCTGTGTCTCCGCGTCTCGGTGGTTTTTTACGGAGCTTTTCTTTTGTCTTCTCTGTGTCTCCGCGTCTCAGTGGTTTTTTACGGAGCTTTTCTTTTGCCTTCTCTGTGTCTCCGCGTCTCGGTGTTTTTTTACGGAGTTTTTTCTTTGCCTTCTCTATGTCTCCGTGTTTCAGCGTTTTTTTCTCCTTGCCTGAAGTTACAAGACTCGACGATAAATGCCATCTTTCAAAACGGGAACGTTGAAGTTGATGAGCAATCCAACATGAATCCCTGTCAGCCGCATATAAGTCAACAATTGGGCTTCGTGGACAGGAAGAACTGTTTCTACTGCCTTTATTTCCACAATAACACGCTTATCGTAAATCAGGTCAATTCTATAACCCGCATTCAAGGCGATGCCTTTGTAATTCAAAGGAATTTGCACTTGAGCCTCAAAAAGCAGGTTTTGCAGATTGCTTTCATGCTCCATGCAAAGTTGGTATGCAGACTCAAGTAATCCTGGTCCAAGCGCACGATGAACCTCAATTGCCGCACCAATGATTTTGTCGGTTAATTCTTTTTCTAGAAGCGGGACTGAATTGCGTGGGTTCTTGAGAACAGGAAAATTTCGATTCATAAAACACTTCTCCAATTCAAGAATAAAAACATCTCCGTGTCTCCGTGGTTAAATTGCTCTTGACCATGCCGTATCCAACACATCTTTGAACAACCCACCCACAATGTGATTACGATACTCCGCGCTTGCCCGGCGCGGACTGGTGCGAAATTGCGCCTGGGCGAGCAGGGCTTCGAGCGCGGATTGGAATGTCTCTTCGGTGAGGGGCTTGCCGCGCAGAATGTCTTCGGCGTGCGCGGCGCGGAAGGGAATCGCGCCGCCGGGACCGACCGCAATACGAATATCTGTGATGAGGTCGTTTTCACGCGCCAGCCATACGGCACAGTTCAGGATGGGCAGCGCCACTCCTTGCGGACGCATGATGCGTTTGAAGCAGGAGGAGGTGGTTGGTAATTGGTGGTTGGTAGATTGGTAGTTGGTAGATTGGTAGATTGGTAGTTGGAAGCCGACTAGGAGTTCTTCGCCGTGTTTGAGGGAGGATTTGCCGGGACCGAGGAAAAGAGAGAGAAGAGGAACGCGGCGGGTCTCGATACGTGGCGCCTGCGGCGCCGCTACTCGACGCGCGATCTCTGCAACAGCGTCGAGGGCGAGCAGGGCAATCGTCCCGTCGGCGGCGGGGAGGGCGTGAGCGACGTTGCCTCCGAGTGTCGCCACGTTGCGGACTTGCGGTCCGGCGATCAGGTTGCAGGCTTCGGTCAAGGCTTGGGCGTGGCGGACAGTCAACGGGTCCAGGGCGATGCGGTTGACCGGGACGGCGGCGCCGATGAAGAGCGAGTCGCCCCGCATCTCGAGGGCGGTCATCTCGGCAACAGAGGTCACGTCAATCAAGGTTTGGAGGGGAGAATGGCGTCCTTGTTCGAGATCGAGGAGTAAATCAGTTCCCCCGGCAATGGGCGCCAGCGGACGCGGCGCATGAGTAAGCGCTTCCAACGCTTCGGAGAGCGTTCTGGGGCGAAGATAGTTTTGCCAAAGGTTCATGGTGGCGTCCTTTCAAACTGACGGCGGCACTTTTCGATGGGTGCTGGCGCAGCCCAACGCCGTTGATGTTTTTCACATCAGCGACCACCGAACCGATGGATAAGTTTATTTTACAACAGGCGCGCCCTCTTCGGGGTGAACGCCTGCCATGAGTAAGCCAAGTTTTTCAGGGGTTGCCTCGGCGCGCGGAACGATGTCCATAATCCTGCCTTCGTAGAGGACGGCAATGCGGTCGGAGAGGGCGAGGATTTCGTCGAGGTCTTCGGAGATGAGCAGGATTGCCGCGCCTTTTTTGCGCTGTTCGAGCAGTTGCGCGCGGACGTATTCGGTTGCGCCAATGTCCAGCCCGCGCGTGGGTTGTGCAGCAAGGATGACGCGCGGACTGCGCGAGAGTTCGCGGGCAAGCACCACTTTTTGAATATTGCCGCCGGAGAGGTTCTTGGCAAGCGTTTCGCGTGAAGGGGTCTTGATGCGGAATTCTCTGATCAACACATCGGCATGGCTGGCGATGCCGCGTAAGTTCAGGAAGCCGTTTTGCGAGTAGGGCGGTTTGTGATGTTCGCGCAGGATGAGGTTCTCGGCGACGGTGAAATCCTTGATCATGCCGTCGCGCATGCGCTCTTCGGGGATGTAGGACAGCATGCGCTCGGTCAGTTCGCCCGGCGGGAAGTTGGTGACATCCTGCCCTTCGAGGCGGACCCGCCCGGAGACGATCTTCCTTAAACCGGTCACTGCTTCTGCCAATTCGCGTTGACCGTTGCCCGAGACTCCGGCGATCCCGAGGATTTCGCCCGAACGCACCTCCAGGCTGACGCCGCGCAAGCCCGGCGTGCCGCGGTCGCTCCCGCAGTGAACATCTTCCAATTGCAGGCGCACCTCGCCGGGGACGACGTCGCCGCGTTGGGGGACAAAGCCCACCTCGCGCCCGACCATCCAGTTGGCGAGGTCTTGTTTGGTCGTTTCAGACGTGGGGCGCGTGCCAATCTTGCGCCCGTCGCGCAGGACGGTGACGCGCTGGCTGATTTCGACCACCTCATGCAGTTTGTGGGAGATGAAAATCAACGCATGCCCGTCCTTCACCATCTGGCGAATGATGGCAAATAACTCTTTTACTTCCTGAGGGGTAAGCACGGCGGTCGGTTCGTCGAGGATAAGGAGCGCCGCGCCGCGATAGAGGGCTTTGATGATTTCGACGCGCTGCTGCTGACCGACGGAAAGCTGCCAGATGGAAGCGGAAGGGTCTATCTTCAGACCGTAAACGTCCGCCAGTTCGAGGATGCGCTTCGAGACTCGGTCGAGGTCGGTCAGCGCGCCGCGGGAGGAGGGCAGTCCCAGCGCCACGTTTTCCGCCACCGTCATGGTTGGCACAAGCATGAAGTGTTGATGAATCATGCCGATGCCGAGGCGGATGGCGTCGGTTGGCGAAGCGATGTGGACAGGGCTGCCGTTGAGCAAAATCTCCCCTTCGTCCGGGCGGTACAAGCCGTACAGAATCTTCATCAGCGTACTTTTGCCCGCGCCGTTTTCCCCCAGCAAGGCATGGACTTCGCCGGAGCGCACGTCGAAATCCACGTGGTCGTTGGCAAGCACGCCGGGGAAACGCTTGGTAATCCCGCGCATTTCCAGGCTGTCAATGCGGGTCTGACCGGAGGGAAGGAGATTTGATTCAGCCATTGCACCATCCTGCCCCACCCTGTCCCTCCCCTAATTTTGGAAAGGGACAGGGTGAGGGAGTATCGCTTACGGCAGGGAAATCTTGATGCTTCCGTCAATGATTCCCTGAATGGTTTTCTCAGCCAGCGCCCTGGCGTTGGCGTCCAGCGGATAATCGGGGTTGAACTCGATCACCTCGCCGCCGTTTTTGAGGTTGGCAGTGAAGGAGCGTCCGCCGAGCGTGCCGCTCTGGATGAGCGAGATCATCTCGCGCAGGATGACCTCCCAGTGATAAACCTGATTGGCGACCACGATGTTCGGCGCGAGCGACGACTGATTGGACTGTGTGCCGAACCACAGCACATTGGCTTCCTTCGCCTTGCCGATGGCGCCCACCACCATTTGCGCCGTGCCGGTCATCGCATCGGCGCCGGCGGAGATGTGAGTCGTCGCGGCTTCAGAGGCAAGCGCCACGTCCGAGAATGAACCGATGTAGTTCACGTTCACCTGCACGGTCGGGTCGGTTGCCATCACCCCGGCTTTGAATCCGTCCACGTACAGTTTCGCATCGCCGGTCTCGATGGGACCGACCACGCCAATCACCTTGCTCTTGGTGAGCGTCGCCGCCAGCACGCCGTTCACGTAGCCGCCCTCATGAGAAGCGGCTTCATAGGCAAAGATATTCGGCTGACCGAAAGTATCCACTGTGGTGCCCCAGGCGAAACTGGTATTCGGGAAGTCCGGCGCAATCTCCTGCAGAGACGAACCGTACTGCGAACCATGCGCGATCACCAGGTTGTACCCCTGCGTGGCATAATCGCGGATTGCCGCCGCCGCATCATCCACCACAAACATCCCGTCCGAATAGACGAACTCGAACTTGTCGGGACCACCCATTTCGGTCTGAATGCGCACCAGCGCATCGTACATGCTCTGGCTGAACGCCAGGTCATTGATGGCGCTCGGCATCACCACCGCCACGCGAAACTTCTCCGCTGCGGCGGGTTTCTCTACCTGTGTGCTGCATGCGCTCAACACGAGCGACAAAAGCACCAAAACGCTGATAAACCAGACTGACTTTTTCATCTTCTTCTCCTTGCTGTGGATTTGAACGCTTCTTTCCAACGGGACAGTTGATTCTGTTTCGAGGGTCCTTTTCTCCAACCGACAGAGCCACCTCCTCTCTTCAATCAATTCTCCCTTTCGAAGGGCTTCGAGAGCGCCGCAGGCGCGCGCACCTTGGACACAGTGGCAACCAGAACCAGAATGGTCAGCACATAGGGCATCATGATGGCAATTTCTGACGGAACGGGGATGTTCTTCACCTGCATCCACAACTGGAGCGAGTTGACCATGCTGAACAACAACGCCCCGCCCAGCACCCCCAGCGGGCGCCACGCGCCAAAGTACACCAGCGCCACCGCAATAAAACCGGAGCCGCTGGTCATGTTTTGCTGGAAGACGTTCAACAGCGCAATCGAAAGCGAGGCGCCGGCGATTCCTGAAAGCGTCCCGCCGAGAATGATGGCAAAGTAACGGATGCGCCCCACATTCACACCGAGCGAATCTGCCGCATCGGGATTCTCGCCCACTGCGCGAATCTTTAGCCCCAGCGTGGTCTTGTTCAACACGAACCACGCCAGCGGCACGAGCAGATACGCCCCATAGACCAGAATGTTCTGACTGAAGAAGATTTCACCGATGCCTGGAATATCGCTCAAGCCGGGAATGTAAAGTTTTGGGAACCCTCTCACCGTTTCCACCGTTCCCATCAACCGCTGAAAGAGCAGGTCGCTCATCCCCAACCCGAAGAGATAAAACCCGATGCCGCTGATGCCCTGCTCTGCCTGCAGGTTGACGGTCACGTAAGCCATTGCCAGCCCCATGAGCGCCCCAACCAGCATGGCGGTCAACAAACCAAGCCAGAGATTCCCCGTCTTCAAAGAAACGTAAAACGCCGCAAACGCGCCGAGCAGCATTTGCCCCTCCACACCGAGGTTGAGGACGCCGCTCTTCTGCCCGAAGGTCTCGCCGATGGCGGCGTAGAGGTAAGGGGTTGCGAGGCGAATGCCCGAAGCGAGGATGCCAATCAAAACCGTGACGGAAAAAAGGTCGGAAATCATACTTTTGCCTCCACCCTGCTGTCTTCCCCCTGGACGGGCAGCGGTTCTTCCTCCACATCCGCCGCTGCCAGCCTTTGTCTCTGCCGCCTGCGTCTCCAAAATTCACTGCTGACCACAAAGACCACCACCAAACCGTTCAGCGCAATGACCAGCGCCGAAGGCACTTGCACCATCCTCTGCATCTTGTTCGCCCCCACCAACAGCGCCCCAAACAGGATGGACGCCGGAATAGACCAGATGGGATGCAACTGTCCAAACAACGCCGCCACAATACCGTTGAAGCCTGCGCTCCCGGTGAAGCCCGAAGCGGAACCGTCGGTAATCATGCGGTAATTCACGCCGTAAACCTGAGTGGCGCCCGCCAGCCCCGAAAACGCCCCGCTGAGCAACAGCGCCAACACTATGTATCGTTGTACAGGAATGCCCGCATAACGCGCCGCATGCGGATTCTGCCCCACGGCGCGAATGCGGTATCCCAGCGTGGTGCGCCATAACAGGATGTACACGAGAACTGCAAGGACCACCGCAATCAACGCGCCAAGATGCAGTCTCGTCGGCACGAGGCGCGGCAGGCGGAAAATATCGAGCAGAGGCGCCGTTTGAGGAATTTTCGAGGCGAGTTGCGCCTGGGCAGGGTCAATCATCGGTCCGCGCAGCAGGAAGTTCATCAACTGCACGGCGATGGCGTTCATCATCACCGTGCTCAAAATTTCATTCACTCTGAAATAGGCTTTGAGAAAGCCGGGTATTCCGCCCCACACGGCTCCCCCCAAAAAACCTGCCAGCATCGCAAGGGTAATGACCAGCCAGCCGGGCAACGTTGTAAATGTCAGCCCGACCCACGTGGCAAGGATAGCCCCCACAATCATCTGCCCCTCGCCGCCAATGTTGATCACGTCTCCGCGAAATGAAATGCAGATGCCGAGAGCGACCAAAAGCAGAGGCGTGGCTTTGACCAGCGTCTCGGCAACTGCGTTGGAACTGCCAAAAGCGCCATCCCACAGGGCTTTGTACGCTTCAATGGGATTGACCCGCATCAACATCAGCATCACAGCCCCCACCAGCAGGGCAGCGAGCGTGGCGAACACCGGCAGAAGTGAATCCACGAGGCGCGGCAGCCATTCCCTCTGCGGTCTTTTTTTGAGAACGGGCATGAGCGGCTCCAGTTTTATTCAGTATATAGAAAGCCGTCTTAATTGTCAGACACTTTGTAATTGTTCTCTTGTGATGATTATCCTGATTCGCGTTTCGACAGAGAGCCTACGCAACACCTGTACAGCAAAGGGGGAATCCATCAATCCCGTTCGAAAGGCACGCCCAGCGCGGCGGGCGGCGAGGTGCGCATGGCGCGCAGCAGTTTGGCAAAGACGCGGCGAGCCGAATCCGGCATGGCGGCGAGCGCGCGTTCCACCCACTCCGCATTGCCGATGTTGACGAAGAGCAGGGTGAGGATCATCAACGGGAAGGGCGCCACCTGCAAAACCTGCGAGGGGACCTGAGTCAGCACCGGTTGAAGCACCAGCCCAAGCCATTGGAGCAGAGCAAAGAGGTAGGCGCCGAACGCGCCGCGCAGGGGATTCCAGCCGCCGAAGATGGTAATGGATAGGGCAATCCAGCCGAAGCCGTCGAGACCGGAGATCGTTCCCATCCAACCAGCGCGCGTGGCAAGCGAAAAAGCGGGTCCAGCCAGACCGATCAACGCGCCGCCGATAACGGTATAGACGTAGCGCATCAGGTTGACGTTTGCGCCGCGAATGTACGCTGCGGCTGGCTTCTCGCCAATTCCCTGAAGCATCAGCCCCGGGCGGGTGCGGAAAATCCACACCCAGGCGAGGAAGATCGCGGCAAAACTGATATAAGTGATAACGTCATGCTGAAAGAACAACCGCCCTACCACCGGCAAATTACTCAGGCCAGGAATAGGCACCGCCTGCAAACGCGGACCTGGCAAGCCCATGTAGGGATTGCCGAGGAAGTAGGAGAGGTCGCGGCAGGTGAGCGCAAGGACGAAGCCCACTGCCACCTGCGACTGCTGTAAGGTAATCCCGGCAAACGCCACAATCAACGCCACCAGCGCGCCAATGAGCATTCCTGCCAGAAAACCGAGCAGGACACTGTCGGTGTTGTAGGCAACGGCAAACCCGCCCATGGCGGCAAGCAAAATCGTACCGTTCATGGAAAGGTTGATCACGCCCGCCCGTTCGGAGAGCGTTTCGCCGATGACGGCAAAAATGAGCGGGGAAGCGGAGGCAAGTACCCCCGCCAGACCGATGAGAAGGGTTTCCTGCGTCATGACTGCGCCCTCCTCCCAAATTTCTGACGGACGCCTTCTCCCAACAGAACGAACAACACCAGCACGCCTTGTAAAACGCCTGCAAGGGACGAGTCGAGTTTCATGAGAATGGGAAGTTGAATACTGCCGATGTTCAACGCGGCAAAGAACAACGCAACCGGCGCCGCCCAAACCGCCTGATAGTTGACCAGCATGGCAACCATCAAGCCGAGATAGCCATAGCCGCTTGAAATGGAAGGAATGAGGCGGTGATACACCGCCGCCACCTGCATGGCGCCCGCCGCTCCTGCCAGCGCGCCGCAGATGAGGAAGGAATACATGGAATACTGCCAGGTGGGAATGCCCAACAAATACGCCGCGCGGAAGTTCTTGCCCACCGCTTTGAGGCGCAGACCAAAATACGTCCCCTGCAGAAGAAAATAGACGAACACAATGCCAATCAGCGCCAGCGCCAGCGCCCAGGGGCTGATCCGCAAGTCGGTCAACAACGGAAGCGAAAACTCATCCGGAAAGGGAACCGTCCCGCTCATGGAGGCGACGCCCGGACGCTTCCACGGACCGAAGATCAGGTAGATGGTGAGGGCGGTGGCGACAAAGTTCAAACCCAGCCCGCCGAAGATTTCGTTCACGCCGCCGAACACCTTGAGCAAACCCGCCAGCGCCGCCCAAAGCGCACCGCCGATCATCCCGCCGAGGATAGCAAGCAGGATGACGAGCGCCGGCGGCAGACTGCTATCGAGAAAGAGGCGATAGACCCAGGTTGTGGCGATTGCCCCCAGCACCACCTGTCCCTCCACGCCGATGTTCCAAAGCCCGGCGGCAAAGGTCACCAGCAAGCCGGCGGTGACGAGCAATAGCGGCACGAAGGCGACGAGCACCTCTGCAAACTTTCGCATCGAGCCGAAGGAACCGGCAAAGATGTTTCGGAACGCCTCGAGCGGCGAGGCGCCTACCGCAATCAGAATCAACGAGACCACGCCAAACGAAAGCGCCAGCGCCGCAAGTTGATAGATAATGCTTCCAAAACGACTCTTAGTCATGCGCTTCTCCCATCTCAGCCCAGCCCTTCCCGCCAATCAATTGACCGAGTTGCTCCACAGTGGTCGTTGCCGCATCGAGCGGCGGCGACACCCGCCCGCTGAAGAAGACCAGCACGCGGTCGCTGTATTGCAAAATCTCCTCCAGGTCCGACGAGATGAAAATGATGGCGGTTTTCAAACGGCAGCGTTCCTTGAGTTTGTTCCAGATGTAAATCACCGATTCGATATCCAGACCGCGGGTGGGATGTTCGAGCAGAACCAGCGAAAGCGGAGTTTGCAGTAACGCCAGTTCGGCGCGCTGTTGGTTGCCGCCCGAAAGCGATTCCACCGGGGAAAGCGGCGTGCCGCGGATGTTGAAGGACTTGATGCGCTCCTCCGAAAGCCGCAGACCGGCTTCGCGGTCAATGAACAACCCTCTCGGCGCTTCTGCCAGGACGAAGTGGTCGGTGAGGCTCAACCCGGGGATCAATCCCTCCTCGAGGCGCGCCGCCGGCAGGAAGTTGACGCCCGCATGTTTGAAGGCGTGATAGGATTTCCCGGTCATATCTCGACCGTTGAGCAGGATTCTGCCGCCGACGGGTCTCACCAGCCCGGCGCAGGCGCGGATGAACAAATCCTGCCCGGAACCTTCCATGCCCGCCAGCCCGATGACTTCGCCGGCATGCACATCGAGGGAAAGGTTGCGAATCTTCAGCCGCACATCCTCCAGCGAAACGTTTTGCAGGGAGAGGATGACCTCCTCCTGTTGTGCGCTCTGCCGTTCGCCGAGGGTAATCTCCTTGCCGAACATCATCTCCACCAGTTTTGAGGTGACATAGGGAGGCTTTGCCTCGCCCACCAGTTCACCGGCGCGCAGAACGGCAACCTTGTCGCACAGGTGTTCCACATCTTCGAGTTTGTGCGAGACGAAGATGACCGTCATGCCCTGGGCGGCGAGTTTCTTCAGGGTGGCGAAGAGTTTGGTCTTCTGCGAGGCGCTGATGCCGGTCGTCGGTTCGTCGAGGATGAGGACGCGGGCGCCCAGCCACAGCAGGCGGATGATTTCGAGCTGTTGACGCTCGCCCACGGTGAGCGAGTCCACGTAACTGTCGGGGTCGAGGGAAAAGTCGAATTGTTCGGCAAGCCGCCTGAAGTCCCGTGCGACCGCGGTTCGGTTGGGGAAGAGTCCGCCCGATTGCCCGAGCAGGAAGTTGTCCAGCACGCGCATGGGAGGGAAATCCAGCGGGTCTTGATGAAGCATGCCGATGCCCACGTGAATGGCGTCGGCGGGGGAGTGAATGACGACGGGTTTGCCATCCAAAAGGATTTCGCCGCCCGGGTCGGCTTGAATGAACCCCGAGAGGATTTTCATCAGCGTGCTTTTGCCGGCGCCGTTTTCTCCCAGAATGCCTTGAATGGAGCCGGCGGGAATGAACAGGTTGATGCCCTTGTTGGCATGGACACTGCCAAAGTGTTTGTGAATGTTTTTCAATTCAATATTCATGGGCGGGCGCTCCAAGGTGCTGGTAACGAAAGGGGCGCAGTGGAGTCTGCGCCCCTTGAGAGACAATCTTGAACTTTATTCGGAGGCGCTCAAGCCTTCCATGCCTTCGAGCAATTGCGGCAGGTACCAGACCTGCTGGTCGGTGGCAATTTCGCCTTCGGCGAGGTAGGTAGTGCCATCCTGCAGGTTGAGCGGACCCGTCCACAAGTTCAGCCCGCCCGCCAGTTCGGCGATGAAGGCATCCAACGCGGCGGAGGCTTCGGCGTTCAGCGCCTTGCCCTTCACAAAGCCGACCATGGAGGTGTCGCGGTTGTTGATGTCACTCCAGTCGGGACCCGACCAGACGAACTGCGACTGCCACGTGCCATCCATGGCAGACTTGATGGCTTTGACGTAATCGGGACCCCAGTTGAAGTAAGGCACGCCCAGGCAGACATCCGGCGCGGCGTCGCAGGCGGCGACGTAATCGTAGGCGATGCCGAACGAGGGTTTCCCTTCGGCGGTCTGTTTTTGGGCTTCGGCAAGGTTGACCGGGTTGTCAATGCCGGAGATGACCACATCGTAGCCGGTGGTGTAGAAGTCGTTGGAGACCTGCACCGGGTCGGTGGTCACGCCGGGGATGTGGAACCAGAAGCCAATCCACGTCACCTTGAATTGCAGGTCGGCGGGGTTCTTGCCGGCTTTCTCCCAGCAGTGTTTCGCGCCGAGGTAAGCAGAGGCGGCGAGGCGGCGGGTCTCATCGTTGATCAGCGGACCAAGGTAGCCGATCTTGCCGGTCTGAGTGGTGAGGGCAGCGGCGCAGCCGGCGATCATCTTGCCGTATTCCATGCGCCCCATGATGTTGGTGAGGTTGGGGATTTCTTCGTACGCTTTGCCGTCTTTCCAGACCTGGTCGCCGGAAGCCATGATGACCTTGATGTCGGGATGTTTCTTGGCAAAGGCGGTGGAGGCGTCTTTCATGTCATCGGAATTGAAGATGATCAGTTTCGCGCCCTGAGCCACCAGTTCCTCGGCGAGTTGATCGGGCGTGGTGCCCTGGCGGTCGGCAGGGTTGACTTTATCGAGGTAAATCATCTTGGCGCCGAGTTTTTCCTCCACATATAAACCGGCTTCATAGTGCGCCTGGCTCCAGCCGTTATCGTTGTACGGACCGACCAGGAGCATGCCAAAGGTAAACGGTTCCTCCACAGCCGCCGTCGGCTGTTCGGGGGCGGCGGTGGGGGTAGCCTTGGGACTGCACGCTGACAGCACCAGCGCGAACAACATCAGCGTCGTGGCAAATTGCAAAAGTGTCTTGCGCATTTCTTCTCCTCTTCGTTTGTAATTTGGTGACAAAACAATCCGGGAGATGACAAAATCTCTTCTGCGACTGCCTCCTTTCTCTAGGCTTTACCGGCTTACTATCTACACAAGTATATTGTATCGCATCAGCCGATAAGCGTTATTCTAGAACAAACTCAGCGTGCAAACAAGTACATTGGTCACAGACTGCACGCGAACATCCTCCGAACCTGCTCGAGCGCCTCGCTTCGTTCTGGACTTTGGGCTGTCTCTGCTCCGATTCGTTCCCACAACTGACAGATTACCCGTCCCATCGTCTGCGGCGAGACCTCATACGCCCGCTTCGACAACTCCAGCGCGCGCTCCCACTGCCCGGCATGGGCATAGACTTCGATAAAGAGCAGGTGTTCCGCCGGCTCATACGGATGACCTTCAAAGGCGAGGGCGGTTTCGACGAATTGTACTGCCTCGTCCCACCGCCCGAACTGACGGGCAAGGTCTGCCTTTTGGTAATAATAGCAGAAACCGTGTTCGGGTTCCGGCCCATACACAGAGGGGATCACCGCGCGCGGCGTAACGCATCAGGCTGTTTTCGGGGATCAGGCGGTTGAGGCGTTCCACTTCCGGGTCGAGCAGGCGCAGACAGCCCGGCGGAGCAAAGTAAAAGGAAAGCGTCCGCGAGGTGTTGCCATGGAACTCCCCTGCCAGATAATCATAGAAAACGGGAAGGTCGGGAGCGATGTCGGGCAGGGCGGTCTTGAATCGGTTGGTCGGGAAGAACAGCAGGTAGTCGATCCGCTCGCTGTGATTCTCCGGCGCATAGACCCAGTTCAGCGCCGCACTCAGGGAGTTATCAGCGTAGAAATTCAGCGCGCCTTCGTTCATGAGAATCAACGTCCCCGGCGCAATGGACGGCGCGCGCCACGTCATCTGCCAGAAGAGGTCTTTCTGCGTTTGCCAATCCTGCAGATACTCATGCGAGGTCAGGTACTGCTTCCCCGCCGCCATACTGACGAGGAAGACCAGCAGGACGATTCGCACTTTCTCCCAGGGCAGTAAGGAGATGAAACCGGCGAAGAGCAGCGCAACTCCGAGCATGAACGGCAGGGTGAAGCGGCTGGCGGGCCAGTTCAGCGAGGGAACAAAGCCAATCAGCCAGAAAGGTCCACCGGCAAGCAACAGGGACAGCCCGCCCAGCCCAATCATCCACAGGCTGTCCGCGATATTCCTGCGCAGGCTTTTCACAGCCTCGCGCGGCGCAAACACAAATCCGGCAGCGGCAGCCAGAACAACTCCTGCCACCACGAGATAATAAGAAGGCAAAACAGCCCCGGCGTTTGCAATATCGGGAAGTTCGAACATCTTCAGCCAGGCGTCCCGCAGCACGAGTTCAAGGGTCTTTTGGATGTTTCGCGCCAGCGCAATCAGCGTTGCAAGCGGCGCAGACTTCAACTGACCGGTCAGGCTGATGCCATACACCTGATTGTTGAAGATGAACAAACGCGACAAAACTGCCAGCGTGAACACTGCCAGGTACGGCGTCCACAGGCTGAGGGTCCGTTTGAGGCGCTGGAGGAGGGTCAGTTCCTCGTCGCGGATGGCGGTCAGGATGAATCCGACGCGCGCCAGTTCCAGCACGTAGAAATATTCCATCATCCACAGGTTGAACGCAGAGAGGAACAGCCCGGCGGCAGTCCACGCCCAATAGCGGCGCGGCAACTCGATGGCGGACAGCATGCACAGGAGCGAGGATAAAAAGAAGAACAGGACGATGTAAAAATGGCTGTAAAGATATGCCGCCCAATGCTGGTTGAAGCCGGGGTAGACAAGAAAAAGCAGGCTCACGCCCAGCGCCAGCCTGCCCTTGTCCTTCCATAACTTCGCAACGATGAGATAAACAACGACCGCGCCCAGCCACCGCCACACGAGCGCAAAGACCTGCCAATACGCGGGCACCTGCGGGATGAGCCGCGTGGTGACCTGATGCAGCAGCCCCCACACCGGGCGGTTCGTCGAGAAGTAACGCGTCAGCGCCTCGGCGCCCAGCGTGTAGCGGATCCACGTGATGGGCAGGTCGTCCCAGTAAAAGCCCAGGCGCAGACTCAGCAAGCCATACGCCAGCACGGTGACGAGAAGCAGGGTGAGGACGGGGAGGAATTTCTTCATGCGGATCATGGCGACGGGCAGGCAAACATCTGGCGGGCTTGGGCTAACGCCTCGCTTCGCGCTGGACCTTCGGCTGTCTCTGCTTCGATTCTTTTCCACAACTGACAGAGCAACGGTCCCACATACTCCTTCGAGACGCGGTAACTGACCTTCGAGTATTCGAGCGCCTTGTCCCACTCTCCCGCATGAGCGTAGCCTTCGATGAACACAAACCGTTCGATTGGGTCGTTGGGATGGTCGTCAAGTTTGAAGGCGGCGTCTCCCAGTCTGGCGACTTCCTGCCAATCCCCCAACTGCCGGGCGAGGTCCGCTTTTTGGAAGTGGTAGCACCAGCCGTGCGCCGGCTCCGGTCCGTAGATGGCGGGCATGACGGCTCGCTGCTCAGCGAGGATTTTGTCAGCGTTGGAGAGGGCGGAGGCTTCGCGCATCAGGCTGTCGGCGGGGATGAGGCGGTTGAGCGGGTCCAGGTCGGGTTCGAGCAGGCGCAGGCAGGC
Organism: Chloroflexota bacterium; assembly: GCA_039961775.1. Taxonomy (GTDB): domain Bacteria; phylum Chloroflexota; class Anaerolineae; order Anaerolineales; family Villigracilaceae; genus Defluviilinea. The sequence goes on from JABRVZ010000063.1 coordinate 19,863, forward strand.
GGGCGGGTTGTAGTAGAAGGCGAGGACGTCCGAGGTGTTGCCCTCGAAGGAGGCGGCGAGGAAGTCGTATCGGACCGGCAGACCAGGCTCGAGCGCGGGGAGCGAAGCGCCGAGTCGGTTAGTCGGGTAGAGCAGGACGTACCCGACCTGACGGGTGCGGGTCTGCGGGGCGTAAATCCAGTTGAGCGGCGCGCTGATGGAATTGTCGGCGTTGAATTCCAGTTCCTCGTTCATCAAGACGATGGTACCCGGCTGGATGCCGGGCGCGCGCCACGTCATCTGCCAGAAGAGGTTCTTTTGCGACTCCCAGTCGCGCAGGTAGTCCACAGACCAGAGGAATTGTCTGCCCGCGGAGAGGGCGATGAGGAGGGCAGCGGCGAAATACCTGACGCGCGGGGGAAGCAGGTCGAGCAAGCCAAGCAGGAGGAAGCACGCGCCGAACATGAACGAGAGCAGGGCGCGGTTGGCAGGGAAGCCGAGCGTCACGGGCAGGTTCGTCACCCAGTAGGGGACGCCGCCCAAAAGAAGCATGACGGCGCCGAGACCGATGAGCCAGAGGGCATCCTGTTTTTTGGCGGTCACGGTCGATTCGCCGCCCAGCCGTTTGAGGAGGACAAGCGTTCCCACCGCCAGGACGACGAAGAGGTACAAAATGCTCGTCCGCAAGCCGTTGACGGCGGGGTTCGGGAACTGGAACGCCTGAACCCACGCGCCTCCCGCCGCCGCCCACAGGCTGGAAAGGACATGTTGCAGGAGCTGCGTGAGGGTCTCGACCGGTGCGCGGGCGACCTCCTCGGTCAGGCTGTAGCCGAAGCCGGGGTGAGTGTACACGAGCGAGCGGTAGAGAATGGCAAAGACAATCACGCCGAGGTAGGGAATCCATGCTTTGAAGACCCGCACAAACCGCCCGCGGAGCGTCTGGTTTTGCTCGCGGAAAGTCATCCACAGCAGGAAGGGGCGCATGAATTCGAGCAGGAAGAAGTACTCGAACATGACCAGGTTCAACGCTGAAAAGACCATCGCCGGGAGGGTCTTGCCGCGCAGCATCAGATGCCACGAAATCAGCACGAAGAACAGCACGATGAAGAAGTGCGAGTACACGTAACTGACCCACTGCTGGTTGAAGCCGGGGTAAAGTAACAACAGCAGCGAGAGGAGAAAGGCAATGTCTTTCCGTTTGGGGAAAATTGCCGTCATCACCAGCCAGAAAACGTACACGCCCGCCCAGCGCCAGAGCATGCCGAATAACTGCCAGACCGCTGGATTTTGCGGGAGGAGGAAGCCGGTGATTTGATACAGCAACGCCCAGACCGGGCGCGAATCGGAGAAATAGCGCGTCGTCGCCTCTGACCCCAACTGATAGCGGATCCACGAAATGGGCTGGTCGTCCCAATAAAAGCCCAGCCGCCAGAAGAACAGCCCGTAGGCAAGGAAGGTCACAGCCAGCAGGATGAGCGGAACGGCAAACGGACGATCCGCGAGGGAGGCGATTCGTTTGAGCAGGCTCTTCATGGATGGGTATATCTTATCGCGGAATTTTATTTTTATGTCGGGCTGAAGGCAAGCGATGGGGTTCAGACCTCACATTTTTGCCGGGCGGTCGAACCAGTAAATGACTCCCCCCGTGAGACTGCCCGCCAGGTTCAGGGCAAAGACCGTCAGCGAGAAGGCGACCGCGTCGGCAGGAGTGATGCCCCACGAGGCGGCGAACAGCACGAACACACTCTCGCGGATGCCGATCCCATTGACCGATAACGGCAGGAGGATCGCCAGATAGAGCAGTGGGACGAAGAGCAGCAGGTCGCTGAGTTTGACCGGCAGTTGGATGGCGGCGCCAACGAGGCGGAAGGCAAAGATATCTGTGAACTGGATGAGGAACGAGAGCAGGAACACGACCGCCAGCAATCCGGGATGCCGCACCTTGAAGCGGAAACTGTGCACCCAGTCCTTCAGGCGCAGTCGTTCCGCGAACGGGAAGCGGCTCACGAAGTTCTCCGCCCAGGCGCCGAAGGCGGGGAGAGTTGAAACCGCGGTGAGACCGGTCAACGCAAGGAAGACGCCGCCGAGCAGAAGCCGGAAGGGGAGGTCTGAGGCGGGGTCGGGGCGGATTGAAAGCGCCGCCAGTCCCAGGGTCACGAGAGAGGCGTAACTGAGGACGCGTTCGTAAAAGATGGTGGCGGCAACCGCCTCCAGTTTGCCGGTATCGCGTCCGCCGGAGTAGAGTCGGTAGGCGTCGCCGCCCAAACTGCCTGGCAGGAAGTTGTTCATGAACAAGCCGGTCAGGAGGTAGCGCAGGAGTGCGCCGAGCCGCGCTTCGACGTCCCAGGCGCGGAGCAGGATCCGCCAGCGCACGGACGTGAAGAACACGGAGGCAAAATACAGCGCAAAGAAGCCGAGCAGGTAAAGCGGCTCGATGCGGCTGAAAGCGCGCGCAATTTCGTTGAACGCGGAAAGACGGATGAGGTACGCGAGCAGGAGCGCGCTGACCGTCACGCGCAGGGCAAGCGACACGGCAGGCTTTTTGAGAAAGCCCCACAAACGGGAGAGGGAGGAACGGGAAGCCATGCCTCAGTTGGCGGGAATCAGCCGGAGCACATACCCCTCGGGCGCTTCATGCTGGACCTCGAAGCGGGGATGCCGCACGAAAGCCATGTTCCCCTGCGGATACAAATGCACGACCCACGTCTCGCGCGGAGATTGATCATGGGAACGCAGAATGTTGCCGATGACCTTGCTGGTCAACTCCTCGTTGAACGGGTTGGAGAAGAACAGCAGGTTGGCGTCGGCGGGAATTTCATATTCGGCGGCGTCCATGTGCAGGATTTCGAACTCGGTCTTGCTTTTCGATTTCGCTTTGAAAATCTCGAGGTTCCTGCGGCAGGTCTCGACCAGTTCGATGGAGAACTCGACGCCAATCACCTTGCGGAAGCCGCGCTCCGCCGCCATGAACATGGCTTTGCCCTTGCCGCTGCCAAAGTCCACGAAGGTGACGCGGGAAGGTTCGAGCCTGACCTGTGAAATCATCTTCTGGAAGATGTAGGCGTTCGTCCCTTCGTAATAGACACCATACGCCTTGTTCGGAGATGCAATCTTGAGGTTTTCGAGTTGTTCTGTGTTGATGGTATCAATCTGATACCTCAGGTCAAAAAGCAGGTCCGAGATGACATATCGAACGGTCATAACCAGCCCCACTTTGCGAATGTTGCGGAATACCTTCCTGAAATTCTCAAGGTTGATAATATTGAGGAGAGACATCTTGATGCGATTCCTGTTCTACAAAAAATAACGGATGGCGGGCGAGAGGAAAGCGGTCGTCACACTGGAAGGCAGGCGGGAGATAAACCTCCTTGCCCACCCCACCCGGTCGAACAAACGAGGGGACGGCTGCCGCGTCCTGCCGGGGATGAAATAGCGAAGCGACTCGATGACTTCCGTTCCCCACCCCTGCTTGAAGCGGATGAGGCTTTCATGGGTCCTGGGAGCCTCGCCCATATTGAACCGATTGTATCCTTCCGCCGCTGCGTCCTGAATGATCCGCCAGATCAGGTTGTGCGCCGGCTGATAGGCGTCATCCGGCAGGACCGCCGACCACGCATAGTACACCTCGTCGTGCGTCCAAAAGGTGAAAATTCCACCCACGTATTTCCCATGGATCCTCGCCATATACAATCTTGCCTGTCCTTGGTTGAAATGCGCGAAAATATTCCTGAAGAGGTTCTTTACATGCGGAATGAAGCCATGTTTTCGACCGTAAATTTCCGCGTAGGCTCGATAGAATTCGTCCACGTTTTTGCCCTCGACGTCAACGGTCAACTCCATGCCCTGCAAACGCGCGGACTTGGCAAGGATTCTCTTGAAATTGGTCCGCAGACCCCGGTAGGCGTGTTCCACTCCCTGATCGAGGGGGAGGAGAAACGTGTAATCCAGACTTTCTTGAAAGGGAAGAAATTCCGCCTCAGCGCCAGACAGGGGAACTGGCGTCATCACCTCGGCATGATCCACGCGAGAGGTTTTTTCGACAATCGCTTGCAACAAGGCGTTCAGCACCTCCTGCGAATCATAGAGCGGTCCGCAATACGTCGGGAAGGGATTGGTGACATAATGCGCGCCGCCGAAGAGCGGCTTGCACAGGAAGAACGGACAGACCCCCACCACCCGCTCCCCCTCCAGCGCAACGAGGTGACGGGTCTCCACGCCGTAGGTATCGCGCAGAGTCCGCGCCCAGGCGAGGTCATGCCCAAAGCGGGCATCCAGCCTCCCGTCCAGGTAGGAGGCGTAGCGGTCGTGCAGGGAGTCGGTCAGAGTGACGACGCGTATCACACAATCCCTCGAATCAAATGCGGACCGAGAGTCCGCACTGCGAATGACGGGAGCAGTTTCCAGATGTGAATGGCGAGTTGGAACTTGGCGCTCTTCTGGTTCAACTCGGGGACCGCGCCGCCTTTGGGCAGGTAATACCAGTAGGCGAGCGGCGCTTTGCGCGGACGCCACTTCATTTTGTAGGTCTCGTTGCCCGAGCCGTTCAGGCTGCGTCCCATGTCGCAGACCTGCATGCCTTTTTGACAGTAACGCTCCAACAGCGACCAGTAGAGGAACTCGCCCGCATACTCCGCCCGAAACTGGCGCAGGATGTTGGCGTGCAGGTTCGAGGCTGTGCCGCCCTGATAAATCAACACCGCCGCGCCTGCCAGCCTGCCTTTGGAGTCGCGCACCACGGCAAACTCCAAATCGCCGCCGAGCAGGGTTGCCATCTCGCGCAGGTATCGCTTCGAGTGGTAGGGCGAGCCGAGTTCGTGCATACTGCGCGCCAGGGCTTCATAGGCATCGTCGAGCAACTCCAGATGACCGAACTGAATCTGGAATCCCTTTCGCAGCGCCTGCCGCGTGTGTTTGCGGTGCTGCGACCCAAACCTGCCCCACAACTCTTCGGCATCGCGCGGCAGGTCAATGAAGTAGGTCGAGTAAATGGGCTGCTGAACCCAGGGCGCCGGCGGCGAGACGCCATCCTCCAGGAAGCGAAGCACGCAATAGTCCGCACGCAACTCGTCGGACAGTGTGCGGGCGGCGTCGAGCAGCCCTGTGCGCGCCGCTTCGGTGGTGAACGCAAAGCCGCCGTAACTGCCGAACGGCGAGGTGGCGAGGTAGTTCCCAAAGATGGGGTGACGGACGTGCGCCAGGACGAGGACGCCCGTCACGCGCCCTGCCTCCGCCGCCTCGAAGCGATGGATGGCGTAGCCGTAGGTCTTCCGAACCAGGGTTGACCACGCATCCAGCGCGGTGAACGCGGCAGACGACGCCAGCGCTTCGTCCCACGCCGCAGGCTGATTCTCTTCCAATTTGCGGATTCTCACCTCAGGCATTCGTCCCTCCCTGGGCGGCGAGCACCTCGTCGAGGTACGCCCCAAGCGGTGAGACGGGGAAACGCTCCAGCAGGGATTGGAGGAATCCAGCCTTGTTGCGGCGGAAAGGCAAAAGGTGTGGATTCAGGATCAGGTCACGCGCGAGGCGGGCGGTGAGGGGCGGAGTCGCCAGTTCGTAGGGATGCAGGATGATGGAGGGGCTCAGTCCGCGCTTCAAATCCCGTTCGATGAATTTGAAGATTTGCCCGCCCAAAAGCCCGATGCTGAAACTCGAGCCGTAAGGGAACTCGCCTTTGAAGAGAAGTTTGAGGGTGAAATCGCGCGGCGCGGCGTAGCCTCCGTTTTGGCGCGCGCGGGTGGTACTGACGGGAATCTCCCAGACGCTGCCTTTCTTGAGAAGCACGCCGGCGGGCGCATAGATGGAAGAACTGTAGGCAAAGCCGTTGTCTTCGAGCAGTTGATACGCCGCCTCGCTGATGCCCACCATCGGCGCGCGGTAGCCGCGCACGTTGTATTGCCTGAGCCAATGGAGGGAGGCGCGGATGTCCTGCGCGAGTTCGGCGGTATCTTTGAGCGGGCGGTGAATGTGACAGTGCAAGCCGAGTTCGTGCCCCGCCGCGACGATTTTTTGCGGCACTTCGGGATACCACTCGGCAATTTCGCCGACGAGGTAGAAACTGGCTTTGGCATCCCCCAGCAGGTCGAGGATGGGGTCGAGGGCGCGCAGGGCAAAGCCGCCGTCGAGGTCGCGGCGCTGATGCGGGTCGGTCAGGCTGTCGTAACGGCGGAAGAGCGCGAACCAGGGTTCGTAATCTATGCTCAGAAGCACACGAGGAGAGATGGACATCGGCGCAATTATAAACGGGGCGTACCCTTTTCCGTGCGCCTATCACGGTTTGACCGTCACCTGAATAATCGCGGTGTCCACGCGCTGGTCGCTGCGGATGACCTGCAACTGCACTGCGTACAACCCGCTGATCCCGCTGGTATCCCACTCCGCAAGCAGACCATTGGTCACGGATTGGGTTCCCTCGCCGATTTGAAACCACTCCTGCGGGTTCAAGCCCTGCCCCGCCAGCACGCGGTACGAGACGAACTCCGCGCCGGCGGCTGTGCCTTCGATGCGCACCATGCCGCCAACCTCCGCAAACAGTTCAGGGGCAGAGATGTTCACATCGGGGTTGAAGGGCGGCGCCTGAATGACATCGTACGCTGAAGGGGGAATCGCCAGCCCGGCGCTTTCCGCCCATGAACGAGCATCGGCGGGAACAACCAGATAGACCCGTTCCTCAATCAACTGCGGCAGGGTGAACACGGTTGCCAGCAGTCCCGTTTCGCGGTTGATGGAAAACCGCCGGTACATGGTATCGGCTTGCTGAGGTTCGTTGCCGTTCAAAAAGACCTCGTTCACCACGTTGGGGCAGTCGGGCGTGGGCAGCATGCCCGAAGGATCGCACACATTGACCACTGAAACATCGGGCGGCAAAGCCCAATCTTCGGGCGGGACGTTTTGTGAGGCGCTCTGCATCAGCGCGTTCCACAAGGCGGCAACCCCTCTCGGTCCGCCGGGAAGAGGAGAGGTATCCCGCACGCCGGTCCACGCCGCCACAACCCGCACCGGCGAATACCCGATTGCCCAGGTATCGCGCCCGTCGTCGGTTTGCCCCAGTTTGACGGCGGCGGGTCTGCCCACCTCCAGCAGACGGGTGTCGCGCAGCCAGCCCGCACGCGCCGTCTCATCGCTGAGCGCGTGATTCATCAGGTACGCCAGTCCGCGCGTCACCACCGGCTTTGCCTGCGGCGCAGACCAGTCGAGCCAGAGACTGCCGTCGCCGCCCTCCACCCGCAGGATGGTTGCCGGCGCAAAGTCATCGCCCACGTTCTGCCCAAAGTACACGCCGTTCTGCGCGAAGACCCCATACGCCCCCGCAGCATCCAGCAGCGAGAGCGGCTCCTCGCGCGAAACCCCAAACGACGCGGCAATCTTCGTCACATTCTCGACGCCCATCTGCGCCAGCACCTGCGCGGCGGGCGCGGGATAATCGTTTGCCAGCGCCGTCCGCAGACGCATCGGTCCGTGATAGACGCCGTCGAAGTTCTGGACGGAAGTCTTGCCGGGGATGTCCCAAATCAACGAGGCGGGACTCAAACCACGCGTGAAGCCCGTCAAATAGATGAACGCATCCAAACTGGACCCCGGGCTGTGTGCGCCGACGAGGGGCGTTTCCTGCGCCTGAAACGTTTCCCCGACGAGCGCGAGCACCTGTCCCGTTTTGGGGTCGGTGATGATGGCGCCGGCGGACGAATCGGCGGCGGTGACGCCGGGCGGCAGTGCGGAAAGGTATCTGAGCGAGTCGCACGCGAGGAGCGGGTCGGGCAGTCCTGCGAGCCGCGCGGCGTAGAAGGCGGTGACGCAGGAGGCTTGTTTTTGCAGGTCGTAGTCGAGGGTGGAGACGACCGTCAAGCCGCCGCGTTCGATGCGTTCGCGCGGGAATTGGGTATCCAATTGGGCGAGGAGCAGGTTGACGAAAGCAGGAGCAGGCTGGGGCGGAGTCGGAGGCGGAGGCTGAAAGCGGGGCGACTCTCCGAGGGCGTTGGCGGTCGCTTCGTCGGATAAAAGTCCCAGCGCAGACATCTTCCGAACGGTTTCTCTGCCGCGTTCGAGGGCGGTTTGGGGGGCGTCGTGCGGGTTGAGGCTGGGGGCGTCGCTGACGGCGGCGAGGATGGCGGCTTCGGCAGTGGTCAGTTGGGTCGCTGATTTTCCAAAATATAGTTGGGCGGCGGCTTCGGCGCCAAAGGCGTTGCGTCCGAAGTTCGCCGAGTTGAGGTACCACTCGAGGATTTGGGTGCGCCCGAACAGGGCGGTGATCTGCGCGGCAAGGATGCGTTCACGCAGGGCGCGGCGCAGGGAGGGCGGTTCGTCGTAGAGCAGGAGGTCGAAAACGAGGCGCTGGGCGAGGGTGGGGTGGGAT
>JABRVZ010000064.1:0-19961 GCA_039961775.1 Chloroflexota bacterium
GCAATCATTCAAAAATCTTGCGTATTTTGCGCTCTCTAGCGCAACTTTGGGCGTTAGAGAACGCCCAGTACGCTTCAAAACACATCCTTGCAACAGAGCAGTTTGCGAAATTCGTGTGGCTTCGTGGCAGAAGGTTCATTTTTCTGGCGGGAAAGGGGTTCTCACAAAACTAAATTTTGCAAAACATTGACAAAACTTGTACAACACGTTAAACTATGGGGAGTCAGGAGATAAACTGTTCAATGTCAAAACTCGCACACCTCAAATTCAACGACCCTGCGCCCGACCTGGAGTTGCAGGATACCGACGGGAAGCCTGTGCGGCTTTCTTCTTTTTGGAAAGCGCAAACGCTGATTCTGGCGTTCACGCGCCATTTTGGTTGTCCGCAATGCAAGGAGATGGTGGATCACCTCGTCACCGCCTCGCCGGAGTTCCGGGGCAGGAATCTTGCGCTGGTCATCGTCACGCAGGGGACGCCCGAACAGGCAAAAGCCTTTTGCGCCGAACGCGCCCCCGGCGTGACCTGTCTCGCCGACCCGGAACGCAAGGCGTACTGGGCATACGGACTGGAACGCGCGACCATCTGGCAGTCGTTCCTTTCGCTCAAAGTGTGGCGTTCCAACCGCCGCCTCAAACGCGAACGCGGCTGGAACACCGACCTGCCTCCCAAGGGTCAGGATGCCCTGCAAATGGCGGGGACTTTCATCATCGCGCCCGACGGGCGCATTCGCCTGCCATATTACTACGATAACATCGCCGATCATCCTTCCGTGGATTTGCTTCTGCACGGCGTGATGGGCGTGGACTGGGGACAGCCTTTCGACGGACCTGTGGCGCCAAAATGAAAAACGTATCTCTCGCTTTCTACCTTGCCCTCAAGGAAGTGCTTCGCAACAAGGGACGCTTCCTGCTTGTCAGTCTTGTGATTGCCCTGATTACCCTGCTGGTTTTGTTCATCGCCGCGCTTGGCGAGGGACTTGCCAACGGCAACCGCCAGTACGTCGCCAACCTCGATGCGGACTTGATTGTCTTCCTCGAAAAATCGGACTTTCAGATCACCGCCAGCCGCCTGGACACCAACACCATCCGCTCGGTTCGCCGCGTAGACGGGGTGGCGGATGCCGGTCCCATTTACACGTCCTCCACTGAAATCGTTTCCCTCGACGAGCCGCTCAAGGTCTCCATGCTGGCGGCGGAACCGGGCAAACCGGGCATGCCTCCGCTTCTCGATGGCAGATACTTCCGCGGCGGCGAGGCGCGCGAGACGGTCATTGACCGCAACGTGGCGCTGCGCTCCAATATCGGAATCGGCGACGAAATCGTCATCCGCTCGACGCAGGGCGTGGACGACAAATTCTTCACGCTCGAAGTCGTCGGCTTGGTGGACGGGCAGTCCTATTTCTTCCAGCCGACCATCTTCGTGCCGGCTTCGACCTGGGAGAAGATCCGCCCGCAGTCTGAAGCAGATTTGAACAGCAACACGGCTTATCCCAACATCATCGCCGTCAAACTGACCGACCCGGCGCAGAGCGACGCGGTCAAACAACGCCTGATTGACAGTGTCTCCCGCATCGAGGTGGCAGACATCCCGACCACCATCAACAACATCCCCGGCTATTCCGCCCAGCAGGGGACGGTGCAGACGCAGGGCTTTTTCACCCTGCTGATCGGCGTGATGGTCATTGGCGGGTTCTTCCAAATCCAGATCCTGCAAAAAGTGCCGCAAATCGGCGTCTTGAAAGCCATCGGCTCCTCGAACGGGGTCGTGGGTTGGTCGGCGGTGATTCAAATCGTCGTGGTGACAGCCTTCGGCGTCGCGGTGGGAGGCGGGCTGACGTACATCTTCTCGCTCTTCCTCCCAGCGACCATCCCCTTTGTCTTCAACGGCGTTCGCTCTTTTGCGGCGGTCATTCTTTTATTGTTGATTGGTCCCATCGGCGGACTGGTCTCCATCATTTACGCGGTTCGCATCGAGCCGTTGAAAGCGTTGCGGTTAGGGTAATCACATGACAGTAGCACTCGAAGTAAAAAACCTCGTCAAATCCTTCGCGCTCGACGGCGCGACCATCTACGCCGTGGACAACGTCTCGTTTCAAGTCAAATCGGGCGAGTTCGTCGCGCTGGTCGGTCCGAGCGGATCGGGTAAGACCACCCTGCTTTCCATCCTCGCCGCCCTGCTCTCTCCCACCAGCGGACAGGTTTTCATTGACGGGCAGGATTTGTCTCAGATGAACGACAAGGAGCGCGTCAAACTCCGCCGCGAGAAAATCGGCTTCACGTTCCAATCCAACAACCTCATCCCCTTTCTGACCGCGCAGGAAAACGTGGAGTTCATGCTCCGCCTCAACGGCAAAGCAGACAAAGCCGGACGCATCCGCTCAGCGGAAATCCTGGCACGCCTCGGACTCAGCGACCGCCTGCACAACCTCCCAGCCCAACTCTCTGGCGGACAGCAGCAGCGCGTCGCCATCGCCCGCGCCCTGATTCACAACCCCGCCGTTGTCCTCGCCGACGAACCGACCGCCTCCCTCGACACCGAGCGCGCCTTCCAGGTGGTGGAAACCTTTGCGAAACTTGTCCACGAAAACAACCGCGCCGGCATCATGGTCACGCACGACCTGCGCATGTGCCAATACGTGGACCGCGTCCTGCAAATGCAGGATGGCAAACTGGTGCGGGTTTATGAAGATAAAGACGAGATTATGGAACTGGCGGCGGGGACAGTGAAACACTAAAGAAAAGACCTCCGAAGGATGAACTCCCTCGGAGGTCTTGTTCTTCACTTTCTACAGACAACTACGCCGTTTCCAAATACCTCTCGATTTCGTAATCGGTGACGCGGGTGCGGTACTCGTCCCACTCATCGGTCTTCGCGCGGACGAACGCTTCGTAGGCAGAAGCGCCCAGTGCGTCCACCAACACCTTATCCTTGCTCAATTCGACCAAAGCCTCGCCCAGCGAGCCGGGCAGTTCGCCCACGCCCAATTTCTTGCGCTCCTTTGCGTCGAGGTGATACAGGTTGACGTTGTTGAGCGGCTTGGGCGGGGTCAGTTTATTGTCAATGCCGTCCAGCGCGGCGGCGAGCATGCCCGCAAACGCCAGATACGGGTTCGAGGACGGGTCGGGAAAGCGCAATTCGGCGCGCATGGACTTGTCGCGTCCCTTGGTGTAACGCGGAATGCGAATCAATGCCGAACGATTGATCTGCGCCCAGCCGATGTACACAGGCGCTTCGTATCCTGGCACCAGCCGCTTGTACGAGTTGACCGTCGGCGCAACCAGCGCGGCGAGTCCGCGGGCGTGTTTGAGTTGTCCCGCAATGAACGAGTATGCGATGGGGGAAAGATGATACTCATCCTCCTTGTCGAAGAACAGGTTGTTCCCTTTGTCATCGAAGAGACTCTGGTGACAGTGCATGCCCGAGCCATTGATGCCGTAAACAGGCTTGGGCATGAAAGAGGCGGTCAATCCGTGCAGGGCGGCAATCGCCTTGACGGTGTACTTCAGAGTCAGCACATTGTCCGCCGCCCGCACCGCGTCCGCAAAACGGAAGTCAATCTCATGCTGACCCAGCGCCACCTCGTGATGCCCAACCTCCACCTCAAGACCCATCGTGCGCAGGGCATCCATCAACTCCGTGCGCACGCGCACCGCCTCGTCTGCCGCTGAAAAATCGAAATAGCCGCCTACGTCATGCGGAACGGGATGCACCCCATGACCGTTCGTGCCTTTGAAAAGGAAAAACTCAGGCTCGGGACCGATGTTATACGTCCAGCCGCGCTCGGCAATTTTGGCGGTCATGCGCTTCAACACCCCGCGCGGGTCGCCCTCGAAGGGCTTGCCGTCGGGCGTCTGAATGTCGCAGAAGATGCGGGCGCGGCGGCGTTCGGGCAGGCTCCAGGGAAGCACCGCGTAGGTATTGGGGTCGAGCAGCAGCCGCATGTCCGATTCCTGGATGCGGGCGAAGCCCTCCACCGACGAACCATCGAACCACACCCCGTCTTCCAGCGCGCCTTCCAGCCCGCTCACGGGCATATCCACGCTCTTCACCGAGCCGGTCACATCGGTGAACTGCAGGGCGACGAACTTGACATTATCCTCCTTTACACGTTTGAGCAAATCTTTGGCGTCCATTTTTCTCTCCTTTTTATAATTTCATGGCTTGACAATGACGGACGTTGAGGAACGTCCTCTACGTTTACTTGGGGTTACTCAATTTCCAGCGGGACAACCTCTTTCGCCTCCTTCCTGACCGAAACCTGCCGCGCCCAATTGATCAGAATCACTGCCCCGACAATGATTGCCGCGGCAATTCCAATGCGCGCGTTCAACGCTTCGTCTGCCAGCAGCCACCCTAAAAAGACCGCCACTACCGGGTTGACATACGCATACGTGGAGACCAGCGAAATAGGCGCGTTCTGCAGCAACCAGCCATACGCCACAAACCCGATCAGCGACCCGAACGAGATGAGATAAATCAGCCCCCACCACGAGCGCATCGAAACATCCCCGAGGCTGAATCCGCGCAATTCGCCTGTCGCCACGCTGACGGCGAACAACGCAGCCGCCCCTGCCAGCATCTGCATCCCTGTGGACATCAGCGTCGAGCGGGGCATATCTGCATTCTTGGAGTAGATCGAACCCAAAGACCAGAGAACCGGCGCAATGAGCAAAACGATCGCGCCGAACGGGTCAATGTTCTGCTGTGACCCCGTAATCTCGGCGGGACCGATCAGCAGGAACACGCCTCCGAACCCCACCACCAGCCCCAAAATGGACAGCCAGTTGGGTTTTGCGCCGCCTGCTCGAAACGTCTCGAACAACGTCAACCAGAACGGCGAAGTGGCAATGACCAGCGCCGCCACCCCCGAAGGAACGGTCTTCTCTGCCAGCGAGACCAGCCCATTCCCGCCCAGCAGCAAAAGTGTTCCCACGATGGCGGCGGCTTTCCAGTTGCTTTTCGTGGGAACGGCATCGCCCGCCGCGCGCCTCCAGGCGTACAAAATTGCCCCTGAGACGAGAAAGCGAATCGACGCATGCAGGAACGGCGGGATAGTCTCCACCGCAAACCGTATCGCCAGGTAGGTCGAACCCCAGACGATGTACAAGGCAAACAACGCAATCCAAAGTTTTGTTTTCATTTTTTTCCTTTTGACCTTACGCAAAGGCGTATTGTGCGCTCTCTAGCGCGCTTTTGCAATCAGGGTGAATTCTCTTGCCAACAGCGCCTTCTTCCTTGGCGCGCCATACCGGTAATTTCCAAAATCGCCAACTTTACGAATCACCCGGTGACAGGGGATGAGCACCGCAATCGGGTTGTGACCAACCGCCGCGCCGACAGCTCGCGCCGCCCTCGGCATCCCAATCCGCTCGGCGAGACCTTCGTAAGTGGTCACCGCGCCAGGAGGGATTTGCAGCAGCGCCTCCCACACCTTCAACTGGAAGTTCGTTCCGCGCAGATATACCTTGAGCGGCTCACCTCTGCGAACCCCGTACTGCAAATCGAAGATGGGTCGAACGAGCGGGGCGGTAGCCTTGTAATCTTCGATCACTTTCGCCTGACGCCATTCTTCCACAAGGCTGTCAATCGCATCGCCTTCGCTGGTTTGCACAAAACTGAGGCGGCAGATGCCCCTCTCGGTGGTGGCAATCAGACATTTGCCGAAGGGCGAGGGGTGAATGCCGTAGCGGATGGTCACGCCGGCGCCGCGCGACTTGTACTCGCCCGGTGAAACCGCCTCGGTGGTGATGAAAAGTTCGTGCAGGCGTCCCAGGCTGGAAAGTCCGAGTTGATGCGTGGCGTCCAGCAGATTTTCCGAGCGGTCGAGCAGTCCCTTCGCGCTTTCCTTTGTCAGAAATTGCAAAAAGCGTTTCGGGCTGACCCCCGCCCAGCGGGTGAAAATCCGCTGAAAGTGCGATTCGCTCAAGCCGAGGGTCGCCGCCAGTTCCTCAACGCTGGGCTGGTCTTTGAAGTGATTTTCAAGGTACAGGATTGCCTGCTCGATGCGCAGATAATCGTCGGACAGTTGTTTGAGTTGGGCGTTCATAGGTCTCCTTTCGATGGGGCTATTCTATGAACAATTGCCATCGCCGGCGACCCGTTTTCCATCATCTTTTCATCTCGTGCGGCGCAGGTAACAAAAAAGGCATGCGCGGGCATGCCTTAATAACAGCGAGTGCTATTAAATAAAACAGCCCTTCCAAAACGCACCCGGGCAATGCGCCCGGTTCACTGCGCTCTCTTGTCCCGAATGTTGCCATTCGGTTTTCGATACGGGCAACAGCGTTTTTTAAAACTGTTGCTCCTTGCGCTTTTTCGGAAGGGAGAAAGGAGTTCGTGACAAACTCCAGAGGCATCCGCTGATCTATCCGATTTTTTCCGCTCACCACCCTCTCCCCGCAAAGCGTGGGAGAGGGCTGGGGTGAGGGATTAGCGTCCCGTTCGCACGGGAGAACCTCCACCTCGTAATCCCGCCGCAGGCGGGACCCAGCCGCTATCTCTCCGATATTCGGTTGTTAATAATGGCGGCGATTGTATATGTGTTGGCGGGGTTTGTCAAGCGACAAATTTGGTGATTGTTATTTCTTCCGATTTTGGATACTATAAGTCAAATTTACTTGCGGAGGCTGGTATGAACCCTGAGCGTTCCATAGCAGAGTATATCGAAGTGGTTGGGCGCGGCATTGTCGGGAAGTTTGGAGCGGCGAAACCCAAAAAAGTGGTGATTGTGGGAGCGGGTCTTGCGGGACTGGCAGCCGGGTACGAACTCAAAAGGGCTGGTCATACCCCGGTCATTTTGGAGGCGCAGCAGCGCGTGGGTGGGCGCGTTTACACCCTGCGCGAGCCGTTCACCGAGGGACTCTATGCCGAAGTCGGCGCGATGCGCATCCCGCGCGCCCATTCCCTGACGATGGCATACATCGAAAAATTCGGGCTGAAGACCAACGACTTTACGATGGACAACCCCAACGTCTACTACTACATCGGCGGCAAAAAGATGCGCGCCTACGAGGCACATGCGGACCCGTCGCTGATGGGATTCGATATTTCCCACAATGAGGTGGGAAAGACCTCCAGCCAGATGTACATGGAGGCGCTCAAACCCCTGCTGGACCTGCTCGAAAGGGACGGCGACGCCGCCTGGGACCAGATTGTCGCCAAATACGACGGATACTCCACGCGCGAGTTTTTGGAACTTAACGGCTGGTCTGAAGGCATGATTGAGATGTTCGGTCTGCTGGCAAATCAGGAATCGGTGATGAATTCCTCCTTTTTGGAACTCTTCCGCGAAGACTCAGGCAACTACTACACCAACATGATCGAAATTCAGGGCGGAACCGACCGCCTGCCTTACGCTTTTTTCCCCGAACTGAAGGATAACATCCGCTTTGGCGCGAAGATGATTGCGCTGGATCAGTCGCCGCAGGATGTGACCGTCCATTATCAAACCGCGGCGGGACGCTTCAGCGAAACCGCCGACTACGCCATCATCACTGTTCCGTTTCCTGTTTTGCGTCACGTGGAAGTGCTCAAACCGTTTTCTCGCGCCAAGAACCGCGCCATCCGCCAGTTGCATTACGACGCCTCGGCGAAAATCCTCTTCCAGTGCAAACGCCGCTTCTGGGAGGAGGATGACGGAATCTTTGGCGGAGGCACCATCACCGACCTGCCCATCCGCAACCTGTATTATCCCGATCACGGGCGGGAGACCGGGCGCGGCGTCATCCTTGCCAGTTACACCTGGTCGGAGGATGCCCAGCGCTGGGGCTCGCTCAAACCCGATGACCGTATCGTTCAGGCGCTGGAAGACGTGGCGGAGATTCACCCTCAAGTCCTCGAGGAGTTCGAGGTGGGCGCTTCCTGGATGTGGCACGATGACGAGTTCGCCGGCGGCGCGTTTGCCTTGTTCGACCCCGGTCAGCAGACCCTCCTGCACAATGATATTGTCAGCCCCGAAGGGCGCATCCATTTTGCGGGCGAACATGCCTCCCTCTACCACGCCTGGATACAAGGCGCATTCGAATCCGGTTTGCGCGCCGCCATCGCTATCCACCAATCTCCGTAGAACATGAAGACCCTGAAGGGTAACCCTTCAGGGTCTGATAATTCATTGCCCCGCAAGTGCCGTGTGCTGCAGGGTTTTGAACCTGCTTTCGCAGGTGGGTCCCGACCCAGAAACGCCGCCTTGGCTCAGGCCTATCGCGTTATTTCTTAGGAGTTTGAGACCCTAAAAGTGAGTGTTGGCTCAAAACGGGAAGAGCAACATCACGCACACTGCAGGGACACAAATTTTATACCATAATCAATCGTGCAAGGGTAGGGAAACCTTAATTACGGATTTACCGGTGGTTTGCCTTTCCCCTTGTTTTATGCTACTCTTATTGCAAAGTGACCCATTCTCAAAAGGAGAAACTCATGGCTACCGTACCCGGCATTGATGTATCTTACTGGAACGCAGGCATTGACTGGCCCAAAGTCCGTGCAACGGGACAGCGTTTTGTGTTTGCCAAAGCAACCGAGGGTGATTTTTATTCGGATCCCACCTTCCCTGCAAACTGGTCCGGCGCCAAAACGGCTGGACTTTTGCGAGGGGCATATCACTTCTTCCGCGCCAATGTGGACGGCAGGAAACAGGCGAAGAAATTCATTGACTACATAAAATCCACCAGAGACAACGGCGAACTGCCACCCGTGCTCGACCTGGAAACCCACGACGGGCAGACCAACGCCCGCATCATCTCGCGCGCCAAAGACTGGCTCGACGAGGTAGAAGCCGCCTTCGGCAAAAAGCCCATCATCTACTCCGGGCAATACTTCCTGCAGGATCACTTCTCCGAGGCTGGCGGCGGACCTCCCTCATGGGCAAAGGACTATCCCCTCTGGCTGGCGCAATACCCGAACGTGTACGTGGAGGGGCAGCAGCCCTTCCTGCCGCGCGGCTGGTTCAAATGGACGTTCTGGCAATACAGCGAAAAAGGCAGGCTCAACGGCATCAACGCCAACGTGGACTTGAATGTCTTCAACGGCACGCTGGAAGAACTGTACAAATTTGCAGGCGCACAGATCGTCACCGAAACGGCTCCTCAGGAGAAGACTCATACCGTCAAAGCGGGCGACACATTCGAAAGCATTGCCATCAAATACGGGGTCACCGTGCGCGAACTGGTCAGCGCCAACCCGCAACTGCTTAAGAGCGGCGATACGTTGAAGGTTCCTGTCGCGGTGGCGATACCGTCTGAAAGCGGAACAGGCTCCGGGTCCGCGGGCGGAAGCGGAACTTCCGTCCCCAAAACTCATACCGTCAAGGCAGGCGACACGCTCTACGCCATTGCCATCCGCTACAACACGACTGTCGCAGCGATTGCCACGCTCAACAACATCTCTGATCCCAACAAAATCAAGGTGGGGCAGGTGTTGCAAATTCCCTGAAGCGGATTGAACAACATCCCCGGCGCTTCATACGCCGGGGATGTTTGATTCTGTCTCGATTTACGGATACACCCTTTTGATTGTGCGCGGGAAGGGAATCGCCTCGCGGATGTGTTCGATGCCGCACAGCCACGCGACGACGCGCTCCACGCCCATGCCGAAGCCCGAGTGCGGAACCGAGCCGTACTTGCGCAGTTCGAGATACCACTTGAACGCCTCTTCGGGCAGACCCTCCTGACGGATGCGCGCCAGCAGTTTGTCGTAGTCGCTCATGCGTTCTGAGCCGCCGCAGATTTCGCCGTAGCCTTCGGGGGCAAGCAAATCCACCGACTTGCAGACTTCCGGACGCCCCGGCCACGGCTCCATGTAAAAGGCTTTGACCGCGCTGGGGTAGCCATAGACGAACACCGGCTTATCGTAGAGTTTGGTCAGTTCCACTTCGTGCGGCGCGCCGAAGTCCATGCCCCATTCGAATTTGAGCAGTTCCTTACGTTCGGGGTCGGTCTCTTTTTCGTAGAGGTCAATGAGGTACTTCGCTGCATCGTCGTAGGACATGCGCGGGAAGGGCGCGGTGATGTTTTGCAGTTTGGTCACGTCGCGCTCGAGGAATTTCAACTCCGCCGCGCAGTCGCGCAGAACGGTCTGGACGATGTGGGTGATGAGACCCTCCTCGATTTCCATCAACTGGTCGAGGTCGCAGAAGGCGATTTCGGGTTCGAGCATCCAGAACTCGGTCAAATGGCGGCGCGTCTTCGACTTCTCGGCGCGGAAGGTGGGACCGAAGCAATAGACTTTTCCGAAGGCAAAGATGTTCGCTTCGTTGTAGAGTTGACCCGTTTGGGCGAGATACGCCTTGCCCTCGTCGAAGTATTCGGTCTCGAAGAGGGTGGTAGTTCCTTCGGCGGCGGCGGGAGTGAGGATGGGCGTATCGAGGTTGAAGAAGCCGTGACTGTCGAGATACTCGCGCACCGCCGACATGACCCGCACGCGCACGCGCAGAATTGCCCACTGACTGGGGAAGCGAATCCACAGGTGGCGGTTGTCGAGCGCAAAGTCCACGCCGTGATCCTTGAGCGACATGGGGTAATCCAGCGCCGCCTCCTGCACGATTTCGATTTGCTTCACGCCGATTTCGTACCCGCCGGGAATGCCCGGCGCGCGCTTGTCCTCGCGCACCGCGCCCGTGATGATGACCGAAGACTCCTGCGGCAGGCGCATCACACGGTCGAAGACCTCAGGCTCCAGGTCGCCTTTGAACGCCACGCATTGCACGAAACCCGTGCCGTCGCGGACGAGGAGAAAGACGAGTTTGCCCTTGTCTGTGCGGTTATACACCCAGCCCCGCACGGTCACTTCCTGCCCGACGTATTTTGCAATCTCTGAAACGCGAATTACTTCTGCCATAACTGCCTCCGCTCGTTTATTCGACCACTTTGATATGCAATTCTTTCAATTGTTTTTCGGTTGCCGGCGCGGGCGCATCTGCCATCACGTCGCGCCCAGCCTGGTTCTTCGGGAAAGCGATGACTTCACGGATGTTCGGCTCGTCTGCCAGCAGCATCACCAGCCGGTCGATGCCCGGCGCCATGCCTCCGTGCGGAGGCGCGCCGAACTCGAACGCCTCCAGCATGTGCCCAAACTTGCGCTCGATCTCCTCCTCGCTCAACCCCAGCAGTTGAAACACCTTGCGCTGAATGTCACTGCGATGGATGCGGATCGAACCCGAAGCCATCTCGTAGCCGTTGCACACCATGTCGTACGCATCCGAGAGAATCTCCGCCGGGTTGGTTTCGAACTTGGGCAGGTCTTCCATTTTGGGCATCGTGAAGGGATGATGTTCGGCGTCCCACTTCTGCTCTTCCTCATTCCAGGCGAACATCGGGAAATCCACCACCCAGGCAAACGCCATCACATCCTTCTCGGCAAGCCCCAGTTTGTCGCGCAGAATCACGCGCAGACCGCCCAGCACCTTATTGACCACCGCCCGTTCATCCGCCGCAAACAGGACCAGGTCGCCTTCCTTCGCGCCGCTTTTGGCTTTGACCGCCTCCACTTCCGCCTCGCTGACGAACTTCGCCGCGGTTCCCTTCGGACCTTCAGCCGTCAGCGCCAGAGTAGCCAATCCCTTCGCCCCAAGCGTTTTCGCCGATTCCGTCAGCGCGTCCACTTCCTTGCGCGAAAGCCCGGCGCAGCCCGGCGCGACGATGCACTTGACCACGCCGCCCATCTCCAACGCCGATTGGAACACCTTGAACCCGCTGCCGGCAAACACGTCGCTCAAGTCCACCAACTCCATACCAAAACGCAGGTCGGGCTTGTCCGTGCCATATCGTTCGACTGCCTCGCGGTAAGAAAGTTTGGGCCACGGCGAAGCGAACAGCCTCTTATGCGGCGCTACGGCGGCAAGCATCTTCGTGTACAAGTCTTCGACCAGCGCCAGCACATCATCGCGTTGAGCAAACGACATCTCCAGGTCGAGTTGAGTGAATTCGGGCTGACGGTCGCCGCGCAGGTCTTCGTCACGGAAGCAGCGCGCAATCTGGAAGTAACGGTCCATGCCTGCCACCATCAGCAACTGCTTGAGTTGCTGGGGTGACTGCGGCAGGGCGTAGAAATGTCCCGGGTGAATGCGCGACGGCACAAGGTAATCCCGCGCGCCCTCCGGCGTGGCTTTGAACAGGATGGGCGTCTCGATCTCGATGAACCCATGCTCGTCCATGTAATCGCGCATGAACTTCACGACTTTGTGGCGCAGCACCATGTTGCGGGTCATCCGCTCACGGCGCAGGTCAAGGTAGCGGTAGCGCAGGCGGATGTCCTCGTTCTCGTCCTCGTCGCGGCTGACGACGATGGGCGTCGCTTTGGATTGATTCAACACGACCACTTGCTGCGCCTCGACCTCGATTTCGCCGGTCGCCATTTTGGGATTGAACTGGTCTGCCGGGCGCATCTTCACCAGACCTGTGACCTGCAGCACCCATTCTGCCCTCGCCTCCGCGATGACTTTATGCGCCTCGGGAAAAGCCTCCGGGTTCGACACGATTTGCGTGATGCCAAAGCGGTCACGCAGGACGAGGAAGATCACCCCGCCAAAAGTGCGGACGTTGTGCACCCAGCCCGCGAGGGTCACGGTTTGACCCGCGTGCACGGCACGTAACTCCCCGCATGTGTGAGTTCGATACATAATGCGCCTCCGAAATTTGTTCTCTTGCAGGGCAAGTCTGCAGGCTTGCCCTCTGCAAGACGCTGGTTCGTTACAAAATAAATCGCCCTTCGCGGCGTCTTGCTCCACGTTGGGCGATAAGGTTCGACTTCAGGCTTTTATCAGCCAGCCATGCTTCGCCCAACGATCTGGGGGTCGTTGTTATCGTTATTATTATCGTTGGCGAAGAAAACCTGTTGCTTCATAAGTGGCGGCATTATAGCACAATCTGACCTTTTGACAGGATTCGGGTGGAAAAATTGTCTGGAAAGCGGCGCCGGCTGAAGGTCTGGGAAGAGGCGGGGCGGTTGTTAAGTAAATGCAAGGTTTGACGGACGCGATTTCTTCCTTTTGGCGTGCAGATTGTTGTATATTATTTCTGCAATCCAATTCACCCCGGAAGGAGATAGCCATGAATTACAAAGTCTTGTTTGTTCTGAATGCGTTCGTTGCCCTTGCGGCAGGATTGGTGTTGGTGTTTGCCCCGACGACCGGGCTGGCGCAGTTCAACATGGATGCGCGTGTAACGGAGGTCTTCCTGACCCGCGCTTTTGGCGCTGCCTTGGCTTCACTTGGGTTGATCCTGTGGTTTGCCAAAGACGCAGGCGAGGCGGCTCAGCACAACCTGGGAATGGCGGCGCTGGCTGGTTCGGTTTTGGGGCTGGTCGTCACCCTGGTCGGCACTTTCAATAAAATTATCCGCATCAATAGTTGGATCCCGATTGTGGTCTTCGTCGTGTTTATGTTGGGATATGCCTTTATGCTCTTCATCAAGCCGAAAATGAAATAGTAGCAGCAAGAAAGCGAACTGCCCGCAAACTTGCGGGCAGTTTTTTTTATTAGACCTTTGCTCTGCTGCAATCATTCAAAGATCTTGCGTATTTTGCGCTCTCTAGCGCAACTTCAGGCGTTAGAGAACGCCCAGTACGCTTCAAAACACATCCTTGCAACAGAGCAGTAGACCTTTTGCAAAAGTATCATCTTTGCCACGGATTTACACAGCTTCTCACTGATTTTTCTTGAAAATTCCGTGTAATCCGTGGCTGAAAACTCAAGGCAGATCCGTCTCACAGAGAATTCTATTCCAGAACCTTGTCGCTCATTTCGTCGAGGCTGGCAACCTCTGCCTCCGTCAGCCGCCAGCCGAGAGCGCCGATGTTTTCCTGCGCCTGCCGGACGTTCTTGGCGCCGGGGATGGGGAGCGCGCCCTTGCAAATCAGCCAATTCAGCGCCACCTGAGCGTTGGTCTTGCCGCCGTGATCCTGCCCGATGGTCGTCATCAATTTGAGGAGCGGCTCGATTTTGGGCAGCAGGCTGGCGTATGTGCGGGAGCGCATGCCGGGCGGGCGGCTTTTTACGTTGTATTTGCCAGTTAGAAGCCCCATCTCCAGCGGGCTGTAGGCAATCAGGCGGATGCCCAGTTCGCGGCACCTTGCCAGCAACCCGTTCTTTTCCACTTTTCTGTTCAGCAGGCTGTAATGCACCTGATTGGATGCCAGCGGAATGTTTTGCCTCGCCAGCGCGGAATATGCCGCCAGCATTTGCGTCTGATTGAAATTCGAGACGCCCACTGTGCGGGTCATTCCGCTTTTCACGCACTCCGCCAAGCCGTCCATCATGCGGTCCACGCTCATCAGCGGCGTGGGCCAGTGAATCTGATACAGGTCCACGCTTTCGACGTCGAGACGCTCCAGGCTGTGCTTCAGCGCACGCGGCACCGACGAGCGCGAAAATCGCCACGGGAAGGGGAAATATTTTGTCGCAATCAAAACAGGCTGTTCGGTCTCTTTGAGGAACCGCCCCAGCAGATGCTCCGAGAGCCCGTTCCCATACACCTCCGCCGTATCAATGAAGCGGATGCCTTCTTCGACTGCAAGTTTGAACGCCTCGCGGATCGCCTCATCGCTGTATCCCTGCCCAAACTGCCAGACCAGCCGATCGCCCCACTGCCATGCCCCCAATCCCATTTCGATTGCGTGCAGAAAACGGGTTTCATTGCTTACTTCAGTCATGCTTCCTCCGCAAAACTTGGCTGATTGTAACTTAAAACGTGATGTTACGCGGTAGCGTGAGATTTATCTCGCGTTTTCAGGCGACATAAATGTCGCGCTACGAGAAAACTGCGTGACATCAGTTAAAACTTCAGTCATGATACAATTCTGCCCGCTCAACCGGTATGACACAAGACTTCGATCTGCGCGATGTCGAATCCGCCTCCGACCTCTGCCGGAGGCTGAATCTACCCTTCTCGAATTTATCCCTCCTGACGCGTGCTCTCACCCACCGTTCCTACGTGAACGAAAACCCGAGCGCTCAGGAGGATAACGAGCGTCTCGAATTTCTCGGCGACGCCGTGCTGGATTTCATCGTGGGCGCGTGGGCGTATAACCGCTTCCCTGAAATGCCTGAAGGCGACCTGACGAAGATCCGCTCCGCAGTCGTCCGCAACGACCAGCTGGCAAACTTTGCCCGCCGAATTGACCTGGGGCGCGCCCTCCGCCTGGGACGTGGAGAAGCCTCCTCAGGGGGAGGCACGCGGGATACCCTGCTGGGGTCTGCGTTCGAGGCGCTCATCGGCGCGTTGTACCTTGACGCAGGCTTGAAGGCAGTCGAAGATTTTGTCAACCCAATCCTGGATGACATCCAGGATTACATCCTCGATGAAATTCAGGACCCCAAGAGCCGTCTGCAGGAATGGGCGCAGGCAGAAAAACTCGGCACGCCGCAGTATGTGACCATCTCGGCAAAGGGACCCGACCACGCCAAAGAGTTCGAAGTGGAAGTGCGCATTCAGGGCGTGACCTACGGCAGGGGACGCGGTTCCAGCAAGGGGGTTGCCGCCCGAATCGCCGCTCAAACCGCCCTCGAGGCGCTCGGCATCACCTTCAAATAACCGGGCAGCCGCCAATCCAAAATCGAAAATCCAAAATCCAAAATCCAAAATCGAAAACCCAAAATCGAAAATCCCCAAACCAACCATGCCTCTTCGTCTCAAATCACTGGAATTACAAGGTTACAAAACATTTGCATCGAAAACCACGTTCGAGTTTGCGAGCGGAATTACCGCCATCGTCGGACCGAACGGTTCGGGAAAGTCAAACATTGCCGATGCCCTGCGCTGGGTGTTGGGCGAACAGTCCTACACGCTTTTGCGCGGCAAAAAGACCGAAGACATGATCTTCAACGGCTCGGAACACCGCGCCCGCGCCAGCATGGCTTCGGCGCACATCGTCTTCGATAATTCCGACGGCTGGCTTCCTGTGGATTTCACCGAGGTCGCCATGACCCGCCGCGCCTACCGCGACGGTCACAACGAATACCTGCTCAACGATCAGCAGGTTCGTCTGCGCGACCTGAATGAATTGCTCTCGGCTTCCGGTCTGGCAGACCGCACTTACACCATCATGGGGCAGGGATTGGTGGATGCCTCCCTGGCGCTCAAAGCCGAAGAACGCCGTAAATTGTTCGAAGAAGCGGCAGGCGTAGGGTTGTATCGCTCGCGCCGCGAGGAAGCCCTGAAGCGCCTCGAAACCACCCAGCGCAACCTTGAGCGCGTCCTCGACATCATGTCCGAACTGGAGCCGCGTTTGCGCAGCCTGGAACGTCAGGCAAAACGCGCC
This sequence comes from Chloroflexota bacterium, assembly GCA_039961775.1. Taxonomy (GTDB): domain Bacteria; phylum Chloroflexota; class Anaerolineae; order Anaerolineales; family Villigracilaceae; genus Defluviilinea. Next base: position 16,253 of record JABRVZ010000064.1, read on the forward strand.
TCGGAATATGCCCGCGCCCAGGCAGACCTCAAGGTCATTTTGCGCGAGTGGTACGGCTATCACTGGCACAAGGCGCAGCAGGAACTGACCGCCGCGCGCGAGGCAATGCGCACCCAGGAGGCGCGGGTGCAGGAGGCGCGCGAGGAACACGCCCGGGCGCAGGCGGAATATAACGCCTTCCGTGAGCGGCTTTCCGGGCTGCGGGCGCAGTTGAACGGCTGGCACCGCCAGTCTGCCGAACTGCACGGTCAGCGCGAGGAAATCAGCCGCGAACTGGCGGTTCTCGAAGAACGCCGCCGCGCCCTGCTCGCCCTGCAGACTTCGGCGCTCTCCGACCGGGAACGCGCCTCCGATGAAGAACGTCTGGCGCGGGAACGCCTCCTTGAAGCGGAACAGGAAATTGCCCGCCTGCAGGCGGAATATGAAGAAGCCCAAAGACAGTACGAGGAAGTACAGCGCTCCCTGCAAGACCGTCAGGCGGAGCGCGCCGCCCTCGAAGAGCAATTGCGCGCCACCCGTGAGCGCATCGAAGCATGGAACGCCCAGCGCGCCGAATCACAAGCGCGGCTCGACGAGTTGAAACTGCGTCTCGAAGCGCTGGCGGCGCGAATCGAAACGGTCAACAAGACGATGGAAACGGCGGAGAACCTGGCGCGCCAAGCCGGCGAAAAACACGCGGCGGCGCAGCACAAGCGCGAGGAATTGGAAGCGCAATTGCGTCTGGCGGAGGAAAAAGAGCAGACCAGCAAGCAGGAGGTCGAACGACTCGAAAACGAGCGGCGCATCAACAGCGAGGAGCGCACAAACCTGCTCACTGCCCATACCCGCCTCACCACTCAACTGGAAGTGCTCGAACAGGCGGAACAGTCGCTGGCGGGGTATGCGGAGGGGGCGCGTTACCTGCTCGAAGCCGCGCGGCAGATGAAATTGCGCGGCGCACGCGGCGCACTGAGCGCGGCGCTCGATGTGCCGGCGGAACTCGAAACCGCCATCACTGCCGCGCTGGGCGACACGCTCGACGCGGTTCTTCTCGATGGGAACGAGATTGAAGAAGCCCTGCAGTTGCTCGAGGCGAATGAGGCCGGGCGGGCGGTGTTGCTGCCGATTCATCCGCAGACTTCCGAAGCCTTTAGGACTTCGGAAATCTATGGCTCTGCGGAGGCAATCGGCATCGCTTCAGAACTGGTCAACGCGCCGGAAGAATTGCGCCCGGCGGTGCGGCTGATGCTCGGGCAGACGTTGATTGTGCGGGACCGCGCAGCGGCGCGCAAGTTGGTGCGGGATTTACCTCCTCATGCCCGCGTCGTGACGTTGCGCGGGGAGGTCTTCCGCGGCGACGGTTTGATCATCGCCGGGAAATCCGCTTCCCGCGAAGCGTCCGCCCTGAGCCGTCCGCGCCAGAAACGGGAGTTGACCGAAGCCCTGACCGTTTTGAACGGGCAAATCGAGTCGTTGAACCGCGATGCCGAGGCGCTTTCTGCGCAGATTCGCGAGGCGCAGCAGGAATGGCTGGAGGCTGTCGAAGCGGTACGGCGGGCGCGTCTCAGCGTGGATGAGGCTGAAGAGTTGGAGAAACAGGCTGGGCTGGAGTTGGAAGCGCAGCGCCGGGAGTTGGAATGGCAAAGGGGGCAGCAAATCCAGTTGAAGGCGGATGCGGCAGAGGCGGAAGCCATCCAGAAAAATTTGATGGGGTCGCTTTCGACGATTGAAGCGGAGGCGGCAAAGGCAAACGAGGAGTGGCGGGCGCTCTCTGCTCGTTTGAGCGGCATGGACCTGGCTGAGGCGCAGGGACAGGTTTCGTATTGGGCAACGCGGACGGCTGTGGCGGAGCGCGCGCTGGCGGATGCAGCAGCAAGGCTCGAGGAGCGCAGAAGGGAGGTTGAGAGGTTCGATGCGAGGCGCTCTGAACTGGCGTCGCGGCTGGGAGAGGCGGAGGGGTCGCTAGCCGAGTTGGACGCCCGCCAGACTGCCCTGCACGAACAGGAAAATGCCCTGCGCGCGCAAATCGAGGCGTTGAACGTGGAGATGGCTCCTGCCGAGCAGGCGCTGGAGACGGCGGAGGCAGAAGAGGCGCGCCTGCAGGAAGTGGAGGCGAACGCCCAGCGTGCGCTGGCTTCTGCCGAGCGTTTGTTCGGTCAGGTGCAACTGGAGCAGTTGCGCAAGCAGGAGGCGTTGGATAATCTGCGCCAGAAGATTATGGACGATTTCGGTCTGGTGATGTTCGAGTATGCGGAGGAGGTTTCCGGCCCTGTGCCGCTGCCGTTCGAGGGGATGGTGGAGGAATTGCCGGTGGTGGCGGAGGTTTCTCCCGATTTGGAGGCGCAGTTAATCCGCCAGCGGACGCAGGTGCGGCGCATGGGACCGATCAACCCGGAGGCGAAGCAGGAGTATGACCGCGAGTCGGAGCGGTATGCGTTCATGAAGGCGCAGGTGGAGGATTTGCGCAAGGCGGAGGAGGATTTGCGCAAGGTGATTGCCGAGTTGGATGAATTGACGCGGCAGGAATTTGCGAAGACGTTCGACGCGGTAGATAAGCAGTTCCGCGCGATGTTTACCCGACTGTTTGGGGGCGGTTCGGCGCGTCTTTCGCTGACCGACCCGGAGAATCTGGTGGAAACGGGCATCGAAATCGAGACGCGTCTGCCGGGACGACGCGAGCAGTCGCTGGCGTTGCTTTCGGGCGGCGAGCGCAGTCTGACGGCGGTGGCGCTGGTGTTTGCGCTGTTGAAGGTCTCGCCGACGCCGGTCTGCGTGATGGATGAGGTGGATGCGATGCTGGACGAGGCAAACGTCGGGCGTTTCCGCGACCTGCTGGTGGAGTTGAGCCGCGATACGCAGTTCATCATCATTACGCATAACCGCAATACGGTGCAGGCGGCGGATGTCATTTATGGCGTGACGATGGGACGCGATTCGGCGAGTCAGGTCATCAGCCTGCGGCTGGATCAGGTGACGGATGAGATGTTGAAGCGGGGGTAGGGGAGGGCGGTCAGCGAGCGAGTGAGTAGTGAAGGTGTCGGAGGATAAAAAATCGCCCGGCTCGATGTGAGCGCGGGCGATTTTCTTTTCATCTGACGTTCTGGTTATTGCGGGATGGCTTGGAAATTGGGCATGGGCGGGATGAACTGTTGCCAGGTGTCGTAGGTGGTGATTTGGGCGGCGTTCTTTGCCGAGTTTAGCCATTCGGTGAAGGCGTTTTCACGGTTGTTCTGCAACTGGCTGGGGGTAAGCGGAAGTTCCTGCCTGCCCAATACCTGGATGATGTGGTAGCCAAACTGAGTTTTGACCGGTTCGCTGATTTCGCCAATGCCCAGGCTGAAGGCGGCGTTCTCGAATTCACTGACCATGACGCCTTTGCCGAACCAGCCGAGGTCGCCGCCCTGGGCGCCGGAGCCGGTATCCTGCGAAAAGTCTTTGGCGAGGCGGGCGAAGTCGGAGCCGTTTTTGATGAGTTGAATGATGGCGACCGCTTTTGCCTCGGTGTCAACCAGGATGTGACGCGCCCAAACCTGTTCTTCGCTGGTGGGCAGGTCGGCGGCAATCGCCTCTTTGAGTTTTTCGCGCAGGAGGTTGTTTCGGTACACGTCCCGCAGGGTCGCTTCGCTCACGCCGTAGGTTTTGAATTGGTCCACGGTATTGTTATATTCCGTTTGGAAGCCTTCCAGGGTGTAGGGGGTGGCGGTGGGCGGAATATCTTCCGGTACCAGGG
>JABRVZ010000065.1:0-15097 GCA_039961775.1 Chloroflexota bacterium
GCCTTACACCCCGCCCGAATCCGAACCGCCCTCCCAGCCCGATGTCAGCGACAGCCTGTGGCAGGCGTGGTTGAACCGCGTTGGCGGGTTTCTCTCCAGCCGCAACAAACGAGAAGAGCAAACGCCGGAAGCCTCCGAACCCTCCCAGCCGGTCAGCCCTTCGCCCGAACCTGCCCCGCCAGCCAGCCTGCAGCCTTCCGACGAAATCTTCCGCGAAATCGGCAGAGAACTCCGCAACCGGCGCGAAACCCTGAGCCTGCACCTCGAAGAAGTGGAACGCAACACCAAAGTCAAAATCCACTACCTCGAAGCGCTCGAACAGGGCGCCATGGACCGCCTGCCCTCTGCAGTGCAGACGCGCGGCATGCTCTCGAATTACGCCTCCTTCCTCGACATGGACGTGGACGCCATCCTGCTCCGTTTTGCCGATGCCCTGCAGGCGCGTCACCGCGAGAAAAACCCTCAAAGACCCGCCCGAAAACCCGGTCAGCCCATCCTTGCCAGCCTGCCCACGCTGACCAACTTCATCGCCGGCGACTTGATTTTCGGCATCGGCATGGCTGTCATGCTGGTGGGCTTTGTGATTTGGGGCATCAACCGCGTGCTCACCCTGCAAAGCCTGGAGGCGGTCGAACCGACTGCGCCGTCCATTTCGGATGTGCTGTTATCCACGCCCGACCCCTCCCTGTTCACCGCCACCCCCACGCTCCTGCCGGTCGAAGCGTTTGCCGATGAAGCGACGCCAACCATCATCATTCCCACCATCAATGTCAATGTCCGCGTGCAGGTCAATCTGGTGGCGGTTGAGCGGACGTATCTGCGGGTGGTCGCCGACGGCAAAGTGGTCTTCGAAGGCAGGACCATCGCCGGGAATGCGTACCTGTTCGAGGCGGAGAATCAGATTGAGGTCCTGACAGGAAGCGGCGGAGCCATCCGCCTCGTCTATAACGGACGCGACATGGGGTTGATGGGCGGCTTCGGTCAGATCGTCCACAACATCTATCTCGCCGATGGAATCATCACGCCCACGCCTCTGCCCACCCCAAGCCCCACTGTGACCGTGCCGCCTTCGCCCACCCTGCGCCCGACGAACACGCCGGCGCCTTCCAACACGCCTTTACCATAAGTTTAGAGGTATCCCTTGACCAAACAGACCTTCCACCTTGTTTCTCTCGGCTGCGCCAAAAACACCGTTGACTCCGATTCGATGGCGCAGCTGCTCATCCGTGATGGCTATCGCGCCGTGGACGACCCTTCGCGCGCCGGCGTGTTGATTGTGAACACGTGCGGTTTTATCGGTCCCGCCAAAGAGGAGTCGCTGCGGGTGCTGCGCGAACTGGCGGAGGGGAAGAAGCGCAATCAAATTCTGATTGCGGCCGGTTGTCTGACCCAGCGCTATGGCGCTGAAGTCGCCGAAAAAGTGCCCGGCGTGGATGGCGTGCTCGGCACGCGCCGCTGGATGGACATCGTGCAGGTGGTGCGTGAACTCCGCAAGGGTCCGCACCCCGAACCGCTCTATCACCTGCCGGACGAGGCGAAAACCGTCGGCGCCGATGAACGGGACGCGATGCGTGTTTCGGTGGCGGGAGCCAGCGCTTATCTCAAAATCGCGGACGGATGCCGCCGTCCTTGCGCGTTTTGCGCCATTCCACTCATCAAAGGCACAGCCGTTTCGCGCCCCATCGAGTCCATTTTGGAGGAGGCGCGCCGTCTGCGCGATATGGGCGTGCGCGAATTGATTCTGATTGCCCAGGATACGACGGATTACGGTCACGATTTGGGGATGAAGGACGGGCTGGCGATTCTTTTGGAACGTCTCACCGCCTCAGTGCCAGACCTGGAGTGGATTCGCGTCATGTACGCTTACCCCGGCTATGTGACCGACCGCCTGATTGACGTGATGGCTTCGAGCCGGCAGGTTTTGCCGTATCTGGATATGCCGCTTCAGCATGCCCACCCCAAGACGCTGTACCGCATGCGCCGTCCCTCGAACATTGACTGGGTGTATAAAACCCTCGACAAGATGCGCTCACGCATCCCCAATCTTGCCATCCGCACCACGTTCATCGTCGGTTATCCCGGCGAGACGGAGGAGGAGTTTCAGGCGTTGTACGACTTCGTGAAGGAGATTCGCTTCGACCGCGTAGGGGCGTTCCAGTTTTCGTTCGAGCCTGGCACAGCCAGCGAGCCGCTCGGCGACCCGGTCCCTGCGGAGGTGAAGGCGGAACGGTATGCCCGGCTGATGGAACTTCAGCAGGGTATTTCCCTGCAGGTGAATCAGTCGTATGTGGGGAAGACGCTGGATGTGCTGATCGAAGGGCGCGACAAGGGGATTGCCATCGGGCGGTCTTACCGCGATGCGCCGGAGATTGACGGGCTGGTGTTCGTGGAAGGAAACGCCAAAATCGGCGAGATTGTGCCGGTGAAGATTACCGGCGCAATGGCGTATGATTTGACGGGGACGCCGGCGCCGGAGTTGGTCAGGTTATAGAAACAGGAACAGCCGTCCCGTAGGAACGAGGCGGCTGTTTTGTTTCGTGGGGAGACGCTGGGCTTAGGGGGCGTTCTCTAACGTTCGCCCGTTTATCCCGAGTTCACTTTATGAGACGCTAGAGAGCGTCTCTTACGCGGGGCGGTGGTGATGTGATGAGTCCATTGCGGGCGTTCAGGAGGCGCGGGCGAAAGCCGTCGCCAGCAGGATCAGGATGGAAAGTCCGAAGTTGAGGCGCAAGAGGTTCGTCTCACGTTTTTGAAGCCGCAGCACCTGTGCCGGGTCTGCGGTTTCTTTTTTCAGGAGCAGGCGGCGGATGGAGGGGATGACCTCCCAGGTCTGAATGGCGCTGGCGACGACCATGAAGATGCCGAGGACATGTTTGACGAGGATTGCCAGCGACCACTGCGTGCTGATGGAGACGAAACCGTCGTAGTGCGGGTTGACGCTCATCTGGAATAAGCCGGTTAGCAGGAGCAGGCTCATGCAAAACCAGGCGATGGGTTCGAGCCGCCGCTGCATGGCTTCGAGGAGGGCGAGGTGGTCTGCCGGCTTGAGCGCCTGTTTGGCGGCAGGCAGAAAGAGGATGGAGGTGGCGGCGATGGCGCCAATCCACGCGACGGTGGCGAGCAGATGCAGCCAGTAGGTAAGCGCCAGCGCCCAGGCGGGAGGATGGCTCATGGAGTGGGAGGAGTGTCGGTAGGAGCGGGTGTGTCGGTGGGCGGAGGAGCCGCCGGGGTGTCGGTGGGCGCTGTTCCCAGCGTGGGGGTCGGCGTGACGAGCAGGAAGGGATCGAAGGTTGGAGTCGGCGGGAAGCAGATGAGGAGCGCCTGGTCGTAGTTGGCTTGAGCGGCTTTATCGAGCGGGGCGATTTTCATCGCATTGTTGTATTGGACGAGCGCCTCGTTTTCTTCGCAGATTTTGTTTTTGGCAAACAGTTCGTCGCCGTACCGCATGGAAGCGTACCAGTACCGCTGAGAGGCGGTCATGGTGCCGTCCCACAGGTTGCCCCAGTTGAGTCCCTGGGTGAAGTAGAAGACCGCCTGTTCCCAACTGATTTCCCAAAACGATGCGCCGATGAGATAGACGCGCGCTCCTTCGCGCACGCCGCTGGCGTTGCTGTCCAGCGTGCCGAAGCGCTCGGCGAGGGTGATGTAGTAGATGCCGCCCTCCAGGTTGCCCTTGGCGATCAGGTCATAGCCTTGGTTGCGCAGGGCAAAGAAGTACATGCCGTCCACCTGAGAAGTGTTGTAGGTGGGGTCGAGTTTGCGCAGTTCGTCCAGCGCAGAGAGCGCGCCTGCCCAATCCTGGGCAGCGATGAGTTGCTGGGCGCGGGTGTACGCCTGTTCGGCGCCGCTGAAGTCGGGCGTGGAGGTGGGCGCAAGTGTGGCGGTGGGTGGGACGTAACTTGCCTGCGTGTTGATTTTCACCAGCACTTCGGTCAATTTTTCCTGCGCGCCGGGGAAGGCGGGGTCTTGCTCGATGATCCATTCCAGACGCTGTTTAGCGATGTCATAGCGCCCAAATTCCATATCCACGAGGGCGTATTGGAATTGTTCGCCCAGTTGCTCCATAATCGCCGAAGATTGAGCGTTTTTGCGGGCGGCAATTCCCGATTGATAGCCGCCGAAAATGCCGATGGCAAGCAGGGCAATCAGAATGAGCGCGTTGAACAGAATCGCGCCGCCGCGTTTTCGCTTTGCAAGCGGCGTGCTGGGTTGTGTGTCGAAATTATTATCCGTTTGAGTCATGGTTGAAATTATATCAGTCCTTATTTTTACAGTCTTAAGAGCAACTTAATCTCAGACCAGATGATGGGGAGGCAGATCAGACCGCCGACGGTCATCCCCAGCACCGAGGTCCAGAGCGCCGAGCCGGGCGCGATCACTGCCAGACCGTAGGCTGATGCGCCGCCAATCAGGCTTGCGCCAACGCCCTTGCCGATTGCTCCCCACACGTTGAGCGGCGCACGCAGGCGGCGGCTCAGCCAGAAAAAGAGCAGGATGGCTTCGATGAGCAGGGCAATCTCAGCGAAGGCAATGACCGGCGCCCCGATGCGGCGAAAGAGCGTGACGCCCAAACTTCCAATGCCCACGAAAATCGTCAGCCGCACACCTACGGCGGCGAGCGGGACATACGGCTCCTTGCGCGCATAAAACGAACGCGCCGCGATTTCCTGAATGGCGTAGCCGGTCAGCGTGAGCAGGTAAGCGCGCGTTGTCCAGGTGATGAGCGTGGAAGTTTCCGCATCGAAGCCGAAGACCGCCCGCACAAGCGGGTTGATTCCTGCCGCCAGCACAGCGGCAACCGGTAGGGTGAGCGCAATCAACGCCCGCAGGGCGCGTTCGATGGTGGCGTGGAACTCCTGCCAGTCGGCGCGCGCGGCAAATTCTGCCAGCGTGGGGAGCATGGCAGTGGCGATGGCAGTGCCGAGCAGGGTTTCCGGCACTTGCATAATCATCCAACCGTAGGTTAGGGCGGTCACCGCGCCCACCTGATCGAGCCGCGAGGCGAGGTTGTCGCGTGCAATCACAATCAGTTGAATACCCGCCATGGTTGCCAGCCGCGGCGCGAGCAATTTGAGCGCTTCGAGCAAGCCGGTGTTGCGCAGGTCGAGCGCGGGCGTCCATTTGAAGTCATATTTGAAGAGCGCTGGAATCTGAATGAGCAGGTGCAGCGCCGCGCCCAAAATCACGCCATAGACCAGACCGTGAATCCCAAAGCGCGGCACAAAGACGATTGCCCCGAAAATTTGCCCGAGGTTGTACATGGCAGGCGCCATGGCAGGCAGGACAAAGTGCTGGTTGGCTTGCAGGCTTGCCATCACCAGCCCGCTGATGGAAAAGATAATCGTGCCGATGAGGTTGAGCCGCATGAGCTCCGCCAGCAGGGCGCGCTGTTCCGCGCCGAAGCCGGGGGCGATGCCGAGTTCGGCGTTCACAATCGGTTCGGCAAAAATGGCGACCAGGAGGGCAATCGAGCCGGTCAACACAAAAGCGAGGTTTGCCACGCGCGAGAACAAGTCCCAGGCGGCGGCGCGTCCCTTTGTGGTGAGGTATTCGCTGATCAGCGGGATGAACGCCATTGCCAGCGCCCCGCCGGAAATTAAGGCAAAAAGCACATCGGGCAGGTTGTTGGCGGCGTTGAATGTGTCGAGCAGGTCCACCGAATCGGAGAATTGACGCGAAACGATGCCCACGCGCACAAAGGCGAGGATTTTATCGAGTAGAAAAAACGATGCGACGATGAGCGAGTTGCGGCTGACGCGGGACATTGGTAGTTGGTAATTGGTAAGTTGGTAATTGGTGGGTTGGTAAATTGGTGGTTGGTAATTAGTGTGGGGCGGAATCGTGAATTTCCACGCCGGGCAGTTTATCAGCCAGGAGGTGGATTTTGTGAATCAGTATCGGTAGGCATTGCGCGCAGATGTGTTTGCTTTCGTTTTTGAAGGTGAGATTCAGGAGGGGCGCTTGCTGGTCAGTCTTTCCGCAGTTCAGGCAGACGGGTTCGTTCATGAAATTCTCCAGAAGGGGGGATGACGGGCGAAGTGTACCATAATGAAACGTCCCGAAACCCCGAAAGGTTCCGGGACGTTTTGCCGCATTCCATATCAGAAGACATTTATGGCAGGAGCAGGATTTTCCCCTTTGATTGTCTGCCTTCGAGATAGCGGTGCGCTTCGGCGGCTTGCGCCAGCGGGAAGGTCTTGTCAATGCGGATTTTTAGTTTGCCAGCCGCGATCCATTGGAAGAGGTCTTTGACTCTTCCCATCAGTTCGGCGCGGTCGGCGGTGTAGTGGGCGAGAAAGGGACGGGTCAGATAAATCGAGCCTTTCGCGTTCAGAACCTGTGGGTCCAGAGGCGGGACCGCGCCCGAGGACGCGCCGTACAAGACCATATACCCCCGCCGCCGCAGACAGTTGAGACTCTTGTCGAACGTGTCCTTGCCGACCGAGTCGTACACCACGTCCACGCCTGCGCCGTCCGTCAGCCGCTTCACCTCGACCTCGAAGTCGGTCTGCGTGTAGAGGATGACTTCATCTGCGCCCGCTTCGCGCGCGAGCGCGGCTTTTTCCTCCGTGGAAACCGTCCCGATGACGCGCGCGCCGCGCATCTTCGCAATTTGCACGAGCAGTTGCCCCGTCCCGCCGCCCGCCGCGTGGACGAGGGCGGTATCGCCCTTTTTGAGCGGGAACGTGCTAAAGGTCAGGTAATGAGCCGTCAAGCCTTGAATCATCGCCGCGGCGGCGCGCTGCGAGTCCACGTCTTTAGGGATGGGGACGAGCCGCCAGGCAGGCGCCACCGCGTATTCGGCGTAGGAGCCTTGCACGCTGGCATACGCCACGCGGTCGCCTGCCTTGATGTCGGTCACGTTGGGACCCACCGCATCCACCACGCCAGCGGCTTCCTGTCCGAGGGTGAGCGGAAGCGCGCCCTGATAGCGTCCGATGCGGTGATAGATGTCAATGAAATTGACGCCAATCGCTTCGATCTTCACCCGCGCTTCGCCTTCTTTGGGTTCGGGCAGGGGAAGGTCTTCGTACTTCAACGCTTCGAGTCCACCGTATTGATGTACACGCACTGCTTTCATTGCTTTACTCCTCAAAATATGGCATCCGTCACATCCCGTTCGCGCATCATGCGGCGTTTCCAGTTGTTGATGAGCGGCACGACGAAGGGCAGTAACTTCATGCGGTGTGAGATTTATCTCGCGGTTTCAGGCGACATGTTGTGCCTTAACAATTTAATCTGGCAATAGTGTAGCGCGAGATTTATCTCGCCTTTGGCGCAGGCGTCCCCAGATATGGCAAGCGACATAAATGTCGCGGCACAAAAGCCCATATCTGGATTGTCACAATAATTCGGAAAAGTACAAAATGTCGCGGTACGAATGAACTGTATAACATCGGTTATTAACTCTTTACGGCTTCAAACGATTTCAATTTTCTGGTCAATCACATCCCCGTCCGTCCAGTGACCTTCCACCCAGTTGGATACCGTCTGTAAGGACGCTTCGAGGTGCCCGCGCCCGTTTCCCACCATGGCGCAGACAATGACCGCCTCCTGCCAGGCATCCTGCAAATCCATCTCCGCCACCGAGACGTTGAACTCGCGGCGCAGGCGCGCCAGGAGCGGCTTGAGCCGTCCGCGTTTTTCTTTGAGGGAGGCGCAGGCTGGCAGGCGCAGGTGGATGGTGAGTTGTCCGAGCATGGGGATGTGGGAGTTGCGATTTTGGATTTTCGATTTTGGATTTATGATTTTGGATTTTCGATTTACGATTTTGGATTTACGATTTGGAACTTGCGATTTACAATCTCTTCCATGACTGATATCGAAACAGCCTATAACAAAGCGCTCGATTACCTGTACTCTTTCGTGGATTATAGCCTGAAACATTCCTCCGAACTTGCCAGAGCGGAGTTCAACCTCGACCGCATGTTCGCCTTGATGGATGCGCTGGGAAATCCGCAGACTGCCTATCCCATCATTCACGTGGCGGGGACGAAGGGCAAAGGTTCGGTTTCGGCGCTCTGCGCCTCGGCGCTGCAGGCGGCGGGATACCGGGTAGGGTTGTACACTTCGCCGCATTTACTGGATTACTGCGAGCGGATTCAGGTCAATGGCGAGCCGATTTCGCATGAATTGCTGGTCGAGTTGGTGGAAGAGGTCAAGCCGGCGGTGGCGGCAATTCCCAAACTGACGACATTCGAGATTACCACCGCGCTCGGTTTGCTTGCCTTTGCGCGGCAGGGGTGCGACGCCGCAGTCATCGAGGTCGGTTTGGGCGGGCGGCTGGATGCGACCAATGTCGTCACGCCGCGCGTTTCGGTCATCACCTCGCTTTCGATGGATCACATGGCGGTGTTGGGCGATACGCTGGCGAAGATTGCCGGGGAGAAGGCGGGCATCATCAAGCCGGGCGTGCCGGTGGTCTCCTCCCCGCAAAAGGATGAGGCGCTCGAAGTGTTGGAGCGTGTAGCCGCAGAACGAGGCGTTCCGCTAACGCTGGTGGGACGGGACGTAAAGTTTGAATTTGTCAGTTCGTCATTGGATGGACAAAACTTCAGAATTCAAAATTCAGACTTCAGAATTCCATTGCTTGGCTATCACCAGGTCGAGAACGCGGCAACCGCCTATGCCGCGCTCGAAGCCAGCGGACTTTCAATTTCTGACGATGCCATCCGAAAAGGGTTTTCTCAGGTAAAATGGCGTGCCCGCTTCGAGATTGCGCGCCGCGATCCGCCCGTCATATTCGATTCGGCGCACAATCAGGATTCGTTCGCCAAACTGCGGCAGACGCTCGATGAATATTTCTCTGGCAGGCAGGCGTATCTCATCTTTGGCGCATCGGAGGATAAGAACATCCCCGGCATGTTCGCGGAGATGAAGCCGAAAATCAAACGTCTCATCGTTACGCGGGCGAACCATCCGCGGGCGCTGGAGGTGGAGAAAATTCTCGAGTTGGCGGAACAGGCTGGGGTGGAGTCTGAAGCGGTCAGCCCGGTTGAGGCGGCTTTGGCGCGGGCGTTGGAGTTATCCAAAAATGATGGTAGCATTGTTTTATCCGCCGGCTCGATGTTCGTGACGGCGGAAGTCATGCAGGCATGGAATCAATTTGCCCTCACCGCAGAAAAGGGTGAGGGGAGGTAATATGAGTCATCCAAAAGAATGGTACGAAGAAGAAGATTTTGATTTAACCCTCTCACAGCGCACGGAGGAGTTGTATCGCATTCCCAACCGCGAGCCAGACGCCAACGGAATGATCGAAGCCGCGGTTTTGCCGCTGCGCGACCTGATTATTTTCCCGCACATGGTTTCGCCCATTTTTGTGGGGCGCGAGGGCTCTCTGCTGGCGGTGGAGGAGGCGCAGCGCAAGGGACTGACTGTCATCGGGCTGACGCAGACCGACCCCGAACAGGATCGCCCCGGCGTGGGCGATTTCCTGCCGGTGGGCGTGGAACTGGCGGTGGGACGCCTGCTGGCAATGCCAGACGGTTCGCGCTCTGCCCTGGTGCAGGGACGCCGCCGCGTGGAGGTGGTGGAGTTCGTCCGCACCACGCCTTATCTGGTGGTGCGCGCCCGCGTCGTCCATGAACCTCCCACCGCCGACCGTCAGACGCAGGCGCTCATGCGCTCGGTGCTGGACCTGTTCGACCGCTGTGTGCAGTTGGACCGTACCATCCCCGAAGAGGCGCATCTCTTTGCGCTGAACATCTCCGAACCCGGCTGGCTGGCGGATATGATTGCCACCTCGCTGGCGTTGAAATATGAAGTAAAGCAGAACTTGCTCCTGATTCTGGATGTGCGCGAACGCCTGCAGGCGCTGAACAAGATTCTGGCGCAGGAAGTGGATGTGCTGGAACTGGAGGATGAAATCCACGCGCGCGTGCAGGATGAGGTGGATCGCAGTCAGCGCGAGTTTTATCTGCGGGAGCAGATGCGGCAGATTCAGAACGAACTGGGAGAGGGGGATGTCTTCACAAAAGACGCCGCCGAACTTCGCAAGAGAATCGAAGCGGCAAACCTGCCTCCCGAACCGAAGGCGGTGGCGCTCAAGGAGTTGGAACGCTTGAGTCAGATGCCGCCGATGGCGCCCGAAGTGGGCATCATCCGCTCGTACATTGATTGGATCGTGGAACTGCCGTGGTCGGTCTATACGCCCGATAACCTGGATGTGAAGAACGCCGCCAAGATTTTAGACCGTGATCATTACGGCTTGAAGAAAGCCAAGGAGCGCATCCTGGAATACATCGCTGTGCGCTCGCTCAAGCCCAAGAAGGAGCGTCAGCCCATTTTGTGCTTTGTCGGTCCTCCCGGCACCGGTAAGACTTCGCTGGGACGCTCGATTGCCGAAGCGCTGGGGCGCAAGTTCGTGCGCGTCTCGCTGGGGGGCGTGCGCGATGAAGCCGAGATTCGCGGACACCGCCGCACCTACATCGGCGCTTTGCCCGGACGCATCATCCAGACCATGAAGCGGGCGGGGACGTCCAATCCGCTTTTCATGCTGGATGAGATTGACAAGTTGTATTCCGACTTTCGCGGCGACCCCGCCTCGGCGATGCTCGAAGTGCTCGACCCGGAGCAAAATCACTCCTTTAGCGATCACTACCTGGAACTGCCCTTCGATCTCTCGAAAGTGATGTTTGTGACCACTGCCAATTACCTGGGGAGCATCCCGCCCGCCCTGCTCGACCGCATGGAAGTGATTGAGTTCCCCGGTTACATTGAGGAGGAGAAACTGGAGATTGCCAACCGCTATTTGATCCCTCGTCAGATTGAGGAAAATGGGTTGGATGGGATCAACCTCCAGTTTGAGGTGGAAGCGGTGCGGCGCATCATCCGCGAATATACCTATGAGGCGGGCGTCCGCAATTTGGAGCGGGAGATTGGCAAGGTCTGCCGCAAGGTTGCGCGCTTGAAGGCGGAGGGGAAGAAGTTCCCGCAGGTCATCACGGCGGAGGCGGTGGAGAAACTGCTGGGTCCACAGCAGTACTTCCAGCCGGAGGCGGAGCGCGCGGACGAGGTGGGGGTGGCAACCTCGCTGGCGTGGACGGAGAACGGCGGCGAAATCATGCCGGTGGAAGTGGCGGTGCTGGAAGGCAAAGGCGCCCTGCAGATGACCGGACAAATGGGCGAGGTGATGCAGGAATCGGGACAGGCAGCGTTGACATACATCAAGTCGCGCGCCTCGCAATTGGACATTGACATGGAAGTCTTCGAGCGCATGGACATTCACGTCCACATGCCCGAAGGCGCCATCCCGAAGGATGGTCCCTCGGCGGGGATTACCATGGCAACGGCGATCATCTCTGCGCTGACGGGACGCCCGGTTTACAAGGATGTGGGCATGACCGGCGAAATCACCCTGCGCGGACGTGTGCTTCCCATCGGCGGGGTGCGCGAAAAAGTGCTTGCCGCCCATCGCGCCGGCTTGAAGGTAGTCTTACTGCCGGAAAAGAACATGAAAGACCTGGTTGATTTGCCCAAAGCCGCCCGCACCGAGTTGAAAATTGTGCCGGTCAAACACATGGACGACGTGTTGAAACTTGCCCTCTCGCCCACTGCGACGGTGGAGCCGCCGCGCCCGCGAAAACAGAAGACCGATGAGACAGACGAGGAACCACAGTAAAGTCAAACGTCCAAAGTCAAAGGTCGGCGGCTTTCAGCATAGACCTTCAACTTTCGACCTGTGACTTTTGAAATCTGTAACGAGGGTACATGGCTGATTTGAAAGATAAAGTCGTTCTCATCACCGGCGCTTCGTCCGGTTTTGGGGAGGACGCCGCCCGTCTGTTTGCAAAGGAGGGATGCAAAGTGGTGCTTGCCGCCCGCCGCCTCGACCGGCTTCAGGCGCTGGCGGCAGAAATCCAAAACTCCGGCGGCGAGGCGCTTGCCGTGCCGGTGGATTTGAACGTCCCCGCCGAAATCAAGGTCATGGTGCAGACCGCGCTCGACATCTACGAACACATTGACATCCTCTTCAACAACGCCGGCTTCGGCAGTATGGACTGGTTCGAAAATCTCGACCCCGAACGCAGCATCGAAACCATCATCCGCGTCAACCTCATCGGCACCATGCTGGTCACACGCGAAGTCCTGCCGCACATGCTCCAACGGCGGCAGGGTCACATTATCAACATGGTATCGGTGGCGGGGCTTATCGCTCCGCCGCTCATCACCACCTATTCCGCCGGTAAATACGGCGTGCGCGCCTTCACCGACGCCCTGCGCCGCGAAGTGCGCCCCTTCGGCATTCACGTCAGCGGCATTTACCCTGGTCCCGCCGTCACCGAATTTGGCAAAAAACTCAAACGCACCAAATCGCGCGAAACCATCAAGCGCCTGCCCTACCCGCACCTGACCTCTGCCTACGTTGCCAAACGTGTGGTGGACGTGGCGAAACGTCCGCGCCGCACGCTGGTCATTCCATGGTGGTTTCGCCTCATCACCGGCTTCGACACGCTTTTCCCGGTGGTGGTGGATTGGATTCTTTATCTCTTCAGCCGCTTCAATCACCGCCTGAATACAGGAGACCCTCATGACGCAAACCCGCTTTGACAAACTCAACGCTTCGCTGCGGACCTCAGACCTGGATGCTGTTATTCTCAATCCGAGTCCAACGCTGAAATATTTGACCGGGCTCAGTTTCCACCTGATGGAACGCCCGGTCGTCCTGTTTTTTGCGGTGGACCAGACCCCTGCCATCGTCCTGCCAGAGTTGGAACTGCAGAAGGTAGCGTCCCTGCCGTATGCGCTTCAGGTGTTTGCGTATGGCGAGAATCCATCGGCGTGGGGCGATGTCTTTCGGAAGGCGGTGCAGGCTCTCGGTCTGGACGGGAAGCGGATTGGCGTCGAGCCGCGCAATCTGCGCCTGCTGGAATTTCAATACGTCAAAAGCGCTGCTCCCGACGCCGAATTTCCCGATGCGGGCGAGACGCTGGCAGGTCTGCGGCTGCGGAAGGAGCCGGCGGAGGTGGAGGCGATGCGCAGGGCGGTGAAAATCGCCCAGTCTGCGCTCGAGGCGACCATTCCGCTGATCAAGATGGGCATGACCGAGAAGGAACTCTCCGCCGAGTTGGTGATGCAGTTGCTCCGTCACGGCTCTGAACCGGAGATGCCGTTCAGCCCCATCGTTTCTGCCGGACCGAACGCTGCCAATCCGCATGCTTCGCCAACCGAGCGCAAGTTGCAGGCGGGCGACCTGCTGGTGGTGGATTGGGGCGCGGCGTATGAAGGCTACATCTCTGACCTGACGCGCACTTTTGCCGTGGGGGAGGTGGACGACGAATTTCAGAAGATTCACAAGGCTGTGCAGGAGGCAAACGCCGCCGGGCGCGCCGCTGCCAGACCAGGCGTCCCCTGTGCGGAGGTGGATAAAGCCGCGCGGGAGGTCATCGAAAAAGCGGGGTATGGGAAGTACTTCACGCACCGTACCGGTCACGGGATTGGGATGGAAGGGCACGAAGAGCCTTACATGCGCGGCGATAACCTGCAAATTCTCGAGCCGGGCATGGCGTTCACAGTGGAACCGGGCATTTACCTGCCGGGCAGGAACGGCGTGCGCATCGAGGATAATGTGGTCGTCACGGAAAGCGGCGCAGATGTGCTTTCGGATATGCCAAGAAAAATGCGGATGGTGGGGTAAGGCGGGGCGTCACCAATCACAGCCGGGGGTGGTGTTCAGCCCTGCTGACTTGCCCACATACTTGTACATGGTCACGTTGGTGAACGGTTCGCCGAGGATGCCGTCGTGGATTGCCCATGAGCGCAGGCGTATGCTGTTTGCCGCTGCGGGGAAGCGGAAGGGGGTCGAACCGTCCAGTTTTTGACGCAGTTCGCCTCCCTCCATAAACCCGAGGTGGATGCTCTCCATGCGGCGTCTTCCCATCTGATAACTAAATCCGTGCCGCTCGAAGATGACGGCGTTATGATAGTAGAGCGGTTCTGCAAAGTACATGTCGTGCCCGAGGCTCACGACGAATTCCTCGAACTTCATCACGGCTTGTTTGAAGAGATGCAAGCCTCGCCGCACCTGTCCGGGAGCAAGCCCCGCCTGCATGGCGGCGAGTTCGGCTTCGAGGTTGCGTTTGCGGATTCCGAAGCGTGTGGGGCTTCCGTCGGGCATTTTGTCCACGTCGAAGCGGGGGGAGGCGGGGTCGTTGAGGATGTAGAGCAGGACGTGTATCTGCCCGTTGAGCGTATCTGCGAGGTGGGCGTAGAGGATGGGGTCTGGAAAGCCCGGCTGGTGGTAGAGCATCATTTCCACGTCGCTGGAGCCTTCAGCGTAGCGGAATTTGAGGAGGTCGTGGTTGTGGACGAGGTCTGGCAGGTTGAAGCGCTGGATCAGTTCCACAGGGATGTAGCGGGCGTAGATTTCCCTTTTTTGCGGTTCAGGGAGTTTGTTGATTCCGCCGATGGTGGAGGGGGATGACATGGTCTGCTCTTTCGTGAGGGGCGCCGCCGGGCGGGTTAGCGCACGCGGGTTTCCCGTTCGGCGCTGCGGGCTTCGTCCCGTTTGGCGATTGTGGCGCGTTTGTCGTATGCCTTTTTGCCTTTTGCGAGGGCAATTTCGACTTTGGCGCGTCCGTTCTTGAGGTAGACGCGCGTCGGCACGATGGTCATGCCTTTCATGCGGACCTGGTCCCACAGTTTGCGGATTTCTTTTTTGTGGAGGAGCAGGCGGCGTTTGCGGCGCGGGTCGTGGTTGAAGCGGTTGGCTTGTTCGTAGGGGGCAATGTGCGCTTCGACGAGGAAGGCTTGTTCGCCGTTTTCGATTTCTACATAGGATTCCTGAATGCTGATTTGCCCGGCGCGAACGGATTTGATTTCGCTTCCCTGCAGGGCAATCCCCGCTTCGAACCTGTCGAGCAGGAAGTATTCGAACCCCGCCTTGCGGTTGGTGGCAACCACTTTGATGTCTTCGGTCATGGGATTGATTTTACCGCTTGTTTGGCTGTTCCCTCCAATCAAAAAGACACTGAGCGAAGAGGGCGGGATTTGAATATTATCCCCTCAATGGGGGCGCGCGTTCCCACGAATCAAAAACGCCCCGCAACTGGGGCGTTTTGAGCGGAGAGGGCGGGATTTGAATATGATCCCCTCAATG
>JABRVZ010000066.1:0-14764 GCA_039961775.1 Chloroflexota bacterium
GGTGGAACAAAAAACGCGCCCTGATGGACGCGCTCCTTTGGCGGGAAGGGAGGGATGCGAATATCACCCCCTCAATGGGGGCGCACGGTGGAACAAAAAACGCGCCCTGATGGACGCGCTCCTTTGGCGGGAAGGGAGGGATTCGAACCCTCGGTGGACCGGAGCCCACAACGGTTTTCGAGACCGTCCCATTCAACCACTCTGGCACCTTCCCAAATGTTGGACGAAATTCCTTTCGTCCAACAGCGGCGAGATTATAACTTAAATTTCGACGCTTGAATGCAATTCGGGGTAATAAACCTCGCGCATGGATTTTTCCTTCAATTTTTCGGTCAGCGCCATGGCGGGCTTTTCTTCGCCGTGTACGAGGAACACTTTTTTGGCTGTCTTTTTGACTGCGGCGGCGTAATCCACCAGCAGGTTCTGCCCGGCATGACCGGACAAGCCGCCGATGGTGGCAATTTCGGCTTTGACGGTATAAGGTTCGCCGAAGATTCTGACATGCTTTTCCCGGTCTGCAAGGCGGCGTCCCAGTGTGTATGGCGCCTGCCACGAGACGATGCAGATGGTGTTCTTCGGGTTTTCGATATTGTTGCGCAGATGATGCAGGATGCGTCCCGTCTCTGCCATGCCCGAAGCCGAGATGATAATCATCGGGTCCTTGCGCTCGTTCAACGCCTTGGATTCCTCCACCGAGCGGATGTAGGTCAGCATCTTGAAATCCAGCGCAGGATGACGCGCCTCCTCCACGAACTGACGGGTCTCCGCATCGAAACATTCGGGATGCCGGCGGAACACATCCGAAGCGTTGACCGCCAGCGGGCTGTCCACAAAGACCGGCACGCGCGGCACGCCGTTTTCGAACATCATAATGTTCAGGTTGTAAACCAGTTCCTGCGTGCGCCCCACCGCAAACGCCGGAATGATGACCTTCCCGCCGCGCTCGATAGTGCGAGAAACAACCTCCCGGAATTCATCGAATGCCTGTGAGGGGTCGTGGTGAGATTTGTCGCCATAGGTGCATTCCATCAAAAGGTAATCCACATTTGCGGGAGGAAGGATGGGGTCGCGCAGCAGCGGCAGTTTGTACCGCCCAATATCGCCGGAAAACCAGAAGCGAATCTTCCTTCCCTTCTCCTCGATCTCCAGCGAAACCGCCGCCGAGCCAAGGATATGCCCCGCCTCGATCAACCGCGCCGTCACGCCGGGGATGACCTCGAAAGGCTGGTCATACTCCAAGCCGCGAAGCAAATCCGCCGCCTGCGCCGCATCGGCTTCCGTGTAGAGCGGCTCGATGGGTTCTTCGCCCCGCGCCGCGCGCTTCTTGTTCACGAACTCTGCATCCGATTCCTGAATGCGCCCAGAATCCGCCATCATGATTGCCGTCAGGTCAGCCGTCGCTTTTGTGGCGTAGATGGGACCCTGATAACCGCTTTTCACCAGGTTGGGCAGGTTGCCGCAATGGTCAATGTGGGCGTGCGAAAGAATGACCGCATCCACCGTGCGCGGATCGTAGGCAAAGTTCAGGTTGCGGGCGTAGGTATCGCCCCTTCGACCCTGATACAGCCCGCAGTCCAGGAGGAGGCGGCGTCCGTTCACTTCCAGCAGATGCTGGCTCCCGGTCACCGTTTGCGCCGCGCCATGAAAGAAAAGCCGCATTTCAGCCTCCAACCAGTTTGTAAATTTGCTCGCCGTACCTTTCGAACCGAAATGGCGACTCGCGCATCAGAACCTGCAACTCCGCCATATCCTTCGGCGGACGTTCGGCAAGCGCATGCAGCAAAGGCTTCGGCAGGACGATGTCGGACTCGACTTTCATCCCCTCGGCGACTTTTTTCCGCCAGGTCTTGAGTTTTTCCAACCGGCGGATCAGCGCTTCTTTCGGACGTTCAGCCTGCTCCGCCCTCACCAGCGGATTCTTCATCCCGCGCCGGGTTGCCGCCAAAATTTGATCACCCCAAAGATGAATCTGTTTCTGGCTCAACCCCAGCGCTGCCAGGTCCACATCTTTTTCGGGAGGGTTTTGGGCAATTTCAAGCAGCATCTTGTCTGGAATGACCTTGAAGGGCGGGCGGTTCATGTGCTCGGCGATGGTGTCGCGGCACAGACAGAGTTCGCGCAGGATGGTCAATTCGCGCGGGCTGACATCCCGGCGGGCGGCGAAACGCTTCCACGAATCGCCGTTCGATTTTTCCTTCGGCTCGCCCACATGGCAGGCAAGGGAAAAGTCGTCGAGCGCAAATCCCCAGCGTTCTTTTTCGCGCAGTTCCTGCTCCAGCAAGTCTCGCAGGGGAATGAGGTAATGGGTATCCATGCGGGCATAGTCCAATTGAGCGGGCGTGAGCGGGCGTGCCGCCCAGTCTGCTTTTTGGTGGCGTTTGTCCACCTTGACGTGAAATTTTTCGTTCAAAATGGCGTCCAGCCCCACGAACGGATACCCCAGAATGCGGGCGGCTTGCATGGTGTCGAACAGATTTTTGAACTCGAAGCCGTAATCGCGCTTCAGGCAGATGAGGTCGTATTCAGCGGCGTGGAAGATTTTTTCGATTTGCGGGTTGGCGAACACCGGCGCAAGCAGAGAGAGGTCATCGAAGGCAAGCGGGTCGAGGATGTAATCTTTTTCGAGGGTGGAGAATTGAATGAGGCAAACCTGTTCGCGGTAGGCATGCAGACTGTTGGATTCCGTATCTACTGCGATTCGCGTCTGCGCAGACAAATCGTTCGCCATGCGCTCAAGCATGGCGTTTTTATCCACCCATAACGGCGGCGGGAGCGTTTCAACGGTCATAGGCGGTCATTATATCGCACTGACCGCGCCCCTTTGAGCGGCTGAAGCCGCTTTTCCATGATCAGGGCGTCTTCATCGTCGGAATAATATCGCCCCCAGACATCAACGGTTTGATAGCCCTCCTGCTCGTAGAGGGCAATCGCGCCATAATTGGAAACGCGAACCGACAGTCTGATATAAGGCAAACTGACTTGTTGCTCACAGGCGCGCAGGAGCATGCGCCCAATGCCGCGCCGCTGAAAGCGTGGATCCACTGCAATGGTGGAGATCCAGGCAACAGATTGGGAGGGACGCGGGTCGCAGGCGGCGAATCCGATCATTTCGCCGTTTTCCACGGCTTTGAGGCGGATGACTTCGGGCCAGGTCAGCACGGCAACCAGGTCTAGCAGAGACCAGGCGTCCTTCTCAAAGCAGATTTGTTCGAGCCGGCGCAGGGCATTCAGGTCGAGCAGGTTTGCGGGTTGGATTTCCATACGGGAGAAATTCTATCAACAAAAAAGAAGAAAGTGGAAAGCGTCTATTCCACTTTCCACTCTCGACTTTTTATTTTCTACCTGCTTACCCTTCTACTTTTTACCCGCATCCTTACCGAGGAAGTTATCGAGCAGGCTGGTAAATTCCATCGGGAAGATGTATTTGGTGGATGGACTTGAGCCAAGCGCCTTCAGGGTGTCGAAGTATTGCAGGGTCATGGTCTTTTGATCCACAACCTTTGCTGCGTTGAAGATGTATTCGAGCGCGGTTGCAAAGCCCTGCGCCTTCAATGCCTGCGCCTGTTGCTGACCTTCCGCCTCGAGGATGGCGGCTTGTTTCTGACCTTCGGCGCGGAGGATTGCCGCCTGCTTTTCGCCCTGCGCCACGTTGATGGCGGCTTCGCGCGTACCGGTCGACTCGGTGACGACGGCGCGGCGGATGCGCTCGGCAGACATCTGGCGGTTCATCGCCTCCTGAATTTCGCGCGGCGGGATGATTTCGCGGATTTCGACGTTGGTCACCTTGACGCCCCAGCGTTCGGTCACTTCATCGAGGCGGGTGCGGAGCATGGTGTTGATGTGTTCGCGCTCCGAAAGCACATCGTCCAGCGGGATGCCGCCGATGACCGCGCGCAAGGTGGTGGTTGCCATGCCTTGCGCGGCAACTTCGAAGTTGCCCACCTGAAGCACCGATTCGGTCGGGTCGAGCACCTTGTAGTACCAGATAAAGTCCACCGATATGCTGGCGTTGTCTTTGGTGATGGCGGTCTGATGCGGGATTTCGCGCACCTGCTCGCGCAAGTCCACTTTCACCGCGCGGTCAATGACCGGGATGAGCAGAACGATGCCGGGTCCCTTCGCGCCGATACTGCGTCCCAGGCGGAAGACAACCAGACGCTGGTATTCGGGAACGATGCGGATGGCGTTGGCTAAAAACACGAAGCCGACAAGGAGCAACCCGCCTACCAGACATAGAAGTATGTAATCCATATTTTTCTCCTTTTGTTGATATTGGCTTTATGCTCTGTTGCAATCATTCAAAAATCTTGCGTATTTTGCGCTCTCTAGCGCAACTTTGGGCGTTAGAGAACGCCCAGTACGCTTCAAAATACATCCTTGCAACAGAGCATTGGCTTTACTTCAATCAATCTTTTCGACAATCAGGACAAACCCATCCCGCCGCAGGACACGCACCGAACTTCCCGCCTTGATGGGTTTTGCGCTGCGCGCCGACCACAATTCACTGCCAACCTGCACGCTTCCCTCGTCGTGGATGCGCGTCTTCGCTTCGCCAATCTGACCGATCAGGGCGTCCAGGTCATGGGCAGGGCGGACTTGCGCGGCTTGCAGGGACTTGCCCACCGCAATCCACAAAAACCCCGCCACCAGCACCGATGCCACGAACGCCACAAACAAATTGACCGCCGGTCCGCCCGTCTGGCTGGGGAACAGAAAAATCGAACCGACCACCAGCACAAGGATCGAAAGCGCCAGGTATAACTCACCTTTCGGCTTTCGAAGGGAAATCACAAAGGGAATCACGCTCAGGAAAATCAAAGTCAGCGCCCACCAGTTGAAAGACAGGTTATAGATTCCGTACCCAGCCAGCGTCAAACTGATCAACGCCCCCGCTTCGAATAGCCCCGTCCCCGGCGTGGCAAGCGCCAGCATTGCCATCAGCACCCCCGCAAGCAGTAATAAATAGGCAACATTGGGGTTCAACAGGAAATCCATGGTTCCTCCGTTTCATTATACAACACCCGGCACATTTTCTCCGCGCCGCGTTCTATATGCTATACGGAATTCCCCCAAAAAGGTTTTTTACCCAGGCTGTATAATACAACCTGCAAACCATGTCCACCTTCAAGGAGTCAACGTGAACTTCAACAAAATCTGCGTGCTGGGCTTGGGATACATCGGACTCCCCACAGCCGCCACTTTTGCCGCGCACGGCGTTCAGGTCGTCGGCGTGGACGTGAACCCGCTCGTCGTCGAAACCCTGAAGCGGGGCGAACTTCACATCCACGAACCCGGCTTGCGCGAAGTCGTCGAAAAAGCGCTTCAATCGGGCAACCTCACCGTCTCTTCCCAACCCGAAGAAGCCGACGCCTTCCTCATCGCCGTCCCCACCCCCTTTTATGAAGACAAATTTGCCGAATACGAAGGCAGGCGATATAAACTGGCGGACATGAGCGCCGTCATCGCCGCGACCGAAGCCATCCTGCCGTACCTGCGCAAAGGAAACCTCGTCGTCCTCGAATCGACGTCTCCGCCTCGCACCACCCTCGACCTGGTCCGCCCCATTTTGGAGCGATCCACGCTGAAAGCGGGTTCCGATTTCTTCCTGTGCTATTCGCCGGAGCGCGTACTGCCCGGGCAAATCTTGCGCGAACTGGTCGAAAATGCCCGCGTCATCGGCGGTGTGACGCCCGAATCGGCGCGCGCCGGGCACGACCTGTACGCCATCTTCGTCAAGGGGCAAATCGTCGAGACCGACGCCACCACCGCCGAGATGGTCAAATTGATGGAAAATACCTACCGTGACGTCAACATCGCCATCGCCAACGAGTTTGCCCGCCTCGCTGAAAAATTCGGCGTGGATGTGTGGGATGCCATCCGCCTCGCCAACCTGCACCCGCGCGTGAACATTCTCAACCCCGGGCCGGGCGTCGGCGGTCACTGCATCAGCGTGGATCCCTGGTTCTTCGTCGAGACTGCGCCGGAACTCACGCCGCTCATCTACAACGCCCGCCGCGTCAACGATGAACAACCGCACTTCGTTGTGAAGCGCGTGCAGGAGGCGCTGGGCGGGCTGAACGGCAAACGGATTGCCGCCCTCGGTCTCGCCTACAAACCAGACGTGGACGACCTGCGCGAAAGTCCCGCCGTAGAGGTGGTGCATCTGCTCCAGCAGGAAGGCGCACAAGTCCAAGCCTGGGAACCGTTCAAACCGCACGCTCAACTCAAAGGCATCGCCATGTCTCCCAATCTGGAAGATGCCCTGAAAGATGCAGACGCCCTCCTGCTCCTGGTGCGCCACACCGAATTCACCCGCCTGAACCCTGCCGCCATTGCCGCAAAGACCGCTGCCCGCATCGCCATTGACACGGTCAACGGCTGGAATCGAGAAGCATGGCAGAAGGCAGGCTTCCAATTCCACCGCCTCGGCGACAAAAAATCGAAAATCGAATGAAAATTCTCTCCGTCTTCGGCACCCGCCCGGAAGCCGTCAAAATGGCGCCCATCGTCCGCCTGCTTGCACAGACGCCGGGCATCGAATCGCGCGTTTGTGTCACGGCACAGCACCGCCAGATGCTCGACCAGGTATTGGAACTGTTCCAGATTCAGCCCGATTACGACCTGGATCTGATGCGCGAGGGACAGTCCCTGGCGCAGTTGACGGCGGGCATCTTCCTGCATCTCGACCCGGTGCTGGAAGAAGTTCAGCCCGACTGGGTGCTGGCGGTGGGCGACACGACCACAGTGGTCACCACCTGCCAACTGGCGTTCTACCGCCGCATCAAGTTCGGTCACGTGGAGGCGGGGCTGCGCACCCACAACAAATGGCATCCCTTCCCCGAAGAAATCAACCGCCGCCTCGCCACCACCATGGCAGACCTGCACTTTGCGCCGACAGACTGGTCTCGAAAAAATCTGCTCCACGAAGGCGTGGACGAAAAGGACATCGTCGTCACCGGCAACCCGGTCATTGACGCGCTGAAATTTGTCTCAGAACAGCCTGCGCCCAATTTCATTATCGAATTGCTGGAAAGGCTGGGAGTTGAGTCGGATAGCCATAAATCTAATAGTCACGAGTCTGATAGTCTAATGACTATTCGACAAAAGACTAAGAGACTAATCCTCGTTACCGCCCACCGCCGCGAAAACTTCGGTCAGCCGCTCGAAAACATCTGTCATGCCCTGCGCGAACTGGCAAGCCGCGGGGATGTGGAAATCGTCTATCCCGTCCATCTCAACCCAAACGTGCAGGAGCCGGTCAACCGCCTGCTCAGCAGCGTAAAAGGGATTACCCTCCTGCCGCCGCTCGATTACCTCCCGCTGGTGCATTTGATGAAACGCTCCGCCCTCATCCTGACCGACTCCGGCGGATTGCAGGAAGAGGCGCCCACCTTTGGCATCCCGGTGCTGGTCATGCGCGAGACCACCGAACGCCCGGAGGGAGTGGAAGCGGGGACGCTCAGGCTGGTTGGAACAGAGACCCGGCGCATCGTCCAGGAAGCGAAGCGCCTGCTGGATGACAAATCCGAGTATGCGAAGATGGCAAAGGCATCGAACCCTTATGGCGACGGTCACGCCGCCGAACGAATTGTAGAGGCGCTCCTCCAGCGGGCAGAAAACACTGCGTAGCCAACGCCCTCTAACAGAAGATCAGCCATAACGCCGTCCGATGTGAGTATAATGAGCGCGATGAAAGTGATTTGGCGTTTCATTGCATCTGTGTTGACGCTCACGCTGTTATTCGCGCCGCACGCGGCGCAGGCGCAAGCGGCGGATGTGCGCTACTTCCCCGAAACGGGACATTACGTCAAGGGGGCGTTCCTGCAATTTTATAACGCCGCTAAAGACCCCGTCCTCGTGTACGGCTACCCCATCACTGAACAAATCACCGCCCGCGACGGCAAGACCGTGCAATACTTCCAGCGCGCCCGCTTCGAACTGGCGGAGGGCAACCGCGTGCAGCTCACCCCGCTCGGCGCACTGCTCTACCAGCCGCGCAGCCCCCTGCCTGTGGAAAACAAGAACGGATGCGAAAAATACCCCACAGGCTTCAGCGTGTGCTTCACGTTTCTCGATTTCTACAAAGCCCACGGCGGACCGAACCAGTTTGGCAACCCCATCTCCCCCTTCGAATCGGCGGACGGGCTGATTGTGCAATACTTCGAGGGAGCGCGCTTCGAGTGGCGCGCCGACCGCGGCGCAGAAAAATGGGTGGTCATCTCTGACCTCGGACGCCTCTACTTCGACCTGCAAAAGGAAGACCCCGCCCACCTCCGCCCCGTCCCGCCGCCGGAGGCTGCCATCAAACCGGTGCTTGCGCTCAAAGCCCGCGCCTTCGTACTGAAAGCCGTCACCCTCAAGAACGGCTCGCAGACCGTTTATGTCATCGTTCAGGATCAAACCTCCGACGCGCTGGAAAACGCCTCGGTCAAAGCCGTGGTGCGCTTCACCGACGGCGCGACGAAAGAATACCTCTTCACCACCAGCGCGCGGGGCATCGGGCAAGTCACCTTCGATTTCAGCGATCAAAAGCCGGGGGAACTCGTCACCATTGAAGTCAGCGTCAACTATCAGGGGCTGACGACGACCACCACAACCTCATTCCGAATCTGGTTCTAAAACGTTACGCAAGGACATCCTCCAACTCGAACACCGGACCGTCCTTACACGCCAGTTTCCAGCCGGACTTCACCATCACAGCGCAGACTCCGCACTCAGCGATTCCTCCGCACGGCATCGGCGTCCGCACGAGGACTTGCGCCTCCTTCCCCGCCGGAACCGGATTCAACCCTCCCAGCCTTTCCCTCAGCCCCGGCAGACTCTCGCGCAAAACGTCGAAGGCGGCATAATCTGCCCAGGCAAGCGCATCCTCCAGCAAAGAAAACGGCTGGACTTCCACCTCATCCGGCAGACCGCCCAAATCCGATTCGCCAAGCAACACGACTGCCGAACCCTGTTTGAGCGCCGGCGCAATCAGCCCCTGCAGACGGGAAACCTCCTCGTCGAACGGGACGAGCGCCACCTTGCGCGCCGACGGCGGCAGGGTGAAGCCGCGTCCGAGCGGTCCACGCAGGGCGATTTCAGCGCCGGGCGTCCAATCCGCAGGCATGGGCGGAGCGGCGGTAAAACCAAAAGGCGTGGATTCCGTAGAGAAGAGAGGAACAGGCAAAGGGTCCGAGAGTGAGGCGGAGCCGGCGAGCAGATACTGCCCCGGCGCGGGAATCAGGTTCGCGGGGCAGGAAATCCGCGCAAGAGTATTTCCGCCCTCCAAAATCAACTCGATGACCTGTCCAAGACCGGCGTGCATGGCGCTATGCTATCATGGCGGTATAATATTTTCAACTACCAACTGGAGGAACAATGAATATCGCAGAGTTTATCAAGGCGTTGGCAGGCTTTTCGTGGATGGCAGTGGTGGGCTTGGGCATTCTGGCAATTGCCCAGGCAAGCCGCAATAAGAGCGTGAAAGGGCTGACATCGCTGGTCATCGGCTTGGTGGTTTTGGCGGTGGTGTTGACGCTGGTGGGCGCAGGCCTGGTCTTTATCGAACCGACCGAGGCAGGCGTAGTCATCACGGTGCTTGGGCAGGGCGGTCTGCGCCCGGAGCCTCTCACCCCCGGCTTGCACTGGATCGTCCCGTTCGTGGAGCGGGTGGAACTTTACCCCACCACCACGCAGACGTTCACGATGGGGCGCGCGGCAGGCGATGAAGTCACTGTGGAGGCGCGGACTTCGGACGGACAGCGCATTTTTGTCGATTCGTCCGTCATCTTCAAGATTGACCCCTCGGCGGTCATCACCATTCACAGAACCTGGCAGCGGCGCTATCAGGACGACCTGATCCTGCCGCAAACGCGCGGCATCATCCGCGATGCGGTCTCGCAGTACCGGGTGGACGAAGTGTTGAGCACCAAACGCTTCGAAATGACCAGCCAGATCAGCGAGCAGCTGCGGCAGATTATGGCGGAGAACGGTTTGACTCTGGTGGATTTCGTCCTGCGCGACATCACCTTCACCGAGGAATACGCCCAATCCATCGAACAAAAGCAGATTGCCGAACAGCAGGCTTTGCAAGCCAAGTTCGTCGTCGAACAAAAGAAGCAGGAAGCCGAGCAAGCCCGGCAGGTGGCGCAGGGTCAGGCAGATGCGGCGGTGATTGCGGCGAAGGGCGCGGCGGAGGCGCAAATCATCCAGGCGGAGGCGCAGGCGAAAGCCAACGAACTCATCGGCAAGTCGCTTCAGGAGAATCCCGAAATTTTGCAGTATCAATACATCCTGAAACTGGCGCCGGGCGTGCAGACCATCTTCATTCCCAGCGGCAACCAGTTCATCCTGCCCTTGCCGAACACTTCTCCCTCGACCTTTACCCCTGACACCACACCTTAATTCGCAAAGGAGCAAGGGACAGCCGCACGGCTGTCCCTTTACCGAATTATGCCCATTCCTCACTCTGGACGCGAAATCCGCCTGACGACCCTTTCCGCCTGTGCGGGTTGAGCGTCCAAACTAAGCGCGGATGCGCTGACGCAGGTTCTGCGTCCCATCAAAGACATCTTCGACGCCGCCTCTTTCCCAGACCTGTTGATTGGTCTGCGCGAACCGGATGACGCGGCTGTTTGGCGTTTGGATGACGACAAGGCGCTGGTCGTCACAACCGATTTCTTCACCCCGGTGGTGGACGACGCCTACGATTACGGCTCCATCGCCGCCGCCAACAGCCTGTCGGATGTGTACGCAATGGGCGGGCGTCCCTTCCTGGCGTTGAACGTTGCCGCCCTGCCCGACAACCTGCCCGCCGAAATCTCCAGCGAGATCATTCGCGGCGGCGCGGAAAAGGCGCGCGAGGCGGGCGTGGTCATCGCCGGCGGGCACACGGTCAAGGACAAGGAGCCGAAGTACGGTCTGGTTGTGATCGGGTTTGTCCACCCGCAGAAGATGATGAGCAAAGGCGGGCTTCGCGCCGGCGATGCGCTGGTGTTGACCAAGCCGCTCGGCTTCGGCGTGACCACCACAGCCCTGAAGCGCGAACAGGCGGACGAGGCGGATGTCCGCGAGGCGGTGGAATGGATGAAGCGGCTGAACGACAAGGCGGCGCAACTTGCCGTTGAGTTCGGTCTGCGCGCGGGAACGGACATCACCGGCTATAGTTTTCTCGGTCACGCCATGGAGGTGGCGGAGGCTTCGGGCGTGGGGCTGAATTTTCAATTTTCCAGCATCCCGTTTATTTCCTGCGCCCGCAAGTACGCCGAATTGGGATGTTTCCCCGGCGGCGCGTTCGATAACAAGGCATACTTCGAGCCAAAGGTGCGATTCGACGCGGCGCTCGATGAGGAAAATCAAATGCTGCTGTTCGACCCGCAGACCAGCGGAGGTCTCCTGCTGGGCGTGCCGCAGGAAAAACTGGAGGCATTTCTCGCGCGAGCGCGGGACTTGAGTCAACCTGCCTGGGTGGTGGGGCGCGTCGAAGCGGGGTCGGGCATACAGGTATCAGGGTAGAAAACGGTTTGGGGAACAGAATCAGCCTCGGCTGAGTGTGAAGCGTTTCATCCATAGTACAATAAGGAAAATCAAGGTATTCCAATCGTAGGATCATGTCTGAAATCCCCCTAGAAATTGACTTTACGTCCGGGCTGATTGCCATTGCGGTGCTGATTATCGTCAACGGTTTGATGGCAATGGCAGAGACCGCCCTGCTCTCCTCACGGAAGGCGCGGCTTCAAAACGAAAGCAACAAGGGCGACGCCCGTGCAAGCATCGCCCTGAAACTGCTGGAAAACCCCAACCAGTTCCTTTCGGTCATTCAAATTGGCATCACCGCCACCGACCTGCTCGTCGGCGCGTTGACGGGCGCTACGCTGGGGTTGTGGGTCAACCTTCAGGTGAGCAAATACCCCGCGCTGAACCCATACAGCGGGGTGATCGGGTTGATTGTCGGCATTCTGCCGGTCACGTATCTCTCGCTGGTCGTCGGCGAACTCGTTCCCAAGCGGCTGGCGCTGCGCGACCCGGAAGGGGTCTCTGCTTCGGCGGCGCGCATTATGTTGTTCTTCTCGAAGGTCTTTTCGCCGATTGTCCGCTTTTTGAGTTTTTCGACCGAGTCGGTTTTGCGGATGTTGGGCGTGAAGGTGAGCGCCGAACCACCCGTGACGGAAGAAGAGATTCAACTGCTCATTGACCAGGGAACTCAGGCGGGGATTTTCGAGGAAGCCGAGCAGGAGATGGTGGAGGGTGTGTTCAGCCTGGGCGACCAGCGCGTGTATTCCATCATGACGCCGCGCACCGACATCGTCTGGCTGGATATTGACGACAGCCTCGAGGAAATCCGCGAAAAGATTGCGACGAACGATTACTCGCGCTTCCCTGTCCGGCAGGGTACGCTGGATGTCATTCTGGGAATCGTCAAGGCGAGGGATTTGCTTGTGCCGAGCCTGAAGGGCGAACCCATCAACTTGAAAGACCTGCTCCGCCCGGCGTTCTACATCCCTGAGACCATGCTGGCTTCGCGCGCGCTCGAAATTCTCAAGGAAAAAGGCACCGATATGCTCCTGGTCGTTGACGAGTTCGGCGGCATACAGGGACTGCTGACCATCAACGACATCCTCGAGGAAATCGTCGGCGAGATGGAACAGGACGAGCCGCAAGCCACCCAGCGGCAGGACGGCTCCTGGCTGTTGGACGGCATGCTGGAAGTGGACGAATTCAAGGAAATTTTCGGCTTCCCCACCCTCCCGCACGAGGACGAATACGAGACCCTCAGCGGCTTTGTGATGATGTCGCTGGGGCGCGTGCCGCAGGTGACCGACCACTTCGAGTGGAACGGCTACCGCTTCGAAATCATGGACATGGACGGCAGGCGCGTGGACAAGGTGCTGGTCACCACCCTGCCGCCCAAAACGCCTTCCGCCGAAGCGCGCGGAAGTTAAACCGCTGACGTTACGCAGTTCATTCGTGCCGCGACATT
This sequence comes from Chloroflexota bacterium, assembly GCA_039961775.1. GTDB lineage: Bacteria > Chloroflexota > Anaerolineae > Anaerolineales > Villigracilaceae > Defluviilinea. The sequence continues at coordinate 12,962 of JABRVZ010000066.1, forward strand.
CATGTCGCCTGAAACCACGAGATAAATCTCGCGCCACCGCGTAAGGTGAGTTAAACCGTTTTCCCTTTTTCAACAGACAAAGTACAATAGCCCTCATGCCCCGCAACTTCATTCGCGCCATCCTCTTCGATTTCGGCGGGACGCTCATGTACGGGCGTCAAGACTGGGCGCCCATCACCGCAAAGGCAGATGAAGCGCTCACCGAATACCTTCGTTCACAGGGAATAGAAGTCAACCTCAACACCTTCCCCAGCGAATTCCGCAAACGGCTGGACGAATACTTCAAGCAGCGCGAAAAAGACCTGCTCGAAACCACCTACACCTTCGTCCTGCGCGAACTGCTCCACGAAAAAGGCTATGACGACGTGCCAGCCGTCACCCTGCGCCGCGCCCTCGATGCGCTCTTCTCCGTCACCCAAACCAACTGGGCGCTGGAAGAAGACGCCATCCCCGCCCTGCAACAACTTCGCACACTGGGATACCACCTGGGAATCATCTCCAACGCCGGCGACGACGAAGACGTTCAACAACTCGCCCGCCGCTTCGGCATCACCGAATACTTCGACTTCATCCTGACCTCCGCCGCCTGCAGTTACCGCAAACCGCATCCGCGCATCTTCGAACTGGCGCTCTCGCACTGGTACTGCCCGCCCAACGAAGCCGTGATGGTCGGCGACAACCTTGATGCCGACATCCGCGGCGCACAGCAAGCCGGCATCTACGGAATCTGGATCAGCCGCCGCGCCAGCCCGGAGATGGAGAAGCAGGAACAGGTCCAGCCCGATGCGAGCCTTTCCACGCTTCTCGAACTGCCCGCCGTCCTCGACCGCCTGCAAATCCAATAACCGTTCATGCCAAACAAAAACATCCCCGCCTACCTCGCGCTGGGCATCGGAGTCCTGGCGCTGAGTTTCTCTGCCATGTTCGTCCGCTGGGCAAATGCCCCGGGTCCCGTCACCGCGTTCTACCGCATGTTTTTTTCCATCTTCATGCTTGCGCCGTTTGTGCTGGCGCGCAAAGAGGAAAGACGGACGCTTCGCACCGCCGCCCTGATTTTCCCCCTGCTGGCGGGCGTCTTCACCGCGCTCGACCTTGCCCTGTGGACTACCGCCCTCTCCTACACCACCGCCGCCAACGCCACCCTGCTCGGCAACACCGCCCCGCTCTGGGTGGCGCTCGGCACCTGGCTCATCCTCAAACAAAAACTCTCCAGCACCTTCTGGCGCGGACTGGCAGTCACGCTGGGGGGCGCGGCGCTCATCATGGGGACCGATTTTCTCCTGCACCCCCGTTTCGGCATCGGCGACCTGATGGCAGCCTTCACCGGCTTCTTCTACGGCGGCTACTTCCTCTTCACCGAAAAAAGCCGCCTGCACTTCAACCCCATCGCCCACATCTGGGTGGTCGGCGTGGGCGCAAGCCTCGCCCTCTTCGCCGCCAACCTGCTCATGGGCAACCCGCTCACCGGCTTCGACACCAAAACCTGGATCGTCTTCCTCGCCACCGCGCTGGTCTCGCAGCTCATCGGCTACATGGCGCTCGCCTACGCCCTCGGGCATCTCCCTGCCTCCATCGTCGCGCCCACCATGGTTTTACAGCCTGTCGTCACCGCCCTGCTTGCCATCCCCCTGCTCGGCGAAATTCCCACCCTCTGGCAGGGGATTGGCGGGACGGTGGCGCTGATTGGGATTTACCTGGTCAACCAGAGTCATTATCAAGCGCAGCAATGACCCCCGCTTCCTTCCCCGCCCGCGCCTGTTACTGCTCAATCAACCTGCTCCACGCCGAAAACCTGCCCTCCTC